>JACPWG010000096.1 GCA_016197205.1 Planctomycetota bacterium
CCCCGCGCCCGCCGCCGCCGCCGCCTCGGTCGCCGCCGCCGCCGCCGCCCCGCCGCCGGCGCCGCGCCGCGAGACCCTCTTCGTCTACCGCTTCGCACACAACCTCGTCAGCTACCTCGTGAGCCTGATCGTCGGCAAATTCGACGTCGACGAAAGCGACTGGAAGGGCATCCCCCTCCGTGCCTACGTCCCGCCCGGCCGACGGACCGCCGCACGACTCGCCTTCGGTCTCACCCCTCGCATGATGGAGTTCTTCTCCGAATACACCGGCTGCGCCTACCCGTACCCGAGCTACGCGCAGACGACCGTCTGGGACTTCAGCTACGGCGGCATGGAGAATTCCTCGGTGACCACGCTCAACCTCCGCGCCCTCCACTCCCCGCGCGCGCACCTCGACTACCAGGCCGACAACCTCGTTGCCCATGAACTCGTCCATCAATGGTTCGGCGACCTCCTCACCTGCAAGGACTGGCAGGAAATGTGGCTGAACGAGGGCTTCGCGACCTACTTTGCCGCTCTCTGGACGGAGCGCGACCGCGGGGCGGAGGAGTTCGCGATCGACCGGCTCCAGACCGTGCGGAGCGTCGCGCACGCGACGACCCCCGAGCTCCTGGCGAACCTGAAGCGCGAGGCCGGCAAGGAGAAGAAGCCCCTCGACCTCCCCGCGGGGATGAACTACACGAAGGGCTCCGTCGTCCTGCACACGCTGCGCGGCGTGCTCGGTGACGACCGGTTCCGCGAGGGGATCCGACATTACGTCGCCAAGCATCGCGATGCCTGCGTGACCTCGGAGGACTTCCGCAAGGCGATGGAAGAGTCCTCCGGCGAGGACCTGAAGTGGTTCTTCGACCAATGGGTGTACGGGGCCGGCGTCCCGGACCTCGTGGTCGAGTACGAGTGGCATGTGGAGCCGAAGAGCGCGGTCATCCGCGTTCGCCAGACCCAGCCGGAGTCGCTCGGGCGCGGGGTCTATCGCCTGCCGGTCACCCTCGGTTTCGGCTACGCCGAGGGGGAGCGTGGGGCGCGCGTCGAGGCCCGGCCCGTGCTCGTGGACGCCCGCGAGAAAGAGTTCGAGGTCGTGCTTCCGCGGGAGCCGGACTTCGTGCGCTTCGACGTCGGAGGGCGCGTGCCGAAGCGGTTGGATTTCGAGCTGCCGCTCCCGATGCTCGCGGCCCAGCTCACGCGCGATCCCGACGTGACCGGCCGCTACGAGGCGGCGGAACGACTGGGACGCGAGGGGAAGGAGGGCAGGAGGCTCCTGGAGAAGGCCCTCAAAGACGAGCCGTTCTACGGCGTGCGCGCCCGCATCGTGGACTCGCTCGTGGAGGCCGACGCGGAAGGCGCGCTCACCGCCCTCCTGGAGGCGATGCGCGACCCGCGCGCGGAGGTCCGCCGGGCGGCGGCGCGCGGCCTGGGAAAGCAGCCGGCGGACAAGGTCGAGGCCGCGCTCGTCGAAGCGTTCGAGCGGGACGGCAGCGACGAGGTGGTGGAGGAGGCGATGCGCTCCCTCGGCGCCTGCCGCGCGCCGTCGGCGCCGGAGGTGCTGCGACGCGCGCTCCGCCGGCCTTCGTATCGGGAGGCGATCCGGAGCGGGGCGATCGAGGGGCTGGCGAGGTCCGGGGACGTGAAGGCGATTCCGGAGCTGCTCGCGTTCGTGACGCGCCCCTGGGAGGCGGGCGCGATGCACCGCGTCACGCGGATCGCGATGGAGCAGCTTGCGCAGCTCGCGCCGCAGGACCCGCGCGTGGTGGAGGCGGTGTTGAAGGCACTCTCGGATCCCTATTTCCGCACGCGCTCGGCGGCGGCGGGCGCCCTCGCGCAGATGAAGCCCGCGAAGGCGGCTGCGGCGCTGCTGGACCGGGCGAAAGTCGAAACCGAGCCCGGAGTGAAAGACGCGATCGAAGCCGCGCTGCGCAAGCTTTGGGGCGAGTCGGTCGTGCGCGCGGACGAGGACCGGGCCCAGGGAAAGAGCGCGGACGAACTGGACGCGGAGGCGACTGCCCTCGAGAACGAGGCCGCATCGATGAGCGTCGAGACGGAGGTGAAGCGGCTCGAGGCGAAGAAACTGCGGCTCCGGGCCGAGGCGCTGCGCGCGAAGGGCGGGAAGGGGAAGCCGAAGGAAACCGAGAAAAAGTGAGGGCCGGACTGCAGGCCTATCCGGTGCGTCGCATCCTGCGCCGGGTCACCCGTTCGGTGGCGTGGCCGGCGCGCACGAGCGTCAACTGAGTTCCGCGCGGGTGTGGTGTGCTGCATGACTGCGCGCGTCGAGTGGCGCCCCCCCCTGGGGGCGCGGGCCTCTGGCCCGCGCGAATGGGCGTCAGGGCATGGATTGGGAAGATGTCCTCGATCCGCCGGTGTGCTGCCCCACGCCCGTGGGTGTAAACGTCGCCGGCCCCTAACGCACTTTTGGATTCGCACCGAACCGGAGGCTTCGACCGAGGAGCGGGCTGGCGAAAAAGCCGTCCAGGTCTTGCGGCAGCGGAACGAAGAGACCGTCTCGGAGGGCGAAGCCCGCGGCGTCGCGGCCGTCTGGCCATGCGTAGTAGTACTCGCGTACGCCGCTCATCTGGTAGGCGAGGAATTTGGCGCCGCGTGGCGCGATGTCCCGTTCGTAAGTGTTTTCCCCGAGGATCTCCACGACGAGGTCGGGTATCCGTCCGATCGTGCGCGTATCCAGGATGTAGGGAACGCTCCCCGCGGCATGGACGGCGATGTCGGGGAACACGATGGTGTCCGGTGGAGCCCGGAGCTCGTGGCGGGCGTCCAGGGAGAGCTCCCAGCCTCGATCAGTCGCCATCGACAGGAGCAGGGCGCTCAGCTTGGCAAGCGCGCGCCCGGCATCGAAATCTCCCGGGCACATCGGTACTACCCACCCTCCGATCAGCTCCATCGGGTTGTGCTCGTCGGTGTGCATCCGCTCGAAGTCCCGGGCACGCGTCGGGCCGGCGCCGTTGGGAGCAAGCCGGCCGAAGTTCGTGCCGAGGGGGAGAAGCGTCAAGTTCGGCGTTGGATCCATTTGCCCACGCAGCCTCTGTTCGCGGATGTCCTGCCGGCTTCGAATGCCTCTTTCGGATTTTACATTGGAGCGGGGAGAAGGGTCAAGTGGAGTTAGCGCCCACGCAAGAATGACTTTGTGTTTTCGCGGATCGACCGATGCCTGGGGGCGCGGCCCAGAGGGCCGCACCCCCAGGAGCCTCGAGGTCCAAAGCTGCGCAGTTTGTTTTGCGCGGGCGCTCAGCCCTGTTTCGAACCACGCCCCGAGCCTGGTCCGGCGCGCGAACCCCGTCGAGTCGAGCTCGATCCGCCATTCCGGCGCTGCTCGATCCGAGGATGCGGGCAGGACGACATAGGCAAGCTCCTCGATCAGGAGGAGCAGCGGCAGGGTCGAGTTCCAGAGGGAGAGCTCGGACGGCCGCGTGGACGCGATCGCGGTCGCGGGCGGTTCGGCCGCCGCCTCGACGGCCATTGTGCGATCGATGGGGTCGGTAGCGCGGCGCCAGCAGCGGATGGCGGCGGTGAAGGCCGGATCGGCGGCGCGGGCACCCTGGCCGTCGTTGACGATCGCTTGAAAACGCAGGGGGAGGATTCGCAGCTCCAGGGGTGATCCGTCCGCAGCCCGAAGGAGACGCTCCGACCATGAGACGCGGAGGCGGCGGGTGGTGCCGGCCGCCGGCGCGGGCGTCCCGAGGCTGAGTGCAAATTCGACTTGGGCGGCATCCGCTCGAGGCCCGGTCGCCGGTGGAGCATTTCCGGTGGCAGTGGGCCCCGCCTGCGCGTCACGGGGCACGATCCGTTCGGTCTCGGGAGTCGAGCAGCCTGCGGCCACGCAGAGGAGGAGCACGGACACGAGGCGTGCGCCCGAGCCGATGCGCCGGTGCATCCCGCGGCGCCTCAAAACCGGAGTGCGATCCCGGCCGTCGCCTGATGGTTCACGTATTCCCCTGTGTTGTCGTTCGTCCGCTTCATGGACGCGCGATACGACACTTCGACTCCGGCCCTCCGGCGATTTGAAGCTTGCCAGCCGCCTTTTCAAGCTCGATCTCCGCCGCGGGAGGCGGGGTCTGGTCACGTTCGACATCCTGCCCGTCGACCGACAGGACCCGCTCGTAAGCGATCCACCGCATGGAAAGCCGGACCGCCCTGTCGTCCTCCGCGATGGGTTCATAGCGCAGCCGTCCCCGCACCTGGATCGCGACCTTCCGATACGCCGAGCCGTCCTCGAGCGGAAACTCGTCGGTCGTAAGCAGGGAGAGCACGTAGTTTCCCGCGAAGAGGACCGGTGCCTGATCCGATGCGGATCGATCTCCCGCGGCGCCTGCGGAGCCCACGGCCGGGCTCGAGGCGGGGTCGGGTGACGGATCGGATCGGAGTGCGTCGCGCGCCGGGCCCCCCGCAACGGCGGCGCGGGCTCCTCTGCTTGAAATGGAAGCGCGCACAGCACGACCCCCGCCGACAGAAGGGTGACGAGCAGGGCCCTGAATCGAGTAAATCTGGGCTGCCTTGCCATGAATTCCGCATCTCCCCCGCGACCCAGGGCGTGTGCCCTGCACCAGGGTGGCCGCCGCCACGGGCAATTGGCCCATTCTATGCCGACTGCCGGCACCGGTCAGGGCAATCCGCGAGTGTCCAGCTCGCGGCGTCGCCCGGTTGGATTCCGGGCACGCGGGAGACGTCTTGCGCGGGACCATCGACATCGAGTGCGAGGACGCACTCAGCGCGCTCCTCGACGATGCGCCGGCCGCGTACATCGAGCTCGTGGACCTTGCCGAGATGGAGTCGACTGCCCCGAGGGCGTCTCGAAGGCGGAGCGCGTCCTCGCGCGAATGCGGGAGATGGACGTCGAGATGTAGGCGGGGCGGGCGCCCGCGGGTAACGGTGGTCGCGACGCTGGAGGCGGGCGCTCAGGCCCGGGCCGCAAAGGCCTTGAGGGTGGGCGCGGCGAGTGCCCAGTCGAGGAGGCGGTCGAGGACGGCGAGATCATCGACACGCACGACGCGGGCCCTCAGCGCCTTGGGGACGGCCCCGACCCGTCGTTCCAGGACACGGAGCACACCCTCGGCCTTGGCCTCCGCCTTGCCCAGGGCTCTGCCCTTCCGGATCAGGTACTCCGCCATCGTCGTGCCCATGAATGCCACCTCCGATCGCGTGCGGGCCGATTCAGCCGCCAGTCGGACCAGGGTCCGCAAATGCTCCGGCCAAGCCAGGAGCTGCTTGAGCTCGCGGTCTAGGAAATCCCGGACAAGCGGCGTATCGCCGCCACTCTCCCTGCGCTCGGCCGCTGGCATGCTCTCCCGCCCTCCCACCGTCCCTCCACCCTCCACCCTTCGCACGTCTCCGTCCTGCCCGCGCCGGGCCTCATTGGATGCCGCGGATGCCGCCGAGCGTGCGCGTGGCCCCGCAGACGTTCCCCTTCGCCTGCAAGACCTCGCCCTGTTTGCCGACTCGTCACGCATGCCCGATGCTTCCCACTTCGGCTCGATGCGGGCCCTCCTCGCTCGCAGCGACTTGAGCCGCGCCGCGTCCGCCCGCACTACTGCACCCGCTCCACCCTCTCCGCCTGCACCCACGCCCCCCCGTCCCAGGCCAGGACGCAGCCGCTGACGAGAACGGATTCGTCCTCGCGCAAATCTGGTGGCAGGTCCGCGCCGCGGAGACAGAGGGAGAACGGCCGGCGATCGCCGCCCTCTCCGGTCGGTGCGGGCGCCTCGCAGTAGGCGACGACGAAGCGTTCTTGAAAGGCTACGCCGGGGAGGCCCGCCTCGGCCGGGGTGCGTCCGCTGAGCGCTTCTTGAGGAACGGCCGGACAGGCGGTGACTCGGGCGCGAAGCCGAACGCGTGGGTGCGCCGAGTCGCGAGCCGCATCGAAATCAGCCAGCAGCGGCCCCTCCGGGTCGGCGCAGGGGAGGTCCAATCGCCGCGCCCCCGCGGGCGGCTCCAAAAGCATCCTTTCGTGGCGGGCCCCGTAGCCCAGCCGGAGCAGCGCGAGAAGCACGGTCAGGGACAGCACGCCCCGCAGCATGCCTCGTGCGGAAGGAGCCGACAGCGAGGGAAGGCGCTCGAGCCCTTCCAGCGCCCCTCTGCGCTTGAGCAGCGCCGCGACCGCGTACGCGGCGAGGAGCAGGAGGAGGGGCTGCACCGGGAAGAGGATCCGCCCCTCGTTGATGGTCGTCAGCGAGAGCGGCGCGAGGAAGCCCGCGAAGAGGACCACCGGCCAGAGCGCGCCCCGGGGAGCCATGGGCGGCAGCGCGAGTCCCGCGAGGGCGAGGAGCAGCAAGAGCACGTGCGCGCAGCGATGCACGACGCGGCCCCACGAGACGCGGGCGTTGAAATAGTCGAGCGGCAGCAGGTCGAGCGCGGCCAGGGTCCGGTAGACCGCGAACTTCAGGAAGACGAGCGGGTGGGTCGAGACGAACCCCACCGTCTTCCGCAGGCCCAGCCTTGCCTGTTCCAGCCGGGGCTTGCCCCGTAGCTCGCCGCGCAGCCGTTCGAGCAGCTCCGTTTCGCGAGCGTCAGGATCGCCGGCCGGATGATAGAGCCCGTCTTTGGATTCGGGGGTGTTCGTCAGCGCCATGTTGACGCCCCCCTGGAGCGAGAGCGGCACGAAGGCGTCGAGCGCGAGCCAGTTCCGGATCCACCAGGGGCTCATGACCAGCGCGAGCGCGAGGGTGGCGACGCAGGCGGCGCGCAGGCGTTGCCGGGCTCCCCACCCCCCGCCCGCGGGCGCCGGCGCCGTTGCCGTTGCCACCACGAGGAGCGCCGCCGCCGCGTAGCCGACCATTTGCGCGCGGAAGAGGAGGAGGACCCCCAACGCCGCGCCTAGCGCCGCTTGGCGCCGCCACGACGGGGCCGCACACGTCCGCCGCAGCCACCAGGTCACGAGGGTCGTCAGCGCAAGGGTCGGCGTTTCCGTCAATACCTGGGGCACGAGGCGCAGGTGCGGCACCCAGAAAACGGCCAGGAGCGAGGCGACGAAGCCCGCGCATCGCGAACCCTCGTCGCGACCCAGCAGGTAGAGGCACACGCACCCCGCCGAACTCACCAACGCGTTCAGGAGCGACAGCGCGAGCCAACTGTGGCCGAACACGAAGTAGACGCTCGCGACATAGAGGCTGAAGAAGGGCATGTAGTAGGCGTCTCCCGGCTCGCTGCCGATGCCGTTCCCGCGGAGCAGGTTGAGCGCCTGGTTTTCATACTCCCACGAGTCCATGTAAGGCGTCCGGTAGATCCGGAGCGGCACCGCGACCGCGTCCACGTTCAGGAGCAGGCGCACGGCCAGCGCGAGAAAGAAGATGCCCCCGACGAGGTGGGACTCGCGGAAACGAGTCGGCGCCTGCGCGGGCGCGGCGGGGGCGGGGCCGTCAGCGGGTGACGTCATGGGCCTGGATCCAGTCCGCGTTGGTGTGGGCGAGGACGCAGCCCCGGATCCGCACCACCTCGTCTTCCCGCAAGTCGTCCGGGAGCCTCACGCCGGCGAGGCAGACGTAGCGAGTGACGGTGGCGGGCCCGTGCTCCGACTCGCGCCGCGAATAGGCGAGCCAAAAGCGGTCGCGAAAGGCTTCCGGCGGATACGTAGGGTCGTTCGCATAGGCCTCGGCCGGCACTTCCTCGGGCAGCGCCGGACGGTCGCTCAGCGTGGCGCGGAACTCGACCCGCGGTCCGGATGCGGAGTACGCATGGGGTTCGTGCGTGCATGGGCGGTCGAGCAGCCTCTGTGCCGCCGGCGGAGGGATGCGGATCCGCGCGTGGTTCGTGCCGACCCCGATGCGTGCGGCTGCGAGGAAAAGGCCAACGAGCAGCGTGCCTGCGAGCCATGCAGGTCGGGAAGGCGCGCTCGCCGGCGGTGCGGCGTCGAGCGCGCCGAAGAGGCGTGCGAGCAGGTCCCGCCGGCCCATGCGTTCGACAACCACCTCCAGCATGCGCGCCGCGGGCACCCAGAGGAGCGGTTCCACGGGGAGCAGATACCGCGAGTCGGCGCCGCCGAGCATGGCGAGGGGAAGGAGGTAGCCCGCCACCAGCGCGAGGCATCCCGCGGCACGACGCCTTCCTGGGGGATCAAAGGCCATGCCGGCGAACGCGAGCGCCAGGATGCCGAAATAGAGCGTTCTTTTGGCGACCCACTTCCAGGTGAAGTGGGTGGTGAAGTAGTCGAAGGGCAGCAGGTCGCACATCGCGAGCAGGCGGAAGCCGATGAACTTGAGGTAAAGGAGGGGCTGCTCGCGGACGAAGGCCGCGAGTCGCTGATAGCCAAGCTGCGCTCGTTCAGACTCGGACAGCCCCTCGAGCCGCGAATCCGCTTCCCGGAGAAGCGCCGCCTCCGTCGTGTTGGGGTCCCCCGGCAAGTGGGGGAGGCCGTCCCTCGACCCTGGAAGGACGGTCGCGGCGAGGTAGCCGCCGGCCTGACGCGACAACGGGACGAAGTCGCCGAGCACGAGCCAATTCCGGACCCACCAGGGGGACAGGACCAGGGCTGCCGCGCATGCCCCGAGCACGAGCGCGCGCAAGCGGCGACGCCAACCCGCCTCAGCGGCGGCCGCGAGTAGGCCGGCGACCGCGACGAACCCGAGCATCTGCGCCCGCAAGAGCAGGAGCAGGCCGGAGAGGGCGCCGAGGACGGCCTGCCGTCGCGGCGTGGGCTGCCGGCGGGTCCGCACGAGCCACCATGCCGCGAAAGTCGCCAGCGTGAGGGTCGGCGTTTCGGTGAGGATGCGCGGCACGAACTGGAGGGCTCTCCACCCTCCGATCGCGAGGAGCGCGGCGAGCGCTCCCACGCGGCGTGAGACGAGGTCCCGACCGAGCAGGTAGGTGAAGACGCAGCCGAGCGAGCTGACGACGGCGTTCGCGACGGCGAGGGCCAGATAGCTGTGGCCAAAGAAGAAATAGACGGCCGCGACATAGAGGGGAAAGAGGGGGACGTAGCTCGCGTCGGGCGGTTCGAGGCCGAAGCCGTAACCGCGGAGCAGGTTGGTCGCGAGCGTGTCGTAGACGCAGGAATCCATCCGCGGCGCACGCGGGATCCGCAACAGTCGGGCCGCGGGGTCCGCGTTCAGGGCAAGGCGGATGGCGAGCGCAAGGAGGAAGATCGCCCACAGCACGTGGGCTTCGCACAGGCCCCGCCTGGGTCCCGGGGTTTCTCCGTTCATGCGGGTGGCTCGCCGAAAAAGCGCCCGGAACTGCCGGCCTCGAAAAGTTCCCTGTAGCCGTTCACGGGCTCGCTCGTTTCACCACGGAGGCACGGAGAGGCTGGTACGCTGACTCATACACTCGGCGCCTCTTTTTGACAGGATAACAGGATTGACTGGATCCTCCCATGCCGTATCCCGTTCATCCTGTTATCCTGTCAGAAAAGAGACCTGCGGAATCAATTCTGCGAAATGCAGGTACAGGGATTCCTGCAAGACTCCTCCGTGCAGCTCCCGTTTCTCGGTGGCTTGGTGGTGAACGGATACAGTTCCCTGTCCCCCGTCCCTGCCCTCTTTCACGGGAGCTGCGATGCACGAACCCCATGCGGCACGCGGAATTCACGAGGACGACGTCCTGCTCGCGAGGAGGACAGGATAACAGGAGGAGCGGGCCACGGATAGAAACATCATGTCCAGCCGGTCGAAGCCGTTCACAGGCGTGGGCAGGACGCGCCTTGTCCCTTGCCACGGGGAGCGGGCGGCGGCTAAAATACCCGCGGTCCGGTCCCCTTGTCTCCCTGGTGAGAAGCACGGACGATGCGCATTCACCACTTGAATTGCGGCACGCTATCCCCGCTGGGCGGGCAGCGCGTGATCATGGGCAAGGGGGGCTGGCTCGCCCCGGCGCGGATGATCTGCCACTGCGTGCTGGTCGAGGGGGCCGAGGGCCTCCTCCTCCTCGACACCGGCTTTGGCGTGCAGGACGTCGCGGACCCGCGCGGCCACGTCGGCCAGGAGTTTCTTTTTTTTGGCGGCCCGCGGCTGGACCCGGAGGAGCCCGCGCTCCGGCAGGTGGTCCGCCTCGGGTATCGCCCCGAGGACGTGCGGCACGTGGTCCTCACGCACCTCGACCTCGACCATGCGGGCGGGCTCCCGGACTTTCCGCGGGCGCAGGTCCACGTGCTGGACCGCGAACTCGACGCCGCGATGGCGCGCCGCACGCTGGTCCATGCCCGCAGGTATCATCCGGTGCTCTGGAGCCACGGTCCGCGGTGGGTGCGGCACTCCGCGGGCGGGGAGCGCTGGTTCGGGCTGGAGACGGCCGGCCGGATCGAAGGCTTTTCGGTCGAAGTGGTGCTGCTGCCCCTCCTCGGCCATTCCCCCGGGCACTGCGGCGTCGCGGTACGCGCCGGCCAGGGCTGGCTGCTCCACGCGGGCGACGCCTACAATTCCGATCGTGAGCTCGCACCGCGGGACCACCGCCCCTCGCTCGGCATGGCCTGTTTCCAGGCGTGGATCGAGTCCGATCGCACGGCGCGCCTGTCGAACCAGGAGCGCCTTCGTGCGCTGGTCCGCGAACGCCGGGAGGAGGTGCGGATTTTCTGCGCGCACGACCCCGACGAACTGGAGAAGATCCGCGGCGCCGTACCTTGACAAGCGCGGTCTCGGACCGTATCCTTGGGCGCCCAGCCCCCGAGCGTCCGACGCCTTCAAAAAAGAGTCCCGGTCCCATTCACGAAAGGGAGCCCCATGGCCGGCTTCATGGTCGTCACCGGATTGTGCCAGGATTGCAAGGACACGGCGTGCGCCGAGGTCTGCCCGGTCGATTGCTTCTACGAGCCCATCGCCCCCGATCCCGCGAACGGCCTCCCCGACCAGCTCTACATCCATCCCACCGAGTGCATCGAGTGCAACCTGTGCGTGCCCGCCTGCCCGTGGCGGGCCGTCTTCCAGAAAGATGAGACCCCGGCGGGTTTCGCCGAATTCATCACGCTCAACGCCCGGGTGGTGGAGGAGCGGGACCTCTTCAAGAAGGCGCTCAAGCTCAAGTGGACGATGTGCCCGACCTGCTGGACGAAGTCCAACGACGGGTCGCCGAAGTGCGGCTGCGGCGCGGAGTACACCCACTACGACCCCAGCAACGAGGAGCTGACCGCGAACGATTCGCGGTGGAGCTACGTGCACAACAAGTAGGAAGGGCCGCGCATGGATCCCCTGGTCTTCGAGGAAAAAGGCGGCGTGACGGTCGTCCGCATGCAGGACGGGAAGGCGAACACGCTCGGCGCCTCGATGGTCGAGGCCCTCGCCGCCGCCGCGGAACGCCTGTCGGCCGCGGGGCGGGGCGGCGTCGTGCTTACGGGCGCCGGGCGTTTCTTTTCCGCGGGGCTGAATCTCGGCGAGGTCCTCGCCTTGGACCGACCGGCGCTGAGCCGGTTCCTGGACCTCTTCGAGCGGATGACCCTCGGCTGGTTCTGCATGCCGCGGCCCGTCGTCGCGGCCGTGAACGGACACGCCATCGCAGGCGGCACGGTCATGGCGCTCACGGCGGATTTCCGGCTCGTGGCGAACAGCGAACTGAGGATGGGACTCAACGAAGTGCAGCTCGGGATCTCGCTCCCGCGCGTCGTGCCCGAGCTGGTCCGGCTCCAGGTCGCGCCGCCGGCGGTGAATCGCGTGCTCTTGGCCGCGGAGACGTTCGGCGCGGACGAGGCGGTTGCGATCGGCTTGGCGGACCGCGCGGTCCCCGCGGAAATGCTCGAGGAGGAGGCGGTCGAAACCGCGGCGCGGCTCGCGCGCTCCCCGGGACGCGCGTACGCGAGTACGAAGGCGGGGCTGCGCGGCGAGGCGCGGCGGCGGATCGAGGCGGAGCGCGCGGGGGATCGGGAGGCCTTCCTGGATTCCCTCTTCGACCCCGCGGTCAAGGCCCACATCCAGGCGACCCTGGAGGCGCTCCGCTCGAAAAAAAAGTGAGCGCCTAGGCGGGGGCGAGGAGCAGCTTGCGAAGGCCGGGGGAGAAGCGAGGCACGGCGGTCGCCCAGGACGGCGAGGGCGGCCGGGTCCGTAGGGGTGGGCTACCCCTCCCGGGGCGGGCGGATGACGAGCAGCGGGCGGGTGCTCTTGGTCATGACGCCCTGCGCCACGGACCCGAGGATGAGGCGGGAGACGCCCGAGCGGCCGTGCGAGCCCATGCAGATCGCGTCCACGCCGAGGCGTTCCGCGACCTGGCAGATGGTCTCCGTCACGTCCGTTCCCTCGACGATTTCCAGCCGGGTCGCGATGCCGCGGACCTTCGATTCCGGTGGGACCAGCGTCTGCAGCCGCGCCGAGATGTCCGACGCGCGTTGCGCGGTCACCTTGGGGTCCGGCGTCGGGACGATGTGGACGCGCGTGGCGGCGGAGCTCGCAGGATGGAGCGACTCGGCGACGTGCAGCAGGAAGACCGTGCCCGCGCTCGCGAGGAGGGAGTAGGCATAGGGGATCGCGTGGTTTCCCACGTCGGACAGGTCGGTGGGCACCAGGACGGAGCGTAGACGCGGGATGGGCGGCGTGGTCGAAGCCGTGACCGCGGGCATCGGCACGACCGCGACCGAGAGCCGCGAGAGATTCAAGACGTCGTGGGAGACCGACCCGTGCCAGAGACGGTCGATGCCCTTTCGCTGATGCGTCCCAACGACCAGCAGATCCGCCGGCTCTTGGGCAGCGAGGTCCACCAGGACGTCCGCGGTACGCCCGAGTCCGGGCCGCACCACGAAGCGCAACTCGCCGCTCCCCGCGAGCGGGCCGAAGCGGGCCTCGAGGTCCCGAAGAATGACCTTCTCGACGTCGGGGTGGATGCGACCCAGGGTGATCGGGGCGGGGACGCCGAGGCGTTGATGCTCGGCGGGCTGGAAGCAGACGTGTGCGGCGACCACGTCGCAGGGGCCGGCCTTGCGCAGCTCGGCGACCCAGCGCATGGCAGCGTCCGCCGTCTCGGAGAAGTCGACGCCGACGATGATGCGGAGGGAGCGCTCGCCGCGGGCCCAGGCCTCGAGGGCGTCGCCGCCGCGCACCACCAGGATCGGGCGGCGCGAGGACTGCGAAACCCGATCGGCCGTGCTGCCGAGCGACCAGGCCGCGCCGGAGCGCCGTCCCAGGGAGGAAAGCACGAGAATGCGGGCGTTCACTCGATCCGCGCAGGCCAGGAGTGCTTCGTCGGGGATGCCGGTGAGGAGCTCTTCCTCGACCGCCAAGCCGGATTGGCGGATGTCGTTCGCCCGATCCCGGAGAAGCACCCGGGCCCTTTCCAGGAGCGACTCCCGGACCGGGTCCGGCGGGGTCTTTGCCGCGGGCAGGTCCGCCGCATGGGCGAGCACCACGGATTCGCTCAAACGGCGAGCGAGGGAGGCGGCCGCGCGGTGAGCGTCGGCCGCCCCTTCGGAAAAGTCGGTGCCGCAGAGGATCGGCATGGGGATCCTAGCGAGCGTAGCCTCAACCAAAAGCCGAACGCGGCGCCCGCGTCCGGCGCGCCCCCCGCCCGGGTGCACGCGCCGAGGCGCGTCGGCGGGCGGAGGCCCGACCCTCTCCCGAGCACGGAAGAGGGGGAATAGCGACCTGCCGCTCTTGCGCCGGATGCGCAAGAGCGGCAGGACAGGCGGTTACAGGGATCTCCAGCGACGACCATCGCGGGCGATGAGCTTGTCGGCTTCCATCGGCCCCGCGGTGCCGCGCTCATAGGACGGGATCGGGATGTCCTTGCGTGTCTCCAGCGCCTGGATGAGCGGCGAGCAGAAGCGCCAGGACCAGTTCACTTCGTCGCTGCGGGCGAAGAGCGTCGCATCGCCGCGCATGCAGTCCACGATGAGGCGCTCGTAGGCTTCGGCGATCGCCTTGTTGAACGCCTTCGAGTAGCTCATGTCCATCAGCACGTTGCCGACGGCCAGCTCGTCGCCGGGGACCTTGGAGACGAACCGGAGGGAGATCCCCTCGTCCGGCTGGATCCGGATCGCGAGGACGTTCTGGTCGATGATCTGGCAGGCGTCCTGCTTGCCGAAGAGGCAGAGCGGGATCTGACGGAAGTGGATGGCCACCTCGGTGAGGCGCTTGGTCATGCACTTACCGGCACGCAGGTAGAAGGGCACGCCCTGCCAGCGCCAGTTGTCGATCATCACCTTCATCGCGACGTACGTCGGGGTGCGGGAGCCGGGCTTGACGCCCTCTTCCGCGTGATACCCCTTGTACTGGCCGATGACCACGTTCTGCGTGATCTGGTCCTCGGGGAGCGGGCGGAGCGAGCGGAGGACCTGCGCCTTCTCGTCGCGGATCTCATCGGCGGCGAAGGAGACCGGCGCTTCCATGGCGACCAGGGTCATGACCTGGAAGAGGTGGTTCTGGACGATGTCGCGGATCACGCCCGTCTGATCGTAGAAGCGGGCGCGGTTGCCGACGTTCAACTCTTCGGCGGCCGTGATCTCGACGTGGTCGATGTACTTGCGGTTCCACAGCTCTTCGAAGATCGAGTTGCCGTAGCGCAGTACCAACACGTTCTGGACGGTTTCCTTGCCCAGGTAGTGGTCGATGCGATAGCACTGGGATTCGTCGAGGCACGCGTCCACGACGCCCTGCAGCTCGTTGGCCGTGGCGAGGTCGGTCCCGAAGGGCTTCTCGATGATGACGCGGGACCACGGGGCCTTGCCGGGGCTCGCGTCGGCGTAGATCAGGCCGGCGGCCTTGAGGTTCTGGAGGATCGGGGGGAACATGTTGGCGGGCGTGGAGAGGTAGAACACGCGGTTGCCGGCCGTGCCGAAATTCTTGTCGGCCTCGGCGAGCTTGGCCTTCAGTTTCTGGAAGTCTTCGGCCGAATCGAACGCGCCGGTGATGTAGTCGAGCGAGTTCGAGAACTTCGGCCACACGGTCTCGTCGGGCTTGCGCCGGGAGAACTTGCCGGTGGTCTCGCGGACGCTGGTGCGGAATTCGTCCCGCGTCATGGCCTTTCGGGCGAAACCGATGACGGCGAGCTTCTCATTCGGTGCGCCGTCGAGGCAAAGGTTGTAGAGGGCGGGGATGATCTTGCGCTGGGTCAGGTCGCCCGCCGCGCCGAAGATCACGACCGTGCACGGATCGGGACGTCGAGTCCGCTCGAGCGCCTGCGCCGGACCGGCCGACGCCGTTACCTGAAAAGAGCCTTGTTCGCTCATGCATTCACTCCATTCACGAGGACGTCTTGGTGAGGCGCGCCGCGGCGGCGCGTTCCACGAGCCAAACGAGTTGTCCAGGGGCCGGCCGTATGGTCTGGCTCGGGAGCCGGTCCGGATCCGGCGGCCCCTCGAGGACCTCGGCGAGCGGCACGGCCTTGTCGGCGCCGCCCACCGTGAACACCACGCGGGCCGCCGCGTTTGCCATTCCCTTGGTGAAGGTCAGGCGGTGCGCGAAATCCCCCTTGTCGGCGAACTTGGGGACGAAGTTCGGCACCACCCAACGGGGGGTTTCCTGGAGGGCCTGGGTCCCCGGGAAGAGGGACAGCGTGTGCGCATCCGGTCCCATCCCGAGGAGCAGGAGGTCGAAGGAGGGGGGCTTCGCCGGCGGGCCCGGGCAGCCGAACACCCGGGCGAGCTCCGCCTCGTAGTCGCGCGCCGCGCCTTCGCGGTCGGTCCGGTCCGCGCTCATGCGGTGGACGTGTCCGCCCGGCACGGCGAGTTTCCGGAGAAGCGCCTCGTTCGCCATGTGAAAGTTCGAGTCGTTGTGGTCCGGGGCGACGCCGCGCTCGTCTCCCCAGAAAAATTCGACCCGCGCCCAATCGACCTGGTCGCGGTACGGAGCCGCGGCCAGGAGTTCATAGGTGCGCCGCGGGGTCGACCCGCCGGCGAGGGCCACCGTGAAGCGCTGGCGCGCGGCGATGGCAGCGCGCGCGGCCTGGACGAATTCCTCCGCCGCCGCCGCGGCCAGCCGCTCCACGTCCTCGATCGTCTTGATGATCGGGGTGACCATTGAGTGCGTTTCCCTTTTGGGTCAGGGGGCCGTTAGCCCTGGGACTTTTCCTTGTGGCCGCCGAACTGGGCGCGCATGGCGGACAGGGCCTTCTCCGCGAAGGTGTGGGTCTGGCGCGAACGGAAGCGCACGAAGAGGGAGGCGGTGAGCACGTCGGCCGGGACGTCCTCGGCGAGGGCGGCTTCGACGGTCCACTTGCCTTCGCCCGAATCGGCCACGTGGCCTTCGTACTCCGTGAGGGCCGCGTCCTTGGTCAGGGCGATGGTCGTGAGGTCGAGGAGCCAGGAGCCGACGACGCTGCCGCGGCGCCACACTTCGCAGATGTCGGCGAGGTCGAAGTTGAAGCGATGCCCCTCGGGGAGCTTGGTGGAATTCGCGTTCTTCAGGATGTCGAGGCCCTCGGCGTAGGCCTGCATGATGCCGTACTCGATGCCGTTGTGGATCATCTTGGTGAAGTGGCCGCCGCCGGAGGCGCCGCAGTGCAGGAAGCCTTCCTCGGCCGTCCCGCCCTTCTTGTCGCGGCCGGGGGTCTTGTCGATGTTGCCGCGGCCGGGGGCCAGGGTGCGCAGGATGGGCTCGATCCGCTTGACGGCCTCGTTCGGTCCGCCGACCATCAAACAGTACCCGCGGTCCACGCCCCAGACGCCGCCGCTCGTGCCGACGTCGACGTAGTTGATGCCCTTGCCCGACAGCGCCTTGGCGCGGCGGACGTCATCCTTGTACATCGAGTTGCCGCCGTCGATGATCGTGTCGCCCTTTTCCATCAGTTCGGCGAGCTGCATGACCGTCTGCTCGGTCGAATCGCCGGCGGGGACCATCACCCACGCCGCGCGGGGCTTCTCGAGCTTGGCGACGAAGTCCTTCATCGTCGTCGTGACCGTCATGCCTTCCTTGGCGAGGTCCGCGACCTTGGCCGCATCGCGGGCGAACCCGACGCACTTGTGGCCGTTGCGCATGAGACGACGAACCATGTTCCCGCCCATGCGGCCCAATCCGATCATACCGAGTTGCACGCTGAGACTCCTTCGTTCATGGGAACCGTGATTGCGCCCGACGACGGCCCGAATCGTTCCGCCATTCCGGCGCGGCAAATCGAAAAAAAAGGTCCCGACGGCCGCCTGGCCGTCGTGGGCCTACCGCTTCCACTTCGCGACCTGTTCCTTGGCGGTCGCGACCACGTTATCCACCGTGAAGCCGAACTTCTTCTGGAGTTCCTTGAGCGGGGCGGAGGCGCCGAACGTCCGCATCCCGATCGAGGCCCCGCCGCGGCCCACGTACTGGGCCCAGCCGAAGACCCCGGCCTGTTCCACGGACACGCGCGCCCGGACCGACGGCGGCAGGACGCTGTCCTTGTACTCCGCGGTCTGCGACTCGAAGATCTCCCAGCAGGGCATGCTGACGACGCGCGCCTTGACGCCGTCGGCCTTGAGCTTTTCGTAGGCCTGCACGCACAGGTAGACCTCGCTGCCCGTCGCGAGCAGAAGGACTTCCGGCTTGCCGTCGGCCGCGTCGGCCAGGACGTACGCGCCCTTCGCCAAGCCGGAGGCCGCGCCGAACTTCGTCCGGTCCACGGTCGGCAGCGCCTGCCGGCTCAGGATGAGCGCGGCCGGCTCGTGATGGTTCTTCATGATGACGCGCCACGCCTCGGCCACCTCGTTCGCGTCCGCGGGCCGGATGACGTGGAGCCCGGGGATCGCGCGGAGCGAGATGAGCTGCTCGATGGGCTGGTGGGTCGGCCCGTCCTCGCCGACGCCGATCGAGTCGTGCGTGAAGATGTGCGTGATCGGGAGTTCCATGAGCGCCGAGAGCCGAATCGGGGCGCGCTCATAGTCGCTGAAGATCAGGAACTGGGAGCCGTAGGTCCGCACCTTCGAGAGCGAGAGGCCGTTCAGGATGGAGCCCATCGCATGCTCGCGGATGCCGAAGTGGAGGTTGCGGCCCGCGTAGTTGTCGTGGCCGAAGTCGCCCGCGTCCTTGAACGTGAGGCGGGTCTTCGTGGAGGGGGCGAGGTCCGCCGAGCCGCCGATCATCCACGGCACGCGCTGGGCGATCGCATTCTGGATCTTGGCGGAGCAATCGCGGCCGGCATGGCCCTTCGGGTCGGCGGGGTAGACCGGGATGTCCTTGTCCCAGCCCTCGGGGAGCTGCCGGTGCTGCATCTTGTACAGGTGGTCGGCCAGCTCGGGGAAGCGGGTCTTGTACTCGTTGAAGTGGGCCATCCACCCCTCGCGGAGGTCGTGGCCGCGCTTGCCCATGCCGCCCTTGAAGTGGTCCATGACGCCGTCGGGGACGAGGAACTTCGCGTCCTCGGGCCAGCCGTAGTTGCGCTTGGTGGCCTTGATCTCCTCGTCGCCGAGGGGCTCGCCGTGGGCGGCGCTGGTGTCCTGCTTGTTCGGGGCGCCGTAGGCGATGTGGCTGTCGACGATGAGCAGCGTGGGCCGGTCGTTCGACGCCTGCGCCGTGCGGAAGGCGCGGTCCAGCATCTCCGTGTCGTTCGCGTCCCCGACGCGGACGACGTTCCAGCCGTACCCGAGGAACCGGGTCGCGACGTCTTCGCTGAACGCGAGCGAGGTGTTCCCCTCGATCGTGATGTGGTTGTTGTCGTAGACCCAGCAGAGGTTGTTGAGCCGGAGGTGGCCGGCGATGGAGGCGGCCTCGCCGGAGACGCCCTCCATCATGCAGCCGTCGCCCGCGAGCGCGTAGACGCGATAGTTGAAGAGCTCGAAGCCGGGACGGTTGAAGTGGGCGGCCATCCACTTGGCGGCGATGGCCATGCCGACGCTCGTGGCGACGCCCTGGCCGAGGGGGCCGGTGGTCGTCTCGACGCCGGAGGTCCAGCGATACTCGGGGTGGCCCGGACACTTGCTGTCGAGCTGGCGGAAGCGCTTGAGGTCTTCGATGCCGACGGCCGGGGAGCCGAGGGTTTCGTACTTCGGGTTGACCGACTTGACGCCGGTCAGGTGCAGGATCGAGTAGAGGAGCATGGACGCGTGACCGCAGGACAGGACGAACCGGTCGCGGTTGGGCCAAATCGGGTCCTCAGGGTCGAAGCGGAGGTGGTTCTGCCAGAGGGAGTAGACGACCGGGGCCAGGGCCATGGGCGTGCCGGGGTGGCCCGAATTCGCCGCCTGCACGCCGTCCATCGACAGGGTCCGGATGGTGTTGATTGCGGTTTCGGAAATGGTCTTCTCTTTCGCCATCGTTCGTCACGACCTCCAAAGCCCGATACTCGAACACTCGCGCCAAGCCCGGCGGCACTCCCGGAAGAGGATCTCGCGCCGCCCCTCGTTTGTGGATGGGAAGACTCCGCACCCCCCGGTGGGGGCCGCGTAAAAGACCACATATGGTGGGAAAAGTCAAGGAGAACTTCCCCACGAAATCGGAAGCACGTTTTCCGGGAGAGGGCCACCGCGTGCGCTTCCGGGCGTCCGAAGTCGGCCTCCCGCCTTCTTCGCATGGGGGGGGGGAGGGGGGCCGCACGACCGTGGACGCCGCTCCGGGAGCCCGGCCGTGACGTCCCCGCGCGAGTGGGCCGACGACGAATTTCGGACACCGTCGCCAACTCCGTCACGGCGGGTCGTAACCCGTACGGCCGTTCGCGCGGGCCGGTCCGCGCTCCGTAGCTCGCGTCGAGCGAGCGAAGGAGGGAGGCCCGCGCCCCGGGCATCGTGCCTGGACTTCGTCAAGGGGCCGCTAGCCTTTCGCGGAGGCGCCGCCGCGACGGGCGCGCGCGCCGTCCGGCTTGGTGCGCCGGGCGGTTTCCGTCTTCGCGGGCTTCGCCGGACGCGCCGCCTTGGCGTCGCCGCCCGCCATGCCGCGGGCGTACGCGGCCGCGCCGATGAGCGGCGCGCGGGCGTTCAGGGACACGGCCACCGGAATCGAGGACATCAGCGTGGACAGCCGCCCCTTGGCGAGGAACGCCCGCATGAAGCTGCCCTTCTGGATCGCCGGGAGGATCTTCGGGGCGATGCCGCCCCCCACGTACACGCCGCCGACCGCCATGACTTTCAGCGCGAGGTTGCCCGCCTCCGCCCCGTAGATCGTCGAGAAGAGGTCGAGCGTCGCGACGCACAGCGGGTCGCCGCCCGCCAGGCCGACTTCGGCGATGGTCGCATTCGCGTCACCGGTGCGCAGCCGCTCCGCGAGCCACGAGGGTTCGGGAGCATGGCCGGTGTCGCGCAGGAAGCCGTAGCAGTTGGTGAAGCCGGGGCCCGCCAGGATGCGCTCGTAGCTCACGTGGCCGCCGAACTTGCCGCGCAGGTAGCGCAGGAGCTCGATCTCGCGATCGGTGGACGGGGAGAAGTCGGCGTGGCCGCCCTCGGAAGCGATCGGGTGATATTTCGTCCCGTCCCAGTGGAGAAAGGCCTCGCCCAGGCCCGTGCCCGCGGCGATCACCGCGATGTTCCCCTTGCGGCGCGGGAGCGCGCCGGCATTCAGCTCGACCATCTCCTCGCTCTGCAGGTGGAGCATGCCGAAGGCCGCGGCCTCGAGGTCGTTCAGCAGCTTGACTTCTTGCGCGCCGAGCGCGCCCGCGAGACTCGTCTCCGAGATCCTCCAGGGCAGGTTCGTGGCTCGGCACTGGCCGTCCACCACGGGACCGGCCACGCCGAAGCACGCCACCTTCACCGGACGCGGCGCCGGCTCCTTGAGAAACTGGGCGAGAATGTCTTCGAGGGACGGATGCTGGCCGCTCTTGAAGGTGTGGTCCCGGACGAGCTCGAGCTCGTCCCCGGTGTCTTCGAACAGTCCGATGACGGTCTTGGTGCCGCCGATGTCGCCGGCCAGGATCATCGATCTACTCCTTGAGGGTGAATTGAGACTTGAGAATTGAGCTTTGAGCTTTGCTGGTCAACGACCCGAACAAAGGCTAAACGCGACCGAGGGCGGCAAGTGGCTAGATCATGGCTCCACGTCCCAACTAGCCGCGGGCGAAATTTGAAATTTGAAATTTGACTTTTTGCAATTTGAAATTCGGACCGGCCGTGTGGGTCGACTCCTGGGGGCGCGGGCATCCGGCCCGCGCGACTGGCTACAAGGGGTTCGACTCACCGAATCGGACCTTCGGCGGTGATCGGCTTTCATCCGCGCGGCGCTGCCGAATCGGCGGAGGCTGCGCGCAGGAGCGCTTCCTTCGCCGCGGCGACGACCCGCTCCGGCGTGAAACCGTACTTTCGCTGGAGCTCGCGTAGCGGCGCCGACGCCCCGAACGTCTTCATGCCGATCACCACGCCTTCGGTCCCGACGTAGCGCGCCCAGCCGTGCCCGGAGGCCTGCTCCACCGCGACGCGCGCGGAGACGCCCGGAGGCAGCACCTGGTCCTGGTAGGCCGCGTCCTGGGCCTCGAAGAGTTCGAACGAGGGCATGCTCACCACGCGCGCGCCGATGCCCTCGGCCGCCAGTTCCTCGTAGGCGCGCACGCAGAGCGAGACTTCGCTGCCGCTCGCGAGGAGCAGCACGCTCGGTCGCCCGTCCGGCGCGTCGGCGAGCACGTAGCCCCCTTTCGCGAGCCCCGCCGCGGCCCCGAATTTCGTGCGATCCAGCGTCGGCAGCGCCTGCCGAGACAGCACCAGCACCGCGGGTTGGTGCCGGAAGCGCATCACCACGCGCCAGGCCTCCGTCACTTCATTCGCGTCCGCCGGGCGGAGCGTCACCAGCCCCGGGACCGCGCGCAGCGACGCGAGCTGCTCGATGGGCTGGTGCGTGGGCCCGTCCTCGCCCACCCCGATCGAGTCGTGGGTGAAGAGGTGGATCACGGGCAACTCCATGAGCGCCGAGAGCCGGATCGCGGGCCGCGCATAGTCGCTGAAGATGAGGAAGCCCGAGCCGAAGGGACGGAGCTTCGACAGGGACAACCCGTTCAGGACGGCCGCCATCGCGTGCTCCCGGATGCCGAAGTGCAGGTTCCGTCCGGACGGCTCGTCGGCGGAGAAGTCCCCGGCGCCGGGGAAGACGAGGCGGGTCTTCGTCGAGGGCGCGAGGTCCGCGGAGCCCCCGAGCAGCCACGGCACCCGGGCCGCGATGGCGTTCAGCACCGTGGCGGAGGCGTCCCGCCCTGCCACGCCTTTCGGGTCCGGAGGGAAGGTCGGCAGCTCCCGGTCCCAGCCGTCCGGCAACTCCCGCCGTTGCATCCGCTGGAGCTGGTCCGCGAGGTCCGGATACCGGACCCCGTACTCCTTGCCTCTCGCGTGCCAGGCCGACCGCAGGTCGCGCCCGCGCCGGCCGATGCCGTAGGCGAAGTGTTCACGCACGCCGGGAGGCACCCAGAACTTTTCCGCTTCCGGCCAGCCGTACCGTCGCTTCGCCGCACGGATTTCCTCCTCCCCCAGCGGTTCGCCGTGCGCCGCGCTCGTGTCTTCCTTCGTCGGTGCGCCGTACGCGATGTGACTCTCGACGATGACGAGCGTGGGCCGCTCGCGTTCCCCGCGGAAAGTCCGGAACGCCCGATCGAGGAGGTCCAGGTCGTTCGCGTCCCCGACCCGCAGGACGTTCCACCCGTAGCCGAGAAAGCGCGTGGCGACGCTCTCGCTCATCGCGAGCTGGGTGTTTCCTTCGATGGTGATGTGGTTGTCGTCGTAGATCCAGCAGAGGTTGGACAGGCGGAGATGGCCGGCCAGGGACGCGGCCTCCGAGGCGACGCCTTCCATCATGCAGCCGTCACCGCAGAGCGCGAAGACGTCGTAGTCGAAGAGCTTGAAGTCGGGGCGATTGAAGTGCGCGGCGAGCCGGCGCCCGGCGATCGCCATGCCGACGCTCGTGGCCACGCCCTGGCCCAGGGGACCCGTGGTGGTCTCGACGCCGGAGGTCCACCGGTACTCGGGGTGTCCGGGGCAGCGACTGTCGAGCTGACGGAAACTCCGGAGGTCGTCGAGGGTCACGGAGAGCCTGCCGAGCCGCTCATAGCTCGGGTTCACGGCCCGCACGCCCGTGAGGTGCAAGAGCGCGTAGAGCAGCGTGGAGGCGTGGCCCGCGGAGAGCACGAAGCGGTCGCGGTTCGGCCAGATGGGCTCCTCGGGGTCGAAACGCAGGAAGCGTTGCCAGAGGGCGTAGGCGACGGGGGCGAGGGCCATGGGCGTGCCGGGGTGCCCGGAGTTCGCGGCCTGGACGGCGTCCATGGCCAGCGTGCGGAGCGTGTGGATCGCGAGCTCTTCGATCGTCAGGTCGCGCGTGGTGACGGGACTCATCGGTGTCGGCGGTCCTCCATGCCTTACCCGTTTTCGGACCCGCTTCGGGTCGGGGCTGCGGGGGCGAGAGGAGACCACAAACCCGGCGGGGTGTCAAGCATCACGAACTTCTCCTTGACTCTCTTGGGCCGCGGCCATAGAATTCCGCGTTCTTACGTCGCCCCCAAGGGCGTGGTTTTCATTTTCGATCCTGGGAGGAGAGCCTCAGCATGAAGAGTCAAAAGGAGCTTTGGGACGCGTTCCGCCGCGACCTCAGCTCGATCCCCTCCGTCGGCTTCTCGGTCGACGTGAGCCGGATGGACCTCAGCGACGCCTGGGTTTCGGGGATGTCGGACAAGATCTCCCGCTCCTACGATGAGATGGACCGGCTGGAACGCGGAGAGCGGGTGAACACCGACGAGGACCGGATGGTCGGCCACTATTGGCTCCGCGACCCCGGCCGCGCCCCGACCTCCCAGCTCCGCGACGAGATCACCAACACGCTGAACCGGATCAAGAGCTTCGCCTCCGACGTGCATGGCGGCAAGATCCGCGGAGAAAAAGGACAGACGTTCACCGACCTGATCGTGGTCGGGATCGGCGGCTCCGCCCTCGGACCGGAGTTCGTGGCGGACTCGCTCGGCACCACCGAAGACAAGATGCGTCCGCACTTCATCGACAACACGGACGGCGACGGCATCGACCGCGCCTTCGTCGGCCTCGACCTGAACCGTACGCTGACGGTCGTCATCTCGAAGTCGGGCGGGACCAAGGAAACGCGGAACGGCATGCTCGAGTCCGAGGCGCGGTACAAGGCCGCGGGCCTCAATTTCGGCAAGCACGCCGTCGCGGTCACGGGCGATGGGAGCGAACTGGACAAGTTCGCAATCAAGAACGGCTGGATCACCCGGTTCCCGATGTGGGACTGGGTCGGCGGCCGCACCTCGGAGCTGTCCGCGGTCGGCCTCCTGCCCGCCGCGCTCCAGGGCATCGACATCGACGCGATCCTCTCCGGCGCCCGCGCGGTCGACGAGGTGACGCGCGTGCGTTCCGGACGGCCGCTCGGCAATCCGGCCATGGCCCTCACGCTCGCCTGGTACGCCGCCGGCGATGGCCGCGGCAAGAAGGACATGGTCATCCTGCCCTACAAGGACCGCCTGGCCCTCTTCTCCCGCTACCTCCAGCAGCTCGTCATGGAATCGCTCGGCAAGGAGAAGGACCGGAAGGGCGAAGTCGTCCACCAGGGAATCGCGGTCTACGGGAACAAGGGTTCCACCGACCAACACGCCTACGTCCAGCAGCTCCGCGACGGCGTGCACAACTTCTTCATCGTCTTCATCGAGGTGCTCCGCGACCGGGGCGGCAAGTCCCTCGCGGTCGAGCCGGACGTGACCTCCGGCGACTATCTGTCCGGCTTCTACCAGGGCACGCGTCGCGCCCTGTACGAGAGCGGCCGTCAGTCCATCACCATCACGATCCCCGAAGTGTCGGCCCGGACCGTGGGCGCGCTCATCGCGCTCTACGAGCGGGCCGTCGGTCTCTACGGCGCGATGGTCGGGATCAATGCCTACCACCAGCCGGGCGTCGAGGCGGGCAAGAAGGCCGCCGCGACGGTCCTGGCCGTCCAGGGCCGCATCCTGAAATCCCTGCGCGAGCGGAAGGGCGCCGGCCTCACGGCCGAGGAGCTGGCCTCCGCCATCGGCTCCGCGGACGAGGTCGAGACCGTCTTCAAGATCTGCGAGCACATGGCCGCCAACCCCGACCACGGCGTCAGCAAGACCGCGGGCGATACCCCGTTCAGCGCCAAGTACAAGGCCTAGTCCTTCCCGTCCGGCTTCGAGGCCCGGGGCGCCCGTAGCGGGGCGCCCCGGGCTTACTGTTTTTTTTCTCCTGGAGAGGTGAGGAATGCCGACGAAGACCGCCACCCGTCGCACCGCCGTGAAGGCCGCCGCGCCCGTGAAGAAGCTCCCGCCGCCGCCCCCCCCGGTGAAGGCGATCGCGCCCAAGGCGCAGAAGCCCGCCGCCGCGCCGGCCGCAGCCTCCGCCGCCAAGCTCGAAGCGCACGGCGAGGCCTGCTCGGCGGCTCACGCCCACGCCGCGATTCCCCAGAACGGTTCGATCGTTCACGTCGAGTTCTCGACGCCCGACCTCGAGAAGGGCTCGAAGCTCTACGCCCAACTCTTCGGCTGGCAGTTCTTCCCGTTCATGGAAAACGAGATGTACTTCACCACGCAGGGCAATTGGGGTCCCTGCGGCTGCCTCCAGCGCGGCGCGCCCGCGGCCGACGCGAAGACCATGCTCTACGTCAACACCGACAACATGGCCGGCCTGCTGGCGAAGGCTCAGGGCCTCGGCGCCACGACGACCAAGCCCCGGACGGAGATCCCCGGCGGGCACGGCTATTTCGCGCACCTCCGCATGCCCGACGGCAACGTGTTCGGCATCCACAGCAAGAACTGAACGCGGGCCCGGGTCCCTCTCTCCACGTAGGAATCGCTCCTGGGTTTCCTCGGCCCGTAGGGGTGCGCGCTCGCGCGCCCCTACGGGCTTTTTTCTCGACAAACCGAAGTGAGGCCGAAAGCGATAGCTCCGTGCCTTCCCGGAGATCTTCGCCGGTAGAGGACGGTGGGCTCTGCGACCGGCCTCCGCGTCTCGGCGTCCCTGTGTGAACGTCCCGCCTTCGACCCACGCGGCCTGCCCGAATTTCAAATTGCAAAACGTCGGACTTCAAATCTGGCCCACGTAAGGCTGGGGCGGCGAGCCAGGATCGAGCCGCTTGCCGCCCTCGGTCGCGTCCAGCCTCAGTACCGCCCCACAGAATTGGGTGGCCAATTTCCTCGGCGATTTCGGCCGCCTGCTTCGTTGCGCTCGCTCGACGTAGTTCTCCGTTACTACGCCTCGCTCGCGCGCCCCGCGGGCGGCCGAACTTGCCTTCGGCTATTGGTCACCGACTTCCGTGGAGCGGTACTCAGTTCGGCTTGTGGTTTCACTCCCCTCAGCCCCCCTCGCACACGACCCGCCGTGCGATCGCGGCGCTTTCGCTTCCGCGCCTGTCGGTGAGCCCTTTCGATGCACGCGCGCTTCATCACCCGCCACCCCTTCGTCGTGCTCGCGGTCCTCGCCGCCATCACGGCCATCCAGGGGTACTACGCCCTCCAACTCGGCGTCGACTTCACGCTCGAAGGGCTCTTCCTCACCGAAGCCCCCGAGCTGGTGACCTACCGCTCTTTCCGCAAGTCGTTCGGACCCGACGACGACCAGGTCTTTCTCCTCTTCAAGGTGGACGAGCTCTTCGCGCCGGCGCCGCTGGCCGCGCTCGACCGCCTGACCGGCAAGCTGGAGCAGCTCGCCGGCGTGCGCCGCGTCCTCAGCCTGGCACGGTTCAAGGGCCTCGCCGGCCCGCTGGCCGGGACCTTCGGCGGGGATACGGTCGCGAAGGTGGCCGCCTCCCCGGCCGGGCTCGCGCGCTTCAAAGAGTGGGCGCTCTCCAACCGGATGCTGGTCAAGGGGCTCGTCTCGAAGGACGGGCGGACCGCGTGTGTGGTGCTCGAGGGGGACTTGCCGACCCAGGATCGCCCCGCGCGGGTCCGCAGGCTCCTGGACGCGGTGGAGACGGAGCTCGCCGCCGAGCGCTCGGCCACCGGCTACGCCTATTACGTCGCGGGCATCCCGACGATCGAGGCGGAATACGTCCGCTTCATCCGCGAGGACACGCGGACCTTCATCCCCCTCGTCGTCGGCATCTTTTTCCTGCTCTGCACGCTCTACTTCGGCTCGTTGCGCGCCGCGCTGCTCATCGTCGCCACGGTGGGCACGGCCGTCGTGTGGCTCCTGGGGGTGATGGTCCAGGCGGGGCGCCCGATGGGGGTCCTCTCGAGCCTGTTGCCCAACATGATCCTCGTCATCGGCGTCGGGGACTCCCTCTTCATCCTGCTCGAATACGTCCATCAGCTCACGCCGGGCCGGACCCCACGAGAGGCGGCCGAGAACACGATCCGGATCATGACGCTGCCTTGCTTTCTCACGAGCATCACGAGCGCGATCGGCTTCAGCACGCTCTGCACGACCGACATCGGCATGGTCCGGGAGTTCGGCTGGCTCGCCGCGCTCGGGCTCATGCTGGCCTACGTCGTCAGCCTGACGCTGCCGGCGTCGCTCCTGTGCGCGTTCGGGCTGCGCTTCCGACCGCCGGACGAGGGGTTCCTGTCGCGACGCATCGTGCGGCTCGTGGCGTGGGTCGGTCGGGTCAACCGCGAACGGCGGCGCGGGATCGTCCTCGCCGTGGCCGCCGCGGTCTTCGTCTCGGCGTGGGGCGCGACGAAGGTGCGGGTCGAGTCGAGCTGGTTCCAGGATTTGAAGAAGGACAGTTCGGTCACCCGCGCGCACGCGTTCGCGCAGGACCACTTCGCGGGCCTCTTCACGCTGGAGGCGCGGGTCACTCCCGGGCAGGGCGGGGTCCTCGAGCCGCGGTTTCTGGCCGGGCTGGCCGAGGTGCAAGAGGCGGTGGAGGCGGATCTCTCGGTCAGCCATTCGACCTCGCCCGCGGACGTCGTGCGCGAAGTGCTGCGGTCCGCGTCGGGCCGCGTGTCCGGGCCGGACCCCATCGCGACGCTTGTCGCGGGACAGGCCGCGACCGCGCTCCAGCTTGCCCGCGCGTTCGGGGCGGGCGGCATCATCGACCAGTACGTGGGGAAGGACGCGCGCTCGGCCCGGTTGTCGGTGCGGCTCGGCCGAACGACCTCCTCCGGGCTCTTCCGGCTGATGGGAGTGATTGAGCACGAGACGGCACGCTGCCTGCCGGACGCGCGCCTGGAGTTCACCGGGAAGAACGTGCTCGGCGCGCGCGCCCTCCAGCAGATGATCGATAACATGACCCAGAGTCTCGGGCTGGCGATGGTCCTGATCTTCGGTTGTATGGGCGTCATGCTCCGGTCCCTGCGTATGGGGCTCTTGTCCATGATCCCCAACCTCATCCCGATGCTCACGACTTTCGGGTTCATGGGCGCGACCGGGATTTCGGTTTCCTTCTCGACCATGACCATCTTCAGCATCTCGCTCGGCGTGGCGGTGGACAACACGATCCACTTCCTCTCGAAATACAAGCAATTGCAGGCCGAGGGGGCGGACCCCGAGGCGGCCTCGGCCCGCACGCTGGCGACGATCGGCAACGGCATGGTCCTTTCGGGGATCATCCTCGTCCTCGGCTTCGCGACGATCATGACCTCGAACTTCGGCTTCACCGCCAATTTCGGCCTGCTGGGCCTGGTGACCATGGTGGTTGCGGTGCTGGCTGACCTGCACATCACGCCGCTCCTGGCGCTCCTCTGTCCGCCGAAGCGCGCGCCGGCAGGCGCGGTCCTCGCGTCCGGGGACGGGGGCGGCTCGGCCGCGGGCGGGGCGGGAGGGGAGCCCGCAGGCGCGGAAGCATCGGGCACGCCCGCCGCGCCCGGGGTCGTGCCGGGATCGGAAGCGTGCGGGTGAGCTCACCCTCCGTGCGCGCGGCGATCCTTACGATCGTCGCCCTCGGTTTCGCGACCTACGGCCTTCACCTGAGCCGCACCGAGCTCTCGCCGCCGGACGAGCCGCGGTACGCCCTCGTCGCACGCGAGATGGTCGACACGGGCCAGTGGCTGCTCCCTCGCCTCGACGGAGCGGCGTACGGACAGAAACCACCTCTTTTTTTCTGGGCCATCGCCGCGGTCGCGGAGGCGACGGGGGGCGTGGACGAACGCTCGGCGCGCCTCCCCTCCGTCCTGTCGGCGGTCGGGCTCCTCCTCGTCACGTTCGCTGCGGCCCGCCGCCTCTTCCCGGATCCGGCGACCGGCGTGCGCGTCGGCTGGGTCGCCGCGGCGGTCCTGGGCACGTGCGTCCGGGTGCTGGTGCTCGCCAGCCGCGCGAACCTGGACATGCTCCACGCCTTCTGGACCACCACCGCGTTCCTGTGCTTCCTCTCCGCCGTTCCGCCGGGTCGCGAGGCGGATCCGCGCGCCACGCGCCTCTGCTTGATCGGGTTCGCCTTCGCGGGGCTGGCCGTTCTGACGAAGGGCGTCGGGGGGCTCCTGGTTCCGCTCTGCCTCGGGGCATGGGCGCTAGCGGGAGGCTTGCGGCGCGGCGCGCGCTTCGGGTTCCCGTGGCTGCGTGGTGCCGGTGTCGAGGCGCTGGTGGCCGCCCTGTGGGTGCTCCCCGCCATGCTGGTGGGCGATGCCGCCTATCGCGAGAGCATCCTCTTCCAGCAAACCGTCGGCCGAGCCGCCGTGCCCACCGTTCACCTGCGCCACCTGTACTTCTACTTCCAGACGTTGCCGCTGAACCTGCTTCCGTGGACGATCTTCGTTCCGGCCGTGGGGTGGTTCGTCGCACGCGCGTTGCGAGCGAAGCCTGCGGCGTCCCCCGACCCGTCCGCCGTCGGGACCTCGCCCGGCGCCGAGCGCGTGGGCGCCGGACGCGGCGACGGGTCCGTCGCCGCCGGAGAGGACCGGGCCGGGCTGCTTTTCTGCCTGGTCGTTTTCTCGACGATGTTCCTTTTTTTTACCGCCCTCCCGTCGAAGCGCGATTACTACCTCTTGCCGGCCCTGCCCTGGGCGGCCCTGCTGCTGGCCTGGGGGCTGGATCGCGGGCTGCGCCTGCACGACTACGGGCTGCGCTTGAGCTGCTGGGTGCTCGTGGGGGTGATGGGCGTGGCCGGGAGCGCGTGCCTGGCGTGGGGCTGGATACCCGCCGACGCGCGGCCGGCCTGGGCGAGCGGGGATTGGCCGACGGAGGTTTCGGCTTCGCTGCCGGCCCCCGCGCTGCTCTTGGGCCTGGCCGGCGTGTCGGCGGCCGTGGCGGCCGGCTGGCTTCTCGGCCGCCGCCGCCTGTGGACGGCCGGCGTCGCGGCGGTGCTGGGGCTTGCGCTGGCGTGGGTGATCTACCGGACGGAGGTGCGGCCCGCGTGGAACGTGGTCGAATCGGGGAAGGCGTTCGCGGAGCGGCTTCGTGGTCGGACAGCCGACGGGGGCTTGATCCTGGGTTGGGGACCGGTGGAGGATGCGCTACCGTTTCACGCGCGCCGTGCCATCCGATGGTTCGCGCCGAGCGAGCTCAGCTACCTCGTCGCGCGCCTTTCGCAGGCCCCCGCCTGCTACCTCGTGACGACGGAGGCGGGCCGTGCGCAGGTCCTTCGGGCCTCCACGAGCCTCCACCTGACCACGCTGGAGACCGGCTGGGCGGGCGGCGAGCGCTGGGTGTTGATGACCACCGAGTCGTGAGCGCGGGCGCATCCTTTGACCCTGCAGCCGGCCCATTCAAGGTGGATGAACGAGTCGACTGTTGGGGAACAGACCATGAACGGTCCGCGGGCGGAAAGGGGCGAACAGATGGGTGCTCGCCTCCGCCGGCCTCGGGCCCTTGTGGTGCAGGGCGTCCGCCCAGCACCGGCGGGACAACTCGGATGGAAATCACTCAGCCCGTTGGGTGCGGGGCAGGCTCGACGGGAAGCGAGGGGGGGGGGGGGCTTCGGCGGCTCCTTGCGGGTGCGGGTGCAGGATTGGATAGCCTGCTTACGGCGAGCGAGAGTGTTGCAACACCACCCGAAGCAGCGATGGCTTCGACCGCCGCGCCCGAGCTCGGAGGCGCGGCTCGGCTCGGCGGACGGCCACGGCCAGGGAGCTTCCGCGTCGGGCGCCTTCGGGCCCGCTGCGGCGCGTCGGACTGTCCGGGTCACAGCCGTGCTCGACGACCAGCCGCCGGGCGGGACCGTCGTTTTTCCGTCACCCTCGTCAGGAAGGGAAAGCCGGGACGGTGCCTACCAGGAAAAGGTCACGCCCATCGTTGCCGTGTGACTCTCGATCTCCTGTCGCGCGAGATTGGAGTCGACGGAGCGGAACGCGTACTGCACGAACAGGAGGACGTGGTCCGTGAGGTTGCGCTCGTAGCGGACCGACGCCGAGAACACGCCGTCGTCGCGGGTCTCACCGGCCTCGATCGGGTCTTCGCCGTCATACCGCTCCCAAGACATGCCAAGGGAGCCGATCAGCCGAGCCTTCTCCGAAAGGGCGTAGGACGCGCCCGCGGCGAGCCCATCGGAGGTGAACGTCTGGAAGTCCTCGTCCGCATCGTACTCCCCGTGCGTGTAGGTGAGGAACACGTAGCGATCCCAGTCGGGCAGCAGGAGAAACTGAGTCAGTGTGCCGTAGTGGGCCTGGGCGTCAAGGTCGTCGTTGACGTCGTACTCGAGATCGACGAAGTCGTATTGGCCCCTCAGCCAGAAATTCCCCCCCTGATGCAGGAGCCCGTTCGCGTACACGTGGTGCTGTTCGTTGTAGAGGTCGAGCTCGGAGCCGATCAAGTACGTCGAGTAGTCGTACCCCACACCCGCCAGGAGGCGATCGCCGAACGCATGCTCGTAGCCGGCGCCGGGCGTGTGGGCCTGGATGTTGAAGTCGTCGACGCTCCCGTACACCGTCTGGAAGAACGTGTAGGACAGGGAGATTCGGTCGTGGTCGGTCAGTGCGAAACGATAGCCTCCGTGGACGCGCGTCCAGAATCGACCGTCCTCCTCTTCGGTGGGGGTCGCGGTCGGATCCGCCTCGTTCGGCAATGCGATCCCGGAGACGTAATCGCCTGCCACCGTGACGCTCAGCCACCAGGGCTTGCCATCCCCGCGTCGCGTCGTGGCGGCTGCGCGCGCATCCGGGGTTCGGTAGGGGCCCTCCGGCAGCTTCCCAGACTCGATGGCCTGAAGGAGACTGCCGACCGCGTCGGCGGTGCCCGCTTCGAGCCCTGCGGCGCGAGCCTCCTTCAGGACGGTCGCCGCCTCCGCGGGTTTCCCCTCGACGGCCAGGATCAGGGCAAGGTAGCTGCGGCACGTGGCCTCGTACCGACGGTCCAATTCGGCAGCCTGCTGGAACTGTCGACGGGCAACTTCGTACTCCTTGCGTTTGTAGGCCTCGAGCGCGGCGTTGAGCGCCTCCATCGCCTTCCGTGCGTTCTCGGGGTCGACGGCGACGCCCTGCCCTGACGCCGCGGGCGGCGGTGTCGCAGCTTGGGCGAAGCACTCCGCGCGGCCCACGAGGGCGAATAGAACAAAAAGCGCCCAGACCTGCCCTTGTCGCGCTACGCCTGCCACACCCCTGTGCATGTGAGCTCCCCCGGAAGGACTCCGTTGTAAAATTGGATCCACCACCCCACGGAAATCGGACCTCCACGGTCGGACGGGGTCAATCGCAGGGCCCCAGGTCGAACACGCCGCCGGAGACGCACCTGCCGTTGGTGCAGATAACTCCGGCGCCGAAGCGCGAGCAGTCACCCGCCCCGCTCCCCGCGGTGGGGATGAGCCCCGGAAAGCGGTCCGGGTCCGAAATCAGGCGGTTGAGGAAAATGAAAAGATTTCCGATGGGCGAGCCGGTTCCCCCGACGCTGTTGATGAAGTCCGCGTTCGCCTGAAGATTCAACTGGTTCTGGCGGGCCTGGGCGAGCCGGGCCACCTCCTGGGCGTTTTCCTCCACCTGCCTGCGCAGGTTGCGGAGGTTTTCGTCCTGCTCCGCCTGGGAATTGCCGATGATCACTCCCCGTCGGTTGTTCTCCTCGAGGTTCTCCAGTTGCGCTTCCAGCGCCTGTTGCCGCCGGAGCAACTCCACTTCGGCCGCGGACAGCGGGCTGGTGGTCGAGAGTCGCAGCAGGAGGTCCCGATCCCTCTCGTTTTGCTCCAGGCGCCGGTTGAGATTCGCGATGATCTGGGCACTGGCCTCCTCCGAGCCGCCGACGAAGACTCCGCGGCGTTCGTTCTCCTTCATGTTCTCCAGTTGCGCCCGCAGCGCCTCACGTTCGAGGCGCAACTCGACCTCCGATTGGGCGCCGGAGGTGGTCGAGAACCTGAGCAGTTGGTTGACTCTGTTCTGATTGTCCAGCACCTGCTGGCGCAGGTTCGCGAGGTTTCGATCCTGCTCCGCCTGCGAGTCGCCGATGATCACTCCCCGCCGGTTGTTCTCCTCCAGATTTTCCAGTTGGGCGCGCAGTGACCGTCCCTCGTTCACAAGTTGGTTCAGCGGATCGACCACCTGTTGTGGGCCGGTGCTGCTCGACGACTGGGTCAGTTGATCGATCTTTCTCTGGTTCTCCTCCACCTGCCGGCGCAGGTTCGCGAGGTTCCGATCCTGCTCCGCCTGCGAATCGCCGATGATCACTCCGCGCCGGTTGTTCTCCTCCAGGTTCTCCAGTTGGTTGCGCAGCGCCTGCCCCTGGTTACGAAGTTGGACCAGCGCATCTGCAGCCTGTGCAGGCCCATCCTCGGCGTTTGCGAGCCGGCTTGCCAGGCACAGCAGTCCCACAAGGAGCGCGAGGCTACAACTGAGTCTTCGAGTGGAGTGATGGAACATCGAGCCACCTCCTTCGGTGAGAATCACCTTGCCGGATTTCCCCTGGAGTCGCCCCCGCCCCCTACCCTCTCCATGAGCTCCAGCCGGGTATCCCCGTCGGTGCAGCGCGGACACGTCCACCGAAGCACCGCGCGCGAAGGCGGAAGTCCTGCACCACAAGGACTCGAGGTCGGCGGACGAGAAGACTGGGAAGTTCGCTCTTTCCCGCGCTCAGGCTTTGGATGCTCCGTATCGCGAGCGTGTCGGCGAAATGGCCTACCAGTCCGGCCCGTGGACCTTTCGCGCCGACAGGTAGAAGAGCGCGTGCTCCCAGATGTGCGGCGAGTCGTTGCGGGACTCGTGGGTGAGCGCGCCGGGGAGGAGTCGGGAGAACTCGCCGAGGTGGCCGGTGCCGGTCGTCGGAACGTGGGTGGCGAACGAGGCGAGGATGGCGGCAAGTTCCGCCTCTTTCGCGGCGTCGCCGTGCCAGGCGAAGGAGAGCGCGAGGACCTGCTCGAGGTTGTAGGCGTAGTCGCCGGGCGTGCCCGCCAGGAGGGGGTCGAGAGTCGAGCGGAGCGCGTCCGCGTGCGGCGCGAGTGCCGGCGCGCCGGGCAGGCCGAAGAGGTTCGCCGGAAAGACCGCCCAGGTCGGGCCGCGGAGATTCGCGTCCGGACCCGTGAGCGTGCCGAAGACGCCGGTCGCGGGATTGTGGAAGTGCGACCAGATCGCCGTCTTCAGCGTATCGCGGCGCGACGCCCACGCTGAAACGAGCCAGGCCGCCTCCCCTTGCTCCGTGCCCGCCGCCACCGCGGCGTCGAGCGCGAGCCAAGTCGACACGGCCCCCTGTGAGCCCTGCGTGAGGGCCGGCACGTCGTCTTCGTTCGCCGGGAGGGGCAGGCCGGAGAACGGGTCGGTCCAATACGTCAGGAAATTCGCCCCGCGCTTGATGGCCGGATAGACCTCCGCCAAGTACGCCGTGCGCACGGCGCCGGCGAGCACTTCGCGATGGCTCGCCATGGACCAGACCGCGAGCGCTGCGTTATCGATCTCGAAAATCACCGGGCCGCCCGGCGTCCCGTCTGGTGCGTAGTTCATCTCCATGGTGCCCTGGAAGAACCCGGACGAGCGCTGGACGTGGGCGTAGAAAAGGTTGTGCTTCGTCGCGAGCGCGGGGTAGCCGGCGATGTCGAGGAGGCGATTGAGGAAGGCCCCGTCGCGCGGCCAATCGAACGCGTAGGGGATCTGCGGGGCGACGGAGGCCACGATGGCGCCGGTCGCGTTGTCGATGGCCGTGCGCAGCGAGATGAGGCCGCGGCGCGAGAGGCGCAGCACGTCCGGGTCGGTCGTGGCGGGCAGGATCGCGGCGCCGAGCCAGCCGTGCCACCAGAGCTGCGTGTTGTGGAGGTGCGTCGTCCACGGCACCGCGCGGGCAGTCGTGAGGACGTTCAGCGCGGCGGGCTGCGTGGCCGCGGCCGCGATGTACACGGTGACGCCGTCGGTCGTGCCGGCCTCCCCCGGCGTGCTGAGCGCGACCACGTCGTCGCCGCCACCGCCCCCGGGCGCGCCGAGGTCGAGGGGCCAGGCGAGCGCGCCGGCGGCCCGGGCCGCGCTCAGGGTGTTTCCCGAGAGCACGCCGTCCGCCGCGTCCGCGAGCGGGGAGAGCGCGGTCGCGCTGACGTTCGGCTCCAGGTCGTAGCCGAGCTGGTGGCCGGCGGTGGTCCGGTCTGAGCCGATCGTCAGGTAGACGCCTGGGCCGAAGGTCGCGCCGGCCGCGGCGGCGGGGTTGGGGCCGGACCGCCAGGGCGGGAGCTTCGTGTAGTCCGCCACGCTGGGCCGGAAGTGCAGGATCGCGTCCTTCGTCGGCACCCAGACCGCGGCGAAATCGTTGAACGGATCGAGCAGCCAATCGGAGTATGGGATGCGAGCGAACCGATCGGTGCACGGGTCGAGATTTTCGTAGTAGATGAACGTCGCGGAGGTGACGGGGGACGAAGGCGCGCGCGTGACCTCGAAGCGGCGGACGAGGAGGTCCTTGGTGGGGTGGACGAAGTCGCGCGAGGTCACGTGCAGGCCGAGCACGGCGTTATCGAACTCGGTGACGAGGATCGCGCTGGTGTCCTCGAGGTAGGTCTGCGAACGCGTCCACTCGGAACCGTGCAGCAGCGAGAGGCCGGAGGTCCCGTCCGACGCGGTCCAGCGGATGGCGCCGAAGGAGCCCATGCCGGGCTCGGCGCCGAGGCGGGGCGCGGACCGGTCGGTCGCGCGATAGGCGACCTGGTCGAGGCCGCCGGGCCCCGGCCAGCGCAGGAGGGCGAGCGTGCCCTCGGCCGTGATGCCGGCGGTGAGCTTGCCGCTCCCGAGGGCGGCGTTGAGGGTCGCCGGATTCGATTCGATGAGCGCGGCGAAGGTCGGCGGCGCGTGGAGGGGTTCGCCGAAGGCCTGCGCGAGAATCGAGTGGTAGGCTGCCGACGCGACCGGAGGGAGGCCGGAGAAATCGGCCGGCGGGGTGCCGGGGGGCGCGAGGAGATTCGTCGCGCCGGTGATCTCGGCGAGGGAGTTCACGACCTCCCACCAGGGACGGCCGCCGTATCCCCCGACGACGAGGGTGGAGTGGTCGACGAGGACCGTCCCGGCGGTGGTGACGTGGGTGGCCGTGAGGGCGTGCAGGCCGGGCTGGAGGCGGAGCCGCAGGTGTCGGCCGGCGCCGAGGTCGCCCGAGAGGTCGCTGGTCCACGTGATGGCGTCTGTCGGAAGCGCGACGCCGTGTGCGTCGCGTACCCGGGCGTCGAAATCCAGCCATTCGCCGAAGCCTCGCGCCGAAACGCCTGTCGGGGCGAGGATCTGCAGGCTTGCAGCCGGCCCCGCCGCGGGCGGGAGGCAGCCGCCGAGAAGTGCGAGTGCGAGCACCGCGATGGAAGAAACCGTCGACGCGACGCGTCCGCTGCGACCCGGGCCCTTCGACGCCATCAGACCTCCTCGTGCCGTCTTTCCGCGCAATCCGCCCGCCTTCGCGGGCCCCAAAGAAGCGGAGCAGTTTAGCGGGAGCCGCCGGCGGAGTCAAGAGGATTGAACAGGTCGCGGATCACCGCAAGCCATGGGCACGGAGGACTCGTTGGAGGCCGGCGCGGGCGATCGGGCGCTGGGCGGCTGCGTCGATGCAGGCGTGGCCTGCGAGAGCCGCGGGACCGCTCGCTCACGCTCGCGGTTCGGTTCGATCGGTGCCCGTGCGCGTGCCAAGCGGTCGCGACGCAGGTGGCGCCCGGCGCAAACGAGCGCGCCCGCGCCGGGACCTCTCCGGTCCACGGCGCGGGCGCGCGAGCGTTGCTTTAGGCGAGGCGGCTCTACGCCTTCTTCGGGATCCTCATCGAGTAGAACGACCGCCATACGAAGATCAGCGCAATCGCCAGGATCACCCCGCCGATCAAGACGGTGTAGTCCGCGCCGCCGCTGGTGTGCGCCTCGTGCTTCATCTCCAGCGCGATCTCCACGGCGAGCAACCCGAACAAGGTCGAGAACTTGATGATCGGGTTCAGCGCCACGGACGACGTATCCTTGAACGGATCGCCCACCGTGTCGCCTACCACCGTCGCCGCGTGCAACGGCGTCCCCTTCTCCCTCAAATCCACTTCCACCAACTTCTTCGCGTTGTCCCATGACCCGCCCGCATTCGCCATGTAGATCGCCTGGAACAGCCCGAACACCGCGATCGAGATCAGGTACGCGACGAAGAAGTTCGGATCAAAGAACGCGAACGCCAGCGTGATCGACATCAGGACGATGAAGATGTTCCACATGCCCTTCTGGGCGTACTGCGTGCAGATGCGGACGACCGTCTTCGAGTCCTCGAGGTCGGCCTCTTTCTTCGTGAGGTCCATGTTCTTCTTGATGTATTCGACCGCGCTGTACGCGCCCGTCGTCACAGCCTGCATCGACGCGCCGCAGAACCAGTAGACCACCGCGCCGCCGCAGATGAAGCCCAAGAGCACCGGCGCATCCGTCAAGCTCAGATGCAAGATGCCGGCTTTTCCGAGGATCAGGATGATCGAGAAGATCATCGTCGTCGCGCCGGCGACCGCCGTGGCGATCAGCACGGGCTTCGCCGTGGCCTTGAACGTGTTCCCCGCCGAATCGTTCGATTCGAGATAGTGCTTGCCCAGCGTGAAATCGGGCGTGAAGCCGAAGTCTCTCTTGATCTCGTCGACGATGCCCGGGAGGTGCTCGGTCTGCGCCAGCTCGAATACCGACTGCGCATTGTCCGTCACCGGACCGTAGCTGTCCACCGCGATGGTCACCGGTCCCATGCACAGGAAGCCGAAGGCCACGAGGCCGAACGCGAAGATCGACCCGACGCCCACCAGCGGCGCGTTTTTGTACAGCTCCACCATCATGACCGCGTCCAGGCCCTGGAGGCTGACGAAATACGCCCCGCCCATCAGGCCCGCGATCAAGAGGCCCATCCAGAAGGCGCTGAAGTTGCCGGCCACGATGCCGGAGAGGATGGTGAGCGACGCGCCCCCTTCGCGCGAGGCCGTCACGATCTCCTTCACGTGCTTCGAGTGCGAGCTCGTGAAGACCTTCGTGAATTCGGGGATCAGCACGGCCGCGAGCGTGCCGCAACTGATGATCGAGGCGAGTTGCCACCACAATTCCGGCAGGGGCTTTCCGCCGACCGAGAGGTCGCGTATCAGCAGCCAGCTCATGCCGAACGAAGTCGAGATGCACAGCATCGACGCAATCCATATCAGGCGCGTGAGCGGCTGCTCGAAATCGAATTCCTTCAGACCCTTGTACTTCTTCTCGGAGATGTACTGGTTGATGAAGTAGGCCGCGCCGGACATGAAGTCCATCAGGAAGCGCATCGCGAAGATCCAGACGATCAGTTTCGCCTGGATGTCGACATAGGAAGGCAAGCTTGCGACGTACTCCGGCGTCCCTCGAGAGAACGGCGGGACGACGGCGAGCGTGATGAAGGAGATGAGCGCGACGCCGGTCACGCCGTACGTTTCGAAGCCGTCGGCGGTCGGGCCGACCGAGTCGCCCGCGTTGTCGCCGGTGCAGTCCGCGATGACGCCGGGGTTGCGCGGGTCGTCTTCCTTGACGTTGAAGACGATCTTCATCAGGTCGGAGCCGATGTCGGCGATCTTCGTGAAGATGCCGCCCGCGATGCGCAGGGCCGACGCGCCGAGCGACTCGCCGATCGCGAAGCCGAGGAAGCAGATGCCGACGATCTCACGCGGCACGAAGAGCAGGATGATGACCATCATCACGAGCTCAAGCGAGATCAGGAAGAGCCCGACCGACATGCCGGCGCGAAGCGGAATGTTGACCACGTCCCAAGGCTCGCAGCGGAGGGCGGCGAACGCCGTACGGCAGTTTGCGTAGGTGTTGACACGGATGCCGTACCAGGCCACCGCGTAAGAGCCGAGCATGCCGACCACGGAGAAGAACAGGACGAGAAGCAAGGTCGAGAGGCTCTTCGCTTGCAGCCCCATGAAGTAGTACGACATGGCGCTGCCGATCAAGACGAACAGCATCACGAGGAACTTGCCCTGCTGGATGAGGTAGGTCTTGCAGGTCTGGTAGATGATCTCGGAGACGTTCAGCATGGACTTGTGGCACGGCAGCACGTGGATCTGCTTGCGCAGATAGAGGCTGATTCCGAGTGTGCCGCAGATGACCCATGCGCCGTAGAAAAGCAGGTTCCAGGCGCTGATCCCGAACAGGCTGTCGAAGTGTCCCTTATCCAGGTCCGGGATCGCCAGGTCCGCTTCGCTCGCACGGGCCACGCCCGCGGAGAGCAACCAGACGAAGGCGAAAACCGGAATCGGTAACAGACGCTTGAGGGCCGCAGCCGCCGAGGCGAGCCGCGCGGGGCCGGTTCGCTCCATGTTTCCTCCACTCCTTGAAGGCCGGGCGGGAAAAAGGGCAGGGTCCAAAGCTCGCCCCATCGAAGGAAGGCTCGCCGCGCCGTTGGAAGGGGGGACGCGGGCGCCGGTCCGCACCCGGACGCCAGTCGTTCGCAGCGGGGCCTTCAGGCCCTGGGTGAGCTTTGAACCATGCAGAAAAGCACAATTCCGCGAGCGGCGGATTGTATCCGCGCCGTGGGGGCGGGGCAACGAAAAACAACGCCCTTCGAGACCTCCGTCGCACCTCCTGCCTTGCATCCCCGGCGCGTTGACGCTATCCTAGTGGCCCGTTGACCCGTGCGGTCCCACTTCTGGATGGCCGGGGCCCCGTTCGTAGTTCCGCCTTCAGGCGGACCGTCTGGCCGCACCGCTATCGACTGCGGAGAGATCGGTCTGGGGGTGAGTGAGAACTTCGTCAACGGGCCTAAAACGCGGGTGGTCGCGAGCCGAGGCGGAAGGCTTGCGCAAAATGGAAGTTATTCCCGGAGGCGGGCTCGCCGCCGGCCCAGAGGAAAGGAGCAGCTTGGTGTCGCAGAGTCCGAGCGGAACGTTCCCGGGCACGGAGCCCCCGGCCGGGGCCAAGGGCTTCGCCGTGGCCCTGGCGCGACTCCTCGACGACAGCGCCATGGGCGTGCTCGCCCTGCTCGCGCTCAGCCTCGCCCTCGTGCCCGTTTTCTTCCATCCGGACGCCCAGGCCCAACGGGACCTGGACCTCGTCGAGTGGCTCATCGTAGCGCTCTTCGCGACGGAGTACGTGGTCCATTGGCGCCTCGCGCCGAGCCGGAGGGCCTTCCTGACGAATCGCTGGCGCCTCCTCGACCTGGGCATCATCCTGGTCGCCGTCGCGTCCCTGCTGCCCCACGCGTGGGGGGGACTGCGGGCCTCCCCCGCCCTGCGTCTGCTCCAGGTCGTGCGCGCCTTCCTGCTCGGCACCCGCAGCGGCGGCGTGATGATCCGGCAGCCGAGCCGGCGCTCGACCGCGGGCGCGCGCGGTCCGCTGCAGGTCTCCGTCCTCGGCGAGGCGGACAAGCTCGCGCCTCGGCCGGCGGAATGGGAGGATTTTCTGCACTGGTCGCGCCGGCCGGGGGAGGAGTGGGTGCACCTCACCGGTCTCGACCACGAGCGCCTCGCGGAGGTGGCTCGCTTCGCCGGGCTTTCGCTCGAGCTGCTCGAGTCGGTCTTCGTGACCGCGAGCTACCCACGGATCAAGGCTTCCGGCCGGTTCTCGATCCTCTTCGTGTGGCTGCCGTCGCTCCGTAAGGAGGGGCCCAGCGGCATCGAGCGCCACGCGCTCCTGCTGCTTTTGAGCGAACGCGAATTGCTCAGCCTTACCCACCGCCCGACGGACCTCCAGCAGAAGCTCGTGGGAGCGGCGGAGGCGCTGCGCGTCCCCGGAGGCGCCTTCGCGACACGCATGGCGTACGCGGCGCTCAAGAAAGTCGTGCAACGGTACGAAGACGTGGCGGGCCAGTTCGAGCAGCAGGTCCGGGCGCTGGAGGACGTCCCCGTCCGGGACAGCCGGCCGGAGTTCCTGGAGCGCGCCTTTCTGCTGAAGCGGGAGATGTCCGCGGTGGAGAGCGACCTCTGGCGTCTGCACGGGATCCTGGAGGCGCTCGCGGAAGGACGCGCGACGCTCAAGGGAGGGCGCGAGGAGGACGCGGACTTCGTGCGCATCCTGGCCGCGGAGGCGGAGTACCTGCACGAGACCGTGGAAAACCTGCGGGAGGGGCTGCTCTCGCTCCTCGACCTGCACCTGAACGTCGTCTCGTTCGAGATGAACAAGGTGATGCGCGTACTCGCCGTGGTGAGCGTGCTGGGCCTCTTCCCCTCGGTCGTGGGGGGCATCCTGGGCATGAACGTCCAGGGCTCGCCGTGGGCGGTGACGCTGCCGCAGGTGGTGTACGGCGTGGGGACCGGGCTGGCCGTTTGCCTCTACTTCTTCTATGTGAAGGGGTGGCTGCGCTAGCCGCGCGACCGTGGCGTGCCGCGACCGGAGGGCCGCGTGCCGCTCGCACCGTTCGTCGTGCCGGCGTGGGCACGGCAGCGCCGTGCCCCTACGGCCAGGAGCACGCGGTGTGGCTCGACCCGCGGCCGCATCCGGTAGGGGCACAGCGTCGCCGTGCCCGCGTGAGCGGTCCGCGCCTCCACGCGGCCGTCGAACGCGTAGGGGCACGGCGCTGCCGTGCCCTCGGCTACGATGGATGCTCTCAATCGGCGGCCAACGGGTAGGGGCACGGCGTTGCGGTGCCCTCGACTACGGCCGGCGCCGCCACATGGGGAAGTCGATTCCGGCCAGCCGATTGAGGGCGATCGCCTCGAGCGCGAGCAGAGAGAGCGAGGCCTGCATGACCAGGAGGTGGACGGGCTGCCGGACGACCCCCAGCGAAATGATCAGGGTCGTTGCGCCCGCGGGGGGGTGGGGGACGCCGAGGAGGAGCTGGAGGGCGCCGGTGGCCGCGAGCGAGAGCGCGGCGGCGAAAACGCGGGGGCCGTCCACGCCGCTCTGGTACGCGGGGGGGGCGTCGGCCAGGCCGGTCGCGAGAAGGGCGCCGTAGCCGCAGAGGATGCCGACGGCGTGCCCGAGGAGCGCATTGCGCGGGCTCGCGGCCGGGAGGTTCGGCGTGGAGAAAAAGAGGATCGCGGTCGGGCCGAGGGAGGGGAAGAGGAAGGGCAGCTTCGCGAAGTGCGCGATCGCGGCCAGGGTCGCGAGGGTCAGGAAGCCGCTCAGGAAAAAAAAGGCGGCCCGTACGCGCGGCTCCGGGTAGCGGGCCAGCCACCACGCCAGCCGGAGCCGCGAGGTCGCAGGCGTCACGGCGGCCGCGCCCGTTCCGCCGGTCGCACTTCCCACCACGCTTCCCGATCCGGCGGCGCCGCCTCCTCCTCCGCTGCCCGGGTCCGGGTTGGTCGTCGTCATACGATCATCGAGTCCATCAGGGAGCGCTCTTTCGACGACAAAAGCGACTGCGCCACGGTCGAATAGAGCGCATTCGAAGCGTGCGAGGCGAGGAGCGACAGCACCTGTCGCGAGAGCGTGTCCCGCCCCCCCCCCGCGAGATAGAGCCAGCCGAAGCCCAGGTCCCTGTGCAGCGTGACCGGCACGAGGAGCCCGTCGCCGAACGCCCCCCCCTCCCGCAGGGCCGGCGCGGTCGGGTCCTCCGCGACCCGCGCCACGACGGCCGCGGCCGCCGCCGCGCCCTTCGCCGGGTCGGGGTCCGTGGCCAGATGCAGCACCCGCCGGCGCGGGTTCCCCTGCTCCTCGAACGTCTGCAGGTGCAGCACCGCGAGCGGGGTCGGGCAGAGCGTCACCGCCGTCGTGAGCACGCGTTGGAGCGCCGCCTCGAGCGGTTCGAACGAGCGAAGCGACAGCACCGACTCGTGGAGCAGGCTCAGGAACCCGCGATGCCGCTCCAGCTCCACCAGCTCCTCGAAGGCCTTGAGAGCGGTGCGCGTCGCGGCATAAAGCCGGCTCGTCGTCAGCTCGGCTTTCGGCAGATACCCGTCGATGTCGTATTCATCAATGGTCTTTTTTTCTGGCGCAGAGCCCGGCTGCCCGGTCCTCAGCAGGATTCGCACGAACCGGTTCCCCACCTCCTCCCGGATCGCGCGGCAGGCGTCGAGCCCGGCGCTGGAGGTCTCCATCACGACGTCGAGCAGGATGACGGCCGTGTCGGGCCGCGCGCGTACGGCCTCGAGCGCCTCCTTGCCGGACGAGGCGGTCGCGAATTCGACCCCCCGGCCGTGGTACGTGACCCCCTTCAGGCTCATGCGCGTGATGGCGTGCACGTCCGGTTCGTCGTCCACGATCAGGATGCGGTGCTTCTCGGGGAGTTGCATCATGTCCCTCTATCCTGATAGCCGGTCTACAGCGGTCCAGGTATCTGCGCACCATGCACGCTACGGCGCCCGCTCGAGCTCCACCACGGTCGCCTTGAAGTTCGACTGCGACGTATACGGGCAGCGACCGACGTGCGACGTCAGGTCGTTCAGGTAGCGGCCGCCGTCCACTTCCGCCCGCGTCTTGTGGAAGCTCACGTACGCGCCGTCCCCCTTGACCCGGTCGGAGACCACCACCGGGAGGATCAGCACGCCCCCGGTCTCCCGATTCGTGACGCGCGCGCGGTCGCCCGTGGCCAGGCCGAGCCGCGCCGCCAGCGCGGGCGAAACGTAGAGCGGGTTCTCGGCCGGCATGTCCACGGACGGCGTGGCCTTCCCGGAGTTGAAGGTCGAGATCGCGAATCGGATCCGCGCCCGATCGTCCGAGAGCGTCGAACGCCCCGAGTTGAGCACGATCCCTTGTGGGAGCAAGAGGTCCTTCTCGGTCGGGACGAAGAACGCGAACTTCCGCGGGCGGCGGAAGACGTCCCGAAAAGGCACGTGCTCCGGCTCGTCGTAGGCCAGCCGATACCGCGTGGACCCGACGCCGCCGCTCACGAGCGAGCCCTGCGCGAGCAGCTCGGACCAGGCGATGGGCCGGCCGTCCGCGTGTTCGGGCCGGCAGTAGAGCGGGCCGCTCCCGCCCGCCATGTACGCCTGCACGCGCGCCCAGAGCTGGGGACGGCTCACCTCCCCGTCGATGCGGGCGAGCTTGCCGCCCGTTTCCGGCGACTCGAACCTCTCGCGCAGATAGCCCGAGTCGACGTGCGGCGCGAGATCGGCGTGCCGTGCCCGCAGCGCCGCGTCCTCCCGCAGGCGGCGCGAAACCGCGGCCCCGGCGTCGTACACGATCGTCGCGTCCGTGCGCGTTTCGCGCGGCGCGCGCTTGCGGGGGATCGACAGCGTGAACCGCCACTCGCCGTTCTGGTAGAGCTTCGCGGCGGCGATGTGCGGCGGGGCCGGGAGCACCAACTCCGCGTGGGCGAGCGAGAAGGGGTCGGGGATCGGGTCCACGGCGACGAAGCGCACGTTGGGGGCGGTGAGCTTCTCCTTCCAGCGCAGGCGGCCGGGCATGTTGCTCTCGAACTGCGTCCCGAAGCAGACGAAGAGCTCCGGCACGGGCGCGGGGTCGGAGTAGTCGAGGGCGGCGCGCGGCGTGTCGCGGATCGCGGTCCGGTACGCGTCGTCGGGAAGGCCCATGCGACGGGCGGCTTCGGCCGCGCCGACGTCGTTCGTCGGGATCCGCCCCATGAACGAACGGCGCGAGAGCCCCTGGACCTCCGTCTGCGCGTTGATCTGGCCCGGGATGCGGAGCGTCCCGCCGGCGGGCGTGCCGTCGGCGCGGAGGCCGTACTTGCCGAGCATCGCGAGCAGGCTGCCCCACAGGCAGTGGGCGACCGCGCCCTTCGTCTGGGAAAGCCCGACGGACGGGATGTTGATCGGGACCACGTCGGGACGCACGAGCCGCGCGGCGATGTCGCGAATTCCCTCCACGAGCCGCGGCGCGAGGTCCGGCTCCGGCGCGATCCGGCCGGCGACTTTCTCCGCCTCGAACGCTTCGGAGGCGGCGAGGGCCGCGTACTTCTCGAACGTGGCCGGGTCCGCGTAGCGCTCGACGAAGCGCCGGTCGACGGCCTGCGGGTACCTGGCGAGCACTTCGTGCGCGACGGCGAGGGCGAGTTGCGGGTCGGCGCCCGAGCGGACAAAGAGCACGCGCCCCGGGCCGAGCTTCGCGGCGACGACCTGGGCCGACTCGGTCAATGCGACCTCGACCATGTAGGCGTCGAGGTCCTTGCGCTTCATCACGCGCGCGAACGCGGGCGGGTGGCTGATGTAGCCGTTCCAGCCGTTCAGGAGGTAGAAGCGGCCGGGGCCGTCGAAGCCCTGTTCGAGGGTGAGGAACGGTCCTTCCTGGCCGGTGAGGATTTCGTTGTGGACGGCGCCGGCGTTCAGGCAGTGCTCCGCGTTGCCGGCGAGATTGAGGATGCCGAGGAGGCGGAAGACCTCCTGGAAGGAGAAGATCGTGAAGTAGTCGACCTGCCCGCAGGCGTAGATGAGCGTGCGGGCGGAGGTTGGGCGGTGGGCGAGGAGGAGGTCGGCGAGGCGCTCGATGGCCTCCGGGTACGAGATGGCGCGGCGCCGGCCGGTGGCGCGATCGAGCACGCTGGGCCCGGCATGGATGGGGAAGACGGGCCGTTGCAGGCCGAGCGAGATGCGCAGCTTGGCGCAGCCGGGCGTGGGCACGTGCTGTCTGAGGGTGAGCTTGGTGCTGTCGATCGTCGGCTGGTGGAGCTTGAAGACGGCGGTAACGCCCTGGGGCGAAGGCCGGTTCTCCACCTGTTGCGCGACGATCGTGCGCGCGATCTGTTCGACCTCGAGCCGACCGAGGACCGCGGCGCCCGTGGTGGCGACGTGCGCGGGTCCCTCGATTTCGAGGGGATCCGGACCCCTTGCCGGCGCAGGGGGGGCGGCGGATCGGCCGGCCTGTTCGAGCGTGGGCGTGCCGGTGCCATAGAGGAGCGCCTCGGGTGGCGGAGCGGCCGGCGCCGCCTCGATCTGGGGCACCGCACTGTCGCCGACGCCGCAAAAGGCGCAAGAGACTCGCCCGCCGGCGACGGTCTCGCCGCCTTCGCGGAGAAAGGCCGGCGTCTCGGTGAGGTCCTCGAGGAAGCCCGCGTGATCGAGCGTTCGCGGTTCCCCCGGGGGCGTGGCCATGAGCGTCTCCACGATGGAGTGGGTGCGCGGGTGCGGCGTGCGGGGAGGTAGGATAGGGGATCGCGGGGAGGGCCGCAAGGAAAAAATCCTTGCTGCGAGCGGCCTCTGTACCGCCCCGCGGCATTGGGTGACCCATTTGCTCGGCGACTTTGGCCGCCCGCTTTGTTGCGCTCGCTCGGCGTAGTTCTCCGTTACTACGCCTCGCTCGCGCGCCTCGCAGGCGGCCAAACTTGCCGTCGCCTATTGGCCACCGACTTCCGTGGAGCGGTACTCAGCGGACGAAAGTTCAGCCCAGCGACTCCGCGGGCGGCGGTGCGGGCGGCTGCTCCGGCGCCGGCGCCGGGACGGTCCGCGGAAAAGTGACGACCGTGGTCGTGCCCCGCCCGGGCGTGGAGGTCATCGCGATCGTGCCGCGCAGCGACGCGGTGACGAGGTTGTGGACGATGGCGAGCCCGAGGCCCGTGCCTCCGCGGTCGCGGCCGGTGGTGAAGAAGGCCTCGAACACTCGGGGCAGGTCCTCGGGTGCGATGCCGCGGCCAAAGTCCCGCACGCTCAGCGTGAACGTGGGCCGGAGGCCCGGGCCGGCGCCGGCGCCCGGGTCTTCGGGAGCTTCGCCCGCGGCCAGCTCGAGTTCCACGCGGCCCCCCGAGCCGTCCGGGTAGGCGTAGCGCTCGATGTTCGTGAGCAGGTTGAGAAGCACCTGCGAGAGGTGATGGGGAAAGCCTACCCATTGCCGTGCGTCGGCCGGCAGGCGATCCTGGATCTCGAGCTGGAGATGGGCCTTTCGGGCGCTCGGCGCGTACAAGGCGAGCGTATCCTCCACCGCGGAACGCAGGTCGACCGTTTCCAGCGAGTCCTGGGTTTCCTGGATGGAGAGCTTCTTGAAGCTCTGCACCAGGCGGCTGGCCCGGGCGAGGTTCCCTTGGATGAGCTGCGTCGCTTCCCGCAGCTCTTCGAGCAGGGCCGTCCCCTCCGCGTCCTTGCCGAGAGCCGCGAGCGGGCCCTCCCCCAGTCGCTCTTCGATGATGCTCGCGGCGGTCGTGACGATGCCGAGCGGCGTGTTGACCTCATGCGCGACGCCGGCGACCATTTGCGCCAGGGAGCGGTGCCGCTCCTTCTCCGCCTCCTCGAGCAGGCGCCGCAGTTTTTCTTTCGCGGCCAGTCCCTCGGCCATTTTGTTGAACGCGGCGGCGAGCTGGCCCAGTTCGTCGGTCGACCGCAGCTCCAGCCGATGGGCGAAGTCCCCGCCGGCGATCCTTTCCGTGCCGCGTACGAGGTCCTGGACCGGGGCCGACACGCGGCGGGCGATGCGTGAGCTGACGAGGAGGGAGAGGGGGATGGCGACCAGGGCGACGCCGAAGGTGATCCAACGAAGACGGCGCCGGAAATCCACCAGCCGCGCGAGCGAGAGGAAGAGCGCGTTCCAGACCGGCGCGCTGGAGCCGCCGCAGGGAAGCGGCGTGAGGACCGCGCGATAGGGGATGCCGCCGATCCGCTCTTCGAGCCGAAGCTCGGCGGAGGGTGAGGCGTCGCGGAGCCCCGTCTCGAGCGCGGCCGTCGCGGCGTCGCGCGTGCGGGCATCGAAGCTCGACGCCGCCAGGCGCCCCGCCACCACGTAAGCGACGGCGTCGTCGCCGCCCTGGAGCCGCTGCATGAGGCGGGTGAGGGCGTCCGTGATCTCGCTCGCGAGGAGGACCGTCCCCGCGAGACGGTCGCGGTCGAACATCGGGTAACCGGCCGCGACGAAAAGCCGGCCCTCGGCGACGAGGAGCGGGAGCTGTTGGTCCGGGTCTCCCTCGGCCAGCAGTCCTTGCACGAAAGCCGCTTCGGGGAGAGGCTCGGGCGCTGGGGTGGAGGGGGCGACCGGCCGCGGCTCGAGCTTGGCGGGAGCGCCCGGGGCGCGTTCCGGGTCGCGTTCGGAGAAATAGCGGGCGACGGGCCGGCCCTGCGCGTCCGTGATCGCGACGAAGTCCGCGGCGATGGCGTGGTACTCCATTTCGTAGAGGGCGACGCCGCCGGCCTTCTCGACCGGCTGCTCGCCGGACAGGCACGCCTTGATGCGGGCGGAGTCCGCGAGCAGGGCGGAGGAGCGCAAGAGCTCCCGCCGAAGACGCTCGGTCGTGTCGTCGAAATTTCGCTTGCCGCGCTCGACCTGCGCGGCGATCAGCTCTTCGACTTTGGCCGCGTAGAGGGCGTCGAGGGTCAGGAGCGTGCCGCCGAGGAGGACCGCCGCGGCCACGACGAAGAGGAGGAAGATCCGCGTCCGGAAGGTGAGCGTCATGAAGCGGCGTCCCCTCCGCCGGGCCTGGCGCGGGCGCGCGGGGGGAGCGGATTCAAGGTCTCCTGCTCCCAGTCCCCGTCCCCTCTGCGGAAGCACTCGATCCGGCGGGGGCCGTCCTCCCAGTCCACGGTCCAGACGATCTCCTGGCCGTAGGGCTCGCCGAGGGCGCCCGCGTTGAGGCAAGGCGTGTCGTCGACCCAGTCGAGGCCGAAGGCTTCGTGGATGTGGCCGCAAACGAACAGGCGTGGCCTGAGTCGTGCGATCCACTCGGAGAGTGCGCGGCTGCCGACCGGGACGCCGCGTTTCAAGCGGTCGATACGCGTCCCGAACGGGGGCGCATGGCAGAGAAAGACGTCCGGCGGGGGAGGGGCGTGGCCGAAAAGGCGGGAGAGCTTGCCCTGGGCCTGCTCGTCGGTCCATTCGTAAGGGAAATCGAAGAGGGCGGGACCCGCGCCCCCGAAGCCGGCGAGGTCAAGGTCGGCGACGCGTGTGACCTGGCCGTCGATGTTCGTGCCCGCGGCGTCGGCGGGCGGGTCGGTCAGGTCGTGGTTTCCAGGAACGAAAACGACGGGGCAACCCAGCTTCGACTCGGTCCTGCGGAGGACGGCGCGGACGGAGGCGTCGTGCCCGCCCCGGTTGCGGCGCGTCATCGGGTCGAGCGCGACGTCGCCGACGAGAAGCGCGAGGTCGGGTCGCGGGGACGCCACGACGTCGAGGCAGGCTTCGAGGCGCTCGAGGTGGCCGTGGACATCGCCGAGGACGACGATGCGTTTCATGGGGCGTGAGACTCCGACCAGGGGGTGACCGACGGCGGGGCGCGGTTGATCGTGCGGCGGCGCACATTCTGACAGCCGGGGCGGGAGGTTGTCAACTGCGGCGCGCGGGTCGAGTGCGAGATGGGAGGCTGGTGGTGGGAGGGGGCGAGGCGCGAGTTCGTGCGGGCCGGAGGCCCGCACCCCCAGGAGGGGGGTGACCAGACGGAAGGGCCGCGCGAGGTCCACGGGCGTCGATCCTCGAGCGCACCCCCTGGGGGCGCGGGCCTCCGGCCCGCGCGCACGCCGCAACGTCAACACCCTCGCGCCCAGCCACTCCTTCGCCGCATCCAACAGGCTGTAGAACGCCGACACGACGACGAGCGTCAGCCCCGTCGACACGATCACTCCCCCGATGACCGCCATGCACATGGGAACCCGGATTTCCCCGTCCGGCCCGAGCGCGAGCGCTCCCGGCACGGCCCCCGCCACGGTGGAATTTCCTTGGCTCCCGTTTCCCGGCTTGGGATACTACGCAGTCGGGAAGGCCTGGAGAGCGTACACGAACACCTCCCATGCGGACAGGGGCACCGCTGCGGACAGGGGGTACCGCGACGATCCACGCAGTCACGGAACTCCATGCGACAATCCTTTTCCCGACTTGACAGGGGTGACCAATGGCTAAGTGGTTTCGCACGAGGATACGGGAGGCCCGAGAACGCCTTGGACTGTCTCAGGCGGAAATGTGCCGGAGGTTCGGGGTCACCCAAAGCGCGATCTCGACCTGGGAAAATGGTACGTCGGAACCGCGGGACGAGCAGTACGAGAAGGTTGTCAGCTTGATCGAGAGTCTCGAGATTCAAGCGGAAGCAGACTCCAAAAGAGTCGTCGCAGACGAGCAACCCAGCGACCAGGACGGCGAGCAGGACGTAGGTCAGGGACAGGTTGTTGATGGGAGGAGCAAGGGACCGACCAAAAGGGAATCAAAGATCGATGACGATGTCGTCCTTGGCCTCGTCCCTGCGGATGGGGCAGCCATCGGCAACCTCCGTCTGATAAAGGAGGTCGAGGCACGTGGCTGGAACTCGGACAAATTCTGGAGGGTTCGAGATCGGCTTCTCGATGCCGGGAGAATCATCAAAGGGCGAGGTCGCGGAGGTAGCGTCCGTCGACAGGTGATCGAGGCTGCTGAGCAAGCTACACCCTTGGCCGGGCCACGGCTGCGCGTATCCGAGCAGTCTCTCTACTCCCCGTTGCTGAAGGTGCTTCAGGGCGAGTGGGTCAAGGACATGCAACTTGCGCCTCACCAGATCCATTTCGAGGAAACGGCGAAGCAGGGGAAAAAGGCGACAGGTGGTACGTGGACGCGGCCCGATATCACGGCTGTCAGCGTACGCTCGTATCCATATCTCCCAAACAAATACCTCGACGTGTAGACCTTTGAGGCCAAGACGGTGGACGGGCTCGACGTGACGGCGATCTTTGAAGCCGCAGCGCACGCCAGTCGTGCGACCAGATCGTATGCTCTTTTGCAAGTACCCGAGAAGGACAGCGAGCACACGGAGGAAATCCTGAGTCGGTGCGTGTACGAAGCCACGCCCCTTCGCGTCGGGATGATCACTTTCATCGATCCAGCGAACTATGCTACTTGGGACCCTCGTGTGGACGCACCGCGGGTCGACACGGATCCTGAACTCTTGATGCAATTCATCGCCACACTGACGGATGAGGCTCGAAAGCGCCTCTCGGAGTGGAAGTGACGGGGCCGCACGACTGCGCTCTGCTTCTGGATCGGTGGACACGAACCTGTGCTCCGACTTCGACAAGTGAGTCGCGTGCCAGCCGATCACAGCGGATCGTGCCACGCGCCGCCGCTCATGCAGACCAGTCCACTGCATCAGCGCCTTGCCCGGCAGGCGAGCCATGCGATCGGATCACGCGAACATCGGAGGACGGACGCATGAACATCGAAATCGAGCGCGAGTCGGACGGGAGGTGGATCGCGGAAGTGCCGGATCTGCCGGGGGTGATGGCGTACGGGCGGACTCGAAAGCAAGCGATAGCGAAGGCTGAGTCGTTGGCGCTGCGGGTGATCGCGGATCGCCTCGATCATGGGGAGGCGGTTCCGGAGTTGCACGAGCTCTTCGCGGTGTCCGCATGAGTCGCTGGCCGTCGGCCAAGGCAAAGCTGGTTCTTGCCGCGCTCTTCCGCATCGGTTGGGTCGTCAAGCGCCAAAGCGCGGGATCGCACCGCGTGCTCGCTCGACCGGGCTGGTTGGATTACGTCTTCGCCTTTCACGACCGAAATGAAATTGGCCCCCGGATGCTCGCCCGGATCGCGAAGCGCACCGGCCTGCGCCCGAAGGATCTCTAGGGTCGGCCGAATTTCCATTTTTGGGACCGTGCCCTACCTGATCGCTGATCCAGTGTCCACAGGTTCGCGCAAGGTCATTTCTGGCGTCCTGCTCACGACCCCGCCCAGCCACTCCTTTGCCGCATCCAGCAGGCTGTAGAACGCCGGCACGACGACGAGCGTCAGCAGCGTCGACACGACCATCCCGCCGATCACGGCCATGCACATGGGCACCCGGATCTCCCCGCCCGGCCCGAGCGCCAGCGCCCCCGGCACGGCCCCCGCCACGGTCGAAAGCGACGTCATCAGGATCGGACGCAGCCGCACCGGGCAGGCCTCGAGCAGCGCCTCGTCCCGCCCCTTGCCGGCCTCCCGGAGCTGGTTCGTGTAGTCCACCAGCAGGATCGAGTTTTTCTTCGCGATCCCCATCAAGAGGAGAATGCCGATCATGCTGTAGATGTTGAGCGAGGCGCCCGCCAGCCACAGCGCGACCAGCGCGCCCGTGACGCTGAAGGGGAGCGCGAGGAGGATCGTGAGCGGGTGCGCGAAGCTGTTGAACTGCGAGGCGAGGATCATGTACGCGACGAGGATGCCCAGGCCGAGGGCGAAGAGGAGGCTCTCGAAACTCTCCCGAAACGTCTGGGCGCTGCCGGACACCACCAGGCGATAGCCTTCGGGCACCACCTCGCGTCCGATCCGCTCGACCGCGGCCAGCGCGTCCGCCTGCGACTTTCCGGGCGCGACGTTGCCGAAAACGCCGATCGCCCGCTCCCGCCCGCGTCGTTGAATCACCTGGAGCGTCGGCTCTTCTTTCACCGTCACGACGTCCGAGAGGCGGATGAGCGCGCCCTCGCGATTCCGCACCGCGAGTCGACGCAGGTCCTCCGGACGGAAGCGTTGCGCGCGCAGCAGCCGCACGCGGACGTCGTACCGTCGGCCGCGCGACTTGAAGCGACCTGCGCGGACGCCCCCCACCAGCGCATTCACGGTCGTGCCGATGGAGGCCATGCTTACGCCGAGGTCCGCCGCCCGCTTCCGATCGGGGAGGACCTTCGCCTCGGGCTGCCCGACCAGGTAGTCCGTGTCGACATCCACGCACAGGCCCGTCTCCTTCATCCGGTCCATGACCTCTCGGGAGACCTCCGCCAGCTTGTCCCAGTCCGCCCCGCGGATCGAGAACTCCACGGGATAGCCGCGCTGCGCGCTGAAGCCCGTCTGCGACAAGTCCTGAATGCCGACCCTCACGCCGGGCATGCGGTTGAGCTGGGTCCGGAACCGCGCCATCAGGTCCTGCATCGTCGCCTGCCGCCCGCGCTTCGGCTTGAACGTCGCGAAGAGGATCGCGGTGTTCACGTCGCCGCCGCCGAAACCGCCGACCGAGGAGAAGTACCGGTCCAGCTCGGGCTGCGCCATGGCGTAGGCTTCGCACCGGCGGACCAGCTCGTCCGTCGCCTCGATGGACGTGCCGACCGGGGTCTGGATCCGCGCGAGGAAGCGGCTCTGGTCCTGCGAGGGGACGAATTCCCTCGGCAGGAAAAGCACGGCGACGCAGGAGGAAACGAAGAGCGCCGTCGCGAGGAGCAGCGTCGCCAGGCGCCACCGGAGGCACCACCGGAGCACCCCGCCGTAGAAGCGCGCCAGCGCCCCGAACGCGTGGTCGGCCAAGGCCCCGATGCGCGTGGTGCGTGCCCCGACGTCCAGGAACTGCGCGCAACGCGAGGGCGTGAGGGTGAGGGCCTCCAGGAGCGAGAGCGCGACGGCGACCGAGAGCGTCACGCCGAACTGGAAAAAAAAGACTCCGATGATGCCCTTCATGAAGGCGACCGGGAGGAAGATCGCCAGGATCGCGGCGGTGGCCGCGATCGCCGCGAACGCGATCTGCCCTGTCCCCTCGGAGGACGCGCGGACGCGGTCCTTGCCCGACTGCGCGTGCCGGACGATGTTCTCCATCACCATGATCGCGTCATCGACCACGATGCCGACGGAAAGGGACAGCGCGAGCAGGGAGAAGGTGTTGAGCGTGAACCCGAGGAAGTACATCGCGGCGAAGGCGCCGATGATGGAGGTCGGGATCGCGAGGAGGATGTTGAGGGTCGAGGTGAGCGACCCGAGGAAGAGCCAGCAGACGAAAGCCGTGAGAAGGATGGAGAGGACGAGCGTGAACTCGATCTCGTGAATCGCCTCCTCGACGAAGGCGGTGGCGTCGAACACGACCGACAGCTCGAGGTCTTTCGGGAGCTGTTTCCGGAGCTCCGCAACGCGGGCCTTCACGGCCTGGCCGACCGCGACGGCGTTGGCCCCGCGCTGCTTCTTGATCCCCATGCCCTGGGCGGGGAGGCCCATGGAGCGCGCGATCCGGCGCACGTCCTCGAAGCCGTCCTGGACGAGCGCGACGTCCCGCAAGAGGACCGGCCGTCCGCCCCGCTCCGCTACGACGATCGAGCGGAGACCCTCCAGGGAAAAGGCCTCCCCCTCGACGCGGACGTTCACTTCCCGGACCGAGGTCTCGATGCGACCGGCCGGCACTTCCACGTGCTCGCGGGCAAGCGCCGCGACCACGTCCTCGACCGTGAGCCTGTACGTCTCCAGCCCGTCGAGGTCAAGCCATACGCGGACGTTTCGGTCGAGGTAGCCGCCGAGCATGATCTCCGCCACGCCGGGAACGGTCTGGAGCTTCTCCTTGAGGGTGAAGCGCACGTAATCGGCCAAGTCCTGCGGCGGACGAGCGCCCGCGAGCGCCACCCACATGATGGGCTGGTCCTCGGGATTCGTCTTCGTGACCACCGGCGGATCCAGGTCGCGCGGGAGTCGCCGCTGCGCCTGGGCAATCTTGGTTTGCACCTCCTGAAGGGCCTGGTCGATGTTTCGGCCCAGGTTGAATTCGATCGTGATCGTTGCGGCACCGTTCTTCGAACTGGAGGAAACCTCGCGGACCCCGTCGACCGTCATCACGGCGTCCTCGATGAGATCGACGACGTCCGTCTCCATGATTTCGGGGGCCGCCCCTTCCAGCGTGACGGCGACGGTGACGACCGGGAAGTCGACGTCCGGCATCTGGCTCACGCCCAGGCGTGCGAACCCGATCCCCCCGAAGAGGAGGAGCGAGAGCATGAGCATCCAGGCGAAGACGGGATTCTTGATGCTGAGGTCGGAGAGAAACATGCTGTGGATTTGAGATTTGAGAATGGAGAATTCAGATTTGGGCAGGGTTCAAATCGGCAGCGTGAGGGAAACACGCTTTCGTGTCCGGACGTAGGGGCGGGCCTTGTGCCCGCCCTGTTGGCGACACCGCGCAGTCCAACGGCTTGCGGCCAGTCGTGGGCGCCCACAAGGGGCGCCCCTACGGCGGGTGGCCGGCGGCAGGCTGTAACGAAAGCCGGCCGCGGTCGGCTCGCCGTCAATTCTCAAATCCCAAATCCCAAATCTCAATTCCCCTTTTTGGCGTCCTCCTCCTCGGTGATCGTCTCCACCGGGGCGCCGTCGCGGAGGACGGAGGCGCCGCGGATGACCAGCAGTTCGCCGGCGGCGACGCCGGAGAGGACCTCGACCTCTCCCTCGCGCGTGTGCAGCCCCAGGCGCAACTCGCGTGCGCGCGCGGTCCCCTGGTCCGCGACGTAGGCCAGGAAGCCGCGGTCCGTCGGTTGCACGGCGGACTCGGGGACGACGACCGCCTGTTGTCGCGTCTCCAGGGTGATCCGGACCTTGGCGAAGGACCCGGGCTTGAGCTGCGCGTCGTGATTTTCCATCCGCGCCAGGCACTCCACCGTGCGCGTGGCGGCGTCGGCGACCTGCCCGACGTGGAAGAGCGTCGCCGGAAATTCGCGCTCGCCGGCGGTGCGCACGGAAAAGACGACGGTCGGCGCGTGGGAGCCGGCGACCGCCGCCGCTTCCGTTTCGTTCAACTGGAAGCGCAGGCGCACGGACTCCAGGTTCACGATCGTCGCGACGACGGTCCCGATCGTGACGTATTGTCCCTGGCCGACGCGACGCGCGTTGATGACGCCCGGAATCGGCGCGCGGATCACGGCGTCGCGTGCGTCCAGTTCCGCAAGGCCGAGCGCGGCCTTGGCCTCCGCGGCGGCGGCGCGCAGCTTCTCCACCTGCGCGTGCACCATGGTCTGGGCCTCGTCCGCGCCCGCCTTCGCCCGCTCCACGCGCGTCCGGTACGTGCTCAGCTCTTCCTCCGTGACCCAGCCCGGATCCTTCTCGCGCACCCGGTCCCGCTTCGCAAGGGCGTCCTCCGCCTCTTTCAGGTCGGCGGCTGCCTTGTTCACGAGGGCGTTGGCCTTCCCCTCCGCCTCGCGGGCCTCGGCCTCGGCCCGGTCCAGCGCCGCGCGGGCGCGGTCCACGGCCAGGCCGTAGCGCGCGGCGTTGATTTCCGCGAGCGCGTCCCCGGCCTGGACGCGGTCCCCCTCGGCGAACCGGATCGCGCCGATGACCCCTGCCACGCGGGCCGGGATCTGGACCTCCTCGTCCGCCTCCAGTCCGCCGACCGTTTCCACCACGTACACGACGGGCTGGGTTTTTACCTGCGCGGCGACTACGCGGAAGCCCTTCTTCGGACCGCCGGCCCCCTTGCCCCCGCCGCCCGGCCCGCCCTCCTTTCCGCAACCTCCGAGGAGGAGCGCAGGGAGGAGCAGCGCGACGGCCAAGGGCCGTCCGCTTTCCGGCGAGCGTGTCGAGAGACCCCTGCTACGCCCACGGTCACGGTTCATTTCCACGTCGTCTCCGGAATGCGACCCAGGGCCGCGTCCAACGCCGCCTCGTCGAGCAGCCGCTGGCAGCGCTGTCGTTCCAGGTCGAGCCGCGCGGCCTGCAACTGATTCTGCGCCGCCAGCACCTCGAGGTTGGACGCGAGCCCCTGCCGGTACTCCTCCTGGCTGAGGCGAAAATTCTCCTCGGCGAGACGCGCACTCGCCTCGAACTGCGCATACAGCCGGGCGCTCGAACGCAGCCCCAGCCACGTCTCGCGCACTTCGCCGGCGACCTGTCGCAGCAGCGCCGCGTGCCGAAGGCGGGCCTGGCGCAGCGCGGACTGCGCTTCGCGGATCCGTGCGCGTGCGGCCCCTCCCTCGAAGAGCGGGTACTCCAGGCCCAGGGTCACGTCCCAGTCGGTGGCCTGCTGCACCTCGGAGAAGCCGTCCCGGTGGACGTACCAGTTGGCGGTGACGTCGGCGGACGGCCACAAGTCCCCTTGCTGGACCGAGACCGCCTCCTCCGCGGCCGCGATTTCGCGGGCGCGCGCGCGGACGTCCGGCCGCCGTTCCGTCGCCGTCGCGAGGAGCGGGGCCGGGTCCTCGGGCGCGGGCCGCTCCGCCGACTCGTCCGCGAGCGGTTGCGTGACTTCCCGGCCCACGACCACGCCCAGCCGCGTGCGGGCGATGGCGGCGTCGTTGCGCGCCCGCTCGAGCGCGGCCTCGTCCTGCGCGAGCTGCGTCTGGACGGACAGCAGCTCCGTCTTTCGCGCGAGGCCGCTTTCGCGCCGCGCCTGGACTTCGCGCGCACGCTCGCCGCCGAGCCCGACCGCCGCCTCCCGGGTCTTCACCTGGGCCTCGGCGAGCAGCACCGAAAAAAAATCCTGGGCGACCAGCAGGAACACGAGCCGCTCCTCCTCCCGCAGGGCTTCGCGCGCCGCCTCGGACAGGCGGTCCGCCTGCCGGAGGCCGGCGAATTCCTTGAAGCCTTTGAAAAGCGGCTGCCGGAGCTGCACGCTCGCCTCGCGCCGGTCCGGCTCCACGGAGAAGCCCGAACCTCCGCCTCCGAAGCCGGCGAGGTCGCCCCCGCCTCCTCCGCCGGCCTTGAACTCGTCCTGCCGGAAATAGCTGCCGTGTACCGTGACCCGCGGGAGGACGCCGGCGATCGCCTGGTCCCGCCGGAGTACCGTCTGGAGCCACGACTCGCCGGCGAGACCCAGGCGCGCGTTTCTTGCGATCGCCGAGCGATAGCAGTCCGCGAGAGAGAGGGGACCGGGCCCGTCCAAGGGGTCGGCGGGCGCCGGCGCCGCAACGGTCCGTTCCGCCTCGGGGTTCGGCGTCGCGGCCTCGGGCGCGGCGGTGGCGGCCGGGGCGACCGAAGGCGTCCCCGCGACGGCGGGAGGGACGTCCTTTAGCAAGGCCGCGCGATAGTGCTCGGGCTCGCGCGGGCGGCCGTCGGCGCAGCCTGCCCCCGCGGCCAGGAGTGCCAGCGCCGCGAGCACCCAGCGGGCGGACCTCGTCCCTGGGGACGCAGGCCCGACGGCGCCGGAACGGCCCTCCGAAACCCAGGCGTGGGTCTGCGCAGCTCCGGGGGTTGACGGCAGACAAGCCACTCGTCCCGCTCCCGCGCGCTGCGGTCGGGAGGGGCGCCACCCGGCAGCCCCCTCCGCGGACAGCGATGCGTGAGGCACGGGTTCACGAACCCCAGATGCGGAAGGGCAAATAGGTGAGGGCGGCGACGGTCGCCGCTGCGGGAATGGTGAGGACCCAGGCCCAGACGACGCGCGCGGCGACGCCCCAGCGCACGGCGGAGAGGCGCCGGGCGCTGCCCACGCCCACGATCGCACCGGTGATCGTGTGGGTGGTGCTTACGGGAATCCCGAAATGCGACATGAGCAGAATGGTCACGCCTCCGCCGGTCTCGGCGCAGAAGCCGCCGAAGGGCGCGAGCTTCGTGATCTTGGACCCCATCGTCTTCACGATCCGCCAGCCGCCGAAATAGGTGCCGAAGCTGATGGCCCCATGGCACGCGAGGATGATCCACCAGGCGAGGTGGTCGTCGATCTTGAGCGACTGTCGGCCGTCGGCCGCGGTCTCCAGCGAGCCGACCAGGACCACGTCCTTGTCGACCTTCCCCTTGGTCTTCGCCTCCGCCTCCGCCGAGGGAAGGATCGGGTAGCGGTTCCCGTCCTTGGTCACCAGGACCAGGCTTCGCTCTGGGCCGCTCTGGAGATGGCCGGGGATTTCCTGGATGCCCGCGGCGTGCGTGAGATAGCCCATGCCGGACGCGACCAGGAGCGCGGAGATGATGCCCATGGTCTTCTGCGCGTCATTCGAGCCGTGCGAGTAGCTGTAGACGGCCGCCGAGAGGAGCTGCAGCCGGCGGAACCAGGTGTCCACGACGCCCGGCCGCTGCGACCAGCAGAGGCGACCGGTCACCGCCATGAAAAGGAGCCCGAGCCCGAACCCGAGCAGGGGCGACACCACGATGTAGATCGAGATGCCGAGAATGCCCTTCCAGACGAGCCAGTTCGGGCCCGGCGTGAGCCAGAGGAGCGACCCGAGGCCGGCCTTGGCGATCGCCGCGCCCGCGAGCCCGCCGATGAGCGCGTGGGAGGAGCTGGAGGGGAGGCCGTAGTACCAGGTGATGAGGTTCCAGACGATCGCGCCGACGAGCGCGGCGAAGATCAGGTTGGGCGTGATGACGGAGGGGTCGACGATCCCCTTGCCGATCGTCGAAGCGACCAGGGTCCCCGTGCCGACGGCCGCGATGAAATTGAAGAAGGCCGCCCAGACGACCGCCGCCCTCGGGGGCAGCACCCGGGTCGAGACCACCGTCGCGATCGAGTTCGCGGCATCGTGGAAGCCGTTGATGAAGTCGAACCCGAGGGCGACGAGGACGACGAAGAGGACGTAGAAGTCAGGCATTCTTGAGTACGATCCCTTCCAGCACGTTGGCCACGTCCTCGCAGCGGTCCGCGGAGGACTCCAGCGACTCGTAGATGTCTTTCCACTTGATGATCTCGATCGGATTCTGGCCGCTGTCGAACAGGGTCGCGAGGGCGTGGTGGAGGATCCGGTCCCCTTCGTTCTCCTGGGTATGGACCTCCTTGCAGGCGCGCAGGATCGGGTCGGGGTCCTTCAGGTTGCGAAGCAGCTTGACCGCCTTCACGAGGATGTCCGTGGACTTTGCAAGGACCGTCGCCAGCGCCCGGGCGTCGTCGGTCGGCTTGGCGATCTTGTACAGGATCATCCGGTGGACGGCGGTGTCGATCAGGTCGAGCACGTCATCCATCCGGCAGATGAGGTCGTGGATGTCTTCGCGGTCGATGGGCGTGATGAAGGTCTTGTTGAGCCGCTCGATCGTATGGTGCGTCAGCTCGTCCCCCGCGTGCTCCACGTTCTTGATCTTCCGGGCCTTGTTTTCGATGTCCTCGTACTTGTCGAGGAAGTCGACGAGGAGGTTCGCCCCCTCGTGTGCGTTCGCCGCCGCCTGCTCGAAAAGTTCGAAGAAGGTCTCGTCCTTCGGAAAGAGACGGAACATGCTGCACCTCTCTGGGGTGGCCCTAGGGAGCCGCGGCGCCCGCGGGTGGGTGGGAGCGCGGATTGGAAGAGTTGAGACTATAGTCCGGCGGGGGAGGTCTGTCAACAGAACGGAGAGCCCGGCGGGGAGGTCGGCTCTCCCGGAGGACCGGCCGCGGGGCTTGCGGTCGGACCGGCCGTCGGACCGCCGGCCCGCGACGGTTTCGCGATCGGCGTGGGTTCGTCCCGTGAGCCGGTGATCCGATACTTGGCCCGGCGCTCCGCGTACTCCTCGGGGCTTACGGGGAGGTCCGGCGACGGGACGCCGTCCCACACCTGGTTGTAGATGGTCTTCAGGAAGGGGATGCACCAGCCGCACCCCGTGCCCGCGGAGAGGCACTCGCTCAGCAGGGAGACGCGGACGGGCCGCTCGCGCCGACAGAAATTCACGATCTTGCGGAGCGAGACGTGGAAGCAGATGCAAACGTGGTCGTCGGGCTTCATGGCGGAGGGAGCTCGCGAGGAACGGCGAAGGGGGAAGGGAAGCGGGTCGTCCAGGACACGCCCCATTCTACATCGCGCAGCCGACTCGTTCAAGGCCCGGGCCCGACCTGGAGCTTGAGCTAGTGCTTGCCAACCGGCGGCGTGCCCGGTATGATTTGGAGCGGAGAGGGTCCTGGTCACTCACCTGGAGAATGCGATCGATGGATCTGAGCGGAAGAAAGATTCTCGTCGTCGACGACCACTCCCTTGCCCGCGAGTGCCTTCGCGAGATGCTGACGAGCTGGGGAGCGCAGGTCACCGACGTCGGCGAGGGAACCGCGGGCCTCGCGGCCATCCGAAAAGGGTCTTTCGATCTCATCATCTCCGATCTGTACATGCCCGGACTGAACGGCATGGAGCTGGTCGAAAGCGCGAAGTTCGTCAACCCCAAGATCCCGGTCGTGCTGATGTCCGCGGCTTGGCCGAAGACGGAGACCCTCAAGCGTGCGCGCGGCGGGGCGGACGGCATGCTGGCGAAACCGTTTGAAGTCAGCCAGGTCGTGCAGGTGATCTCCAGCCTCCTCGGCCTGCCCGGTTCCTCGGGGACGCCCAATCCGGACGCCGGCTCCCCTTCGCCGACGCCGTGACCGCGGGTCCGCCGTCCTCCGCCGCCGGCCCGCACACGGCGGTCGACTGGAGCCGCGCGCACGAGGAGGCGCTGGAGCACTTTCGCGCCCTCCTCCGCATCGACACCACCAACCCTCCCGGCAACGAAGCCGAGGCGACGGCGTGGCTCTCCCGCCTCCTCGGCGCGGAAGGGATTTCCCACGAGGTCGTCGAGTCCGCGCCGGGACGCGCCTCGCTCGTCGCGCGCCTCCCGTCCGCCGCCCCGTTCACCGCCACGTCCGCCGCCCCGTCCGCCGCCCCGTCCGCCGCCGAGCCGTGCGCTCCTTCCGGCCCCGGACTCGCCGGCGCTTCCGATTCCGGCGCCGACGCCCTCCTGCTCAGCGCGCACCTCGACGTCGTGCCCGCCGAACCCTCCCGCTGGCGGCATCCCCCGTTTGCGGCCGAGCTCCACGACGGCTGCGTGTGGGGGCGGGGCGCGATCGACATGAAGCACATGGCCATCTATGGGCTGATGACGCTGCTCCTGCTGAAGCGCTCAGGAATTCACCTGAGGCGGGACGTCGTGTTCGCCGCGGTCGCCGACGAGGAGGCCGGGTCGTTCCTCGGGGCGGAGTGGCTCGTGCGGCGCCGGCCGGACCTGCTGCGCGGCTGCCGCTACGCCTTGAACGAGGTCGGGGGCTTCACGGTCCACATGCAAGGGCGTCGCATCTACCCCATCCAGGTCGCGGAAAAGGGGTTCGCCTGGATGACGCTGCGTGCCCGCGGCGAGCCCGGCCACGGCTCCCTGCCGGCGGTCCGGAACCCGGTGACCGCGCTCGCCCGCGCCCTCGACCGGCTCACCGCGCGCGAGCTGCCGTACCGCCTGACGCCGCCCGTGGAGCGCTTCATGCGCGACCTCGCCAGGGAGCTGGGGCCGCCCGCGTCCCTCGTCCTTCGCGGCCTGCTCGGGCGGGCGACCTCCGGCGCGGCGCTCAAGCTCCTTCCCGACCCCGACGTCGCGCGTGTGTTCCGGGCGTCCCTGCACGACACGGCGAACGCGACCGTGCTGCGCGCGGGCGGCAAGGTGAACGTCGTCCCGGGCGAGGCCGAGGCGGAGTTGGACGGGCGGTTCCTCCCGGGAATCGGCGTCGAGGAATTCCTGGAGGAGGTGCGGCGCGCGGCGGGGGTGAAGGGGGGGACGGCGGCGGGCGGGGACCTCGAGCTGGTCGTGCGCGCTTCCGGGAGGCCGGTGGAGGCCTCGGCGGACACGGCCCTCTTCCGGCACCTCGCGTCGGTGCTCGCGCGGCGCGATCCGGGGGCCGCGGTCCTCCCGAACCTGGTCGTGGGGTTCACGGACGCGCACGCGTACGCGGAACTCGGCCTCACGACCTACGGCTTTTCCCCGATCCGCCTCCCGCCCGACCTCCGCTTCGCCGCCCTCTACCACGGCCACGACGAGCGCATTCCGGTGGACGGCTTTCGCTGGGGGCTGGAGACCTTCTTCGAAGCGGTGTGCGGCTGGGTCGCGGGGGATGGCGCCTGACGACGCAGTGGCCGAGGCCTACAGCTTCACGCCTACCCAGCACCCGTCGCCGATGGGAACGATGATGCTCTGCAGCGCCTTCTCCCGCGCCATCACTTCATTGAAGGCCTGCACGGCAGGGGCCTCGCGATCCGAGGGGTGTTTGTCGAAGAGTTGGCCGAAGGCGAACGCGTTATCGACCAGCACGAGCCCGCCGGGGCGGACGATGCGGAGGCTCTCCTTCAGGTACAGCCCGTAATTCGCCTTGTCGGCATCGAGGAAGGCGGCGTCGGCGGAGTCGGCGGCGAACCCCGCCAGGACGGTCTGGCCCGGGCCGAGGTGCACTTCGATCTTGCCGGCCGCGTCCGATTTCGCGGCCCACTCGCGCGCGAAGGCGGCGTGGCGTGGCTCGACCTCGATCGTGCGCACGCGGCCGCCGGGCGGCAGCGCGCGCGCCATCCAGAGGGCCGAGTAGCCCGCCAGCGTCCCCACCTCGATCACTTCGCGCGCCCGACAGAGGCGTAGCAGGATCTGCAGAAAGCTCCCCTGCTCGGCGGAGATGGCGATCGGCGGGATCCCGGCCGCCTTCGCCGCGCGGCGCAGGTCCTTGAGAAAGTCGTCCTCCTGCACCGTGCGTTGAGCGATGTAGCGGAAGTGCTCGGCGGTGACGAGCGTGGCGGACTCGGACATGGCTTCCTCCCGAAGGGCGTCCGTGCGTGAGATTGCGACGGTTGTGCGGTCGAATGATACCCGCGAGTCCGGCGCGAATCAATCCTTGCGCCGGCCTCGCGCAGCGCGGACAAAGTTCACGCTCGACTCCTCGGGGCGCGGGTCCACAGGCCTCGTGTCTGGACTTCGTCAACGGGCCACTCCGGACACGAATTGGGCCCGCTGGAGCAGTTCGGCGGCCATTTTGCCGAGACGCGCATTTCCGAATTGCGTCGAGCGCCCCTCGCTGCTAGAATGCCCGGCCTTTCGGTTTTCATGGAGGGAAGGAGCATGACGGAACCAGCAGGCGATGCCGCCGGCGTCAACCGGCGCGACTTCCTGCGCTTCACCTCGGCGGCGGCCCTGGCGGCCTTCGTCAGCGAGGCGATCCGGGAGTCTTCGGAGTCCGGCTTCGTCCTGGCGCAGTCCGCGCGGCCCGGCGAAGTCACGGTGATGGGGATCTCGAACCACCCGAGCCCCGCGGAGATCGACAAGCGGACGCGCGAGGCGATCCTCGCCACGGACGACCTCTCGTGGCTCAAGCCCGGCCAGACCGTGGCGATCAACGTCGCCTCCAATTCTCCCCGCGGCTATCCGTTCACGACGCACCCCGAGGCCCTCAAGGCCGCCATCCGGCTCTTCCGCGAGCGCGGGGCGAAGGTCATCGTCGCGGACCAGGCCGGCATGGAGCACGTCGCGCCCCCGTTCGGCGGCAACAGGCCGGGGGAGTTCATTCGCAAGATCTGGAGCGGCATCCCGGGGATCGCCAGCGGCCACAGGACGGGCATGGAAGTCCTGAAGACCAACGGGCTGCTCGATGCCGCGCGCGAGGCGGGCGCGGAGGTCCGGTCCTTCGACCGCGAGGAGGACTGGGTGCGCACGGGTCCGACGAAGAACTGGCCGAAGGGCTTTCGCATTCCGAAGCTGGCGGTCGAAGCCGACCACCTGGTGAACATGGCGCGGCCGGGCGCGCACGTGATGGCGGGCCACACGGGAACGATCAAGAACTGGTACGGGTGGCTGCACCCGGTCGATCGTTTCACCTCCCACTCGCGTCTCGGCTTCAACAAGGACGGCTTCGGCGTCGTGAAGCTGGACGAAAGCATCGCGGAGGTCGCCGGCGCATTCAAGGACAAGACCCGGCTGAACCTCGTGCCGGCGATCGGGACCTACACCGACGTGGGGCCGGACTGGGGGAGCCAGCCGCTCGAGTCGAGCATGATCCTCGCCAGCAAGGACCCGCTCGCGATCGACGCGGCCACCGCCGCGCTCATCCACTATGAGAAGCACCGCGTGCCGCTCTCGGAGCGGCGCAAGAACTGGCGCAACCTGGGCGACTGGCGAAACGAGTCGATGTGGGGCTCGCTGGAGAGCTTCGTGCACCGCGTCCACGGCAACTCGATGGCCGACCGCCTGGACCGCGATCCGCGCCACGGCGGCGTGTGGGACCTGCGGTCGCTGCACCGCGGCAGGGAGATCGGCCTCGGCTCGGGCGACGTGACGCTCAAGGTCTTCGGGGACGTCCATCCCGCCACGGTGAACGGCCTGACGAACCTCACGGGCGGCCGGAACGAGAAGGGGCTGCTCGATGCGCTGGAGGGGCCGGGGCACTGACGAAATCCCAAATCCCAACTCGGGCGAAGGCCCGAAACCCAAACGGACGACGAAACCACCAAGCCACCAAGGCACGAAGACCACGAAGGACCGTCACTGAGGGGGGCGAGTTTGGCTCGGCCGAAAAGCGCCTTTGTGGTCTGAAATCCGAAAGCAGCAATCTACAATCAGAATCCCCCATGGGAGGCGCTATGGCCGACGAGATCCATCTTCGAAGCGGCGAGGTCCTTTCGGGCGGGCAGGTGACCCAGGAGACGTGGGCCGAGGTGAAGTACGCCGGCGGCGGTGCGACGCGCGCCCTGCCGGCATGGAAGGTCGCGCGGATCGTCCACGGGGACGCCTGCGCGGACCTCGACCTGGGGCTGGAAAACGTCCAGGCCGGCAGGTTCGACGAGGCGCTGTCGGCCTTCGAGCGGGTCCGGCAGGCGGGCGCCGCCGTGCCCGCGTGGGCGCCGTCCTATGCGGCCTTCCATCGGGCGAACACCCTGCGGACGCAGGCGCTCATCCAGGAGGAGGGGGCCGAGGACGCCGCCGCGGCGCTCGTGGAGTTCACGAAGGCGCATCCACAGTCCATGCATGTGCCGGCAGCGCACTATGCGCTGGGGGATCTCTCGCTCGCGCGCGGGGACGGCGCCGGGGCGCGCGCCGCGTTCCAGCGGATGGACGAGAAGCAGTACGGCATCGCGTGGAACCTGCTCGGGTTCTTCGGCAAGGCCCGCGCGACGCTCGCGGAGGGGAAGGCGGGCGAGGCCGAGGCCCTATTCCGCGCGCTGGCGGAGCAGGCCGAAAGAGTCGAAGGGTGCGGCGAAGTGCACCGGCTCACGACGCTGGGCAGGGCGCAGGCCATCCGCGCGCTGGGAAAGCCGGAAGAGTCGATTCGGCTGGTGGAGCCGTTCCTGGCCGATGAGGGCTGGACGAACGCGCCGGTGACGGCGCAGCTCCTGAACTACGTCGGGGAGACGGTCCTCGAGATGGGCGGGACGCCCGACCACGCATTGACGGCGATCCCCCTCTTCCTGCGGGTGGTCCGGTATTTCCCCGGGTATCACCTGGAGTTCGGCCGCGCGCTGTTCCTCGCGTCGCGCTGCTTCCGCACGCTCGAGAGCGCCGAATGGGCCGAGGCCGCGGTGGACGCGGTGAAGGAGAATTACCCGCGTTCGACTTGGGCAAAGAAGGCCGGTTAGCCTTTGTCGCGGACGCGGCGACGGAGCGGTCAAAACAAAACTCGGGTCCGCCGTGAGGAAGCCTCGCGGCGGACCCGATTTTAATTTGCAGTGCGCGCTTTGGGGGAGAGTCTAGTGGGGCTTCAACATCGATCCTGTGGGTGCGTCGCGGATTCAAATGTTCAAGGCTCAGGGAGGCCGGAGCCCTCAACGCCGATCTTCCCAGACCTGGTTCGTCCGCGGATTTCCGGAGATTCGGTCACGCACGCGAATAAGGCGTTGAGCATCGAGCCTTGAGCATTGCTTGAACCTTGATCATTGAGAATTGAACCTTCGTTCTCCTTCCCAGGCTTTCGAGGCGGGTTGGGGCCGTGAGAGCCACCAAGAACCTACGGAACCTAGATTGAAGCCCCACTAGCTCCCGCCCGAGACCACCGTGATCGGACCCACTTCCAGTTGGCCGCCGCCCGACTGGTTGATGCCCGTGAACTCGTTCGGATCCATGAAGGCCGCCATTTCGACGCTCCCGGTGTTGAGCGAGTTCGTCGAGCGCTTGAACAGGTTGGCGATCTGCCGGCCGAAGGCTCCCACGACCATCAGGCAGCCGATGGCGACGAGGGAGACGATGATAATGTACTCGGTCATGGCCTGGCCGCGGGTGTTCTTCGTCCTCTTCCTGCCGATCGTGTGGTTGCGCATCGTTCATCTCCTTGGTATCTTGTTGCCTCTTCGACTCAGTTTTATTCGCGTATGACCCGTCTAGAGCATCGGCCGTGCCAGTGTGTATGAATATGCGCAACATGCGTTATTGAAATGCTTTACGATCATTTGCTCGATCCCGCCCCTCGGCCGCGGCCGGTGGGAAAGGGGCGATCTGTCACCCCAGGTAACGGCCTCAGCTCGCTATCGTGCCATCAAGCCTTCGCGGTTTTTCGCGAGCCGACGTGGGCCAGCGTTCCCTTCACCGTGTCCACCAGCTCTTTCACCGTGAAAGGCTTGCGCAGGATCGGCCGCTTCGCCTTCTCGATCGGCCCGCTCAGGTCGCCCAGCACGTCCCCGGTCACGAAGAGGAAGCGGTCCGCATAGGCCGCATCCCGCGCGCAGACCGACTGGTACAGCCGCCACCCGGAGCTGCCGGGCAGCCGGACGTCGCTCAGGATCAGGTCGAACGGGCGACGTGAAACGAGGTCCAGGGCCGCCGCCGGTTCGTGCAGGCACTCGACCTGGTAGCCGACTTCGGTCAACGTCCGGCGGATCATGTACGCCATCCCCGGCTCGTCCTCGACCACGAGCACGCTGGCATCCGTCGAGGTCGGCGTCAGCGCGGAGAGCGCCGCCTCGGCCGCCGCCGCCCCGGGACTCTCGTCGAGGTGAGGCAGCTCGATGCGGAAGATCGCCCCGCCCCCCGGCGCGTTCGCCGTCGTCACGGAGCCCCCATGGTCGCGGACCACGCCGGCCACGAGCGCGAGCCCCAGCCCGGTCCCCTGCCCGATCGGCTTCGTGGTAAAAAAAGGATCGAAGATCCGCGTCAGGTTCTCCGGCGGGATTCCCGTGCCGGAATCCTCGATTTCGATGCGCACGAGACGGCCGTCCCCCGGCTCCGCCCGCATGCGCGTTACGATCCGTTTCGGCCCTCCCCGGTCCAGGACCGCGTCCCGCGCGTTCGCGAGCAGGTTCAAGAAGGCGCGATGGAGTTGTCCCCTGTGGCCGAGTACGCGAGGGAGGCCCGTGTCCATTTCGCGGACCACCTCGATCCCGAGGGTGGCGAGCGGAGGGGACAGGGAGGCCAGGGCATCCTCCAGCAGCCCCGGCAGGTCCAGCGCCTCTTTCGGCGTCGACTCCCGCCGCACGACCGCCAGGAGATCCTGCACGAGCGTCCTGCACCGGCGCGCCTCCGCGATCAGGATGCGCAGGTCCTCCTGGGTCTTCGGTTCCTTGGCGTCCCGCCCCAGCAGTTCGGAGAGCCCGAGGATCGAACCGAGCGGGTTGTTCAGCTCGTGCGCGACCCCCGAAATCAGCGTCCCGAGCGCGGCGAGCTTCTCGCGCTGGATCCGTTGCTGGCGATGCCGCTCCCGTTCCGAGGTCTCGCGCAAGAGCGTCAGGTAGACCGGCCGTCCGAGCTGTCGAAGCTGCTTCACGTTGACCGCCACCGGGCGGGCCCCGGCCGGACCCTGGACGTGGAACCCCTCCCGGTCCTGGCACTCGTGGCCGGACGCCACTTCCACCAGGACGTTCGCGAACGTCGGCCGCTCCGCCTCGGGGAAGAGCTGTTCGACGCGCAGGCGGCACAGCTCCTCGGCCGACACGCCGGTCAGCTTGGCCGCGGCGTGGTTCGCCTCCAGGATGACGTGCGTCGCCGCTTCCACCACGAAGGTCGCGTCCGTGTTCGCGCCGAACAGCTCCCGATAGCGCGCCTCGCTGGCCGCGAGCCGCTCGCGATATTCGGTTTCCCGGGCCAGCTCCAGCTCGCGATAGTACGGGCCGACGATGCGTTGCAGGAGGAGCACCCCCAGGAAGGGAGCGATGAGGAGCACGAGCAGACCCGCGAGGAGGGTCCGCCGGCGCGCCGCGTCGAGCCGGCGCGTGACGATTTCGTAGGGCTGGTGGACCGTGACGAACACGTGGAGCGGCTCGATCGGAGCCAGGGACAGCAGCTCCTCCTTGCCGGCGAGGGTGAAGTAGCGGCCCGCGAACGGGGCGCCCGCGCCCAGAACCTCGAGGAGGGAGCGGCGGTCCCCTTCCGCGCCGATGACCGCACGGTCGCCGACCGAAACGCCGCGCAGGTCCGGGCGCCGGCTGTGCAGGAGGACGCGGCCTTCCGCATCCAGGATGCAGAGGTAGCCCTCCTCGCCCACGTACAGCCCGTTGCTCTCCCGCTGGAAGCGGTCCACGAAATCGTCGACCGACGTGAAGGTCCCGGCCCGCGCCTCGAGGGTTCGCGCGAGGGCGTCGGCCAGCAGGACATTCTCCTGGTACACCAGCTCGACCAAACCCGCGCGCTCGCCGAGGTAGGCCGCCGTGCCCATCCCCGCCACGATCAGGATGCCGAGGCCGGCCACGGCGAGGGAGGTCTTGCTGACGAGGGTCAACCTGCGGGACCGCGTCCCGGCCCTGCCGCCGGCCTCCCCGCTCGAAGTCGAGGACATAGCTGCTCCCGTCGCGCGGCGCCGCGCCGCGATCGAACCGACCGCGGGCGCATACCCTGGGCGCCCGTTTCGCACAAATTCCGTCCCCCTTATAGTGGACCGGTCCCCGCCGGTCAACCCTCGCGTGCGAATGGCGGCGCTACCGCTCGTCGGGGCGACGGGTGTCGCAGGCCGCTCCCGGTTCGGCTGCGCCGCCGCCGCCCCTGCGTACCTTGCATGTTGCCCGCCACGCGCTATAATCGGAGACCGTCCCGTCGACGGCGTCGGCAGCGTCGGCCCCGCCGGCCGCCCCTTCCGGGTTCCATCCAGTGTCGGGGAGCTTGAAATGTCCGAGGGTCAGACCCAAGGTACCGGCGCCGCCGCGGCCGAGGTGGACGACCTCACCGGCCTCCCCAGCCGCCGCGCCCTGTCCGAGTACCTCGAAGCCGCGGTGAATTGGAAGTCCGGAAAGCCCACCCCCTTCTCCCTCCTCGTCCTCGACCTCGACGACTTCAAGCGGCTCGGCGGGCTCGCCGACCGCGGCGTCGGCGACCGGGCGCTCCTCCGCGTCGTGCAGGTGCTGCGCGAAACGGTCGGCGAGGGCGTCCGCATTTTCCGGTACGCCGGAGACCAGTTCGTCCTCTTCGCCTCCGACATCAACCGGAAGGCGGCCGTCGCGCTCGGCGAGACCCTGCGCGTCCGCATCGCCTCGGAGTCCTTCGTCGGGGCCGGCGCCGCCGAGGTCCGCATGGGCGCCTCCGTCGGCATCTCGGCCTTCCCCGACGACGCCCAGACCGCACGCGGCCTCCTCGGCTGGTGCCAGCTCGCCCTCCGTCAGGCGAAGAAGGCCGGCAAGGACCGCGTGTTCGAGACCTCCTTCGTCGATACCACGACGCTCGCCGAGAAGGCCGTGCTCGACGGCTTCCCGTGCCGCCGCACGGTGAGCCGCGACCGCGAAGTGGCCGCCCTGCTCGAGGCGCTCCGCATGGCCTCGCGCGGGAACCCTCACCTCTGCCTCGTCCACGGCCCGCCGGGCGTGGGAAAGACCCGCCTCCTGCGGGAGCTTGCGTCGGCGGCGGAGGGCGACCGCTGGACGCTCCTTTCCCTGGCCTCGCCGCCGGAGGAGGCCGCCATGCCTTTCTCCGTGCTGGTGTCCCTGCTCGAGCGCCACCTCCGCGCGCAGCCCTCCAGTCGCGAGGCGCTGCAGGACCTCGCCCCGGAGGCCGCGCAGAGTCTCGTCGCCGCGCTGCCCGGCTTCCGCGACCTCCTGCCGCAGGTCGCCGTCGACCTGTCCGCCGTGCGTCGCACGCGGCTCTTCGAAGCGCTGCTCGGCGTGCTCCGCGGCCTCGCGCTGCGGTCGCCCCTCCTCGTGCTCGTGGATGACGCGGATTTCCTCGACGAAGGCTCCGCGGAGGTCTTCCGCCACGCCCTGACGCAGCCGATCCTCCGCTTCGCCCTGGTTTGCGCGTGCCGGTCCGCGGAGGAACCCGGCGTCGATCCCGACGGAGTCGTGGGTTCGGGCTCGGGCTCGGGCTCGCGCGCGCCGGCCGGCGGGACGTCCGCTGCGGCCCCCGCGATGAACCTCGCTTCGATCGCGCCCCCGGGCTCCCCGCTCGCCGATTTGCTCGCCTGGGCCGCCGCGCGCGCCGCCTTCCGTCGCATCCCGCTCGGCGGGCTTGACCTGGTCCAGATGAATGAACTGGTCTCCTCGCTCATCCCCGGCCGCCCCCGGGACGCCGCCTTCGACCAGGCCGTGTACCAGCTCACGCGCGGCAACCCGCTCTTCGTGGAGGAAACGCTCAAGCGGCTCATCTTCCTCCGCGTCCTCCAGCGGCTGCGGGACGTCTGGACGCTCGGCGCCATTCCGATGGAGCACATGCCCACCGTCCTCGACCACATCCTCCGTGACCACGTGGAACGACTCGATCCCGAGACCCTCGAGGTCCTCTCCGCCGCCGCGGTCATCGGCTCCCAGTTCCCGATCGGGCGCCTCAAGGCCCTCCTTGGCCGGAACGAAGGGGAGACCATGCACATCCTCGACCGCGCGCGCCGCGTCGGGCTGATCGTGCCTTACGGGCCGGGCGGCGACGAAGTGGTCCAATTCGCGTCCCGGCGGACGCGCGAGGCCGCCTACGGCCGCATTCCCGAGGAGGAGCGCCGCGCGATCCACGCGCGCCTGCTCCAGCTCGAAGTGGACGCGGCCGCCGCGTCGCTGGAGGCTGCGTTCGCGCGCCTCGCGTGCCATGCGGCGCAGGCGGGCGATGCCGCAAAGGCCGGCGAATACCAGGCCCGGCTCGACGTCCGCCGGGCGTTCCTCTTCGACGCCGCGGAAATCCGCTCGGCGCTTCCCTACCCGACCGACGGTCACGCGCCCGTGATCACGGAAGGGCCTCCGCTCGACCCGTCCACGCTCGAAATCGTCGTGGCCATGGCCCGCTCCCTCACGATGGCGGTGAACTCCAGCGGCTACTATCCGCCCGGCAGCACGATCATCATGAACGCGGTCCTCACCTTCCACCGGGCGCTCAAGGACGTGCTCGACCGCGTGGAAAGCTTCGCGCTGTCCGACGGCGGCGAAAGCCTGCTCGTCAACGGCCATCGGATCCCGGCAGGCATCCCGTCCCAGCCGACCCAGGAGTTTCTCTGGCTGCTGTCCTCCTCGCGCATCCGCGCGGTCCGGTTCCGCCGCGGCCTCACTCCCGACGAGGCGCGCAAGCTCGTCGATCTGCTTGGCACGCCGCCGGCCGAGGACGCGGTCCTGCCGAACTACTGGGAGTCCCTGCTGCGCGTGAGCGGCGTGAAGCATGCCGAGCTGCTCCAGGCCGGGGACGGCGCGCGGAAGGCCGCGCCGGTCGCGGGTCGGGAACCGCCCGCGCCGTTGACCGAAGCCGGCCTTGCCGCGCTCCGCGAGCTCCTGCGCTACCTTTCGTTCGCCATCGAGACGCTGCGGACTTCGGGGCGCGGGCGGATCCAGCTCGCCGGGTCCGCGGAACGGATGGAGGACGCGCTCGCCCAGCTCTTCCGCCACGCCGATCGGGTGCTGGTGGTGCGGGACGAAGAGAGCTTCCGGGTGAACGGGGAGCGCGCCGACCTGCGCGCCCTCGGCACCTCCGCGTCGGACCTGCACCGCACGTTCGGCCAATGCGGCCTCGACGCCTTCGGACTCGCGCGCGGCGCCACCGTTCCCGAGGTTACCCGCTTCCTGCAGGCCGTGGCCACCTGCCCGGGTCGTCCGAGCACGCCCAGGTACTGGGAAAACCTCGCCCAGGAGATGGGGCTTGTGAACTGCTTCCTCGGCGAGTTCGCGTCCGCGCAGTCGGAGCCCGGAGCGTCCTCGGCCCCTCCGTCGTCCGGGTCCGGCTCCGGGGGCGCGGCCCTGTCCTCCGCCGCGTCCGCGGGGTCGCTCGCGGGTCCGGCTGCGGGCCCGTCCCGGTTCGGCCGCGCGGAGTCCACGTCGGACGAGCGAGCGGCCTTCGGCGGACCCTCCTCCCTGCGAAGCGAGAGCCAGCGACTGAAGGGACAGCAGGCCGCGGCCGCTCTCGCGGTGGTGGAGAGCTATGTTTTCGGGCCGGCCTCGTCCCGTGCCGGAGCTCCGGGGGGGGAGCCCGGCGGTCCCGCCCGCGGAGGGGGCCTTCCCGATCCGTTCTCCGCGGCGGGCGCGCCCTCAGGTGTTCACCTGAACTCGCCGGCCGTGCCCATGGCGCCGCCCCCGGTGATCGTGAACGAGCTGGCCGCGCCCTTGCAGCACCTCCACGGCGCGCAGGCCTGGGACGGTTTCCATCGGGTCGTGGGGCGGCTCCTGGAGGGGCTCGCGCTACCCGAGGAGGCGGCGCGTCTGCGGGCGGCGGGCTTGACCACGTCCGTCCTTCTTGCGCTGCCCGCGGCGCAACCCGAACTCTACGCGGCCCTCGTCGAGCCGCTCGCGCTTCGCCTCTGCCTGGAGCCGTCTCCGGGCGTGCTGGACGCGCTGCTGGCTCTCGCCCTCGACGCGGTTCGCTTTTTCGTGGAGCGGGGCGAGCTGACGGCGATCTGTCGGCTCCTGTCCGAGGTGCCGCGGGGCGGCGAAGGAGGAGGCGACAAGGGCGCGTCCTCCGCCCGCGCGCAACGGGGGGCCGAGTTCCATCGCCGGCTCGCCGAGTCCCCGCTCGTCGACCTCCTGCTCCATCGGGTGGCGGATCCGGAGCCCGCGCAGCAGAACCTCTCCCGGCAGGCGCTCATGTCGCTGGGGCCCGCCATTCTTCCGAAGTTGCTCGCGTTCGTAAAAGGGGCCGGCGAGCTGGCCCCGCGCCGCGCCGCCGCGGCCGTGCTCCGGGCGGTCCACCCGGGCGCGGAGGCGGAGGTCGTCCGGGAGCTGAGCCCCTTCGCGCCGGCGGCGGAGTGTGGACGGCTGGTGGAGGTGCTGGACCTGCTCGTGCAGGACCCGACGGCCGCCGCGCTGGCCACCGCGCGTCACCCGGATCCCCAGGTGCGGGAGCGTCTCCTCGGACTGTTGCGCCGGCTGGAGCGCGGCACGGTCGTGCGGATTCTCTTGCGTGCGCTCAAGGACGACGATCCCGCCGTCGGGCGGGTCGCGATTCCGTGGGTCGGCGACCTGCGGCTTGCGGAGCTGATCCCGACCCTGGGGACGCTTTTGAAGGATGCACGCGATGCCGAGACCCAGGAGGGGCTGTGCCTCGCCCTGGGCAAGATCGGCGACGCGGGCGCGGCGCCCGCCCTTGCGGGCGTGCTGGCGAAGGTCCCGACGCTCGGCCTCTGGGGCGGCCTGCCCGAGCGTGTCCGCAATGCGGCGGCCTGGGCCCTCGGGGCGCTCGGCGTGCCCGCGGCGCGTGAGACGCTGGAGCGCGCGGCGGCGCGAGATCCGTCGGCGCTCGTCCGGTCCACGGCGAAGCTGGGGCTGAGGCAGTGAGGGGGCCGGGGAGAGTCGTAGGCATCGACGGAGGCGGTGCGCTGCAATGCGAGAGGGCTGGAAATAGAGAACAGGTAAACGAAACACAGAGACGCGGAGGCGCAGAGGCTCATCGGTGCTTCGGCAATTCACCTCCCCAGTCGAACCGATGGACCTGCGGAGATTTGAAATTTGATATTTTGAAATTTGGAATTTGAAATCGGTGGACCGAGCCTGGACGAAAACGCGTAACCGCACTGCCGTCCGGTTCCCAGGGCATTCCGATCCTCCTGCGCTCCCATCTCGTTCCGTTCCGTGCCGTCTCGTCTCACCATCGAACCGTCAAGCTCCTTCTTGACCTAATGGTTTCTCATGCTGCGCTACGAGGACTTCCTGCTCGGACGCCGTGCCTGCGCCGCGGGCCTGGTTTCCGAGGACCGGCTCTGGGCGCTCTACCGACGTCTGGAGCACGAGCCCGACGGGCTCGGCCTTGCCGAACTGCTCGTCGCAGGCGGCGTGGCCACGCGCGAAGAACTGGGCGCGCTGGCGCGCGCCGGCCCAGGACCGGCGGGAGTCGCACAAGTCGCCGACGGCGCCCCGACCCTCACGGACTCCGGCTGCGCGACGGCGCAGCCTTCCCATTCGTCCCCGCCCCCCGCGTCGTCCGCCATCCTGAACCTCCCGCTCCCGCCCATCCCCAGCGAGGCGTCGACGCTGCTCGGCTCGTCCGAGCTGAACCTCATGCCGGGCCCGACCGGCGGCGCGGCGGCCGTCCTCTCGCAAGGACCGGGCGCGGCCCCGAATCCTGGTCGCCTGTTCGGCAAGTACGAGCTCCTGGACGTGGTCGGGCATGGGGGGATGGGCGTCGTCTACAAGGCCCGGGACCGCGACCTGGGCCGAGTCGTGGCCTTGAAGACCCTGCTCGCCGGCTCCACGCAGGATCCGAACCGCATCGCTCGCTTCTACCGCGAGGTCCGGATGGCCGCTTCCCTGTGCCACCCGGCCATCCTCCCGATTCACGACGTCGGCTGCGAGGGCGGCTTCCATTATTTCACGATGGACCTCGTCGAGGGGGAGACGCTGGAGGCGCGGCTCGCCGCGGGTCGTCCCGAGCTGCGGCAAGGGGTCGAGTGGGTGCGGGGGATTGCGGAGGCCTTGGATTTCGCGCACGCGCAAGGGGTCGTGCATCGGGACGTGAAGCCCTCCAACATTCTCATCGACCGCGCCGAGCGACCGTTCCTGAGCGATTTCGGACTTGCGCGCGGGATTCAAGACGCGACGGAGCTGACCGCGAGCGGGGCGGTCGTGGGCACGCCTTCGTACATGGCCCCCGAGCAGGCCGGGGGCGTGGGGCCGATCGATGGGCGCTGCGACGTCTTTTCGCTTGGGGCGGTCCTCTACAAGGTGTTGGCCGGCGTCCAGGCGTTCACCGGCGACTCGCCGGCCGCGGTCATGCACCAGACGCTGCTGTGCGATCCGCCGCCGCTTCGGAAGCGGGACCCGTCCCTGCCGCGGGACCTTGAGGTGATTTGCCACAAAGCGCTTGAAAAGGAACCCGCGCGTCGCTACGCGACCGCGGGTCATTTCGCGGCGGACCTGGGCAGGTACCTGGCGGGGGAGCCGATCCTGGCGCGACCGCTCGGCGTCGGCGCGCGGCTCGGACGGTGGGCGCGTCGCTTCAAGCTGCCGCTCGCGGCCGCGGTCGTGGCGGTTGCGGCCGTGGGGCTTGCGTGGCGGGAGCGCGCGGGGCGCGAGGCGCAGGCGGACTCGATGCTGGAGGAGGCGGCCGGGGCCGTGGAGCGGTTCGAGGACGCGGCGATGCGCCATCCGATGACGCCCGCGGTCCGGAAACTGCTTGCGACGCAGCCGTCGGGGCTTCTGGATCGCCTGCTCGTCGAGGCCCCGGAGTTCGGTCCCCTCTACGCGTGGCGCGGCAAGCTCCACGACCTCGTCGGCGAAGAGGCGCGCGCCGAGGACGACTATGGCGAAGGCTGCCGGCGCGGCGCCCGCTACGCGATCGTCTGGTTTCTCCGCGGTACCCACCGGATCGCGCGCTACGTGCGCGTTCGCGGCCTCCCGACCACGCGCGTGGAGGCGAATCATCTGGAGTTCGTGCCGCCGCGGGAGGAGACGCCGGACGAGCGCGCGTGTCGCGAGGGCGGGCTTGCGGACCTGGAGGAGGCGCTCGCCTCCGGCGGCGGGCGCGGCCTCGTCGGGCGGCAGGAGACGAAGCTGGCGCGGGCGATGAGCGCGCTCTACGCCGGGCGGGAGGGCTGCTACGAGTCGGCTCTCGGGCTGCTCGAGGGCGTGACGCTGCCGACCGCGGACCGTCTGCGCGGCATCGCGCTTTACCATCTGCAGCGCTTCGGAGAGGCGCGGGAGGCCTTCGGCCGCTGCCTGGCCGAGTGGCCGGAGGACGTGGAGGCCTACCATCTGCGAGCGCACGCGGCCTACGCCTCGGGGATCGCCGAGGCCGCGCGCGGGGAGGATCCTCGGGCCTTCTTCGAAAAGGGGATCGCCGACCTGGACGAGGCGCTTCGGCGGGAGCCGGGCCGCGTGAAAGTGTACAACAGCCGCGGGGCCATGCGTCACCACCTGGCCCAGGTCGAGGCGAGCGCGGGCATCGACCCGCGCGGCGAGTTCGAGAAGGCGTGCGCCGACTACGGCGAGGCGATCACGCGGGACGCCGGCTTTGTGCTTGCGTACACGAACCGCGGTTTCGCCCGGCTCGAACTCTCTTCGGCGATCGCGGCGCACGACGAGGACCCCACGCCCGCCCTTCGTCTCGCCCTCGCGGATCTCGACCAGGCCGTGCGCCTCGCGCCGGAATTCGCCGACGCCTACAACAACCGCGGCAATGCGTGGAAAAGCCTGGGGCTGGCGCAGGAGCATCGGGGCGAAGACGCGTCCGAGAGTTTCCGTCGCGGCGAGACCGACTACAAGGAGGCCGTCGCTCGGGGAAATCCGACCGCGTACCTGAACCTCGGCGTGCTGCTGCGCTGCATGGGGCGCAACCAGGACGCCATCGCCGCCTTCGAGGCCGGCGCGCGCGCCGCCCCCGCGCACGCCGACTGGGCGCGGCAGCAACTGGACTTCACGCGGCGCTTGATCGGCGGCGGGAAGTGAGAGGGAGAATCGTCACGAGCTGTTCATGGGGACGACCGGAGAGCAGAAGCTCTACACAACAATTTCCGAATTCCCGTCACGATTCCTGGGGGCGCGGGCCTCCGGCCCGCGCGAACTGGCACTTGTCCTCCACTTCCCCGCAACCGCGGGCCCAAAGGTGACCAGTGTTCGTCAACGCGGTACTCGCCACCGTGGCGCCCGGAGCCGAGCCCGGCTTGACGCCGCCCTCGGACTGCGCGTAGAATGAAGTCATGACGCCTCCCCAGCCGAACCCCAATCTGCCCGTCGCGGCTTGTTCCCCCGCGCCTCCACCGGCGGGCTCTGTCGCCGACCACCCGCTCTGGCGGGCCATCTGCGCCTACGCTCGCGGTCCGGAGATCGCCCGCCTTCGGTATGTCGGTTTTCGCCTACAAAAAAAAGGTCCGCCCAGCCTCCCCATCGAGGAGGTCTTCGTCCCGCCCGAGGTGGAGCTGATGGTGCGCGGCTTGGCGCATGAGGCGGCCGAGAAGCCCGCGAGCCCGCGGAGCGACTCGACCTCGCCGGCGCCAACGAACAAGCCCTGGGCGGGGCACACGCCGGAGCGGTTGGTCTCGGCGTCCTTTGTCGACGTGTTTCGCGAATCGCGAGGCGTCGTCCTTCTGGGGGGGCCTGGCTCGGGCAAGACCACGGTCGTGCGTCGCCTTGCGACCGCCGCCGCGGCGGGGGCGCCGGCGTTGGAGGCTGCGTTCGGGGTGCGGGAGGAGCTGCTACCGTTGCCCGTCAGCGTCGGACTGCTCGCCGAACATCGGCGGCGGTCGGCCGTCGGCATCACGGTAGTTGACGCGATGGCGCCGTACCTCGCCGCACGCTGCGCCGCACGCGAGCCGGAGCTCCACGCCTTTCTCGAAGACCGGCTTGCGAGCGGCGCATGCCTGGTGCTCCTGGACGGCCTGGACGAAGTCCACCGCGAGGAGCGCAGGGCCGTGTCCCAATGGCTGGAGGGCTTTGCGAACCGTTACCCGGCAAATCGATTCGTCGTCACCTCCCGCGTCGTCGGGTATGCGCACTTCCGCTTGCCGAGCGGGGTCGAGGTGACGCTCCGCGCATTCAGTGACGCGCAAGTCAAGGCCTTCGTCAGGAGCTACTTTCGCGCTTGCTGGGCCTGGGAGAACGAAGATCCGGCCGGGTCGGGGTCGGAGACGGCAGCGATGGACTTTTTGGCCGCCCTCCGGGCCAACCCGCGCATGGCGGGGCTTGCCCGAAGTCCCTTCCTCCTGTCGGCCCTCGCGCTCGTCCACCGTGCCGAGGGGAAGCTGCCGCGTCATCGGGTGGCGGCCTACGACATGTTCGCTCGCGCCCTGTGCGAAACCTGGGACGAGGCGCGACGCCTGTCCCCTGTGTCCCCCGGTACGGGGGCGACCGCGACCGCGTCCGTGTCGTACGAGGAGGAGGCGATCCCCATCCTCGGAGAGCTGGCGATCCGAATGCACGAACGGTATCCGGCCGGCATCGCCCCCGATGAGTTTGTCCGGCGAACCCTGGAGCAGGCCCTCCGCGAGCGGGTGGGCCTGTCAGAAGCCGACGCGCGCCCGGCGGTGGACCGATTCCTGAGCTTGGTCACGGAGCGCTCGCCGATTTTGCAGGAGCGCGGACCCGGGAACTGGGGATTCTTCCACCTGACCTTTCAGGAGTTCTTCGCTGCCCTGGGACTGCACTACCAGGACCGCTTCGAGACCGTTGCCTGGGAGCATCTGTTTCACGCCCGTTGGCGCGAGGTGATTCGGCTTGGCCTCGGGTATCAGGCTATCGTGCAGAAGCGTGGGCGGGCGACGCAGACTTTCGTCGAGCGTGTGTGGAGGCAGGGGCGGGACTCCCAGCGGCCATGGGTGACAGAAGTCTTGAGGAAGCACGTCCCGCTTGCGGTGCTCCTCGCCGCGGAGGCGGGGGACGCGCTCTCCCCAAACGTTCAACAGGGGTTGGTGCACGATTTCGTGCAATGGGCGCCCCTGCGGCACCCCGAGATTTCGAGCTCCCTGATGACAGACCTCGCCCAGAGTGTCCTTAGGGAGCAAATCGTGAGGCTCTTCCCCTTCGATCCCTGCTATCCCAACGTGCAACGCCTCCACTACCTGGAAGACTATGCTCGTGAGCCAGGCGACCGCCCACGCGCCTCTAGAGTAGTCAGCGTATTGACAATCAATGCAGGGGGTAACACGCTCTGGGTGTCCGAGAATGAGGTGAATGAGGCCTTGAGTGCTGTTCGCCCAGGGAGCACGGCCATTTGCACTGCGCGGAACGCGCTGGCTGCCGCGATCGAGCCTCAGGAGAAGATTGTTGCAGCGCTGATCCTTGCCCGTCTGGGCGGATTGGAAGCTGTGCCGGGCCTCCTCGATCTCCTCAACTCGGACCACGAAGTGCTTCGGAACGGTGGTGTTTGGATTCTCGGTGAGTTGGCCGCCGAGGTCGCCGTGCCCGCTCTCTTGGGGCCAGCAAAGGCCGGGGATCAGGACGCGCTCGCCGCCCTCTGGAAGATCTCCGAGGCCCTGGAATAGCCGGTCACCGCCGCCGCGATAGCCGAAACACTCCCACGAATTCGCCGTCGTCGCTGCGGACCTTGCGCAACGCCTCAGCGATCTGGCGCAGGTCCCGCGCATGCCGCGCCTCCCCGTGAAGCGCCGGCCGCGCCCGCAGTTGTGCTCGCAACTCACGCGCCTGCCTCCGGAGATCCCGGTAGGCGCGCCATCGCTCGGCCCGGCGGCTGGCGAGCACCTCCCGGTTCAAGTCGAGCCCGTCCGGAGCGACCGTCTCCTTTCCTGCCCCGTCAATGCCGACGAGCGTGATGAGCCCCATGCCACCCCGAACCTCCCGAGCGCGCAGGTGGATGGCGGGGTCGAAGCCCGCAGCGCAGGGGTCGAGGGGATGACGACATGCGTCCTTGCTCCTCCCGTTCATCACTTCCTTGATTTGGTTACACCCGTGACAGGACAGCCGGAGATTTTGCCAGTCGAATTCATGCTCTGGCCAAAGTCCCACGCCCTTGGGCAGGTAGTGTTCCCGCTCCGGGGAGTCCGTTTCGCTCTCGCAATACGCGCACTTGTTCCGGAATATCCCCAGGAGCCACCGCAGCACAGGCTTCTCGGGGTAGTCGTCCATCCTTCCACTCGCCAGTACCGCGAGGGCCTCCGCGGGTGGCGGTCCCAGCGTTACTGGCCTCATGGTGTCCCCGCGCCACTCATCGGAGGGAGCTGCTCCGGCGGGCTGAGAGTCTCAAGCTGCCCCTCCCACTCGTCGATCCGCCGCTGCTGCTCCGCCGTCGGGGTGGCGTCCCCGATCTCCGCCAGGAGTGCGGACAGCTTCCCGAAGACCTCCATCACCTTCACGGGCAGGTCCGACACGCCGAAGAGGTCGGTGATGATGCGGCTGATGGTCTTCGCCAGCGGCGCCCCGGTGTCCGAGCGCACGGTTTCACAGGTGACGCCGTCCTTCGCACGAACCAACCGATGGACGCGATACGAGCGGTTCAGGCCGACCAGCCCCGTGAGGACCAGTGGCGAGTGCGTCGCCACGATGAACTGCGCGTTGGGCAACAAGCTGGAGAGCCGGGGAATGACCTGCCGTTGCCAGCTCGGGTGAAGGTGCGCGTCGAGCTCGTCGATCAGGACGATGGCCGGCGCCTCGAAGGCCTCCTCCCGAGGCTGAGGCTGGGAGTAGAGGACCCCCTCCGCGACGCGCAAGGCCAGCGCCAGGATCGCCTGTTCCCCATCCGAGAGCATGTGGAAGGGGAGTTCCGCGTGCGGGCCGCGGATCATTACGTGTCCGACCTGCGTGTGGAACGGGAGCAATTCGTACCCAGGGAGTAGCCTTCGAATCGCGGCTTGATAGGCAGTGAATTCGCGCAGGCACTCCGACCGCCCTTCCTTATCGTCGATCACTTGGCGCATGTATGCCGCGACCACGGAGCTCAGTGGGCCCGCAGCGCTGTCGGTACCGTTGAGCGCGCGATTGTAATTCTCCGATCTCACCGCGACGAGGCGTGGCGGCAGCACGTATTTCGCCTCCATCCGACCTGTCTGTAATCCTGCGGGCCGGATCGACGGCACGAAAACGAAGGGTGTGGTCGCTTGGGCGCCCTCGGCCGGCTCTAGCGGACCCGCTCGGGAGGATGTGCGCGTGCTGTCGAAGCCGTACTCCGAGAGGAGAGTCGTTTCGCTTCCCTGCGCCAAGGTCTCGCGCATCGTGAACCACGCGCTCTTGGCCCCTCCGGCCATCATGGTACTCACCTGGTGGCCCGTAACGTCGGGCAGGTCCTCGAGGCGACCCTCGAGCCGCGCGAAGACCTCGGCTGTGGTCATGCCCGCCCGCATGAGCGATTCAGGGTACTGCTGGCTCGCAAGGCCGCGGTTCAGATAGATCGCGAGCAAGCGCAGGATCGTGCTCTTCCCCGACCCGTTGTCACCGATGAGGACGTTCCAGGCGGGGTCAAGATCGAGGGTTGCGCGACCGACGCACTTGAGGTTGGTGAGTTCCAGGCTGGCGAAGCGCAAGGGGGCTCTCCGAAACGTGTGGATTCGCGGACAGCACGGACCCGGGGAGCGCGTGGCCCGTGGACGGAATTTGAACACGGTCCTCAGCCGAGTTACGGCAAGCCGTAGCTCTGGTGGCCGTTCGCGCGGGCCGGAGGCCCGCGCCCCCAGGAAGGGCGTCTGGAATTCGTGAATGGGGCAGTAGGAATTCGATGCTTGCTCCGCGAGTCTAACCTATCGAACGCGTGGAAACAAGCCGAACGTCCTCGATCGCGTGCGACTTTGATTCGTCGATCGTTGCGCTCGGCGGGAGAATGTTGCAAAATAGCGGCACGAGGTCAGCCGCCGGGAATTTGCCGGAGTGTCGCGGCGGATACCCACCCCGGTCCTTTGAGGCGCTTCTCGCGTGACGGAACACAAGCACACCAACCGGCTCGTCCGGGAGACGAGCCCGTACCTCCTCCAGCACGCCCACAACCCGGTGGACTGGTACGCCTGGGGGCCCGACGCGCTCGAAGCGGCGAAGAAGGCGGACAAGCCGATCTTCCTGTCCATCGGCTACAGCGCCTGCCACTGGTGCCACGTGATGGAGCGCGAGTCGTTCGAGAACGAGGAAACGGCCGCGCTCATGAACCGGCACTTCATCAACGTGAAGGTCGACCGCGAGGAGCGGCCGGACCTGGACGAGATCTACATGGGCGCGGTGCAGCTCCTGACCGGGCGCGGGGGCTGGCCGATGTCGGTCTTCCTGCTGCCGGACCTGCGCCCGTTTTTCGGCGGGACGTATTTCCCGCCCCGCGACGGAATGGGCATGCCCGGCTTTCCGACCGTGCTGGAGCAAATCGCGCGTGCCTTCAAGGCTCGTCGACTGGAGCTTGGGCAGAGCGCGGAAAAGATCGTCGAGGCGGTCCGCGACATGTGCGCGATTCAAGGCGAGCCGGGGGCGGTGGACGCCTCCCTGCTCGACCGCGCATGCGAGGGACTCGTCAAGGGCTTCGACCGCGAGCACGGCGGCTTCGGCCACGCGCCGAAGTTCCCTCCGAGCATGGAACTGAACCTGCTCCTGCGGCGGCATCGGCGCGGCCGCGACGCGCGCTACCTCGAGGTCGTGGAGACGACGCTCGACCGCATGGCCCGGGGCGGCATGTACGACCAGGTCGGCGGCGGCTTTTGCCGCTACTCGACCGACGAGCGCTGGCTCGTGCCGCACTTCGAGAAGATGCTCTACGACAACAGCCTCCTCGCCCGCACCTACCTCGCCGCCTGGCAGGCGACCGGCAAGCCTTTCTACGCCCGGGTCGCTCGGGAAACGTTGGACTACGTGCTGCGCGACATGAGCCGCGCCGGAGGCGGGTTCTTTTCGGCGGAGGACGCGGACAGCGAGGGCGTCGAGGGCAAGTTCTACGTATGGGAGCCCGCCGAAGTCCTCTCGCTCCTCGGCGACGAAGACGGCCGGCTCTTTTGCGAGTTCTACGACATCACGCGCGAGGGGAACTTCGAAGAGAAGAACATCCCCAATGTCCCGACGCCCATCGAGGAGTTCGCCCGTGCCCGGAAGCTGGACGCCGAGACGCTCGTGGCGCGACTCGACGCCGGGCGCGCGAAGCTGCTGACGGCGCGTGCGCGGCGCGTGCGGCCCGGGCTGGACGACAAGCTCCTGACGAGCTGGAACGCGCTCATGGTGCGCAGCATGGCGGCCGGCTGGCAGATCCTGGGCGACCGCCGGTATCTCGACGCGGCGATTGCGACCAGCCGCTTCCTGCTCGACACGCTGCTCAAGGACGGCCGGCTGCTCGTGACGTGGCGGGCCGGCCAGGCGAAGCTGAACGCCTACCTCGACGACTACGCCTTCCTCCTCGCCGCGCTCCTCGACCTCTACGAGTCGACGTTCGACCGCGTGTGGCTGGACGAGGCGCTCCGCCTGAACCGCACCGTCCTCGAACGCTTTTGGGACGCGAAGGAGGGCGGGTTCTTCTTCACCTCGGATGATCACGAAACGCTGCTCGCGCGCACCAAGGCCCCATATGATGGCGTGATCCCTTCGGGGAATTCCGAGATGGCCATGAACCTGCTGCGGCTGTCGCTCCTGACGGGGGACGCGGACCTGAGGGAGCGGGCCGGGCGGATCCTCTCGCTCTTCCACGAGAGCATGGCCTCCTCCCCGCGCGGCTTCGCGAACATGCTCTGCGCGCTGGATTTTTTCCTCGGCCCGACGACCGAGGTCGCGCTGGCCGGGCCCGCGGGTTCCGCCGAAGTCGAGGGTTTCCTGCGCGCCATCCACGGACGCTACCTGCCGAACCGTGTGCTCGCGTTGACGGACCCCGGCGACCCCGGCGCCGCCGACCTGGAGCGGACCGTTCCACTCCTCGCAGGCAAGCGGCTCGCGGACGGCAAGCCGGCGGCGTACGTCTGCACCGCGAGCACGTGCAGCCTGCCGGTGACGAGCGTGGAGAAGCTGGCGGAGCAGCTCGAGGCCGGAGGGGGCGGGGAGTGAGGGGGAGCCGCCCTTGGAGAACGAAGCAGGGCGCGCCCACGATCGAAAAAAAGACGGCGACGGGCCCGCGCGCGCGGACCCGTCGCCGGACGATCAACGTTCCGAACAAGTCCGCCGTGCGCGGCTCGCTCGACTGCGCCTCAGTGGTGTTTCTTCTTTCCCCTCAGGTCGATCGTCACGGTCCATTGACCATTTGCGAAGAAGTGCCCGCACCCCGGTCCATGCACGTGGCTCTCGACGAGCACCCACTTGCCGCACCCGGCGTCGTAGCAGTGACCGCACTCGGCGCTGTGGACGTGCCCGACGGGGATTTCGACGTAGAGCCCCGGGATCGCGACTTCGACGGCCGGTTCGTCGACCACGACGGCCCACTGGCCGTCCAGGAACACGTGGCCGCAACCCGCGCCGTGGACATGGCCCGCCTGGAGCAGCCAGGCGTGCCCGTCCCAGTAGTGGCCGCATGCGGCCGAATGGACGTGCACCGCCGGTACGCTCACGCCTACTTCCAGGGAAGGGGCGCCGAGCGAGAGCGTCCACTGGCCGTTCACGAAGTAGTGTCCGCAGCTCGGCCCGTGTACGTGCTGGGCCAGCACGACCCAGCCGTGGCCGTCCCAGCAATGTCCGCAAGTGGCGCTGTGGGCGTGACCCAGGGGAACTGTGACGTACGCCGACGGGAGGGTGACGGCCACCGTGGGCGCCCCGACGGCGAGTATCCATCGGCCGTCACTGTAGAAGTGGCCGCACCCGGGCCCGTGCGCGTGATTCGCGATCACGACCCACCCATGTCCGTCCCAGTAGTGTCCGCACGTCGCCGTGTGCACGTGCCCCTCGACGAGTATGTGCGGTCCGTCGACGGTCGCGGTACAGCCGGCGAGCGCGAGCGCCAGCCCGATCCAGACAACCAGTACACTTGTACACTTGAGCATGACTTCCTCCTGTCCTATGGGAGACGCTCCGCCCCGCTTCGAGCCCATGCCCGGAGGGACGGTCGAAAGTTCGCCTGTCGCATCGCGGCTCATTTCCGTTGCCCTCCTGGTCCCTGTCCGGATTCTCCAGACTTCGTGGCCAGCAAGTTGAACATTAGAAAGCTGTTGTTACTGTATAATATATTCGATATTTGTGAAATGTCAATCAGAATGTGAGTGCGCAGAGTGCGCGAGGCCCGTCCGCAAGGTCTCTGCTCGAGCGGGCCCGCAAGGTCCTTTCGATGGGTGCGGTAGGGGCGCCCCTTGTGGGCGCCCAGCGGCGGACGCCGCTTGCGAGACCGGCGGGCACAACGCCCTACGCCTCGATGGGTGAGTAGGCTGCTTGCGGCCGGCAGCAGGGCGTAGGAGCCATCCTGAGAGGGCTGGCCCTGACTCCTGGAATGGTAGCAAACGCTGAACATTCGCGGAACGCCGACCTGCGTGTACTTCTGCTGAGTCGTGCCGCAGCCTGGAACGGTAGCAAACCCTGAACATTCGCGGAACGAGGCCAAACGGCCCTTCTGGAGACTGCAGGATCCGCATGTCTGAAACCCTTGCAACATTTTTCACACGCGTGGATCTGGGAGTGCTCGCGGTCACTTTCTTGCCCCTGCTCTTGGCGCAAGTCGCGCTCGGGATCCCAAGGGCAGCCGCCTGGATCGAGGCGGCGCTGCGCGCTCGCGCGCGCGCGTGGGCATGGTGCGGCGGCGGCGTCGCCGCGCTCTTCCTGCTTGCCGGTCTTGCGGTGGGCAATTTCGATCCGTATGCGACCGCCATCGTCGCAGCCGGGACGCTGGCCGTGCTCGGCGTCCTCCGCGTCGTCCCGCGGGGCACTGCGTCGCTGACGGCAGCGGATGCGGCGGCGTGGCTCTTGCTCTGGATCCCGTTCGATCTCCGGTGGGCGACTGCGCTCTGGCAGGGGCCGCGCGACATCGCCTACAACTGGCTCGCGGTCGCCGTCTCCGTCCTGGCCGTCGTCGGCTGGGGCGTGGTCCGCGGCCTGCCGGGGCTCGGCTACCGCCTCCTCCCGACACGCCGCGACGTCTCCTCCGCCTTCCTCGCCCTCCTCGGGCTCGCCGCGACCTGCATTCCGCTCGGACTCATTGTCGGGTTCCTCCACTTCCCGCCGACAAGATCCCCGCGCTGGGAGATGCTCCCGCTCCAGTTCGTCGGCCTCGTGCTGACGGTCGCCATCCCGGAGGAGCTGTTCTTTCGCGGCATTCTCGAAAACGGGCTGCGGCGCACGCTCTCCGCGCCTCGCCTCGCCGCCCCGCTGGCCTCCCTTGCCTTTGGCCTCATGCACTGGAACAACGCGCCCGACACCCGCGCGCGCGTCATCTATTGCTCGCTCGCCACCGTCGCCGGCCTGTTCTACGGCTGGGCCTACCGGCGCTCCGGCAGCCTCGCCTCGGCGATCCTCGTGCACGCACTGGTCGACCTGCTCTGGGACGCCGCCTTGCGCTGAAGGACCGCAGGTTTCGCCGGACAGCAGCCCCGTTCTGGAAGGCCCGCGGTGATGGGAGCGGAGGCCAGCCCTTTCAGGGCGTTCGACTACTGTGAGCTGGAGGTTCGGCTGCCGGGTGCGGGAACGATCGGCCTTGCACCTATGATTTTCCGCCGGCCTCGAGCCCTTGTGGTGCAGGGCTTCCGCCCTGCACCGACGGGACGCCCCGCGTGGAATTCGCAGAGCCTGTGGAGTGCGGGGGCGGCCAGAGAAGGTTGGGGAGGAGCTTCAGACTCTTCGTGCGAGAGCGGGTGCAGGGCGGACTCGTCCACCGAAGCGCCGCGCGCGAAGGCGGAAGCCCTGCACTACAAGGCCGGCTCAAGTCGCAGGGTCAAGTGAACAGACGGCTTGCGTCAGGCACCAGGGCGGCGCACTCACCTTGGAAGGGCTGGGGCAGAAGCCTATGCCGCCTTCGCTGCCTTCCTCGGCCAGAGCGCGCACGCGAGGCCCACGGCGAGGTAGCAGCCGCAGGTGATGGCCCACGCGCTGGGCGCGAGCGCGCCCGCCGCGGCACGCAGCCCCTGCAACTCGCGGTTGGCGGCGCCGTGCGTTGCCGCGGCCCTGTGCGCGTCGGGGAGGCGCCGCGAGAACGGTCGCGAAGCGGCCGAGGGCGCGCGTCTCCGTAGCAACGCGTCCCCTCCTACCACCTCATTCCTGATCCGTCCCTTGCTGCATCGAGACGGGTGCGCATGTCCGAAACACCCGAGGCCGCTGCGCGCGAGAAGATCGATCGCCTTCTCAACCAGTGCGGGTGGGACGTCCAGTCCCACGCGCAGATGAACATTACCGCGTGCCCCGGCGTCGCGGTCCGGGAGTTCCCGCTCAAGACCGGCTTCGCCGACTACCTCCTCTACGCCGACGCCAAGGCCATCGGCATCGTCGAGGCGAAGCCCGAGGGCCACACCCTCACGGGCGTCGAGGTCCAGTCGGCCAAGTACACCTCGGCTCTCCCGGCCGGCGTTCCCCGCTACCACCTGCCGCTGCCGTTCGCCTACGAGTCCACGGGCGCCGAGACGCAATTCACGAACAACCTCGACCCCAGCCCTCGCAGCCGGGAGGTCTTCGCCTTTCACCGGCCCGAGGAATTGATTCGACTTGCCAAGCTCGACTCGCAGGTCCGGGCAAACCTCGGCAAGCTGCCGGTGCTGGACGCCGGCCGGCTCTGGCCCGTCCAGAGCATGGCCATCAACACTGCGGAGAGGGCCCTTCGGGGAATCGCAGTGGGACGAAAGAACTGGCTTTTCGCAGGCAGCGACGCGGGCGGCGCACATGCCGCGGTGTTCTACACCTTGATCGAGAGCTGCAAGGCCGTGGGCGCGGAGCCCTTCGCCTACCTGCGCGACATTTTTGCGCGCATCGCGGCCTATCCCGCGCGGCGCATCGCCGACCTGATGCCAGTAAACTGGGCGGCAGCCCGACGCGCTGCGACAGTGGCGCCCCCGGCTGCTGTCGCCCCCCTCCTCGGTGGCCTCGTGCTGCCCTCCGGAGAGGCCGCGGTCGCGCAATCGTAGCCTCCGCCGCGACGTGACCGCTCGCGTCGCCGGGCAGCGCGCGTGACGAAGCCTCCCCCACGCCCGCCCACAGGCTGCCGTCCGAGGCCGCCCCGCGCAATTCGCGCGCAGCTCTGCCTCCCAATCACCCTCCAGTGCCAGCATCGCGAGCAGCCTCTCCTACTGCCATCCGCGGCCCGCCCTCCGCCTCGTCGCTTCGCTCAGGCCGGCGCACGCACGGAGAGTGCACGCCTCTGCCTGACTCACGGCGTCTCGTGGGCAGTCAGGGGACCATCGTTTCGGAACTGAGGGACTCGCTGCGCGCGGGCAAGCGGCGGCGGGCAACGATGAAGGCACGAAAGGGGGTGCACACGACTCGCTGTGTGGTCGGCGACTCGGGGAGGTCACCGAAGAAACGGACGAGTCCCGGTCCTGTCGTCACGCAACGGCCAGCGGGCATCGTGGACGGAGCAGGGAGGCGATCCGGCGGCGACTAGCAACTTGTGCGCCGAAGCACGGTGCCCAGGAGGATGCAGTTCGCCAGACGCTTACGAAACCGGGACGGACCACATGGAGATTCTTCCCAAGGGTGCGGAACAGCCGCCTGCATTTTCATTGCTGAGGGTCGAGATCGGTTGGAAAAAAGTCACACGCAACCAGGCCCTCCACCAGTATTCCCTCGCAATCACTGTCTGCCTTGAAAGACCTCCTCGAATTGACGGATTCAGGTTATCGCTCAAGTGGCCCGTCCGGGTCCGAATTCGCGAGTTGGTCGGGTTCGTCGATGACGGCCAGGTCCAGATCGGGGAACATACCTACCGGCGGCTGCGCTACGATAGTACAGAGCAGCTTTGGCCCGGATGCCCTGCGGAGATTACTGGGGTAGGGCGTCAGTCCAAACTGATCTACGAGTACGACCACGACATCTGGCGCTGCTTGGAGAGGCGGCCCTGCGACTTGCTCTACTCATTGAACCTGCCGACGGCGCTGCCCGTTGAAGGCAAGAAGCCCATGCACGAGTTGAACTACTTCTGAGTGGAGCTGGGCAGGACAGCCTCGACCGAGACCCGGGGGCGCGCCCGCGGCCGGTGAGCTTCTCTCGCCCCACGCGGAGGTTTCCAATCCAAGCTCGGCACTCTTGGAGCAGATCCGGCGCGACCGCGGTCCACCTTCTCCGCCCCGACAGCAGCCTACAGCGGCAGATCCGCCCCGCCGTCCCGCCATTCCTCCGCCTCGGTAGCCGACCGCACGAGTAGGAGGTCCTCGACGACCTCCTACACCGGTGTCCGCGGGTCGACCCACAGGATTCCCCACGTGTGACCGCCGCGGCGAAAGTGAACGGCGAGGTGCCGCGCCATGCTCCGGCGATCCAGCGTGATCAGCAGCCTACCTGACCGATCGAGGTAGTCCAGCAGTTCCGGATCCTTGGTGCCGAGCGGCGGCGCTCCAGGATCCCCAACGCGCAGGAGGGAGACTGCGGGTTCTCTCCGCAGCAGGGCGCGAAACAGGTGGCTCGGCAGGTTCTCATCCACAAGAAAGCGGACTCTCATCGGCCCTCGACTGGGTGTTGACGGGAGCATGCCCGCGCCTGTCGAAGGCGCTGGATCAGCGGCAACGAGAGCATGGCACGCACTCGCCTCGACCGCGTCCGATCCCGTTCAACCCGCGCGATGTATGCGTCCATGCGAGGGCGACTCGCGAGGTAGTAGGCGATTACGCCATAGGCCTGATCGAGCGAGAGCGTCGGGTACCTGGACACGATTTCTTCCGGAGCGAGTCCCCCTTGAAACGAGTACACGACGCACTCGACCGGCAGTCTCGTGCCGCGCACCAACAGCTCGTCGGGGCCCCGCCGGTCCAGGAACTCCGCCATCCGCATGGCTTCTTCCCCCACAAGAACATGGCTCCAGCACGCAAAAGCACACAATAGCAGGGCCTTCCCGCGAACGCAAGAGCGCAGCCGCCGGGCCGGTCCCCGTATCACCTCGATCATGCCTCTAGGAGCGAAGAGTCGATCGCACGCGCTTCGGCAGGAACTTGGGAAAGAGGCCGGTCAGCATCGCCGCGGCGGAGGGCTCCTCCAGAAAGAACACCATCTCGCTCATCGCGGGTCGGCCCCGGCGAAACTACCCTGCTTCCACGGATAGTCCATCTGGTCGCCGTCGGCCATGTAGGCATTGATCTGCTTGTCCTCCGAGGCACGACGGATCGTCGCGTAGCCCCCCTCCTTCACCAGCCAGAACACCTGCTCCAGCTCCGCCGCGTCAAGGAAGTCGGGCGAGTGGGTCGAGATGAAATCCTGCCCGCCACGAGCGGCATACTCCCGGAACTCCTCGGCCAGCTCCCAGAGCAACTTGGGATAGAGCTGGTTTTCCGGCTCCGGACCTCGTGGAAGCCGCGGCTGCCGCCCAGCTTGCTCAAGGCGACGTGCACATTCTCGGCCAGGGCGTCCTTCAGGAACCCGAAGACGCTGAAGAGCGTCGACTTGCCGGTCCCGTTTGCGCCGACGATGACCCACATCCTCGGCAGGTCGCGCATCTCCGCGTCCATGAACGCGCGGAAATTCTTGAGGCGGATGGCCTCGATGTTCATGGCAAACGCTCCGGTCTCATCCAACCTGGCGTGGCGTGCGCATGCGTATTCTACCCGCAAGTCCGCAGAAGCGCACGTGACGACTCAGTTCCTGCCCGCGAGGACTCGCCGCCGGCGCTTCGGAATAGCACGGGGCCGAGCGTGGCCGAATCCAGGTAAATGGGCTGGGCGATGCCCGAGCGGGTTGCCGCCCGCGAACTTGCGGGCTTTCGACAACGCGTTCTATGCCGCCTTCGCTGCCTTCGGCGCCTTCCTCGGCCAGAGCGCGCACGCGAGGCCCACGGCGAGGTAGCAGCCGCAGGTGATGGCCCACGCGCTGGGCGCGAGCGCGCCCGCCGCGGCACGCAGCCCCTGCAACTCGCGGTTGGCGGCGCCGTGCGTTGCCGCGCCGCCAGCGGCCCGCCGCCGCCCGGAGTTTCGAGGCGCGTGAGCGCGACGCGGTTGCCCAAGAGGCCGAGCCCGACCGTCGTCGCCACCAGCGTGGCGCATACCGGAAACGCGTCCGCGCCGAACATCGGCCGGAGGAGCGGGTAGAGCGAGGCCGCCAGGAGGCCGAGGTAGAAGGGCGCGCTCGAGATGCGCCCGCGGAAAAGGCCGCTCAACGAGAGGCCGTTTCGCCGGACCTCGCCGCCGTAGCCGGCCTTTTCCGCGCGCGTCGGCTCCGCGGCCGAATGCGTCGGGGCCAGGAGCAGCAAGAAAAGCAGGGTCAGGACGATCACCGAGATGAACGGACCCGCCGTGCCGGGCGGCTGCCCGCCGAGCAGGAGCGCGGCGACCCCGATCACGGTGACGGCCAGGAGCGTCCTTCCCGCGATGGAACGGTCCCTTTCCCGCCCGCGGAGCTGCGCGATGCCGAAGGCCGTGAACGTCCCGGCCAGCAGCAAGTTGACGGCGATGGTGAGGAGGCCGATCGGGATCGGGACGCCGAAAACCTCCAGGTCCCCCCAATAGCTGAGCGCCACCATGGGGGACAGGGCCCCGAGCAGGCCGATCGCCGCGATGACTTGCTCCGCCTCTCCCATCGGCGATGCCGTGCGGGTCGCCGAGGCGGCGATGCCGAGCGCGAGTGGAATGATGACCGCGTAGGTCGGGATCAAGACGAAAAAGCAGACCACCGCGCCCATCGCCTTTTGCAGCGCGACCTGCACGCGGCTGGCCAAGTGCTTCACCGCGCCCATCGCGATCGAGGGCGTGCGGTGCGGCTGCGCCGAGATCAGGAGGCAGAGCGCAGCGAGAGCGAGGTCGTTCGCCGCGAGGAGGACGAAGTACGCCGGGACGACGTAGTACGGGAACCCGCCCGACAGGTACAGGACCGACATCGCGGGTACGAGGAGCGCCTGGAACGAGAGCGCGGTCCAGGTCGCGAAGAACAATTTGCCGCGGAACAGCCGCTCCGGAGAGAGAGGGCTCGCCTGGAGGACCTCGTAAGTATTCTTCTCGCGCTCCACGACGATCCCGCCGGCCGCGATCGGCACGAGCACCATCGCCAGCAGATTCTGGATCAACCCGTAGGCCATGAGCGCGAGCCGCCCCGCGTTCGTGAGCGCCCCCGGGCTCGCCGTCTGCGCCGCCAGGAGGACCAGCGCCGGCAGCGACAGCATCGCGGCCAGCCACCAGGCACGCCCGCGAACCCGGCGCTCCCGCACCGTGACCCGCAGCTCCCGCAGGAACAGCGGATTCCAGTCCCATGTCAGAAATCGTGTCACGAGGAACACCCCTGAGGATTGCTGGTTGAGGATTGACGATTGCTGATTGACGATTGACGATTGACGAGCGACGAGCGACGAGCGACGAGCGACCAGCGACCAGCGACCAACGACCAGCGACCAGCGACCAGCGACCAGCGGGGCCCGCGTGCGGACCCGTTCGCGCCATACGCCGACTACCCCGGGCCCGAGGTTCTCCAGCGGTCGAAATCAGCAATCAGCAATCGGCATTCTGCAATCGAAAAGTCTCAAATCCAAATCCCAACTCGGGCGAAGGCCCGAAACCCAAACGGACGACGAAACCACCAAGCCACCAAGACACGAAGACCACGAAGGACCGTCACTGAGGGGGGCGAGTTTGGCTCGGCCGAAAAGCGCCTTTGTGGTCTTAGTGACTTCGAGTCTTTGTGGTTTCGTCGCCTGCGAATCTGGACACGCTTTCAAGAAGTTCACCGGTAGGGGTCCAAGACGACACGACCCGTCGGTGAAGCTCCGGGATCGCTTCGCGCGGGCCGGCGAACTGGAACCGGAGCAGGTTGCCCTCCACTACCGGCTCCACGACGCCGGGGCAGCCCTCCAGGGCCGCACGCGCGGGCGCGGCGTCGCCGAGCAGTCGAATGCGCACCTCGGGGCGCGGCGCCAGCGCGGCGCGAATCGAGTCGATCGTGCCGATCGCGCGCACCTGACCCTTCTCCAGGATCGCCACGCGGTGGCAGACCTCCGCCAGCTCGCCCAGAATGTGGGAGGACCAGAGGATGGTCTTGCCGCGACGCGACAGCTCCCGCAGGATCTCCTGGAACTCCACCCGCGCCCGCGGGTCCAGCGCCGACGTCGGCTCGTCCAAGAGCAGCACCCGCGGTTCGTGGAGGAGCGTCTTCGCCAGGAAGAGCCGCTGCCGCATCCCGCGCGAGAGCGTCTCGATCCCCGACTCCCGGCGGTCGACCAGGTCGGTCAGCTCCAGCACGTCGGCGATCGCGCGGTCGCGCGTCCCCGCCGGGAGGTCGTAGACCCGGGCGAACGTGTCGAGGTATTCCCACACGAGGAGGTCCTCGTACATGCCGTACGTCTCCGGCATGTACCCGATCCAGCGGCGCACCGCTTCCGCGTCGCGCACGGCATTCGTCCCGCCGATCCGGATTTCCCCTTCATCGGCCTCCTCGACCGTCGCGAGGATGCGGAGCGTGGTCGTCTTCCCCGCGCCGTTCGGTCCGATGTAGCCGAAAATCTCGCCCTGCCCGATCGACAGCGTGACGCCGTCGAGCGCCACCGCCTCGCCGAACCGCTTGCGCACGCCGCGCAGCTCGATCACTTGGCCCCCTCCTTCTTTCGGAGGTCGCGGCCCGGCAGCGGGACGACGAGCGCCGTGGTGCGGCGCTCCAGCCTGCCGGCAATGGCCTGCCAGGGGGACGGGAGGTCCACGAATGCGACGAGCACGAGGTCCCCCTTCGGCTTTGTCTCCGGCGCCGCGTCCGCGCCCGGCGGCGACGGCCAGTCCCAACTCGAGCGAACGATCTGGGCCAGGCCGAAATGGAGGGCGTTGCCGCGGACCATCTGCGTGACGCCGACGCGCTCCATCGCGGCTCGGAGCCCCTTCGGAGCGCGGACCGTCCCGCCGATCGGCACGTCCCCGAGCGGCTCCTCGCCTCTGCGAGAAAGCAGCCATGCGTCCCGCCACGGCCAGGGCGTTCGGTTCACGAGCCCGCCGAGCCCGCCCTCGTCTCCGAGCTCCAGGTCCGACTGGATGCCGTCCCCCAGGTCGATGCCGGCGAGGGTGTGGAAGACGCGGGAGGAGTTGGGCCGGAACTCGAGGTCCTGTAACCGGCAGGCTTGCTCTCCTTCCCTCCACGTGAACCGCGCCTCGCGGCGAAGGCCCAGGAGCGGGCGCAGCTCCTCGAGGCAGAGGGAAGGGCGGCCGGGGGCGGTTTCCTCGTGCAAGCCGGGCGAGGCGTGCCAGAAGGAGTCGAAGGAGTGCGCGGCGCCGAAGCGCGCCCCGGGCGGGGCGACCAGGAAGGAAATGGCGTCGATGCGGTCGCCCGACCGATCGAGGACCGAAAACGCGTACACGACGAAACCCACGCCCAGCGCGACGCAGGGCGTCGAGAGGAGCGCGAAGCCGAGCGCGCGAGGGAGACGGTCCTGGCGGCGTTGCACCGCGGCCAGGAGGACGAGGAAAAGCGAGATCGCGATCGTCGCGATCACAAAGGTGCGGAGAGGCGGCGCCTGACTGCCGGCGAGGATCTCCTGGATCTCGCGCTGCAGGCCGGATTGCAGGAAAGGCTCGTTGCGCCGGGCGTGCCGGTCGAGGAGGTCGTCCCAGAGCTGCCCGAGGCCCGCGGCGTGCCGGAACGGATCCGCGGCCGGATCGAAGGCCACGAACGCGACGGAGCCCAAGCCGCGGCGCGCGACGACGGCCAGCGGCACGTCCCCCTCCGAGCAATGGATTTCCGCGCCCTCCTCGGGCGCCAGCACCGCCAGCTCGGTCGGACTGCTTTTCATTTCGCCGTACTTCTTGACCCAGGCGGGAAAGGCCTCCATGCGGGTCCGGCCGGTGATCGTGCCCGGGAGCCACCGCCGGTCGGGAGTGGCGAGCGGGGTCGCGGGCGAGGCGCCTCCCGACAGGAGCAGGCGCCCCCCGGCCTCGACCCACTCCGTGATGGCTTGCGCCTGCTCCGGCGTGAGGTCCTGGGCGGTCAGCCCGCGCAGGTAGAGCAGCTCGACGCCCGCGAGGCCGAACCACGCGCTCGGAAGCATGGCCGGCTCGATGCGGACGGAGAAGAAGTCGGACGCGCGCCCCTGCGGTTTCCCCGACGCCCCGGGCAGATTCGCGCCGGGGTCGTTGCTCGCGACCAGGACGAGCGTGTCATCGAGGAACAGAATGCGGGGACTGCCCAGCGGAAGCTCGCGGGCGGGCTTGCCACGCGGGCGCCACCAGAGCTTCGTCTCGGCGAACTGCGTGAGCACGGTCGCGTAGACGGTCACGCACTTCTTCGAGCCGCGGGGCAGGTCGAGCTGGAGGACGTACTGCGCGGGGTCCCCGACGCTCGGACTGTCGACGACGAGTTCCCCGGCAGCGTCCTCGCCGCGATTCGTGAGAGTGACCCGGAACGCGACGGGACCCAGGTGGTAGCGTCCGCCGAAGCCCAAGTCGACCACGACGTCGTCGTCCGCGGAGGCGCTAAGCGCGAAGGCGGAGAACGCGAGGCTCGCGGCCAGAACGAGGCGGAGAAGGCGGTGGAGCATGCTTCCTCCGGCAACGGAGTTGGGCAAGCGTGGCGGCGCGGTGGACCCCACCGGAGCCGCGAGCGGGTTCGCGGCGGGCGTTCCGTGGTGAAAGCCGCGAGGCCGCTCGCTCACGCTCGCGGTTCCAAGACGCCCGCGGCATCGCGGGCGCGGGGTGGGGCGAGAGCGCCCCCGATGAGCGCGCGGGCCGCAGCGAGCGCGGCCAGGTCGACCGGAACGTCCTCGCCCGCGCCGCGAAGCGCCTCCACGACGGACTCGGTCGATACGTTGCCGGACGCGCCCGGCGCGTAGGGGCAGCCGCCGATGCCGCCTGCGCTCGAGTCGAAGGCGCGGATGCCGAGCTTCCACGAGGCGAGCACGTTTTCCACGGCCCGGTGAAACGTGTCGTGGAAGTGCATCGCGATGCGCTGGGCGGGCAGGCGCGGGAGCAGGGGCTCGAGCAGGGCGCGCACCTCATCAGGCGTCGCCTTGCCGAGCGTGTCCCCGATCGAGACCTCGTCCACGCCTGCGTCGGCGAGCCGCAGCGCGACCTCCGCCGCCTTCGCGGGGCCGATCTTCCCCTCGTAAGGGCACCAGAAGGCGGTCGACACGTAGCCGCGCACGGGAATTTTGCCTGCACGCGCCCGCTCGAGGACAGGTCGGAAACGCGCGATCGACTCGTCAATCGAGGCGTTCGTGTTCTTGCGGCTGAAGGTCTCGCTCGCCGCCGTGAACACCGCGATCCGATCCGCGCGCGCGGCGAGGGCGCGGTCGAGCCCCTGTTCGTTGGGCACGAGCGCGGAGTACGCCACGCCCGGCGCTCGCCGGATCCGGGCGAAGACCTCGGCCGCGTCCGCGAGCTGCGGCACCCACTTCGGGGAGACGAACGCGCTCACCTCGATCTCGGGGAGCCCCGCGAGCGAGAGCGCGTCCACGAACGCGACCTTCACCTCGGTGGGGACCTGCCGCGTTTCGTTCTGGAGCCCGTCACGCGGGCCCACTTCGACGATCCGGACCAAGGACGAGCTCCGAGGGAGTGTAGATTTGAGATTTGAGATTTGAAATTGCGCGATCGAAAATCCATCGTTGATGGGCGTCTACCGGGCGGAGCGGCTTTTCTGGCACCTTGTCGGGGCGCCCCGGCGCCTCCGGCTCCAGGCCCGCCCTTGGCAGTCGCTATTCAGCCATCCGTACGAGAATTCTCCCAAGATCCACCAAGTCCCCCTCCCGGCAGTCCACGACTTCCACGACACCTGCGTGAGGCGCGCCGAGGCGGTACTCCATTTTCATCGCCTCGAGGATGACGAGCAGGTCGTTCTCCTTCACGACGTCCCCCGGCGCCACGCGGACTTTCACGATCCGCCCGGACATCGGCGCGCGCACGTCCTCGCGGTGCGGCCCGCCCGCGGCGACGCGGGCGCTGGGCCGCTCGCGCGGGAAGAATTTCGCCCGGCCCGGCCAGCCGAGCCAGACGCCCTCCGCGGTGCGCGCGAAGGCGAGCCGGTGGGTGCGACCGTTGTGCTCGAAGTCGAGGAAGCTCATGTCGCCATCCGAAAACCGCCGAGGCCGAGCCAGGGCGTGTACGGATCCGCGGTCGAGACGACGCCGGCCGCAGGCAGCCCGGTCGGGGACCCGCCGGCCGCCGACGAACGGAGCGCGCCGCGCGCCGCGGCCGCGACCTCCTCGGGTACCGCAGGCTCCGACCAGGAGAGCGCTTCGAGCGTGGTCGTGAAGGTCGCCCCCTGCTTGAAGAATTCGCTCTCCAGCACCTGCAGGAGGAAGGACTGGTTCGTCGAGATTCCCAGCAGGGTGGTCTCGCGCAACGCCTCGACCAAGCGCCGGCGCGCGGTCTCCCGGTCGTGTCCCCACGCGATTAGTTTCGCGAGGAGCGGGTCGTAGAACGGCTTCACCTCCCAGCCTTCGCGGATCCCGGAGTCGACGCGCACCGAAGGGCGGCGCGGCCACTCGAGCATCAGGATCTTCCCCGAGGAGGGGAGATAGCCGTGGTACGGATCCTCGGCATTCAGCCGCGCCTCGATCGCGTGTCCGCGCGGCGACGGCGGCGGGTCCGGGAGTCGGCCGCCATGCGCGAGCTCCACCTGCGCCCGCACGAGGTCGAGGCCGATGAGCGCCTCCGTGACCGGGTGCTCCACCTGGAGGCGCGTGTTCACCTCCAGAAAATAATGCGACCCGTCGGGCCCCACCAGGAACTCCACCGTCCCCGCGTTCGCATAGCCGACCGCGGTCGCGAGCCGGACGGCCGATTCCAGAAGCCCGCGCCGTGTGCCCTCCGAAAGGCCGGGCGACGGCGACTCCTCGACGATCTTCTGATAGCGGCGCTGGAGGCTGCACTCGCGTTCGCCCAGCGCGACCGCGTGCCGGCCGTCGCCGAGGATCTGGACCTCGACGTGCCGCGCGGGATGGACGTACCGCTCGACGACGAGCCGATCGTCGCCGAAGGCGGAGCGAGCCTCGCGCCTCGCCCCCTCGAACGCCTCCGCCAGTTCCGCCGGCTCGCGCACGAGACGCATCCCCTTCCCGCCGCCGCCCCCCGAGGCCTTGAGCAGGATGGGCAGGCCGATGCGGTCGACCGCGGCGCGCACGGCGTCGAGCGTGTCTCCCTCAAGCGCGCCCGGCACCACGGGAATGCCGTGTTCCTCCGCCGTTCGACGCGAACCCCGCTTGTTTCCAAGGGCGACCATCGCCTCCGGCGAGGGACCGATGAAAGTGATGCCCGCCGAGCCGCACGCGCGCGCAAACGCGGCGTCCTGGGAGAGGAAGCCGTAGCCGGGATGGATCGCGGTCGCGCCGGTCGCACGCGCCGCCTCGAGGATGCGCTCCGCGCGCAGGTACCCGTCCGGGGAGCCGAGGTCCACGGCCTCGTCCGCGAGCCACACATGCGGGGCGTCCCGGTCGACCTCCGTGTACACGGCGACCGAGCGGACACCCATTTCGCGGAGGGTGTAGAGCACGCGGCAAGCGATCTCCGCGCGGTTCGCGACGAGTACCTTCATGCGCCGCCGATCCAGGAGGGTTTCCGCTTTTCGAGAAAGGCCGCGAGCCCCTCCTGGGCTTCCGGCGACACGCGAATGCGCGCGATGGTAAGCACCGTGTGCGGAATGGCCTCGTCGCGCGACTTGCCGGCGACCTCGCGAATGAGCTGCTTGGCGGCCGCGGCCGCTTCCGGTCCGGCGAGCAGGACCTCCTTGAGGATGCGCTCCACGTGGCCGTCGAGGGCGAGCGGGTTCGTCACCTCGTGCACCAAGCCGATGGCGCGCGCCTCGGTCGCGTTGAATCGTTCCCCGGTGAGGAAGTAGCGCCGCGCCGCGCGCGTGCCGATCCGCGGAAGGACGAACGTCGAAATCACTCCGGGAACGATGCCGAGGCGCACCTCGCTGAAGCCGAACTGCGCGGTCTCGGAGGCGACGACGATGTCGCAGCAGGCCAGCAGGCCCGCGCCGCCGCCGAGCGCGGCGCCGTTCACGCGTGCGAGGACCGGGTGAGGGCACTCGTCCACGGTCCGGAACATCTCGGCCATCGCGGCCGCGTCCCGGGCGTTCTCCTCCTCGGTGTACGCCCGGCTCCGCTGCATCCAGCCGATGTCCGCGCCCGCGCAAAAGACCGGCCCCTCGCCGGTGAGGACCACCGCGCGCACGCCGGCGGGCAGCGTGGCGAAGGCCTCGCGCAGCTCTGCGACCACGACTTCGTTGAAGGCGTTGCGCACGTCGGGCCGGGCGAGCGCGATCGTCGCTACCGGGCCCGCCTGCGTTACGTGGACGGTTTCCATGGCTCGGTCTTCACATCCTGTAAACGGGTGCGGGACTGTCTTCCACGGGGGCGTTCAAGGCCGCGGACAGCGCGAGCGCGACGACCGCACGCGTTTCCTTCGGGTCGATGATCCCGTCGTCCCAGAGGAGCGAACTGCCGAAGTAGGGGTCGCCCTCGCGTTCGTATTTTTCGAGCACGGGGTCGGCGATGCGGCGGGCCTCGTCCTCGGAAAGCGTCTTTCCTTCGCGGGCGAGCTGGTCTCGCTTGACCTGCACGAGCACGCTGGCGGCCTGTTCCTTGCCCATGACCGAAATCCGCGCGTTCGGCCAGGTGAAAAGGAAACGCGGTCGGTAGCCGCGGCCGCACATCGCGTAGTTGCCGGCCCCGTGCGAGGCGCCGACGATCACCGTCAGGCGCGGGACGCGCGCGGTCGCGACCGCCTGGACCATCTTCGCGCCGTCCTTCGTGATCCCGCCCTGCTCGTACCGCTTCCCGACCATGAAGCCGGTGATGTTCTGGAGGAAGAGGATCGGGGTCCGACGTTTCGCGCAGAGCTGGACGAAGTGCGAGCCCTTCTGCGCGCTCTCGCTGAAGAGGACGCCGCTATTCGCCACGATGCCGACCGGATAGCCCCACCATCGCGCAAAGCCGCAGACGAGCGTGGGGCCGTAGAGCGCCTTGAATTCGTGGAAGCGGCTTCCGTCCACCAGGCGCGCGAGCAGCTCGCGGACGTCGTAGGGGCGGCGATTGTCCGTCGGGAGGACGCCGTACAACTCGTCCGCGGGGTAGAGCGGGTCCTCGGGCGGGACGACGTCGAGGTCGACATGTTTCACCCGGTTCAGGTGGGCGACCGCGTCGCGGCACAGGCGCAACGCGTGCTCCTCGTCGTCCGCGAGGTGATCGGTCACGCCCGAGGTGCGCGAGTGCATGTCGCCGCCGCCGAGGTCCTCGGCCGACACCTCCTCGCCGGTCGCCGCCTTGACGAGCGGCGGGCCTGCGAGGTAGATCGTGCCGGCCCCGCGCACGATGATGTTCTCGTCGGACATCGCGGGGACGTACGCGCCGCCCGCCGTGCACATCCCGAGGACGGCGGAGAGCTGCGGGATCCCCATCGACGACATCATCGCCTGGTTGTAGAAGAGGCGGCCGAAGTGTTCCTTGTCCGGGAAGGACTCCGCCTGCAAGGGAAGGAAGACCCCTCCGGAGTCCACGAGATACACGCACGGCAGGCGATTGTCGAGCGCGACTTCCTGGGCGCGAATGTGTTTTTTGATCGTCTCCGGGAAGTAGGTGCCTCCCTTGACCGTCGGGTCGTTGGCAATGATCATGCACTCGCGGCCCGAGACGCGGCCGACCCCGGTGAGGAGTCCGGCGCCGGGCGCCTCATTTTCGTGGCGGCCCCAGGCGGCGAGTGGGCAGAGCTCGAGAAAGGGCGTGTCCGGATCGAGGAGCCGTTCGAGCCGCTCGCGCACGAGGAGCTTCCCGCGCTTTCGCTGCGTCGCGATGACCGACTCGGACGCGGAGTTGCGGATGCGGGCCAGGCGCTCCGACAGCTCCTCGGCCAGTCGGCGGTGATGCCGGACATTCGCCTGGAACTCGGGGGAGTGGACGTCGAGCCGGGATTTCAGGACTTCCATCGGGGAGGGGCCTCCCGGTGTCGGGAAGGAGCGCGCGCCGGGCGGGCGGACGCGGGAAATCGGCGGCACATTTTACCAAGCTGCATCTTCGACACCTATAAAATACAGCGGCACGGATTCCCTTCTCCCGGGCGGGCAGGCGGGCTAGAATCGTGCGGCAGGCCGACGGGCGGCGACACGGAACCGCGACCCATTCGACTCGGCCTTCGGGCCTCGCTCAGGGCGAGGGAACGGTCTCGGCGCGTCCTTACAACAACCCTTCGCGGATTGGCGGCATGCACACACCGAAGCCGCACGAATAGGCCCCGCGAGTTCCGAGCTCGCGTGGGATTTGGGCGGCACACTGAGGGACGACGACGATGCAACGCACTTCGTGGCCGAAGCGGGTTCTCGGCATTTTCCTCGCGCTCCTGACAGCGTCGCCGGGGGCGCTTCGCGCGGAGCCGCCGAACCTGGCAGTCGAGGTCGAGCCCGCCGCGCGTGAAGAAGGCGTCCCGATCACGATCCGTGTCCGGATCCGCAATCGCGGCGAGCGTGCGGTCGCGCTCTCGCGCGTGGTCCTCGAACACCGCGGCCGGAGCGTTGAGAATTCGCTCTGCCGTTCGGAGCGCGGCATTCGACTGCTCGAGCCGGAGCCCGGCGCGTTGACCCTGATCGTCGAGACCGAACAGGACCTTGCGATGCCGGTGGCCGCGCTGCCGCGCCGGTCGAGGCTTGCGGTCGGCCAGGACGCCTTCTTGCTGCTGCGGGCCGTCGCGCCTGGTGAGGCCGCCGAGGTCACGCTTGACCTGACGTTGCTGGCGCTACCGGGGGAGGCGCTCCAGGCGCGCATCGAGTCCTTTGACCTGGACGACCTCGATGCGCCCACGCAGCCGCTGCTCGTGCCGGGGACGGAGGGGAGTCACGACGTGCCGCTCGTTGGGGAGGCGGTGGGACGCGCGCCCGGCCACGCGGGCGGTCGCGCCGGGGGGAGCCTCGCGCTCGGCATCCGGCGCTGGGTGACGCCGCACCCGCTGGAGGGCGTCACGGGCGACGTTCTGGCTGATTCGTCACTCGCCCCGGCTTCGGCGGCGGCGACCACGGCGAGTCGCGCGACGCTGGAGGCGAAGGCCGCGGCGTGGCCGTCGGTGCAGGCACTCGAAAAGGCGAAGCTCAAGGTGGGTGACGTCCGCGAGGCGGCGTGGTTGGGGTCCGCGTCGGTGTGGGTCTTCGAGGACGCGCAGGGTTCGGTCCTCGTTGGAAAGGAGGGCTCGGCGCGGCGCCATGCGGGCCGTCTCGGCGAACTTGCGGGGCACCTGGCGGTCGGCAAGGTTGGATCGCTGCGACTCCTCCCCGATCCGGCGCGTGGTGGGGACAAGCTGCAGGCGAAGCTCGTAGACGCGCGGTTGGTCGAGCCGGGTCGCGAGAAGGATGGGGCACTCCGCGTCTCGTGCGCGGCGGACCGGTTGCCGGCCCTGCTCGACGCGGTCGAGGGAGCCGGGTGGCGCGTCGAGGGGCGGGAATTGTTGCCGGCGCCTGCGCCCGCGGACGCTCCGGGTGGCGGTGAGGCGAAGAACCCGCCTGATCCGAAGTAGCCGGCCTCGCGCGCGTGATCGGGTTGGGAGCACCCTGCCGTGGAGCCGGCACCTACGCGCCCCCCACCGGGGACCCAGCTCCCGCCTCGCTCCCCCCGGCAGCCTGCGCTCCGCCCTGGCCGTCCACAACCTGCAGGTAGGCAAACGCCACGGTCACGAAATAGAGCGGCCCGGTCAGCGAATCGAGCAGCAGCGCCGCGCCGGCCGCGAGCGGCGCCTGCGAGCCCCCGGCGCCGACGGCCCCCACGAAGCTCGACTTCATCGCCCAAAGGAAGAGGCCGAAGGCCAGAAGCGCGAGGTGCCGTGCGAAGCCGGCGGCGTTCACGCGACGGTAGCTCTCTGCGAACGCGGCCCGGATCCCCATTCTGCCGTCGCCGATCAGAAGCATCACATAGGTAACCCACGTCCCCACGGGGATGAGCGGGAGGACGAGGGCGCAGAACGACGCGATGCAGGCGAGGGTAACGGCGAGCCCGCCGCCGAGGCTGGTGAAGAAGCGACGGAAAACCCCCCTGAACAGATCGCGAAGCTCGATGCGCCGGCCGTTCCGGATGGCGGCGAGGATCGTCGTGTTGATAGCCACTTCCAGCGGGCCGATGAACAGGACGACCAGTGTGAGGTAGGTCAGGAGGTTGAACGCGAGCCCCACGAAAAAGAGGCGCACGAAATTGGCCGCGTAGAAGCGGAAGGCCTCCTCGAGGCAGAGTCCGAGGTCGAGGCGAAGTGCGGCGGCTGCCTGTGGCTCGGCGGGAACGGCGGGCGCGTCGGCGCTCGGAACGGGGGCGAGCCGAGGCGTGCGCTGCGGGGGCGGGGGTGGAGTGGTCCCAGCGCCGCGTCTGGGTCCAGGGCCAGGGGCGGATGCCGGACCGGATTTTCGACCCGCCGGGGCGGGCGTGCGGCCGGGGGGGCGGCGGTCGGCGACGACGGTCGCGGCCGGCACGCCGTCCTCCGGCTCGTCCGCGGCCGTGTCGACCAGTTCAGCGTCCGGTATGTCGTCCAGCCCGCCGAGCAGAGGGGCGGGCGGGGGAGCCGGGGAGAGCGCGAGTGAGAACGGACCGACAGCCGGTGCGCTCGGGAGCGGCTGGGGGGATGTCGCGGCGGCGCCTGCGCTCGCGCCCGCCGTGATCGCCCCGCCGGCGCGTGCGCCTGGGCTTGTCCGCGCCGCGGGCAGCAGTGGCGCCAGCTCCTCCGCGATCAGCGTCGCGTTCGCCGGCCGCCGGTCGGGATCGCGCTCGAGCATGCGCTCAAGCAGCGCGTCGACGCGCACGTCGGTCCCGGCCTTGAGACTCGGCGGGAGCCATCGGCCGACCGGCAGCTCACCGGTGAGCGCTTCGTAGAGCACGACGCCGAGGGCGTAGATGTCGGCTCGGTGGTCGACCTTGCGCGTCTCCTCCCGCTGCTCCGGCGCCATGTAATCGAAGGTCCCCATGACGACGCCCGTGCGCGTCATCGCCTCCATCCCGGTGCGCGGCGCCGTGAGTCGGGCGAGGCCGAAGTCCGCGACCTTCACCCTGCCGCGGCGGTCGACCAGGATGTTCTCGGGCTTCACGTCGCGGTGAACGACTCCTTCGGCATGCGCGTACGCGAGCGCGTCGCAGAGCGGGAGGGCGAGCCGGAGGACGGCCGCGGGGTCGAGGGCGCGGCGGCGCAAGAGCGCGCGGAGGCTCTCGCCGTCCACGAACTCCATCGCGAAATAGTAGAAGCCGGACGAGCGGCCGAGGTCGTAGATGGAGACGATGTTCGGATGGTTGAGGTTGGCGAGGGTCTTCGCTTCGCGGTCGAAGCGCCGCACGAACTCGGTGTCGAGGGCGAAGGCGGGCGGGAGGATCTTAAGGGCAACGACGCGCTCGAGGCTGATCTGGACCGCTTTGTAGACCATGCCCATGCCGCCGCGGCCGATCATTTCGAGGATGCGATACGGGCCGAGGGTGCCGCCCGCTGCGAAGGGCTGGGGTGCGGCGCCGGCGGCGCCGGGGGCGACCGTCGCCCCGAGCGCGGAGGCGTCGGTGGCGCGACCCGGGACCGTCACCGCGTGGATGGCCGGGGTGAGGCCGGGTTGGTATTTCTGCGTGGCGAAGTCGCTCGCACGGACCTCGCGACCGCAGGCGGGACAGCGGACGTCCGTGTCCGGGGCGCCGGGCGCCGGTGGTGGAAGGTCGTGTCCGCAGTGCGGACAGTGGCTCGCGGTGGGCATGGGTGCATTCTAGCCTTGCGCGGCGCGACCGCAAACAAAAGTCGCGCGACCGCGGGTTTTTCCACCGATGGCCGAGGCCCTGGCAATTCGGTGCGCTTTCCATTCTCGCGAATCGGCTCCCTGGGCCGTTCCTGGGTTTCGGCGGGATCGAAGCCGGGGGCGCGCTAGGAAGAGCCGAGGCCGCTCCCTCGCCCTGAGCGAGGCCGAAGGCCGAGTCGAATGGGTCGCGGTTCCGTGTTGCCTGGCCGCACGTCGCGCGGCCGCGGCGCGATTTTCGCGCGCTTGCCCGAACCTTTTTCGCCGACGACCGTTAGTTTTCCCTATCAACTTTGGGTTCTCCGCGCAAAGGGAAGGTCCGATGATTCACGTCGATCGTTAGCGGCGTCCGTCGTTCGGTCCCAACACGTTCGCCGTCCGTCTGGCCGGCGACCGCCGCGATCTTCCCGAGCCGTGGGGTCGGTTTGCGCCGATCCCGCGCCCCCGTCGAGCCTCGCTCGACCGGTCGCCGCTCGGCGACCGACCCGCGAAGAGCCCAGATCTCCTCGACACGACCCTCGACGATTGCGTAGAGTGTTCGTGTCTGGATTCCCAGCTAAGTACCGCTCCACGGAAGTCGGTGGCCAATAGGCGGAGGCAAGTTTGGCCGCCCGCGAGGCGCGCGAGTGAGGCGTAGTAACGAAGAACTACGCCGAGCGAGCGCAACAAAGCGGGCGGCCAAAATCGCCCAGCCAATGGGTCACCCGATTCCGTGGGGCGGTACAAAGGAGTGCCCCCTTGTCAACAGCAGCCGGCAGCGCCCGCGCCACGGGCGCCCTCCGCACGCTTCGGCGGATGCTCTCCCGACTCGCCCCGGCGCGCGGGCTTGTCCTCGCCGTGTACGCGCTCACGCTTCTCGGCGTGGCGATCTCGCTCTCGCTCCCTTTCCTTGCGGGGACCGCGCTCGACCGTGTCGTGACGCTCGCGCGTTCCCACGCGACGGGCGGACTGCCCTGGCGGATCTTCGCCGCCTACCTCGCGCTCGTGATTCTCGAAAACGGCCTGCGCTCGGTCGGCTCGATTCTGCGGACCCGGGTCGAGGCCGCGACGCTCGCGCGCTACCGGATGGACCTCGTGTCGGCCGTGCAGAAGCTCGGTTTCCGGTTCCACGACCGTTCGAGCGCGGGAGAGCTGATCGCGAAGACGACCCGCGACGTGGAAAGGCTCGGGCCGCTCTATGCCGATTTTGTTTTCTCAACGCCGGAGCTGACGCTGCTCCTCGCGGGCGCGTCCGTCATGGTACTGCGCTACGACGCGCTCCTCGGAGGCATCCTGGCCCTGTTCTCGTTCCTGTACGTGTACCTGACCTTTCGGTACGCCTCGCGGCTGCGGCTCCTGTGGGAGGAGGCCGGCGACCAGTACGACACCGTGACCTCCGTCGTGCAGGAGAGCATCGCCGGGGTCCGGGTCGTGAAGGCCTTCGGCGCGGCGGCGCGCGAACTGGACCGCTTCGGCGGCCGGCTCAAGGTCTATCGCGACCTCTGCGTGCGCGCGGAGCACTTCTGGACGAACCGCGCGCCGGTCGCGAGCCTGGTCTTCTGGTCGAGCCTGCCTCTCTCGCTCGCGTGGGGCGGCGCGCGCGTGATCCGGGGCGAATTGACGGTCGGCTGCCTCGCAGCGGTCGTGTTCTATCTGGTGGAAATGCACCAGCGGCTCCGGATCGTGTCGCGGGTCGTGCAGGGCATCGAGAACGCCCTCGCGAGCGGCGCGCGCGTCTTCGAGCTGCTGGACGAGAATGAGCGCGTGCCGGAAAGCGCGGCGCCGGCCGAACCGCGGACCGCCCGAGGGGAAGTCCGCCTTGAGAACGTGAGCTTCGAATACGGGACCGCCCTCCCGGCCCTGCGCGAGGTCTCCTTCAGCGTCGCGCCGGGGGAGACGGTGGCGCTGGTCGGGCCGACCGGCTCCGGGAAGAGCACGGTGATGGCGCTCATTCCGCGCTTCTACGACGCGACCGCCGGGAAGATCCTGGTCGACGGCGTGGACGTGCGGGAATACGGGCTCGGCGCCCTGCGGGGCAGGATCGGGCTCGTGTTCCAGGAGACGTTTCTTTTTTCGGCGACGATCGCCGAGAACATCGCCTTCGGTCGGCCGGGGGCGACGCGCGAGGAGGTCGAGGAGGCGGCGCGACTCGCGCAGGCGCACGATTTTATTTCGGAATTGGAAGCCGGATTCGACACCCTGGTAGGGGAACGCGGGATCAATCTGAGCGGCGGGCAGAAGCAGCGGCTTGCCATCGCGCGGGCGATCCTGGCGGACCCGAGGGTGCTGATCCTGGACGATGCGACGTCGAGCGTGGATGCGCGGACCGAAGAGGCCTTGCAAGCCGCGCTCCAGGCCGTGGCGCGCGGGCGCACGACGATCCTGATCGCGCAGCGGTTGACGAGCGTGCTCCACGCGGACAGGGTCGTGGTCCTGGAGGGCGGCCGAAAGGTAGCCGAGGGGCGGCACGCGGAGCTGATGCTCACGTGCCCGCTCTACGAGGACCTCTTCCGCGGGCAGTGGCTCGAGGAGGAGACCCGGCGGCTGCCGATCGCGCGGCCGTGAATGGGCGCAGGGCGCGCCGTCGAGTCTGGTTTGGTGTCTGAGGTTGCTTCCCGGTCGCGTGACGCGGCGGGGCTGTTGATACGGAGGGACGATGTCATCGGACCTGGATATTGAAGAAGAACTGGCCCAACGGAAGCTGGACCGGCGGACGCTGGGGCGGCTCGGGGCCTTCCTATGGCCTTACCGGTGGCCGATCGGGCTCACCCTCACCATGGAGGCGGGGTGGGTGGCCGCGGTGCTTTGCGAACCGCACCTGGTGAAGGTGGCGATCGACGACAAGATCGCGCACGGCGACGTGGACGGGCTCCTGGTCGTGGTCGGCCTGCTCGTGCTCACGGGGCTCGTGCGCGTGACGCTCGACGTCATCGAGCTCGGGATCATGTGGTGGGCGGGGCACCGGGTTCTCGCCGACATCCGGCGCGCGGTCTTCGAGCACGTGCACAGTCTGTCCATGCGCTATTTCGACCGGACCCGGCAGGGGCGGATCATCGCCCGCGTGGACCGTGACGTGGACACGCTGGAACGGCCGCTGGTCTGGGGACCGCTCACGGTGGTGAGCTGTACCCTGCGGTGGCTCCTCGCCCTTTCGATGATGCTCTGGTACGACGCGGCGCTCTGCGGAGTGGTCTCGCTCACGCTGGTCCCGCTCCTCGTGGCGACGGAGGTCTTCCGGCGTCGCGGGATGCGGGCGTACCGGCGCGTGCGGGAGGCCCTTGCCCGCGTGACGGCCCACCTTGCGGAGTCCGTGAGCGGGGTGCGCGTGATCCAGGCCTTCGGGCAGGAGGCGCGCAATCTGGAAACTTTCAGCGGTCACGTGCGCGAGCACCAGGCCGAGGTGCAGCGGGCCGCGTACGTGTGGAGCGCGTACCACCCGGCGATCGGGCTCACGCACGGCCTCGCGGCGGTGCTCGTGCTCGCCGTGGGAGGGGCGTGGTGCGCCTCGGGGCGGATGGGCGTGGGCGAGCTGTCGGCCTTCGTCCTGCTATTGACGTCCTTCTTCGGGCCGATGGAGTGGCTCGGCGACCTGTACAACAGCGCGCTCTTCGGCGCGGCCGCGGCGGAGCGGATCTTCCTCCTCCTCGACACGCCGCCGGAGATCGTGGACCGGCCGGGCGCGGCGGGGTTGCCCCGCTTGGCCGGCGGCATCCGATTCGAAAACGTGTGGTTCCGCTACGACCGGCCTGCGGCGAACGCGGAAGCAGGCGCAGGCGCGGACGCGCATGCGCCGGCGGAGGCGCAAGCGTGGACGGTCCGCGAAATCGACTTCGAGGCGGTCGCGGGCCAGACCGTGGCGCTGGTTGGGCCCACGGGGGCCGGGAAGAGCACGATCGTGAACCTGCTCTGCCGCTTTTACGAACCCACGCGAGGGCGGGTCCTGCTGGACGGACACGACCTCGGCGCGTGCACTTTGGAATCCTTGTACCGGCAGATCGCGGTCGTGCCGCAGGACGCGTTCCTCTTCGAAGGAACGGTCCTGGAGAATCTCCGGTACGGGCGGCCCTCCGCGACGGAGGCGGAGGCGCGCGCGTGCATGGAGCGCATCGGCGCGGGGTGGTTGTTGGAAAAGCTCCCGGGCGGGCTCGGGGCCCGCGTGGGGGAGCGAGGGACCGGCTTGTCGGCGGGGGAGCGTCAGCTCCTCTGCGTCGCGCGGGCGCTCTTGGCGGACCCGGCGATCCTGGTGCTGGACGAGGCGACGAGCGCGCTGGACACGCGTTCGGAGCGGGCGCTCCAGCACGCCCTTGCCGTGGCCGGGCGGGGCCGCACGGCGGTCGTGATCGCGCACCGGCTCTCGACGATCCGGCGCGCGGACCTGATCCTGGTGGTGACGGATGGACGCATCGTGGAACGTGGCACGCATCGGGAGCTGCTCGCGGCGCACGGCGCGTACGCGGAGATGGTGAAGGCCTACGCCCGCGCCCCGCGGGACGGGGCCCCGAGAGTGGGGGCCGGAGCGGCGGCATCTCCGGCGGCGGCCGCGGCGCATCGACCTGAGGCCGAGGCGGCCGCGATCTGAAAACAACAGTGATTTAACACGTCGACCGCGCGGAGGCGGGGCCACCGCCTCCGCGCGTGGGGCCACGGGTGTCTGCACGGGTTCGTCTTGGTTGAGTTCCGGACGGGCGAGTTCGGGGAGCGGCGTCCAGTCGAGAATCACGCTTGCGGCCGGCTAGACGGAAGGATAGAATCCCGCTCGGTGGTTGGTCGGGCGATGCGATCGGCCTCCGTGGGGACCCCAAATCTCAGCCATGCCGATTCTTGGAGACTCGGGCGTGCCGACCTCCGACCTGCACATGACGACCGAAATCTGCGAGGCCTTCTGCGTCTTCGTCGATACGCGCGGCTTCACGAAGTTTTGCGCCGCGGCCAGCAATCCGGAAGTGAGAGATACGTTCCAAGGGATCCACACAGCCGTTCGAGAGGAGTTCATCGACAAGTTCCTCGAATTCAGAAGGCGGTGGAAGGGGGCCGTCGGCAAGGTCGAGCCGTTCGCGAAGCCCCTCGGAGACGGTTTCATGTTTGTCTACCCTGTCGACTTGCCGGAGCGCATACCGCAGGACAAGGGCAAAAGGGGTACGCCCTTCTCCACTGTTTGCAGGGATATCGGGGGCTTCATCCTCGGGGCATACCAGGGAGCCGCGGACAGAATCAGGAATCTCCCCAGAAACGGAAGCGATCCGCTGTGCCTGGGCGCCGGTGTGACGCATGGCGCCTGCCTGCGTGTGACCTCGAGCGAGCCGAGCGTGCTCCGAGAGGATTACGTAGGCGACATCGTGAACCTCGCCGCGCGGCTCCAGCACTGCGCGCGACCCGAGGGCCTGATCTTCGACGATCGCGGGCCGGGCGTTCCGCGAGAGCTGTTCAAGGGAAGCCCGAGGAAGTGGAAGGCAAGGACTCTGAACGTCCCTGGCTATCACCCGGTCGGCGTCTTCGCGTCGGCCTCAGTGCACGCCGATGAGCTCCAATACCAGCCTCGTCTTTATGTCGCGCCGATGCTGACGGCGACCCGCGACGTACTCCTGCGGGGCTATTCGACGCAGGGCTCGGGCATCAGCGGTGAGCCTTTGCTCAGGTACAAGCCTCTGGGGCGGGACGAGCAGGTCGTTCCCGCGGCGCTCATCGCTCCGCAGCCACAGGCCCGGCGGCTCGAGCTTGCCCAGGTCTTCTGCGAGTGTGCGACGACCCAAAACCCGCACTTGTATCCTCGACCGGACTCGGAGGTGGGGAGAATCTGGCGTGAGGCGGTATACTATCGGAGGAAGCAGTCTCCGGCTGATTATGACGGCGACGTTCTCCGGCTGGAGAGCTATCGATGGGATGGGCCCAAGGAGGCTCCGCGGCTCTGCTTGGCCGTTCGCCCCTCGGCCTACTTCTGGGCGTACGGCACCAACTTTGCCATGGACTTTCGTTCCCCATCGACGGACGAGACGATTCGAGATCGTCTCGAAGGCTCGACCGGGGCGGGGCCCTGGGGGCTGGGCAAGCTCGAAGGGTCCCCTCTCGGCAACCACCTCGGCATCAGCCTCCTGCTCGTCTCGCAAGACCTCCGCCTCGTTTTACCCCGGCGCAGCGGCTTCGTTGCCTTCGAGCGCGGCAAACTGAGCCCTTCGGCTTCCGGGACTGTCGGCCGGCAGGACTTCAAATGGGATCTCGGAAACGACGGCGTCAAAGACGCCCTGGTGAAGGGCATCCTGCGCGAAACGGAATTCGAGAGTGGAGTTCACCTGGAGGCGCGCCAACTCCGCTTCCTGGGCGGGGCTCGCGAGCTGTTGCGTGGGGGACTCCCGGATTTCTATTTCCTGGGAGTCTCCGAACTCAACTCAGACGCCATCGTCGACCAGTTCGGAGGGGAACGACCCCGCGAGTCCCGGGAGCATGACTCCAGCACCGTGTCGATCGATCTCGCGGAATTCTGCAAGCTCGAGCAGAAGGAACTCCTTCCCATCGAAGGGAGGGAGAGCGACCTGGCTACAATGCTCGACTCCTGGATCCTTGACCACCGAAGCGAGGCCTCCGCGGTCCTCGAGGTCGCCCTCGCCCTCCTGGGCGTGCGTCTGGGAGTGTTCGAGCTACAGACGGGATCTTCGTCCTCGCTGTGATCTTGGAGTAGGAGCGCCCATGAGATTGTTGACCCGCGCGCACAGGTCACACGCGGGCGGGGCAAGCGGGGCCACTGAGGCCGGAAATGAAGACCTGATGGGCTGGACGGAGCGCAGCGTCTGGGTGCTTGACGGCGCCACAGGGCTGAGTCCCGACCGCCTCCTCCCAGGTCCGAGCGACGCGGCGTGGTTCGTCCAGGAGATGGACTCTGCGTTTCGTGAGCTAGACCCGGATCCCACGCCCGACCTTCGGGAACGTATCGAGCGTGCGATCCGGATCGTCGCGGATCGGTTCGTTCGGTTCGCCGTTCGACCCGCGCGTGAGCGCTATGAGCTTCCCTCCGCGTCGATGGCCTTTCTCAGGCTCGAGGGAACCCAGGCCGTCTGCGCCGTCCTTGGAGACTGTCGCATGCTCGTCGAGGGGCAGGGGCGACCTCCGCTCGAGCTTGGCGGCGGCCCACTGGAGGCGCTTGACAGGCGGGTGCTTGAGGAGGTGCGCCGAAGCCGGGAGAGTGGTTCGGCGGAGCCCCACCAAGCGTCCGCGGTCGCGCTCCCGCTGCTCCGGGAGCATCGGGCGAAAATGAACACGCCGGAGGGCTACTGGGCTCTCAGTCTCGATGTTTCGGCGGCTGCGCATTTGTCCCTGGCGCGCGTGGATCTCCAACCGTCCGCGGGCGCGCTCCTTGCCAGCGACGGATTCTATCGCCTCGTGGATACGTTTCATGCCTTCGGGCCGGAGGACCTGCTTCGGGAGGTGCGCGTGCGGGGACTCGAAAAGTCCTTCGAACGCCTCCGGATGCTCGAGGCCCAGGATCCCGAATGTCGCACCTTTCCGCGGTTCAAGATGTCCGACGATGCAACCGCCGTCGTGGTTTCCTTTCAGTAGTGTCGGCTTGGGATGTCACGGAACGCAGTGACGCGTCTTATATGGCGAAGCGGACGATGTCCGTTTCCGTTGACTCGTGATTTCCACCGGTCCCCTCCGTGAGGTGTCCGTGTCGACCTCCGCACCGGTCCTTGTCGTTCCCGTTCACGCCTCGCCTGTCGAGGCGCCCCGCCTCCCCTGGCACGCGCCCGCGGTCGTCCTCGGGGCGACGAGCATCGTCGTCGGCCTCCTCTGGGACATCTCCTGGCACATCAGCATCGGCCGCGACACGTTTTGGACGCCGGCGCACCTTGCGATCTACCTCGGCGGCGGGCTGCCGGGGCTGGCCTGCGCCTGGCTCGCGATCAAAACCACTTTCTTCGGCTCGGCCGACGAGCGCGCCGCATCGGTGGGCGTCTGGGGCTTTCGCGCCCCGCTCGGCGCCTGGGTCACGCTCTGGGGGGCGGCGGCGATGCTCACTTCCGCCCCGTTCGACGACTGGTGGCACAACGCCTACGGCCTCGACGTCGAGATCCTCAGCCCGCCCCACGTGCTGCTCGCAGCCGGGATGTTCTCCGTGGTCGCCGGCGCGCTCGTCCTCGTGCTCGCCCTCCAGAATCGGGCGGGAGGCGTCGCGGCCGACAGCGGCGCCGCGGCTCTCCGCGCTCGACGCACCAGCCCGAGCGCAGCCCTGTTCGCCTACGCGTCGGGGATCTTCCTGACCCTGGCCGCGACGCTCATGAGCGAGTTCGCGTTTCCCAACGAACAGCACCGCCTCCTCTTTTACAAGGTGGCTTGCGGCGCTTTCCCGCTGATCCTCGTCGCCGCGGCGATGGCCTCGCGTCTCCGCTGGGCCGCTACCGCCGTCGCCGCCGGCTACACGGGAATTCTCCTCGCGATGGTCTGGAGCCTCCAGCTTTTCCCCGCTCAACCTCGCCTCGCGCCGATCTACAATCCGATCACCCACATGGTCCCTCCGCCCTTTCCGCTGCTGCTCGTGATCCCGGCGCTTCTCCTCGACCTCTGCCTGCGCTGGGTGCGTCGCGGGGACGGCCTCTTTCGCGACGCCGCCGCGGCGATCCTCCTCGGCGTCGTGTTCCTCGCCGCCTTCCTGCCGGTCCAGTGGTTCTTCGCGCAGTTCCTGCTCTCGCCCGCGGCCGACAACTGGTTCTTCGCCGGCAATCGGTGGTGGTCCTATATGGACAGCCCAGGTGAGTACCGTCACCGATTCTTCGGACAGGAACGGGACGCCGTCACGGCCGCGGGCCTTGCCGTGGCGCTGGCCTTCGCGGTCGTCTCCTCCGGCATCGGCCTCCGGTCCGGCCGCTGGCTTGCGAAGGTGCTGCGATGAAGCGATGGCTTGGGAGGCTCGCGACTCTACTGGTGCTGCTCCTGCCGGTCCCTTGTTGGGCGCACGTCGGCAGTCCGAACGTCTTCTACGAAGGAGACGCGGGGCCGTACCCGGTGCGCGTGACCGTCCGGCCGCCGGGCGTCGTTCCCGGTCTGGCGCAGATTCACGTGCGACTAAAGTCCGGCGAAGCGCGGCGGGTGACCGTCCTCCCGGTCCACTGGCGCGCGGGCACGCGGGGCGCACCGCCGCCCGATGCGGCCGAGCCGGTCCCGGGCGAGCCCGGCCTTTTCACGGCGAGCCTCTGGCTGATGGACTCCGGCGCGTACAGCGTTCTCGTGACCCTCGAAGGGGAGCGCGGCGTGGGGACGGCGAGCGTGCCCGTGAACTCGATCGCGACCACGCGGCTGCCGATGTCGAAGGGGCTCGGCGGTCTGCTCGCGGCCCTCGGCGTCGTGCTTTTCGCAGGCGCGCTTTCCATCCTGTGGGCGGCGGTGCGCGAAGGCGTCTTGCCGCCGGGGCAGTCGCCGGAGGCCCGGCGGGCCTGGCGCGCCTGGGTAGTGGTGGCGCTGGGCGGGGCCGGTTTCGCGCTGGCCCTTTTCGCGGCTAGAGGCTGGTGGAATGCCGTGGACGCGGACTACCGAAACAACGACATGTACCGACCCCGCGAGCTGGCCGCCCAGGTGCTCGCGGCCGGAGGTCAACGCCGGCTGCGCCTGGACCTCGACCTGACGGACGCTCATCGGTACGGCCCCCTGGTCCCCGATCACGGAAAGCTGATGCACCTCTTCCTCCTTCGGGAGCCGAATCTGGACGCGCTGGCGCATATCCATCCGGTGCGGGTCCAGGGGGAGCGGTTCGAGGTGACCGTCCCGCCCCTGCCGGCCGGGACGTACCGGCTCTACGCCGATCTCACCCACGAGACGGGCTTCTCTCAAACGCTGACGGGGCTCGCCGAGCTCCCCGCTGCGGGGGCGTCGGGCGCCCCGGCGGACCTCGAGGCTGGGCCAGCGCAGGATCCGGACGACTCCTGGCATGTCGGCGGACCGGCGGCCGCATCCGGCATCGTGCGTGTCGGCCCACCTGGTGACGAGAAACCGGCCGCGGAGCTCGAGTCCGGGCTCAGGATGAGCTGGGACGGCCCCCCGAAGGTCTTGGCGAATCGCGACGCAGGTCTGCGCTTCCGGGTCGAAGACGCCGCCGGGCACGCCGGCGCGCTCGAGCCGTACATGGGGATGCTTGCCCATGCCGCGGTGCGTCGTGACGACGGGGCGGTCTTCGCCCACCTGCATCCGACGGGCAGCGTCTCCATGGCCGCCCAGCACGTCTTTGAAAAAAAGGCGCGCGCGGAACGCGGCGAGGCGGCCGAGTCTGCGTCGGCGGACGGGACGGAGCACGGCCCCGGTTGCGCGGGTTTGCCCGCCACCCCGCCGCCGGAGGCGGTCGTGTCGTTCCCGTATGAATTCCCACGGCCGGGCCGGTATCGGATCTGGGTGCAGGTGAAGGTCGGGGGGAGCGTGCGAACCGGCGTGTTCGACGTGGAGGTGAGCGCCGAAGAGTAGGGAAGTGGTGCGACCGCGGCCGCCGTACCCGCTTCGCTCCCCTGGCGAATTCGACGCGAATTTGCTATACTCCTGCGGCAGGTGAGGGCCGGGAATCGGGGGCGAATGAGGGGCTTTCCAATGCCGTCGCAGACCTCCCTGGCGCTCCGGTTGCGCGAGTCCTCGCAGCTCTCCCAGATGCAGGTGACGGGCATGATTCCTCCGGAGCGTGTGGCCGAGGTGCTCGAGGACGCGGGCGTCACGTTCGTCCTCGCGGGCGCGCACGCGCTGGCGGGGTGGACGCGGATGCCGCGCGCGACGATGGACGTGGACGTGGTGGTGCTGCCGCGGCATCACAAGAAGGCCGTGAAGGCGATCCAGGACGCCTTTCCTACGCTGGAGACGACGGACGTGGAGGTCGTGACGCGGTTCGCGGACCCGGCCACGAAGAACGTCCTCATCGACCTCCTGAAGCCGAAAGACAATCTGCTGAAGACGGTGTTCGAGCACTCGGTGCGGCTCAAGATCGCCGGACGGACGATCCCGGTGCCGGACTTGGAGATGGCGGCGGCGATGAAGTTCGCGGCGATGGTCGGGGTGTACCGGAAGCGGGCGGACAAGGAGCAAGACGGCGTTGATTTCAGGCGCGTCGTCGAGGCCAACAAGACTCTCGACGTGGAGCGCCTTGCGCGCTTCGGCGACTTCGTCTATGCGGGCGGCGGGGCCGAAGTGCGTCGCCTGATCACGGCGATCCGCAAGGGCGAGCCGCTGGTGTTCTAGGGGGAGTGGTCGAGCCGGCGGGCGACTCGCGCCTCAACGGCGCCGGATGCCTACCAGTCACCGTGAGCCACGTAGCGTCCACAGGCGAGCTCACCGTCCCCGCTCCGCGCCACGAAGACGCCGGACCCAAACGTCTTCCCCGGGTGGAGCGTCACCTCCAGGTCTCCTTCGCGGCATGTCCAGCGCCGGAAGCCCGAGTCCTCGGCAACGAACGCAACCCCTCCACCTTGTTCGCGAGCGACCCACGAACGGAGCGCCGGCATCCTTCCGGTGCGGTCGAGGGACAGCAAGCCCGCCTTGGCGGCCAGCCCCTCGATTTTCGCGCGAAGCTCCGAACCGGCAGCGAGGTCGTGCGCTTCAATGCTCACGCTGTAGTGGGATGCCGTGGGCAAGCGCGGATTCGTCGCGGGGCCATCGTGTCCCTGCGCGAGCGCGCCCATCGTCGCAGCGAACAGCATGGCGAGCATGGCGAGCATGGACCGGCCGGATGCCCCACGAGGAATTCTCAGGGGAACTCTCATCGGACTCCTCCTTCGTGTACCACTCGAACGGAATCGAACCGGCCCCAGGGCCATGGTCGACAGGGCCAATCGGGGAGGCGCATCCGTCATGCCGCGCCGCGCGTCGTGAGGGCCGCCCCCCGTTCGAAGGGAACTTTTGGGTTAGGAGGGTGCTCCGGCGAGGGCGGGGGTGGGGCGATCTGCCGCACGGCGTGTGGCGGGTCGCCGCACGCTGGAGAGATGAGCCTGCGTGGGTCGAAGGAGGCAGGGGGACGTGGCGAACGGGACGCCAACCGCTACGGCAGGTAGTTCAGGATCTTTGCCAGCTCGTCCCGCATGCGCTGGCGCTCGAGGATCAGGTCCACGAAGCCGTGCTCCAGCATGAATTCCGCCCGCTGGAAGCCCTTCGGCAGCTCCTGCTTGATCGTCTGCTCGATGACGCGCGGTCCCGTGAAGCCGATCAGGGCCTTGGGCTCCGCGATCACGATGTCGCCGAGGGCGGCGAAGCTCGCCATGACGCCGGCCATCGTGGGGTGGGTGAGGATCGAAATGAAAAATCCGCCCGCGTCGTGCAGCCGCGCGATGGCGGCGCTGGTCTTCGCCATCTGCATGAGCGAGAGGCAGCCCTCGTACATCCGCGCGCCGCCGCCCGAGCCCGAGACGATGATGAGGGGCAGCTTCTCCGCCGCGGCCAGCTCCGCGGCGCGCGTGATCTTCTCGCCGACCACGCTGCCCATGCTCCCCATGATGAAGCGCGAGTCGGTGACGCCAAAGACGAGGGGCCGCGAGTGGAGGGTGCCCGTTCCGACGATGGCGGCGTCACGGAGGCCCGTCTGGAGCTGCGCCTCCGCGAGCTTGTCCTTGTACGCGGTCACGGCGACGAAGGAGAGCGGGTCGGCCGGCGTGAGATCGTCCCAGCGTTCCTGGAAGCTGCCGGGGTCGAGGAGAAGCTGCAGCCGCTCCGGGCCGGTCATGGGGAAGTGAAAGTTGCACTGCGGGCACGTCTTCACCCGCTCCTCGACGGCCTTCTTGTAGATCAGCGCGTCGCAGTCGTCGCACTTCATCCAGAGACCTTCGGGGAGGTCTCGCTTGCGACGAAAGACGAACTTCTTCAGGCCGTCCCAGGCCATTCCAGGGCCCTCGTGGGGAGGGGAGGCTCGGGTCTTCGGAGACGGTGGCTACCCGGGCGCGTGAATCCGTCTAGCGCGCGCGATGCGAGAGGCCCGTGGACGAAGTCCAGCCCCGCATTCCGAAGACAGCTTCGGGGTCCACCGCCATGCCGCCCGACGCTCCGCCTGAAGGCGGAACTACGAACGGCGGCGTCGGCCTTCGAAGACTGTGGCCGCACTCGGCAGCTCTGTCACGGCGGGTCGCGGTTCCCGCAGCCGTTCGCGAGGGCCGGAGGGCCGCGCCCCCAGGCACTCGGTCTGGACTTCGTTAACGGGCCGCTAAGGCCGCGGGGCGGCCGCCGCCTTCTCGCGCAGGCCCCGGATCGCCACCGCCCGCTCCGGATCGCCGAACACGGAAGTCCCGGCCACCAGGACGTTCGCGCCGCTCCCCACCGCCGTCTGCACGGTTTCCAGCCCGATCCCGCCGTCCACCTCGACGTGCACGCGGTCGTTCGACATCAGCCGAAGCTGCTTCACCTTCGGCATCACGTCTTCGATGAACTTCTGTCCGCCGAAACCGGGCCAGACGGTCATTGCGAGGATGAGGTCGGCCTCGCCGAGAAACTCCTCCACGACCGAGGCCGGCGTCGTCGGGTTGAGGGCGAGGCCGACTTTTTTTCCGTGCGTGAGGACCGAGGCGATGAATTCCCGGACGCGCCGGCGCGAATCGTCGTCGAGGTACTGATACCCGTCGAGGGTCCAGCCGCGCTGCGCCCGCTTGCGCGCCGTCGCGGGCACGAAGGCCTCGACGTGCGCGGTGATGACGTCGGCCCCCGCCTCGACGTAGGTGTTCACGACGTCCCAGGGGCGTTCGATCATCAGGTGGACGTCGAAGGGGATGGTCCCGAGGCTGCGGAGCGCCTTCACGACGCCCGCGCCGAACGTGAGGTTGGGGACGAAATGCCCGTCCATGACGTCGATGTGGATCCAGTCCGCGCCGGCGCGCTGCACGTCCATGACCTCCTCGCCGAAGCGGGAGAAGTCCGCGGACAGGATCGAGGGCGCGATCCGGATCGGGGGCCTTGTGCTTGCAGGGTCGGCCATGGCGGCGCCTCGTCAGGGATTCTTGCGGAAGGACAGGATCACCGCATCGAGATGCAGGACGCGGTACTCCTCGTTCTTGAAGTAGAAGTAGTGCCCTTCGACTCCTTCGACGCTCTCTTCGAAGGCGACGACGGTTTCGAAATCGGGAAGCTCCCGGAAACAGGCGCCGGCCTCGTCAAAGCCGTCGCCGCGCCCCACCACCACGCCGAACTTGATCGGGGAGCCCTTCGGGCAGTGGAGATCGACGTCGGGAGGCGCTTCCTGTAGCATTTTGACCATCAGGTTGATGCCGTAGACCTTGTAGGGCAGAGGCATGGGGCGTTCCTCTTCGGGTCCGGTCGGGCGGGACCGCATCGGCGAGTGCTCCGGCTACCGGTTGGAAAGGGCCGCAACGCCGGGGAGATCCTTCCCCTCGAAAAACTCGAGGGAGGCGCCGCCGCCGGTCGACACGTGGGACATCTGGTCCGCGAGGCCGAACTTGTATACCGCCGCCGCGGTGTCCCCGCCGCCCACCACCCTGAACGCCTGGCTTTTCGCCAGCGCCTTCGCCACCGCTTGCGTGCCCATCGCGAACTTCGCGTATTCGAAAATCCCCATCGGCCCGTTCCAGAGCACCGACTTCGCCGTGGCGATTTTTTCCTCGAACGCGCGCACCGTCTTCGGGCCGAGGTCCACGCCGATCCAGCCTTCCGGGATCTGCCCGACCTCGATGCGGATCCGCGCCTTGGGATCGATCTTGTCCGCAACGAGATGGTCAACCGGCAGCAGCACCTCGACTTTCCGCTGCTCGGCCCGCCGGAGAAGGTTCGTCGCCGTGTCGAGCCTGTCGTACTCGACCTTCGACCCGCCGACTTCCTTGCCCTGCGCCTTCAGGAAGGTGTACGCCATCGCGCCGCCCACCAGCAGGACCTGCGCGCGATTGAGGAGGTTCTCGATGACAGGGATCTTGTCGGAGACCTTCGCGCCGCCAAGGATCACGACGAAGGGCTTCTCGGGGGTCTCGACGAGCTTGCCGAGCCCCTCGATCTCCTTCTTCATGCACAGCCCGGCGCCCGCCTTCAGGTAGCGTCCGACGCCGACGACCGAGGCGTGCGCCCGGTGCGACGCGCCGAAGGCGTCGTTCACGTACACCTCGCCCAGGATCGCCAGCTTCCGCGCAAAGGCGTCCTCGTTCCCCTCTTCGCCCGGATGGAAGCGGAGGTTCTCGAGCAGGAAAATCTCCCCTTCCTTCATCTTCGTGACGGCCTTCTCGACCTCCGGCCCGACGCAATCGGTGAGCTTCTTGACCGGGCGCTCCAGGAGCTGCTCCAGCCGCTCCGCCACCGGGTCGAGCCTCAGTTTCTCGTCGACCCCCTTCGGCCGGCCGAGATGGGTCATGAGGACCAGCTTCCCCTTGTTGTCCAGGATGTATTTCAGCGTGGGCAGCGTCGCGCGGATCCTTGAGTCGTCCGAAACCTTCCCGTTCTCGTCCAGGGGGCAGTTGTAATCCACGCGGAGCAGGACGCGCTTCCCTCGCACGTTCATGTCATGAATGGTCAGCTTGGCCATCGAGTTCTCCTTGGCGAATGAGCGGGCTACTTGACGGTTTGGGCGAACTGGATGAGGTCGACGACGCGGTTCGAGTAGCCCCACTCGTTGTCGTACCACCCGAAGACCTTGACGAAATTTCCGTCCAGCCCCAACGTGAGCTTCGAATCGAAAATGCAGGAATGGGTGTTCCCCACGATGTCCTGCGAGACGATCTCGTCTTGGCAGTACTCGAGCACGCCCTTCAGGGGGCCTGCCGCCGCCTCCTGGAAGGCCGCGTTGATCTCGGCCGCCGTGGCCGGCTTCTTCAGCTCGGCGGTGAGGTCGGTCATCGAGCCGTCCGGGACGGGGACCCGCAGCGCGGTGCCGTCCATTTTCCCCTTCAACTCGGGGATCACCTCGCCGATCGCGCGCGCGGCGCCGGTCGTCGTCGGGATGATGTTGATGGCCGCGGCGCGCGCCCGGCGCAAGTCCTTGTGGACCAGGTCGGCGATGCGCTGGTCGTTCGTGTACGCGTGGATCGTCGTCATCAGGCCCCGCACGATGCCGAACCGGTCGTTCAGGACCTTGGCCATCGGCGCCAGGCAGTTCGTGGTGCAGGAGGCGTTGGAGATGATCTTGTGCTCGGGCTTGAGATGCTGAGGGTTGACCCCCATCACGATCGTCGCGTCGATCTTGTCCTTGGCCGGGACCGTCAGCAGCACCCGCTTTGCGCCCTGGTCGAGGTGTTTCTGGCAGTCCGCGCGGGAGGTGAAGATCCCCGTGGACTCGACCACGAAGTCGATCTCGAACTGCTTCCACGGCAGCTTCGTGGGATCCTTTTCCGCGAGGACCTTGAGGTCCTGGCCGTTGACCGCGAAGCCCCCGTCTTTGAGGGCGATCGTCCCGTCGAAGCGGCCGAAGATCGAGTCGTACTTGAGCAGGTGGGCGAGGGTCTTCGCGTCCACCAAATCGTTGATGACCACGACCTGGAAGTCCGGGCGCTGGAGCATGAGTTTGAACACGTGCCGGCCGATGCGGCCGAAGCCGTTGATCGCGACGCGGATGGCCATCGTGACAGGCTCCTGGCTAGAGGGTCCTGGGAGACGGCTGGGGAGGGCCGTCGATGCAACCAAGCAAGCGGACCATTATAGGAGGGGGGGCATCGCAGTCAAGTAAAATGGTCAAAACTCCTTGACTGGGGGAGCCCTGGTGCTAAAATACCGCCCTTCCCTCGGCGCCCCTCATCCCCCTCCTTCCCCGGGAGCCGATCATGCTCGGAACTCGCTGGCTCGCGTTCTGCGGTCTGTTCTGGCTGGCCGCGGTCGCGATAGCCCCCGCGGCCTCCGTCCGCGAGAAGCCCGCCACGTGCCCCTATTGCGCCTTCGCCTTCCAGGGGCTCGAAGTGGTCGCCGAGGACTTCAAGGCCGGCCCCCCGGATCCCGACCTCTTCGTCCGCCCCATGTCGGGCGCGCCGCGGGAGTTCTTCACCGTCTGGACCTGTCCGAAGTGCTACTTCTCCGCACTGGCCACGGACTATGCCCAGGCCCTCACCGAGGACGACAAGAAGCGCCTCGCCCCCCAACTCAAGGAACTGCGCTGGCTCCGCCCCCAGGGGATGGCCGAGGAGCCGACGAGCCAGATCCGCATTCCCGCCTGGTTCAAGCACAAGGCGATGTACCTCTGCTACGTCGCGCTCGGCAAGCCCCAGTGGATCCTGGGAAACGCCGCCCTCCGTGGCTGCTGGGTCGCGCGCGTTTATCACGATCCGATCGACCGCGACCGCGCGCTCGCCCAGACCTATGCCGAGATGACCAAGGCCTTCGAGCAGCGGCACCAGAAGGAAATCGGGGAGCAGCGCGCGTTCGCGCTGTACCGCCTGCATCTCTTCCACGGCCGGCTCTTTCTCGACGATCTCCGCAACGGCCGCTTCACCGAGGAGGAAAAACCCCTCGCCGCCTTCATCGGGGCCTGTTTTCTCCGCGAGGGCGGGGAGCATGGCTCGGCGGTCGGCCCCTTGAACGAGGTCCTGTCCCATCCCCGCGCCTCCAGCGTCCTCAAAGAGCTGGCTTCCTCCGAACTCTTTCTGCAAAAGGTCGAGGAGGAGTTTCAGCGTCTCGCCCTGCAACACTTCGAAAAGGCGCTTGCCGACAACGAAATCCCGGACGAGGAGCGCCGCGCGTTCTGCACCTATCTGGTCGGGGAACTCCATCGCCGGCTCGGACGGCCCGCGGACGCCGCCGCCTGGTTCGACAAGGCGCTGGCGAACGCCAACACCCCGAAGTCGATCCAGGACTGGGCCAAGGCTCAGCGCCAGTTGGTCTCCGGAGGCAAGTAGGGATCGCAGATGCCCACGCAGGATGATCTCCTCCTGGGGCAAATCGCCGTGGAGCGGGGGAAGCTTTCCCCCGAGGAACTGAATCGCTGCTTCGCGGAGATGGAGCACAGCGATCCCAAACCCCCGCTCGCGTCCATCCTGCTCGGCCGCGGCTACCTTGGCATCGCCGATTTCGAGGCCCTCCTGGAAACACACCCTTCGCTGCTCCTGCCCTCCGCCGGCGCCGCCCCGCTCCGGGTCGCGGACCTCGAGCGGCGCCTGGCGGTCGACAAGGGCGGCGGTCGCCGTCGCGTCGAAGACAAGGACTGGTCGCGTCCCCGTGTCCCGTGGGCGCGGATCCTGGCGATCTCCCTCCTCGCGGTCGCGGGCACGGCCCTCTGGCTGATGACGGACCGGTGGTCCGTCCCTCGCGTCGCGACGAACGGAAGGCCCGGCAAAGGCTCCGAGGACGGCCCCAATGCTCCGGCCCTGGACGCGGCGGTGACGCCCGGCGAGACGGCCCGGCACCCGAAAGCCGCGGGCGCCGCGGGTTCGGAGGGGCACGCGACGCCGGTGTCAACGGCCGTCACCGCGGGCGCCGATTCCGGCAAGGGCGCGCTCCCGGGGGCGAAGTCCGGCGTGGACCGTACCGTCCTCACCGAGAAGCCTCCGACCTCCGCTGCGAATCACCCGGCCGAAGCGGCCGGTCGCCAAGGCGCAGACGGGAGCGAGTCCACCGGTGCGACTCCCAGCGTGCCGCCGGTCGGACGCGAGAGCGCCGGCACTCCCAACCCGCCCACCTCCTCCGCCGTCCCCGCAGCCGCCGGCATGGCGCCCGCGTCCGCCCCGTCCGCCGCCCCCGCGTCGGCGTCGAAAGACCCGGAAGCCTCCAGTCCGGTCGGGGGAGCGCCGTCGCCGCTTGTGCCCCCGTTCACTCCCGCTCCGGAACCGGCGGCGACGGAAAGGCCCGCAGCGGAGGCGCGTCCCGGTCCCTCCGCGTCGTCGGCGCCCGTCGGCGCGTCCGCGTCCGCGTCCGCGTCCGCGACCGAGACATCGAGCCTGTCCCCGGAGCGGCGGGCCGAGCTTTTCCGGCCGCTGCGGGAAACGGCGGAGGCGGTCCTTGTCGGGCGGGCGACCGAGGGACGACCGATCGCGGAGGCGCTGCGGAAGCTGCTTACGGAGCTGGACGCTCTCGCCCAGAAAGACGCCGGCTGGGCCGAGCCGATCTGGTATCGAGGCGCGGCTCGGATCGCCCTGGGCGACGAGCGACGCGGGCTGGTGGACCTCTCGCGCGCCGCGGAGCTGGAGCCGGAGCTGGGCAGGCGCCGCTACGAATACGTCGAACACCTGGTCTCGGGCTATGCACGGCTCTTCCAACCCGTCGAGGGGGGCGGGTGGGCGGAGGGTGGACTCGCGCTCAAGACCGAAGGGCGGGCAGGGCGGGCGCGCGCGGACGTGCTCGCGCGGGAGATCCAGCGACAGTTGAAGGCGCCGCCGGGACCGGAGGCGCCGGCCTGGGACGGGGCTTGGCGACGCGGCGTGAGCGCGCTCCTGGAGGGCGACGCGACGACGAGCGTGGCGAGGCTGCGCGAAGCCGCGGAGGCGAGGCAACCGATGGATGCCGGGTGGGCGTGGCGCGACCTGGCCTTCGCGCGGCTTCTCGGCGGCGACTCCGAGGGCGCGCTGGCGGACCTCGCGCGGGCCGTGGAGCACGACCCGGCGCCTGCGAGGAAGGCTGCCGCCCACCGCCTGCGGGCCTTGGCCTGCTGGTGCCGCGGGGAGCTGGCGAAGGCGCTCTCGGCTTGGGAGGACGCCCTCGCGCCGGCGAGCGCGGACGCGGAGGGCTTTTCCCTGCGCGGTCGGATCCAGGCGCTGCGCGGGGATGCGCCCGCCGCGCGCCGGGATCAGGCGAGTGCCCTGGCGCTCGATCCGCAACTCGCGACCGCGCATTCGCAGCTCGGCCTCCTCTTTCTCGGCGAGGGTCGGGAGACCGAGGCGATGGAAGAGTTCCTGAAGGCCCTGGAGCGGGATGCCGACGAAGTGGCGGGCTTCGCCGCGCTGGCCAAGGCGAGGCTCGCCGCGAAGGACACGACCGGCGCGATCCAGGTGTGGGGGCGCGTGCTGGGGCGCGTGCCGGACTCGGGGGAGGGGCTCGCGGGCCGTGCGGCCGCGCGGCGCGCGGCGGGTGACCTCGCCGGCGCCGAGGAGGACCTTACCCGCGCGGCGGCGCAGCTCCCGGGCTCGGCCGAGCTCGCGCTGGAACGCGCGCTGGTGCGCCGGGAGCGCGGGAACGTAAAGGGGGCGATCGCCGACGCGCGTCAGGCGGCGCAACTGCGCCCTCGCTTCGCGGCCGCGAGCCTGACATTGGGTTCGTTGCTGGAGGCGGAGCGCGACTTGCCCGGGGCGATCGAGGCCTATGGACGGGCGATCGAGGCCGACCCGCGCTCGGCCGCGGCCTACACGAATCGCGGGCTGGCGCGGCACAAGAACGGCGAGTTGAAGGCCGCCTATGACGACCACTCGAAGGCGCTCGAACTCGCGCCCGGCATGGCGATGGCCTACGTGAACCGCGCGCTCGTGCGCCAGATGTGGGGCGACCTCGGCGGGGCGCTGACGGATCTCACGAAGGCGATCGAACTGGACGGCAAGTCGGCCATTGCCTACGTGAATCGTGCGCTCGTGAAGCGGCAGCTCGACGATTTGAAGGGCGCCCTCGCGGACGTGAACACGGCGCTCGCGGTGGACGCGAAGAATTTGCTTGCCCTGGTGAACCGGGGGGAGCTGCGGCGCCTGCAGGGGGACCCCGACGGGGCGCTGGAAGACTTCGACGAGGTCCTGGAGAGCCGTCCCGACGTGCCGGAGGCGCTCGGAGGACGCGGGATGATCCTGCAACGACGCGCCAAGTACGCGGACGCGATCCGCGACTACGAGCGGTTCCTGGAGAGGGCCCCGGACCACCCGATGGTGGAGCGGATCCGGTCCTGGCTGCGGGAGTGCAGGATGCGCCTGGCGGCGCAGGGAGCGGAGGCGGCCGGCGCCCGGAAGGAGTGAAAACAATGCCTGCTAGAAGGAAGGGCATGGTTCGATGCATTTGACGACGCAAAGCGGTCCGGGCTTCACGGAGATCAGCGTGAAGGGGCGGATCTCGAAAGCGGCTGAGTTCGCGGCGCTGCGAGCGTCTTTGTCCCAGGCGCTGAAGCGAAAAAAGACCGCCGTGTTCCTCCACATGGAGGGGTGCGAGTACATTTCGAGCGAGGGCGTCGGGGCGATTCTGGAGGTGGCCGGGGACGCGGCGGCGTACGAGAGCACGCTCGCGATCCTGCGCCCGAGCATCGGCGTCAAGAAGGTCATCGAGGCGCTGGGGATCGAACGCGAGGTTCCGGTGTTTCAGAGCCGGGAAGAGGCGCTGAAGTTCGCGCGCGGGGCGGCGCCCGATCCGCGCCCGCCGGAGAACCCCGACGAGTCGCGCTCCTAGGGCCCGTCAGAAAACAACCTGCTCGTTGAGCGGGCAGGGGAGCGACATGAATTCTCAATGCTCAATTTTCAAGACTCGGACAAGGTTCAAGGTTCAATTCTCAAGGACCACAATGGAACGCAGCCCGGGCACCTCGTCCCGGATTCTGAGCCTTGAGACTTGAGCCTTGTCTGGAAATTGATCATTGAGCCTTGAGCCTTTCCATGAAGAGCTCCCTGGTTTCCGAGTTGCATAAGTCGTTTCTTGACGTGCCCGCTGCGGCCCGTTGACGAGGTCCAGGCACGCTGCCTGGGGGCGCGGGCCTCCCTCCTTCGCTCGCTGGACGCGAACCGCGGAGCGCAGGCCGGCCCGCGCGAACGGCCGCAGGGGCTGCGACCCGCCGTGACAGCATGGACGTCGGTGCCCGAAGTTCGTCAACGGGCCACTCGCAGGGGCGTGAAGCAGGCCGGTCGCGGGACGAACCGCGCAGGGCGCGAATCGCAGTCGTGCGGCGCGCGAAACCCTCGGCCTCGGTCGTTTCCTCCGCACCGACGAGGTCACCGAATGGAGTTGCCCGGGAGGGGAAATGCCATCCGCTGAACAGATCCTGAGAACCGTGCTGACCCTCCTGGCCGCGGACGGGCGGATCGGGCCGAGGGAACGGAGTTTCTTGGACGTCGTCGGCAAGTCCCTGAAGGTCTCGCCGCAGGACGTGGAGACCTACGCGGCGGAGGCGCTCCAAGGCAGGACCCTGCTTGCCCTGCCCGGAGGCGCGCAGGCGCGGGCGGAGTTCATGGCGCTCTTGATCGAAGCGACCGCCGTGGACGGGATGATCACGCCCCAGGAGCGAAGGCTGCTGGATGCCGTCGCGGGGAAGCTCGACTGGACGGCGGCGCAGCTCGACGCCAAGCTCGAGGATGCGCTGGACCGGTTCAGCGAGCGGATCCGATTGGAGCTGGCGGGCAAGACGTCCTCCGGCGCCGCGGATGCGACCTCGCGTGCGCGTGCCTTGGCGTCCCCGTCAGCGTCGCCGCCCGCGTCTTCGTCCGGAAGCGGCGCGTTCCCGGCGGCCGAGACCGTCGGCGGGAAGCCCAGGGCGACCTCGAACCCGCCGGCAGGGGCCTCCGTCGGATCGAGCGGCAACACGACGATCGCGATGAACGGAGAGGAGGCCGGCCGGAGCGGCGGCGGGGGGCAGGGCGTGGAGGCGCCGACGCTCCCGGGGACGATCGAGCAGGATGGCCGCGGCCTGCGCGCGCGGGCGATGCTCCAAATCGCGGCCGGGGCTGAGGAGCGCGGCGACCGCAAGGAAGCGAAGGAGACGCTGGAGGCGGCGCTCGCGCTCCTGCGGGAGTCGACCGATCGGCCCGGTCTCGCCGATTGCCTGGGCGCCCTGGGCCGGCTCCATGCGAGGACGGGGGATGTCGCGGGCGCGCTTTCGCTCCAGGAGGAGGCGCTGCTCCTGCGACGTGGGATCGGAGACGCGGCGGGAGTCGCGACCGGCTGTTTCGACATCGCGGAGTTGCACCGAGGGCGGGGGGACCTCAGCCGCGCGGTCGGGATGTACGAGCGCGCGCTTCTGCTGCAGCAGGAAACGGGGGACCGGAGGGGGGTGGTCGCGACCAGTCTCGCCCTCGGCGGGACGTATTGCTTCCGCGGAGAGTACGGGACGGCGATCCAGGTTTACACGAAGGCGCTGGAGGGGTTGGAGGCGCTGGGAGATCGGGACGGCGTGGCGAATGCGGCCATCGAGCTGGCCATCGTGCACGAATTGCGAAATGAAAACACCCGGGCGCTGCAGCTCTACGAGGTCTGCGAGCAAATCAAGAAGGAGCTCGGGCTCCCCTTGCCGCCGACGCTCGAGCCCGCGATGCGGAAGTTGCGGGACAAGCAGGCGTGAGGGGCGCGGGCGTGGCAGGTAGGCAGGTAGGCAGGTGGGCAGGTGGGCAGGTGGGCAGGTGGGCAGGTGGGCAGGTGGGCAGGTGGGCAGGTGGGCAGGTGGGGGCGCAAGGACGGTGTCGGGAACCATCCGAATCGCCGCAGGCGTCGAGCGAGGCCGAGGGGGGCGTCTTGCTTCGTGGGCCCGGCGGCGCCGTGCCCCTACGGCGGGCGGCCAAGCGCACGGCGTTTCCCGGCAGCGCGGCCTGTCGCTCCGTAGGGGCGGGCCTTGTGCCCGCCCTTGACGCCGGGACGGCTGTCAGCGGCCTCAAGCGCCCGCGCAAGAATCACTTTACATTTTCGGGGATCGACCGATGCCTGGGGGCGCGGGCCTCCGGCCCGCGCAGCGCGGCCCAGAGGGCCGCGCCCCCAGGAGCCTCGAGGTCCGAGTCTGCGCAGTTATTTTTGCGCGGGCGCCAAGCGTCGAATGGACGGCCCGCGCAAACGCTCGGTCAGTCCGCGAACCCCAATCGGCCGAAGGGCGTCTTGAGGGCCGGGGGCCACAGATCGACGCCGAGGGTCAAACAGCCGACGTGGGCTTCCACGCCGTCCTCGAGGCCGAGCTTGAGCCCGACGACCGGCGTCTCGAGCTGCACGCCCGTGCGTGTGGTCGACGCCCCGGCGCCGACGAAGCCGAGCCAGTCCTTTCCGATCGCGGTCGGCGGCAGGTCCGCGCCGACGCGCGCCTCGCGCAGCACCCACGCAACGTAGGTGTTGCTGTTCGGGCCGGGCCACGCATGGTACACGTTGCGGTCCGGATACTGCGTGGACGCGTCGAGGGCGGCGAGGAGGCGCTTCGCGTCCTCGCCCCGCCACTCCTTGAGAAGCGAGTAGGGGCCACCGCCGACCCCCTTGTCCGGATTCCAGAGATCGCGATGCACGTGCCCCCAGCTCTTGCCCCCTCTGTTGGCCTTTTGCCAGACCTCCCAGCGGTGCCACTGGTGCTTTTCCACATCGGCGGCGACGAACCAGCAGTGGACGGCGACGGGTTGCAGATAGTCCGGCAGTGAGGCGCACCGGAGTTGGACGACGAGCTCGGTGGGAGCGGGCGGGAGCGCCTCGTCGTGAGTTCGAAGCGCGTTGCAGCCCTCGCCGGCGAGGCAGAGCACGAGCCCTCCGAGCAGCGACACACGCGGCCATCGGCGCGCGCCGCGCGCGGCGGCGGCCGGGTTTTCCGTCGAGGACATGCAAAACTCCCCGCATGGCGATTCAACGGCCGGGCAAAGTACCGCTCCACGGAAGTCGGTGACCCATCGGTGAAGGCAAGTTTCGCCGCCCGCTAGGCGCGCGAGCGAGGCGTAGGAACGGAGAACTACGGCAGCGAGTCTTGGGGTGCAGGGCCTCGGCACTGCGGTGACCGGGCGCGTTCGTGCGGGATTGTACGCCGAAGCGAGAAGGCAAGGCAAGGATTCAGCGCATTCCAGAAGCTCCGCCCGGAAGTCGTCGGCCGGCCGCGGCGGAGTGAAAGCGGAAGCGTGGGGAGCGGTCGCGCGGCGCCGGCGAAGCAGGCGTGAAAAGCGAGCGGCCCCGCGGCGACTTTCGTCACCGCGGGGCCGCGGGTCGCAGGCTCGGCCGTGCGCGCAGTGGGTGGGGGCGTGCGGGTAGTGCGCGGCCGAAGCGCTACTTCTTCGCCTTCATCGGACGCGGGATTCCGTCCTGCTTCTTGTCGTAGAGCGCGCGCCCGTAGTCGGCGAACGCGGCGACGTCGAAGCGCTCGTACGGGACGAAGGGCGTCTTCGCGAGCCGGTCGTGCAGGATCTGGTCGGTCGTCTTGAACTCGTCCTTGCCGCGGATCGGGCGGTGGGCCGGCTGGGCGTCGTCCGAGCGGAGGATGCAGTCGGAAATCAAGGAGCGCCTCTCCTCGAACTTCTTGTCGAAGCCCTGCATCACGCTCCGATTGACCATGTCCTGGCTGTGCTTCTGCACGTGCTGCTTGTGCATCGAGGTGAAGAGCTTGTCCTTTTCCGCGCGCGAGAGGCTGGGGTTCTGCCACACGCCGTTCAGGTCCTTGGCGAACGCCGCTTCGGTGAGGAAGTCCTCGGGGCTCCAGAAGCCGGGCAGGCAGTGGAGCACGGTGCCGTCGGCCGCGAGCATAAAGAGCTGGGTGTTGTGCGGCCCTGCGCCGTTCGTGGTGTAGACGGCGGCGGTATCGGTCGGGTGCTGGCCCGAGCGGCCGCAGTATTCCTCGCCCTGGATGTTGCGCCAGCCGGAGACGAAGTTGGCCTGGAGGGTGGAAAGGACCTGATCCGAGGAGAGCGTCACGGCTCTCAGGCTCTGGCCGGCGCTTCAGGTCGTGCCGTCGAGGTCGCCGAGGATGTGCATCCAGAAGATCATCTTCCCGGACTTCTTCGCCAGCGCCTTGGCGTCCTCGAGGTTTTTCTGCCACGCGAGGTTGTGGACCAATTTATCGACCTTCGCCTCGGTCTGTTCGCCGCTCGAGGCGACACCGTTGACGTGCAAGTCGCCTGCGCGGCCGGGTCGGGGGCCTGCGAGGGCGTCCCCGGGCAGGCAGGCCAGGGCTGCGAAAAACGCGGCGGGAACCAGCAGCTTGGTGGGGCTCATGGTGACCTCCATTCCTGGGTCCAATGGGTGCGGCGCGTCCGCCGGCAGGTTCAGAGGCGAGGCGGGCGCGAGACTCGGGGAATGGTGGAGGTGTTAGCGAACTGCGTTCCGGCCGCATGAGAATTCGCTGCGCGCGGGCATGCACTCTTAAGGCATGTCTGCGATGAAGGTTGCGACATGTCGTAGAACCGGTCGCAGGGGCGGTGGGGTGAGTGAGCCTCGGGCAACCGCCAACGACGCTTGGCGGCGCTCGGGGACGATGCCGCAACATGTGTAATGGCTGCGCGTTGCGCGCTGCCATCGCCGGCTGGCACCAAATTGCCGCCGAGCGTCAGAAGGAGCCCTTGAAGGCCCGTTGAGGAAGGTCCGACTCGTGGTGCGCCGGCTTGCTCCGAAGTCCATCGCCGTGCCGCCACACCGGCCGCCTCAAGGCGGAACTACGAACGGCGACTCGGCATGCTGGGACGGTGGCCGCAATCGGCCGACCAGGCGCTTGTGTCCCGTTGAGGAGGTGCAGGCACGATGCCTGGGGGCGCGAGCCGGCACATGGCTTACACTGCGCCGGAGCCGCGGGGACGAGGATGGCCGAAGTTCGTCAACGGGGCGCTAGACCGCGTCGAGGGCCTGGCGGAGGTCGGCGATCAGGTCGTCCGGGTTCTCCACGCCGATCGACATGCGGATCATCTTGTCCGTGATGCCGACGCGCGCGCGCTCCTCCGGGCGGATGTCGGAGTGGGTCATGGTCGCCGGGTGTTCGGCGAGCGACTCGGTGCTGCCGAGGCTGACCGCGAGCTTGATCAGCTTCAGGTGGTTCAGGAAGCGAAAGGCCTTGGGCTCGCCGCCGCTCACGTCGAAGGAGATCATCCCGCCCGGGGCGAGGCACTGCCTCCGGTAGAGGGCGTACTGCGGGTCTCTCTCGGTCAAGTGCCCGAGGTAGTAGACGCGATCGACCTTGGGGTGGTCCGCCAGGAAATCGGCGACGTATCTCGCGTTTTTCATTTCGCAGGTCATGCGGAGCTTCAGCGTCTCGAGGCTGCGCAGCAGGAGCCAGCCGGTCCACGGACTGGCCATGCTGCCGAGGAAGGTCCGGAGCGTCCGGACGCGCCGCAGGAGCGGGGCCGAGCCGAGGCACGCGCCCGCGATCACGTCGCTGTGCCCGCCGATGTATTTCGTCGCCGAATAGAGGACGAGGTCGGCCCCGTGCTTCAACGGGTGTTGCCAGAGCGGGCCGAGGAAGGTGTTGTCGACCAGCACCAGCACCCGCCGGTCCGCGGTCGAGTGGCGGCGCGCGATCTCCGCGCACATCGCGATGTCGACCAGGTCGTTCGTCGGGTTCGCCGGCGTCTCGAGCAGGAGCGCGGCGAGCCGCTCGGCCCGGCCCGAGGCGGCGAGGACGCGCTCGATTTCCTCGAGGGAGCTTCCCGCCCGGAAGCCCACGGCGTGGACCCCGAAGCGCGTGAGGACGTGGTGGAGCAGGTAGTCGGTCCCCCCGTAGATCGGTTCGCTGTGGAGCACGAGGTCGCCCGGCCGGACGAACTCCAGGAGCGCGGTGCTGGTCGCAGCCATGCCGCTCTCGAAGACCGCGCAAGCCTCGGCCTCGTCCCACAGGCACAGGCGGTCCTCCAGGATCTCCAGGTCCGGGTTGTTGAGCCGGCTGTAGATGAGGCCCAGCTCCTCCTTGGGTCCCTTCTCGCGCAGGCTGTAGGCGAGCTCGAAAAACGACTTCCCCTCTTCCGCGGTCTTGAAGACGAACGTGGAGGTCTGGAAGATCGGGCACTTGATCGCGCCCATCGAGAGCTCGGGTCGATAGCCGTGGCTCATCATCAGGCTCTCGGGGTGGAGTGGGCGCCGGGGGTCGCCGCTCGTCGACGGGGTCTCGGCCATGGGTCGTCTCCGTGGAGTGGTTGACGGGAAGAGCGGGGGATTGTAACGGCGCGGCCGGCCCGCGGCAAGAAATCGCGCACGGGCGGAAGCGGCCTTTAAAAAAAAGAACCGTGGCCGCCCCCCGGTCGAGGGGCGGCCACGGCGGTTTGGCTCGCTGGGTCTCCGGGCTACTCGGTCACCTCGTACGCGGTCCCCTCCCACACGACCACGACTCGCATCGCGAGGGCGAAGAAGCGCCGAAGCTCCGGCCGGTCCGCCAGGAGCTTGAAGTACTCGTCGGAAAGGTACTTCACCTGGGTCGTGGCCGTCCCGGGCTTGAACGCGCTGTCGAACCAGACCTCCCCGTCGCGGTAGAAGGTCTTCTCGCCGAGCAGCTTCATCAGCGCCGGTTCGCTCTTCCCGCCGTGGCGGCCCGCCTTGTCCTTCTTCCGCCCCGCCAGCACGCCGGCGAACTCGCCACCCTCCTCGTCCTCCCCCAGACGGCCGTTCTGCATGCCCTTCGCGGCCTGGCTGGCGCCGACGCCGCTCGCGCCGCCCGCGGACGCCATCCCTTCGCGCCCCTTCTCCGCCTCGCCGCGCGCATCGCGGTCCTCCATCGCGCGGCGCACCGCCGAGTCCGCGGCCGGTGCGGGCGTCGCGCCCGGCGGCACCGGCCCGCGGCGCGTGACGTCCTCCAGCACCAGGTAGGACGTGTACGGGGTCAGGATGCCGAACTGCTTCGCGAGCGAGACGACCTCGGTTTTCAGCTCGGGGTTCTCGCCGTGCAGCCGGATCTCGTCCAGCACGTACCCGATCTTCGAGATCGCCCACAGCCGCGGGATGCCGTCGTGCGCGTTCGCGGTCGGCGTGAAGTTCGACTCGTACGTGATCCGCCGCTCCTTGCCGTTCACCTTGCCGGTCAGGTGGATCGCCTTGTGTCCGTCCCCCTTGTACCGGCCGTAGACCACGAGCTGCGAGCCGCGGAAGAGGTCCGGAATCTCCTTCGGGTACCGGTCGTACGTCTCCAGCCCTTCGAACGCGAGCTTCACGTCGGCGAGGACCGGGTTCGCGACCTTGTCGTAGAACGTGGAGACCTTCACCTCGATGTTCTCCTCCGGCGTCGCGTAGTCGCGTGCGCCGTGGTTCAGTTCGGCGAGCTTGTCCAGGAGCTTCGCGTTCAGGTCGTACCCTACGCCGAACGTGAAGAGTCGCAGGTTTTGGACCTTCTTCGCCGCGACGCCGCCGAGGATGACGTCGTCGCGCGTCTCGCCGATCGTCGGATTCCCGTCCGTGAGGAAGACCACGCAGAACGGGCGGTTCGGATCGTTCGGGGCGAGCGCGAGCGCGGACTGCAACGCCTCGTGGATCGCGGTCCCGCCGCGCGCCCGCATGGCGTCGACGAATTCGAGCGCGGCGGCGCGGTTCGGGTCGGCAACCTCCTGGAGCGTGTCGCGGAAGGGGCGGGCCTCGGTGGCGAACGAGATGACGTTGAAGCGATCGCCGGGGTTGAGGCTCGAGACGCAGAAGCGGAGGGCCTTCTTCGCCTGGTCCATCTTCCCGTTTTCGACCATGCTGCCCGAGGTGTCGCACACGAAGACCACGTCTTTGTGGATCACCTCGGCGTCCTTCGCCTCTTGCTTCGGCGCAGCGAGGAGCAAGAAGTAGCCGTCCTCGCCCGGCTTGCGGAAGGTGAGGAGCGACAGCCCGAAGTCGTCTTCGGACAGCGTGTAGTAGAGGAGGAAATCCTTGTCGGGCGTGACCTTCGACTGCTCGTAGCTCGCGATCGCGTTCCGGTCGTCGCGCTTCACGACATCGACGTTGTGGGAGGGGGAGAAGACGTTCTTGATCGGGACCTGGGAGCGGATGGTGGCCTGGACGGTCACGAGGTCCAGGGGTGCGGAGGAGAACTTTTCGGTGTTGAGCGGGTAGCGGTAGGTGCAGAGGCCGTTGTCGTTCGTGACGACCTCGGTGTACTCCAGGCGGACGCGTTTGGTGCCGAGCGGCGGGATGGGGAAGATGCGGAGCTTGAAGGCCTTCGTACCCATGTACTCGAGGAGGGCGGGGTCGCGCATCCTGCGGACGATGTCTTCGTAGATCTGGGAGGCCTTCTCGCGTTCGAGCAGCTCGGCGGGGGTCTCGACGCCGTCGATCCACATGGAGAAGTTGGAGACGGAGGCCCCGGCGGGGAGCGGGAACATGTAGAGGCCTTCGAGCTGCAGGTTGTTCGGGTTGCGGAACTCCTGGTCGACGGAGGTGACCGCGACCTGGTTGTCGACCGCGACCTTGACCTTGTGGTAGTTGACCGCGAGGGGGACCGCGCGCCAGTTCGGGGGGTCTGTGGGGCGCGGCTGGATGATGATCATGCCGTCGGCCCAGGCGGCGGACTCAAGCGCGGCGAGGAGCAGGAAGGAGAGGGCGAACGCACGAAGGCGAGCAATCGGCATGGCACCTCCTGGGGATGGCTGATTGTGGATTTCTGCTTGCTGAGTACGACCGCGAAAACACCAAGAGTTGGACGGGTCGCGCCGGGCGATGTACCCTAGGATGCCGGCGTGGGGGATGGAGTTCCACGAATCTCCGCACCTGTCTCCGCCTCGGGCGGCGCCGTCAATCATCAAGCATCAATCAGCAATCCACAATCAGCAATGAAAAAATGGGGGCCGCCCCCGGTTTCGGGAGCGGCCCCCGCGTTCGATCCACACGGACCCTACTCGGTCACTTCGTAGGCCGTGCCCGCCGAGACCACGACCACCTGCGTGGCGATCGCGAGGAAGCGCCGGAGGCCGGGGCGGTCCGCCAGGAGCTTGAAGTACTCGTCGGAAAGGTACTTCACCTTCACGGTCTCCTGGCCGGTCTTGAACGCGCTGTCGTACCAGATCGCGCCGTTCCGGTAAAAAGTTTTCTCCGCGACCTGCTTGACCAGGCCGGGCTCGACCGGCGCATCCTTCCCGTCCGCCGGTTTTCGCGGCATGGCGCCGAAGCCCGGCGGCGGCGCGGCGGCGACCTTGCCGGACTTCATTTCGTTCGCTGCCTGGCTGGCGTCCACGCCGCCGCGTCCGCCGGCCGCGCCGAAATCGTCCCGGGCGCGCTCGGCCTCCTCCTTGGCGCCGGGGGCGTCGAACCCGCCGCGGAGCGCGCGCTCGGCCGGGCTCGCCGGGTCGGGCCTCGCGCCGCCGGCCGTCGGCCGACTCAGGTCCTCGAGCACGAGGTAGGACGTGTACGGGGTCAGGATGCCGAACTGCTTCGCCAGCGAGACGACTTCGTTCTTCAGCTCGGGGTTCTCGCCGCGCAGCCGGATCTCGTCGAGCACGTACCCGATCTTCGAAATCGCCCAGAGCCGCGGGATGCCGTCGTGCGCGTCCGCCGCCGGCGTGAAGTTCGACTCGTAGGTGATCCGCCGCTCCTTGCCGTTCACCTTGCCGGTCAGGTGGATCGCCTTGTGCCCGTCCCCCTTGTACCGGCCGTAGACCACGAGTTGCGAGCCGCGGAAGAGGTCCGGGACCTCCTTCGGGTACCGGTCGTAGGTCTCCAGCCCTTCGAAGGCCAGCTTCACGTCGGAAAGGACCGGGTTGGCCACCTTGTCGTAGAACGAAGAGACCTTCACCTCGATGTTCTCTTCCGGCGTCGCGTAGTCGCGCGCGCCGTGGTTCAGCTCGGCGAGCTTGTCGAGGAGCTTCGCGTTCAGGTCGTAGCCGACGCCGAACGTGAAGAGTCGCAGGTTTTGGACCTTCTTCGCCGCGACCCCGCCGAGGATGACGTCTTCGCGCGTCTCGCCGATCGTCGGATTCCCGTCGGTGATGAAGACGACGCAGAACGGCCGGTTCGGGTCGTTCGGTGCCAGCGCCAGCGCCGACTGCAAGGCCTCGTGGATCGCGGTCCCGCCGCGCGCCCGCATGGCGTCGACAAATTCGAGCGCGGCGGCGCGGTTCGGGTCGGCAACTTCCTGGAGCGTGTCGCGGAAGGGGCGCGCCTCGGTGGCGAAGGAGATGACGTTGAAGCGGTCGCCGGGGTTGAGGCTCGAGACGCAGAAGCGGAGCGCCTTCTTCGCCTGGTCCATCTTCCCGTTTTCGACCATGCTGCCCGAGGTGTCGCACACGAAGACCACGTCTTTGTGGATCACCTCGGCGTCCTTCGCCTCCTGCTTCGGCGCGGCGAGAAGCATGAAGTAGCCGTCCTCGCCGGGCTTGCGGAAGGTGAGGAGGGAGAGGCCGAAATCGTCTTCGGAGAGGGTGTAGTAGAGGAGGAAATCCTTGTCGGGCGTGACCTTCGACTGCTCGTAGCTCGCGATCGCGTTCCGGTCGTCGCGCTTCACGACATCGACGTTGTGCGACGGGGAGAAGACGTTCTTGATCGGGACCTGGGAGCGGATCGTCGCCTGGACGGTCACGAGCTCGAGCGGGGCGGAGGAGAATTTCTCCGTGTTGAGCGGATAGCGGTAGGTGCAGAGGCCGTTGTCGTTCGTGACGACCTCGGTGTATTCGAGGCGCACGCGCTTGGTACCGAGGGGCGGGATGGGGAAGATGCGGAGCTTGAAGGCCTTGGTGCCCATGTATTCGAGGAGGGCGGGGTCGCGCATCCTGCGGACGATGTCTTCGTAGATCTGGGAGGCCTTTTCGCGTTCGAGCAGCTCGGCGGGGGTCTCGACGCCGTCGATCCACATGGAGAAGTTGGAGACGGAGGCCCCGGCGGGGAGCGGGAACATGTAGAGGCCTTCGAGCTGCAGGTTGTTCGGATTGCGGAACTCCTGGTCGACGGAGGTGACGGCGACCTGGTTGTCGACCGCGACCTTGACCTTATGGTAGTTGACCGCGAGGGGGACCGCGCGCCAGTTCGGGGGGTCGGAGGGCCGCGGCTCGATGATGATCATCCCGTCGGCCCAGGCCGCGGACTGCGCGAGGGCGAGGAGCAGGAAGGCGAGGGCGGGCGCACGAAGGCGGGCGAGCGGCATGGCACCTCCTGGGGGCTGATGATTTGAGATCTGAGAATTGCGAATTGAGATTTGGAATGGGAGAAGCGCAGGGGCGAGGGCGCGAATCGATGGGGCATGGGACGCAGCGGCACCTGGCGGAGTTCCGGAATTCTCCGCGTCCGTAACTCGGCCCTTGCTACCCAAGAGCGGGTGTCGGGCTGACGGCCGGGCTTTTCGTTGGCGCGGCGTGGCTCGCACGCCTATACTGGACCAGCCCACGATTGCGTCCGGCTTGGGCCCACATTCCAACATGGATCAGCTTCGGGCTACACGCGCCGATCGCCTGCTTTTCGTAGGGGCACGGCGTTGCCGTGCCCACGAAGCGAGGCATCGTAGTCGGCCGTGCGCGACGTCGGCGGCAGTTTGAACCAGGCCCGATTTCCGAAACAGAACGGCCGGCACGGCATGACCGAACCTGGCTTCCGCTCCCTTCCGCGCGACGAAATTCGTGTCGAGGACTTCGACCTCGCGGCCACCCTGGAATGTGGGCAGTTCTTCCGCTGCGCGCGCGAGGATCGGCCGGACGGGACCCGCTACCTGGTCTGGACGCGCGATCGGCTGTTCCGCTGCGCGCAGTCGGGCGACCGCCTCGCTTTTGACGGCATCGCCGAGGCCGGCTTGCGCCGTTTCTTCTCGCTGGACGAAGACCATGCCGCAAGGCTCGCTCGTCTCGGTCGCGATCCGAGGCTCGCGCCCGTGCTCGATCGATACCGTGGCGTCCGGCTGATCCGGCAAGATCCCTGGGAGTGCCTGGTCTCCTACATCTGCTCGGCCTACTCCAACATTCCGCGGATCCGGCAAAACGTGCAGGGGCTGGCCGAGCGCTTCGGTCGGCCGATCGTTTTCGACGGCGTCGCCTCGCATGCGTTTCCGGAGCCCGGCGCCGTGCGGGAGGACGAGCAGCTCTCGGCGTTGCGGCTCGGCTATCGTCGACGGTACGTGGCCGCTGCTTTTCGCACGGTCACGGACGCGTTCCTGGCAGGGCTTCGCGGCCGGCCCTATGCGGAGGCGAAAGCGGCCCTCCTCGCCCTCGACGGCGTGGGGGACAAGGTGGTCGAGTGCGTCCTGCTCTTCGGCCTGGGCTTCGGCGAGGCCTTTCCCGTGGACGTCCACATCCGCCGGATCCTGAGGCGGCTCTACCACGGCGGTCGGCGCGTTACCGACCGGCGCCTGCGCGAGGCGGCGCAGCGGCGCTGGGGCGCGGACGCTGGCTGGGCCCAGCAATGCCTCTTCGCGGCGCGGTCGGAATTTCGTTGAAAATGGTCCTTCACCCGGTATAGTACCGGGTCTACTCTTCGCGGTGGGTGTAGCTCAACTTGGTTAGAGCACCAGACTGTGGCTCTGGTGGTTGCGGGTTCAAATCCCGTCACTCACCCCACTCCTGACGGCGTCTCCCGGGGCGTCCGGCGTCGTCAGACCCTTCCCCCGTGCCGCTCCCGGTCCCGCCCCTTCCGAGGCCCTCCGAAAGCTCCGAGCGTGTTGAAGTCCGAGGGAGCTTTCGCCAACGCCGCCCTGCGCTCGCTCCCGGCGTCGAACCTATCGGCCCGCGGCGACGCGGCGTGACGATGACCTTCTCCGTCTTGATGCGGACCGGCTGCGTGGAAACGTTTCCGCGGGACTTGATCAGCGCGGCGACGGCCTCGCGCGCCGGCCGGGCGGCGGCGAGGCGGACGATAGGTCGCGCGCCTTCCAGCCCCAAGCCCCGCGTGAAGGCGGAACTGCGAACGGCCGACGCGGCCTTCAAGCACCGTGTCCGCGAGTGGACAACGGGCCCCTACTCCCCTCGCGGCGGCGGCGTCGCGGCCTCGTATTGGCGCGCCTCGTCGTGCCGACCGAGCCGCTCCAGCAACCGGCGTGCGCGGTTCATGCCGTCCCGCTCCATCGGCTCCAGCGCCAGATATTCCTGCGCAAAACGGAGCGCGTCCTCCAGCCGCCCTTCCTTCTCGTACAGCTCCGACAGGTGGAAGTACCCGTCCGCCATGCCCGGGTCGATCGCGACCACCGCGCCGAACTCCCCGATCGCGCCGCGCACGTCACCGGCGGCCCGCAGGATCAGGGCCAGATCGAAATGGACGTTCGGATCGTCGCCCGCCAGGTCGACCGCCCTTCGGGCCGTTTCGGTGGCCTCGGGAAGCTGCCCGAGCTTGTAGTGCAGAAGGGCCTTGGACGTCCAGCCCACAGGATTCTTCGGGGCCAGGCGTGAGACCTCGGAGAAGCGCAGGAAGGCCTGTTCGTAGTCTCCCTTCGCCTCGAAGACCTCCCCTAGCCCCAGCACGGCCCAGACGTCCTCCTCCTCTTCGTGCACGGCCCGCTGGTACAGGTCCTGGGCCCGCTGCAGGTTGCCCAGCTCCTGGTGCAGCGCCGCCTGCGCGCAGAGCACGGTGTGGCCGAAGAACAGCCCCGGGTCGTCGAGGTAGCGGCTCAGCTCCGGGCGCACGCGCTCGGGCATGCCCAGCCGACGGAGCAGCTCCGCTTTCTTGAAAAGATGCTGCAGCTCGCGGCGCGGATTGGTGGCGAGATTCGCCTCGATCGCTTCGAGCGCGGCCGGATAGTCGCGGAGCCGGTAGAGGACTTCGTAGCGGGCGAGATGCACCTTGTGCAGGTTCGGCTCGAGCGCGACCGCCGCGTCGTAGAAGGGGAGCGCGGCACGGGGGTCCCCGATCTCGTACAGGATGTCGCCGACGCTCGCGAGGTAGTTGGGATTGTCGGGCCAGAGGTGCGCGGCAAGGTCGTACTCGACCATTGCCTCCCCTTTTCGGCCCAGCTCGGCGAGGATGTACCCCAGCAGATTGTGGATCCGCGCCAGGAGATGGTCGGTCTCGGGCGCTAGTGGCACCGCCTCCTCGAGCAGCTCCATCGCCCCCTGCGAATCCCCTTGCCCCATCCGCTCGAAGGCCTCCCAGAAGAGCTGCTCCGCGCGGTCCAAGTCGCTTTCCTCGGACTCGGTGCCTGCGGCCGCGGCCGGCGAGGCTTCGGCTACCGGCAAGGGCCCAGGCTCGGGGGCTGCAACCGGAGCGGGAGCCGGAGCTGCCTGCGCAAAAGCAGGTGGGGGTGGGGCGGCGGCTGCCGGCGGGGGAGGATGGGGCCGCGGCAGGCCGGGCGCCTCCGCGGGGGAGGAGGGCGCCGCGGACACGGGCGCACCGGACGGACCCGCCCCCTCGGCCGACGGGGCGGCCGCGACCGCCGCGGCTCCGTCGGCCGGAGCGGCGGCGGCGGGTTCGTTCGCCGGCGTCTCCGACGGCGGGGCGACGATCCACTCGTCCTCCCCGTCCCCCTCCTGCGGCGGGAGGAACGGGCGCGCTCCGCCGTCCTCGGAGCTTTTGCCTTCCGACATGCGCGCGGCCCTGACTCGGGGGACGGCTAGCGAATCGGGACCGCGCTCTCCTGGCGGTACTCCAGACGATAGGTGATGACGTACTCGTAGCCGCTTCGGTCCGTCACGGAGAGCGTGAGGTAGTTCGTGGCATGGGCGAGCGGGACCGCATGGTCTTGTTCCAGCACCAGACAGCCCGCGTAGTCCCGCTTTTCTTTCACGGCGGCGTTGATGTTTTCGCCGCGCAGGTTGTTCGGATCGGAGCTCTGAAAGAGCGTCCAGGAGGCGATGTTCTGCCGGTTGATCCCGGTGTACGCGTTCGCGTAGAACTTGCGCCCGCCGTCGCGGAACGAGAACTCGAGCCTCGGGCGCGTGACGATGCGGACCTGCCGGCTCCACGCGTGGTTCTCGTGAAAGTGCAGTTCGAGCGTCGTGGCCTCCACGACGCAGGCCAGGATGCTCAGGTGATACACGCCGCTCGAGTCGCAGGTCACTTTCGAGATCTGCGGATGGCTGAAGCGGATCTCGGGACGCACGGCCAAGGGGCGGCCGCGCTGGTCCCAACCGCGCGGCAGGAAAAGAAAGTCCTCGCCGACGAGCACCGTGTACTGCGCCTGCAGGGGATGTCCATCGGGTTCGATGACCTCGACGCGGGTCAGCACCTGCGGCTCGACGTACACCGGCGGCCGCGCGGGCGGCTGGGGCGGGTAGTCGGTCGCGGGCGGCGGCTCCTCGACGGGCGGCGCTTCCTGGGCCACGCGCACGCTGAAGCCTTCGAGGTCGAAACCGTACCCCTCGGTCGCTTCGTCGGAGCGGAGGGCCACGAGCAGGCTCGCCGCGGTGATCGGTTCGGTGACGTAGTTCTGGTAGCTGCCCGTCAGGCTCTTCATGAGCGTGCGCTTCCCGTATGCGTCCACGGCGTAGATGTCCACGTAGTCGTAGCCGTCCTCGACGTCCAGCATGCGGAACTTCACGCGGTACTGCATGCCGCCCGGCACGAAGATCTTCGCCGGCGCGAGGTAGGAGGACTTGAGGGTCTGGTTGGCAGGATACGGGTGGGGCGTGGAGAAGGGGAGGCTGTACTCGACCCAGGCGGACTGGGCCTCGGCGAGGGGCGCTGCCGACAGGAAAGCGAGCGCGGCGATCGAGAGCGCCGCGGTGAGCGCGTGACGTGCGAACATGGCGGACCTCCGGCTGGCTGAGGGGGGGAAGCCCCCGGGCGTTTCAAAGACGCCCCGGTCGGCCTGGGGCCGCGCCGGGGCGGGAGACGGTCAAGGAGAGGCAGGCGATAAGCCGAGTTTTGTTCCCTTGCGGGCGGCGGCCATTCGTCTGGGACGCGCGTTTCCACGCGACTCGAACGACCTACCCGAGGACGTCGGACGGGCAGCCCTTATCCGGCCCGATGGCGAGTCGCCCCGCCGCCGGCGGAGTCGTCCTCCTATTTGGTCTTTCTCCGGGTGGGGTTTTCCGGATCCCCCGCCTCGCGGCGGGAGCGGTGAGCTCTTACCTCGCCTTTTCACCCTTGCCACGGAGGCCGCGTTCGCCGTGTCCGTGGCGCTCGCGGACCCCGTTCGGCGGTATGTTCTCTGTGGCACTGTCCCTGGCCCGGCCGTTACCGGCCGGGGCGGTCCCCGTTAGGGATCACCCTGCCCTGCGGAGCTCGGACTTTCCTCCCCCCGCTCGCGCGGGGAGCGGCCGCCTGCCTGCCTCTCCAATGTTACGTAACGACGTTCACTGCTTCGGCATTTCCGTTTGCTGCGCGTCTTCTTTTTGTTGCGCGATCAACTGCCGATCCAGCTCGGCCAGCTCTTCGGCTTTCACCAGCGGGATTCCCCGCAACTGTTCGCGGAAGCCCGTCGGGTCAGCGGCGAGGCGCTCCGCCACCGTCTTCGCGGCGGAAATGAAAACCACGCTCTTCTTCCGGACTTCGTCCCGGGCCGTCGGCTTCACGAACGCCGCGAGGATGCGGTAGCCCGGGCTTTCGATGCGGAACCAGATCTTCGCGTCGGTGGACAGCGCGCCGGTCTCGGTGGGCCGGTACGTCAGCACGATCACCGCCGTGGCGCGCATCTTCGGCAGCACGGGCCCGTCGTACACGCCCACCGTGTAGTAGACGCGGAGCCCCGTGTCCCTGAGCAGCAACGTCATCCGCGACCGGAGGCCCTCCTTGTCGTCGAGGACGACCATGTCCGCCCTCTGGGGTAGAATCACGTACTTGCCGAGCCCCAGGCCCCGGACCACGCGCGCCGTGAACGGCAGGTGGTCGAGCATGAAGTCGTAGGTCTCGAGGTTCGATTTGACGTCCTCGTGGGGCAGCGTCACGGTGAAGGAGGCCCCGTCCGCCACACGTCGGACCTGGGTCAGGTAATCCCCGTCGAGCTTGTCGAAGGGGATCTTCACTTCCTCCGCGAGCAGGGGCCCGGCAAGCGCAACGCACCAGAGGCCGAGCAGCATCGGGACCCGCGGGATCCAATTCATGAGCCGACTCCCACCGTGGGCTGGAACCGGGCGCGCGCCGCAGGAGGGGCGCGCGAGGGCTGCTCCGAGAACTCGTCAGTATACCCAGGCTCGCGCCGAGGGGCCAGAGGAATCGACCTGAATGGCGTCCACGCGCGCTCCGCCCGCAACCACCCAACTTCTCTCCCGCGAATCGACCCCGGCCGGTAGTGCGCGGGGAGGCGAGCTGGAACCCCGGGGCGACGAAGGACATCCCGAGGCCGCTCCCTCACGGTCGCGGTTCGGCATCTGCTCGCCCGAGGTCGTCGGGTTCAGGGGGGAGCGAGAGCGCGCCACGGTCCTCGGCAAGAGTCAGCCCGCCCTGGTCCGCGCCCGGCTCCGCCAACGTGAGCCGACCCGGCGCCGCGTCCTTGAGCCTCCGCTGGATCGCGGCGACCGCGTCCTTCGCCGCGGCGCGAAGCCCGCGCGCACGCAGCCCGGGGGACCTACGCGCCAAGTCCAGAAGCGGTTCCACGGCCCGCACGCCGCCCACCCGTTTCAGCGCTCCGAGCGCGGCCGCCTGCACGAGCGAGTCGGAGTGCCGAAGGAGCCGGATGAGGTCCGACTCCGCGCGTCGCTCCCCGAGGCTGCCCAGGGTGGCTGCCGCCGCGGCAAGGGTCTCGACGCTTTCCGACCGCAGGAGGGGGAACAGCCGCGGGGCGAGACCCCGGGCCTGAAGCCGGTCGACGGCGTCAATGGCGATCCGTTGGACCTCCGCGCTGCGATCCTGCAGGGCCCTTTCCAGAACCGGCCGTAGTGCCGACCTCGGGTGCTCGTCGACCACCGCGCCGAGCAGCAGCTTGCGCGCGGCGACGTCCAGGTCCTGACGCAGGAAGACCTCCGCCAGGGCCGACCAACCCTTCGGGCCAAGGTGTCGAGCCGCGTCAATCCTGATCTCCGGGTTCACGTCGGCGGCGAGGGCTGACCGGCATGCCTTCACCGTGGCGGTGTGCTCGGGAAACTCCCGGACCAGGAGTTGGAGGTTGAAGCGGCGGACGCCGACCACCGGGTCCTCGACCGCGTTCGCAGCCAGGCGAGCGGCCATGCCGCAGGGCGGGGAGGCGTCGAGCCGTGTCGCCAAGCCGGCAACGGTCCGCAGCACGCCGCACAAGCGAAACAGATTGTCGACGAGGGTGGGGAAGCTCCATGTGAGGCGGTGCCCCTTGCTTTCCAGCGTACCGCCCTCCCACTTTGGACCCGGCCCCCGGACCAAGCCTCGGATTTCCCCTCGGGCGTCCCTGTCGAGCACGGCGATGGCAAGCGGGGTGGCCGTGCGCACGTACACGCCCGCATCGAAGGTCGGATCCCCCGTGAACAATTGCCGACCCTGGAGAAGCTTCATGGCGCGCGTGGACAGGTTACGCGGACCCGCCCGCAGCTCCACGAGGAGATGCTTCGCCTCCGCGACGATGCGTGTCTCGTCCCCGCCGGCGGCGAGCGTCAACCTGCAGGCGCCGAGCGTCCCCTCGAAGCGACCGACCGCGTTGCCGGGCACGGTTCGATGCGCGAGCCCGAGCTGCTCCGCGGCCTTTGCCCAGGCATCGAGTGCAGGCATGCAGAAGTTCTTCCCGTGTGAATGTCGGACGGCGGATGACGGTTCAATGCCCGGTCGGACCGGGCGGCGCCGGGGATCGGAGGGACGGGAGCTCTGCCGTCATGCGCTGGCTCCGAGGAAAGTCTCGGCTTGTCCTGAACCCTGCCGCCCACGTATAATGGGAGGTGTATCAAGGCGTCAACCGCCTGAAGCAAGGGCCGCGCGGTCGTCGGTTCTTCGGGATCCATTCCTCAACAGGGCTTGCCAGATGGCTACTCTACCCACCTCCGTGTTCGACCTCAGTCCGGCGGAAAAACTCCAGCTTGTCGAGGATCTCTGGGACGATCTAGCCGCCACGCCCGGGGCCGTCCCCGTGCACGACTGGCAAAAGGAGGAACTCGCGCGCAGAAGGGCCAGGCTGGCAACAAATCCGGGCTCCGTGCTTTCCTGGGAGGAACTCAAGCGAAGGGTGCGGAGCGGCCATGCCCGCTAAGCTCGTCTTCGCGTTGGAGGTCGGTAAGGACCTTGCGGAGGCCTACGAATGGTATGAGGAGCGGCGAGTGGGGCTCGGGGAGGAATTCCTCTCCTGCGTCGAGGCTTGCGTGGAAGCCCTCGCGAGGACCCCCGAACTCCATCCCATTGTGCACGAGGACTACCGACGGGCGCTCGTGCGTCGATTCCCTTATGCGATCTTTTACGAAGTCGTTGGCGAAAGCGTCACGATCTACTGCGTGTTTCACACCTCGCGAGAACCTGCGAAATGGCAGAAGCGGTTGCGTTGATTTTGGCAGCACGCGAGAGGGCGAAGTAGTTTCTCCGCGGGCCCGTTGCCAGGATGCGGGGCGACGGGGGCTTCTTGTTTGGTCCCAGGGTCTTCACCCACTTCCGCCCCTCACACCCCTACGCGCCTCACCGCCACGTCCACCGGCAGCAGCAGGACCGCCGCGAGCAGAAAAATCCACGCGAGGTTCTGGCTGCGCGTCCGGAGGCGCGGGAGGATCGCCGCCAGCTCCGCGAACGGCGGGTTTACCTTCGCGCCGAGCCGCCGCGCGCAGGCGTCGACGCGTTGCGGGTCCAGCCCGAGGTCGTGGTATTCCTCCTCGTACGGGCGCGCGAGGCCGAGCGTGGTCGAGCGCTCCACGCCGCCCGGCACGCGCTGGAAGAGGTCCAGCGTGTACAGCTTGCCGGTCTCGGGGATCGGCACGCGAATGCGGTACTGGCTGACGCCCACCTTCTCGACCGGCACCGGCTCCGGCCGTGCGTCCGGGGGCGCGCAGCGTGCCGCCGTCTCCACGCGCAGGTTTTCCGATTCGCGCTCCTCCGGGGCGCGCACGGTGAGGACCGCCTCGCTCCCTTCGTAGCGCACCTCCACCTCCGGATGCAGCGCGCGCTCCTCGGAGCTGCGGCCGACGGAGCGGACGAGCTGACCCAGGAACTTCGAGAAGGACGGCCACGCCACCCATGCAGGCGCGCCTTCGCCGCGCAGGTCGCTCGTCCAGACCGCGACTTTGCCGAGGCCATACCGCGCAAGCGCCAGGACCGGCATGTTTTCGTCCGAGGTCGCGAGGCAGAGCACGGCCTGCTGCCGAAGCTGCGAACGTGCGAGCTGCTCAAGGACCGGAAGGGGCGTGCTCGGGATCCCTTTGAGCAGATCGAGGCTCTCCTTCTCGACCACGGGGAACGGCCCTCGGGGACCCTGTCGTCCGCCTGCCCCGGTGCCGGCGCCGGCTCCGCCCGCCCCCTGCGCGGCGTCCGGCCCCGTCTTCCCCGCGCCCGGCGGCTGGGCGTCCGGTCCGGGCCCGCCGGCCGTGAGCGCCGGCGTCGCCTCCTCGGGCTTCGTGTGTTCCGAGACGGGCGGGGGGGGCGTGCGGGACGCCACGGCACGCACCGCCGTCCGCGTCTCACGCACGAAGAGCTGCGGGATCTCGTCGAAGTTCTCCGTGAAGTAGTAGCGGCCGTGTCCCCAGCGCGCGATGCTCGAGAGGAGCGTGCCGTCGAACTCTTCCCCGATCCCGATCGAGGACACGGTGATCTTCTGTCTCGCCAGCTCCACGACCAGGTTCTGAAAGTCCGCCATCGCGGTATAGCCGTCGGTGAGCAGGATGATGTGCTTGACCTGGGCGTTGGTGCGCAGGAGGGCGCGCCCGGCTTCCTGGAGGGCGGGGTAGATTTCCGTGCCGCCGCCGGCCAGGATGCGGGACACGCGATCGGTGATGACCGTCCGCTTGCGGGCCGACGTGAACTCGAGCACCCAGCGAGGCTTTTCGTCGAAGCCCAGGACGCCGATCTGGTCCTCCTCCTTCAGGGCCTCGGCGGCCGCGATCGCGGCCTCCTTGGCGAGGTTCATTTTTTTTCCCGCCATGCTGCCGGACTTGTCGATCGCGAGGAGGAGCGCGACGGAGGGAGTCTCGACCTCGGCCCGCTGCGGCCGGCGACGCGGGTCCGGATGCTTCTCGGGCTCTGGCTTCGGCTGGGGCGCGGGGGGGGCGGGCTGGTCCTCGGGCCGGGGCGGGTCGAACGTGACCGGCAGGAGCGCCTCCTCGGGCGAGCCCTTGAAGCCGGCGAGGCCGCGGGCGTCGGAGCCGGAGAGGAAGACCAGGCCGCCGCCCGCGTCCGCGACATAGCGTTCCAGGGCGTGCCATTGGTCGCGCGAGAGGCTCTCGTGAACGCCTTCCGCGAGAACGACCGCGCCCCAGGACGCGAGGTCGGCCGCCGTCGTCGGAAGGGCGCGCGCGGGCTGCCGTTCGACGACGACGTCCTGGGCCGCGAGGGCGGCCTCCACGTTCGACCCCGCTTGCGGAAGCGCCTCGGCGATGAGGACCCGCTCGCGACCGGTGGCCAGGACGGCGCCGAGGAGCCGGTTGTTTCTCCGCTCGGTCTCCCCCTCGGCCTCCACGGCCACGCGGAAGCGGTGGAAGCCGTCCGTGAGCTGCAGATTGGGGAACACGACGGCCTGGCGCCCGCGCGTGGCGAATTCGACGGACTGTTCGACGAGGGGTGCGTCGTCGAGGAGCAGGGCGACCTTCGCTTTGAGCGGCGAGCGGGCGGAAAGCGCGACGCGCGCGTCGAACGCCTCGCCCACGCGGACCTCGGTCGGCAGGGAGAGCGACTCGGCGACGACGTCGCGCGCCGCTTCGTCGCCGACGGGGCAGAGGGCGATCCGCACCCCGGGCCCGGGCCGCCCGCCGCCGGGTGCGTCGCTCGGCGAGCCCCGGCCGAAGCGCCCCGCGTTCACGTTCGCGTCCGTGTAGACGACGAGCTGTCGGTCGGAGACGTCGGGGAAGAGGTTCATCGCGAGCGTGAGCGCGTCGTCGAGGTCGGTCCGGCCGGGTTCCATGCGTGCGAGGCCGTCGCGCAGCGCTTGGGCCTCGTGGACGTCGGCCTCCGCGGCCGCACGCTGCTCCGGGGAGGGGCTTCCCTCGAGCACGCGGGTCGCGCGAGCGGCGAGGGCCTTGGCCTCGGTCTCCGCGCGCAGGGTGCGGCGGGCCGCGGAGTTCGGAAAGGCCTCGTCTCGCAGTCCTGTGGACGAGTCGAGGACGTCCGCCCGACCCGCGAAGCCGATGAGCGCCTGACGGAGCGACGGCCCGCGCAGCCGCTCGGAGAGCGCCGTGAGCTGGGAGAGCACGGTCTCGCGGGTCGCATCGGACACGCTGGCCGACAGGTCCACGACGTAGACGACCGCGTGGGGCTCGGGCTCGGTGTACCGCCGGCCCGGTCCCGCGAGGGCGGCGAGGACGAGGAGGACGAGGAGTCCGCGGAGGGCAAGCGCGACGCCCGTCCGCACGGACGAGAGCGCGGACGCGGACCGGAGCGCCATCACGAAGACGAGCGCGCCGAGGGGGATGCCCCACCAGAAGAGGGATGAGTGGGTGAAGTGCACGATGCCGTCTCCGGCAGCGACTCAGGGAGCGGGAGGGAGGGGACGATACCATAGTTTGGGGGGCGCGGCAAGGTCGCGGGACAGAACGGTCGTGGCTCGTGGACTTGGCGGGTTGAGAAGAACCACGGGGGTAGGCCAGAGTGGATAGTTTTTTTTACCGCAGAGACGCAGAGACGCAGCGCGGCAGTGCCGCAGCCAAGCGACGACGGAACCACAGATTTCACAGATTAACGACGATTTCACAGATTCGTAATCTGTGTAATCCCGTTGAATCTGTGAAATCTGTGGTTTTCGTGGCGTTCGACCAAAGTAGAAAAACGAACTTCGAACGGTTAGCGGCGCAGAGGACGTTCAGTGGATTGAACGTCCTCTGCGCCTCTGCGGTTCATCCCCCACGTTCTTTGGTTCCGGGTTTCCACTTCGCGTTTTGGGATTTGGGATTTGGGATTTCGTCCCTGACCTCACTGCCCGATGTCGATCTGAATTTTCCGGCGCTCCGCGGCGTCGATCTTCCGGCACAGGTCCAGGAAGGCCTCGTAGTCGGCGGGCGGGATCTGCTGGGGGGGCAGGGCGCAGTGGCGCTCCACGTGCAGCTTGCCCGCGGCGTCTCGCGAGAAGAGCAGCGAGTAGCTCCCGAACTTCGTCTCCAGGGCAACGGACTCGGGGAAGTCTTTGACCCGCCAGTTCGCCGGCAGGAGGAGCGAGGCGCGCGTGCGGCCCGCGAACCAGCGCGAGATCTGGAGCGGCTGGCGTCGCTGCGGCTCGGAACCGAAAGTTCCCTGCATGTCGAGCGGAGGCGTGCCGATCGGACAGCGGGCGCCGGTGCGGCCCACCTCGGCGAAGCGTGGGAGTCGGAACTCCTCCACGACGCGCAGCGACGCGCCGGGCGTCTCCAGGCCCGGGAATTCGAGCGAGGTCAGCTTGACGCCCGGGAAGCTGGCATTGAGCAGGGTCTCGAAAAACGTGCGGCGCTGGTCGGGTGCCGCGGTTACGAGTCGGGGCCGGGTCCGAAGGGCCTGTTCGCCGCGCATGGTCCAGAGCTGTCGGCCGCGCGCGCCGCCGTCGGGCTCGACGCTCACTTCGAGGGACTGCTCCTCCTCGCGCTCCTCGGCGGGCTGCTCGGGGACGCGCACGAAGACCGGCCCGCCCGGGCGGAGGACCATTCCGCGACCGCCCTGGAGAGGCCAAGGAATCTCGCCGAGGCGGGCGTACCGGTTCTGCGGATCCACCCACACATAGGCGCCGTCCTCGTCCAGCACGCGCAGGAGCGTAAGGGCCGCGCCGATCTCCGTCAGGTGGACGAGCGAGGGGAGCTCCCAGGGCGGCTCCGGCCCGATCCAGCGGTTCGCCCGCGCGAAGACGAATTCCGGGTTCAGCCCGGCCGCGTCGGCCAGCGCCCCGACGAGCAACATGCGGAGCCCTGCGCGCTCCGTGAGGATTTCCTGCGCCGTGCGCCCGCCCTGGTCGTCCTTCACCCACGAATTCACGAAGGCGTAGAGCGTGCCGAGCCGGTCCCGGACGCTCGTCTTCCCCGCGGTCAGCTCCGCGGCCTTTTCGCGCAGTTCGCGCGTGACCTGGAGATGACCGAGCAGCAGCTCCCGGCACTGGTCCGCCACCTCCACCCAAGACTCTTCGCCCGCGATGAAGACATGCGGCAGGAATTCGCCGTAGGAGGGCTGGTGCGGCTCCTCCTCGAGCCTCTCCGAGTGCCGCACGTCCCAGACGTGGATCCTCCGCCCGCCCTCCTCCGAGACCTGGGCCGAGACCGGCATGTTCCGTTCGACGAACCGGAAGGGGAAACTTCGCGGCGTCTCGACGATGAAGCGGGAGCGCTGGAAGGGGCCGTCGAAGTTGAAGTCCTGGAAAAAAAAGGTTGGATACCGGAAGCGGTTTCCGACGGTGCGCCGGGTGTCGCGCCGGTACTTGTGCTCGATCACGGACCCGATCTCCAGGTGGGGCATCGTCAGCTCGCGAGACCCGGGGAGGAGGATCGGCTCCACCGTGCGGCCGTCCGGCGTCAGCGTCCGCGCCTCGAGCAGCTCGCCCTGCAGTCGGAGCTTGTCGTACTTGTCGATCCCCTCGTCGTTCAGGATCTTGTAGACCTGATGGACCACCTCCGTGGAAGAACCGTCCTCGAAGATCCGCACGACGGCCTGGTCGAGCAGGTAGACGATGGCCGCCTTCGGGAAATCACGGCGCGTAGGCGAATTCGCGAGCAGCGTCCGGGCGTCCACGGCGAACGGCCCTTCGATGTCCTCCTCCTCCCCCCGCAGGCTCGCCACCTCCCGGCGGAGCGAGTGCTGCGACGGGTCGCGCGTCAAGGCGGCCGCGTACGCGGCGAGCGCCTCGTCCTTCCTGCCCGCCCGAAGGAGGAGGTCGCCGCGCTCGCGCGCGAACCGCGGCTCTTCCGGCACCAGCTCCAGGCGGCGCTGGTTCATCCCCAGCGCCGCGTCCCATTCGCCGCGCGCCCGATGCAGTTCCACGAGCCGGGCGAGCACCCGCAGATCGTGCGGCGCCCGCGCGAGGAGCGCCTTCCACCCCGCCAGCGCGTCGTCCGAGCGACCGACCAGAGGGTAGAGCAGCAGGAGGTCGTCCCGGCTGGAGGCGTGGTCCTTCGCGAAAGCCTCCAGTAGCCGCACCGCCTCCACGTAGAGCTTGTCGCTGCGTGCCCTCCCGATGCGGGCCTGCAGCACCGCATCGGCGCCCGGGTACAGCTCGTCAAGCTTCCGGAACTCCGCGTCGGCCTCGCGCCGCCAGCCTTGCGCTTCGTAGAGTTGTGCGAGGTACAGTCGCCCGCGGAAGTAGCGTGGCTCCGCGGCGACCGCCTTGCGCAGGCGTTCGATCGCCTGCTCGCTCTTCTCGTTCCGTTGTTCGAGCAGGGCCGTCCGCTCGGCTGCGGGGAGGAATGCCGGGGCGATCGCAAGCGCTCGGGCATAGGCGTCGCGCGCGCGGTTTCCGCGGAAGCTCTCGGGCAGAAAGTCGGCGGTCTCGTAGAGTTGGCCGAGATAGGTCTGGAGAAAGGGGGAGGCCGGGTCGAGAGCGACGGCCCGCTTCATCTCGGCCAGGCCGTCGTCCTCCTCTCCGAGGTAGGAGTGGAGGAGAGCAAGGAGCGCCACCGAAAGCGGGCCGGGGGAGCGTGCCGCGTCGGCGTCGGCGGCGATGGCTCGAAAAGCGCCGGGCCGGACCAGCGAGGGAGGCGCCTCCGGGGCGGTCGGCCGGGCGACGGGGTGGAGCTGGATTCCATCGGCCTGGCGCAGGCCTTCGCAGGGGCTACCGTCGGCGTCGAGGACGCGGCAGAGGAAAAGGCCCCCTGTGCCGGAGACGAACTTGAGCAGCAGGCGGTTCCAGCCGGCGCGAAAGCGAACGCGGACGACCGTCTCCGAGGGATGCAGGCGGCGCATGCGATCGACTTCGGCGGCGGGGACGCCGTTGATCCAGAGCTTGAAGGAGCCGGGCGCCTGGACGAGGACGTGCCCCTCGCCGGCCGCGGGGAGCTCGAGTTGCGCGAGCGCATAGGCGGCCCCTTCGCGAGGCCAGAGGGCTTCGAAGGCCTGGATGGGACGTCCCGGCTGCGCGCCCGGGATGGGTCGCCAGGCCCCGGCCGGCAGGGAGTCGTCCCCGGTTTCCGGGGGGAACGGTTCGTCGAAGGAGGCGAGCTCCGTGCGTCCGAACGGCCCGGCGGAGAGCCAGCGGTGAAGGATGCCGATCCGCGCGTTGGCCTGGTCGGCTTCCTCGTCCCGTCCGGACTCCCGGAGGAGGTCCGCGAGGAGGAGGCGGACCCAGATCAGGTTCCACGCGTTCTTGAACGACGAGCGCTCCAGCTCCTGGAGCGCCGGGAGCAGCGCGCCGGGGTGGTGCAGGGCGGGTCGCAGGGTCGCGAGCTGCCGGAGCGCCACTTCGGCGAGCGGTGCGTCCGGGTCGCGTTGGACCAGCTCGAGGATGCGTCGCGCGAGCCCATCGTAGTCGCCGTGGGCGAACTCGGGGGCCGCGAGCAGGGCCTCCTCGGCCGTCGCCGTCCCGGACTCGGCCCTCGCCGGTCGGTGGAGGAGCAGCCCGCCGAGGAGCGCGGGCAGAAGGGCGAGCGTGAGCGCGGGTGGGAGGGTGCGTCGCGGGAAGACGAGCAAGGGTTGCATGGCGTCAGCGTCTCAGGATGTGGAATGGAATGAAGCGTCGCTTGTTAGGCGAGAGGAACACCGGGGACACCAAAACTGCCCAACGCAGCCGAAGGGACGAGCCACCGAAGACGCCGAAGACACCGAACGGAACCGCGACCGGTAGGGAGCGGTCTCGGCGTATCCGACGTCTCCCTCGCATTCAGTCCCGCCGCCGCTCGGCGGAATGCTAACCGCGAATTTCGTCAAGGACGCGAATTGTCGGTCGCAGAACAAATGCGGGACTGAAGGCGCGCCGAACGAAGGGTGCGCGGAGACCGCTCCCTCACGGTCGCGGTTCCGTTCGGCTGGGGCCCCGCCTCGTTGGGATTCGGGATTTGGGCTTTGGGATTTTCGTCGTCACTTCTCCGCCCGCCCCAGCACGGCCTCGCGCGACTCCCAGAAGTCGACCGCATTGCAGAACTCGCGGTAGGCGGCGTAGTCGGCGACGCGGACGCGCGTGGTGCGGAGCTCGACCGACGTCTCCAACGTGACCTTGTGCGCCGCCGCCTGCCAGGCCACGCGGCCCTTGAAGGCGCCGAAGGGGGTCTCGAGGTCGAGCGGCTCCGGGAGGGACCGGACGACGAGCCCCTCCGGCACGGAGAATTCGCAGCGGCTCACGTCGCGCCACGGGACCTCCAGAACCAGGTCGTGCTTGCGCTCGGACTTGCCGCAGGTGGCCGAGAGCCGCGATGGGAAGAGCGTGGGCTGGAACGCGAATTCCTCCTGGCGCGGCTGGAGGAAGGACGGCAGGGCGGCCAGGTAGGTATAGCCGACGGGCTGGTCGAGGTCGAAGAGGTTCGTGAACTTGACGGACTCCACCTGGGCGCCGGCGAACTTCGAGCCGAGCGAGCGCTCGAGCTGGAGCTTGCGGCGGTCCGGGACCGAATACTCGTACCGGACGTTGCTGGAGCGGGGACCGGTGACGTTGGCGCGGGCGCGCAGCCGCGCGCTGCCGTCCGGCTGGATGGCCACCACGGCCTCGTCGGTGCGAACGTTCTCCTCCGGCGTGACGGTCGGGATCTTCTCGAGGCGCCCTCCCTGGTCGTCGATCACGAGCACGCTCGCCCCCTGGTCCATGGCCGGGAGCGAGTCCATGTTGTGGAAGCTCGCGGTGCCGTCGAGGAAGAGGTCCCGCCCGTCGAGGCGGACGCAGGCGATGCAGTGGTTGAAGTGCTCCACCATCGGGGCGCTCAGGTCTTCGCCGCTTCGCAGTTCCTCCGCGTTGATGAGGACGGGAAACGAGCGGATGCCCACTTCCCGGAGCATGGTGTTGATGAGGAGCGCCTTGTCCTTGCAGTCGCCGAATTTCCGGGCGAGGATCTGGGTCGCGCGGTACGGCTTGTACCCGTGGATGCCGAACTCCCAGGCGATGTAGCGGATCTGGCCGGTCACGAAATTGTAGATCTTGCGGATCTTGTCCTCGGGCGAGGAAAGGCCGGCTGTCAGTTCGCGGACCTTGGCCGAGAGGGCCTCGTCGACGTCGCTCTGCTTCGAGATGAGGTCCGCGTACCAGTCCACGAATTCCTTCCAGGAGGCGTAGGTCGTCACGAAAACCGTCGGGCAGACCTCCGCCAGGTCCGGCATGCCGGCCTCGGCCTGGACGGCGGGAAGGTCCCGCAGCTCCCAGGTGCGGCGGATCGTGCGGCCCTCCTCCTCCTGGGTGGTGACCGGCTCGGTCTCCAGGTTGCGACGGTGCAGGTAGACCGGCCGGTCGGCGGGGGAGAGGAGGATGTAGCGCATCGTCAACGTGCGGTAGGTGGAACCGAAGACGACCCGGTCGCCGAAGTAGTCCCCGAAGAAACCGCGATGCAGGGCTTCGCGTCGATACTCCAGCTCGACCACGTCGCCGACCGAGAGCGGGGGCAGGTCGAGCGCGGACTGGCCGGCGGGGAGGCCTCCCCCCTGGGTGTTGATGCGCGCCTCGTCCTGGGAGCCGTCCCGGTGCGCGACGCGCGCGTTCAGGACCTTGAGCCGTTCTTCGCCGGGCGTGTAGTGGAGGGTGACGACGTCGAAATCGTTGATCCCTTTTTCGTTCGTGATCGTGAGCACCTGGTGGACGTACTCGGAGCTGGTGCCGTCCTTATTCATCTTCACGACGCGCGCGTGGAGGACGTACACGGCGGGTGCGGCCGGATCGCCGACCTTTTGCGCCGCGGGCAGGAAACTGGAGAAGTCCTCGCGAAACGGGGTCTCGAACGGAGTCTCCTCCACGTGCAGGAACTCCATGTACCTCTTCAATGCGACGTTGTTGGGGTTGATGGCGAGGGCCTTCTCCCAGACGGCCCTCGCCTCCGGGGTCTTTTCCTGCAGGTGGAGCGCGTTGCCGAGGAGCGTGAGGAGGCCGTCGTCCTCGGGGCAAAGGGCGAGCGCCTGGCGGTACTCCGCCTCCGCCTCGGGGAAACGCTTGAGGGCTTCGAGGAGGTGAGCGGCGCGAACGCGGGCGGAGAGCGACCACGGATTGATGCGGACCGCGGCCGACTCCTGCGCGACGGCATCCTCGACCCGGCCGAGCCGGAGGAGGCAGTCCACGCGCCGGGCGTGCGCGCGCTCCCTGGTGAAGTCCTTGGCAAGCGCCGCGTCCGCCAGGGCGAGCGCGTCGACGGGCCGGTGGTCGCCGAGGCGACGGTCAGCCGCCTCCAGCAGGAACTCCACGCGGCCGGCCAGCCCGGGCGCGAGCTCCCGCCTGGCGAGGTCGGCCGCCGCGTCGTGGCCGCGGGCGTCGAGCAGGACCGGCTCGAAGGCGCGGACCTCGGCGGCGTCAGGGGCCGTTTCCTTGGCGCGGGCGAAGTAGCGCCGGGCGCGGTCCGAGTTCTTGAGCGACTCGAGGTAATAGCGCGAGAGCGCGACCAACGCGCCCACGTGCTGCGGATCCAGGGCGAGCGTGGCTTCCAGCCCCTCGCGGTAGGCGTTCTCCTCGCGCTCCGGGCTCATGGCCGCGTCGACCTGGCTGGCTCGCGCGAGCGCAAAGCGGTAGGGGGCGAAGCGGGGACGCGCGTCCACGGCGGCGCGGTAGGCGCGGAGGGCGGAGTGACGATCGGGGTCCTCGAAGGCCAGGTCCATGTGCAGAAAACCAAGGTCGGCGAGCTCGGAGGCCGTGGCGCGCGCGGAGGACTGGAGGGCCGTGAGGTAGTCGATCGCCCCGCGCGAGGGGTGGGTGCCGGCCGCCGCCCCGTCCTCACCGCTTGCGCCATTTGCGCCCGTCGGCTTCGCGCCCGTGTCGCCGGAGGCGGCGGACGAGGGGGCGGGCGCAAGCTCGGCGGCGCGCGCCGGGTCCGCGGAGCACTCCAGCTCCGGCAGCGGGCGTCCGTCGAGTTCGGTGAACCGCAGCCGAAAGGTCCAGGCGCCGCGCGTTTGCAGGAGCTTCACGAGTACCTTGTTCCAGCCCGCGCGGAGCCGGACCTCCGCCACGTCCTGGTCGAGGAGCGTGTCCCGTCTCGTTTCCACACGGAGCGCGAGGTCGTCGTTCACCCACACCGAGGCCCCCTCCCCGCACGCGAGTCGAAGCGCGACGGGGCGGGCGGTTTTGGAGCGGACGAAGGAGAGCGCGTAGGCCGCGACGTCCTGCGCCGGGCGCAACATCGCGGAGAGGTCGACAAGTCCCGACTGGGCGCGGGCGGGCGTGGGCCGCCAGGCGACGGGGCGAAGGATGCCCTCGTAGGCCGCGTCGAGACGAAGCTCGCGCTCGGGCGGGTAGGCCTCGCGCGCCGCGCGCCCGCCTTCGTTCGAGAAGGGCCCGACGACGAGCCAGTCGCGGACGAAGCCGAGCGTTTCCAGGGCTCGGCCGGCCTCGTCGAGCCGACCGGAGCGTACGAGAAAGGCGCCTGCGTACCACGTGCGCCAGGCATGAAAGGCGGGGCCGAACGGCGCCCGGGCCAGCTCCTCGAGCGTGACCAGGAGCTCCGCCGGGCGATCGGTCTCCGCGGCGAGAGCGGCCAGCCTGTGGAGGTAGACCTCCGCGCGCGCGTCGCGCCGTTCGCGATCCGCCGCCCCTGTCGCGTCCGCGTCCGAGGCGTCGTGCGGCGCGGCGGCCATCCTTCTCAGGTATTGACCGTAGCAGTCGAAAGCTGCGTCCGGCCGGCCGTGCCCTTCCGCCTCGGCCGCGTCGTCGTCATTCGGCAGGGGCGTTTCCGCCCGCCCGGTTCCGACCGCGAAGGCGAACAGGAGGAGGGCGAACAGGGCGACGACGAGGCGGACTTGACCGCGAAGGGCGTCATGCCTGGAAGCCACGGAAACCCCTTGCGGAAAAAACTCGTGCGAAACCGCCGCTCAGACAAGAACTCAAACACCGGCGAAGCGGCTAGCGGGAACGTCTCCCACGTCTCGGCGGGAATGAACGCGCGAAGCCGCCAGGACGCGCGGAGGCCGCTCCCTGACGGTCGCAGTTCCGCATCAGCGGATCAGCCGCGCGCCGGCCCATGCGCCGCGGCCGAGGATGTTGCCGTCGAGGATGTCTCCGCCGAAATCGCACACGATGCGCAGCTCCTTGACCCCCTCGACCGGCACGTCCACCTCGGCCGGCTTCGACTCCCACTTCAGGGGCCCGCTGTCGAAGAGTTTCTTCCCGTCGGCGAGCACGGCGAACCGGAGGGGGCCGGGCGGGTCGCTCGGAGGCTCGGCCTGGTCTTCGAAGCCGACGGCCGACAGGAAGCGCTTGAACTTCCCGTCGAGCGCGTAGGTCAGCTCGCAATAGGAGTGGACGGCGAGGCCTTTCCGATACTCTTTCCCCTTTACCGAAATCCTGCGCGCGTCCTGGAGCCCGCGGTCCTTCTGAAACGGGTAGAGCGGCTCGCCGGGGCCGTCGGCGGGCCCGCTCCCTGGGAAGTAGTCGTATTCGACGACCTTTGCGGGTACCAGATCGGAGAGGTACACGCACCGCCCGTTCTTGAAGAAGATCGAGGCGACGCTCCCGACCGGGATGCTCAAGGTATTGCCGTAGAGGGTCGTCAAGGTCACGGCGCCCGGCTTGAGCGAGGTGAGCTTCCCGGTGAGACGGCTCCCGCGGGCGCATTCCACGATGGCGAGCATCCCTTCCGGTTCGTCCGGGGGCGGGGCCAGCTCGGAGAAAAGGATCATCGCGATCTCGCCGGGGTCGAGCCGGACTTCTCGTTTGAAGAGAGAGGACTGGAAGCGGATGCCGTCCGCCTCGATCCCTGTCACGGCGCCGACGTCGGTGTCCCCGGTGCTCCGCCAGAGGACGTCCTCGTTCGGGCGCGGCTCGGGCGCCTTCCCCGTCGACTTGTTCCCGGGAAACACGAGTCGCTGGACCTGCTCCAGCAGGCAATCGATGACGCCGAGGTCGGGGCTCTTGAGCGAGAGCGCGGATTTCGTCCCGCCGGCCAGGTCGCCCACGAGCAGGTCGTGGTTCGACAGGATGACCTGCACTTGCCCGGCTTTCCTGCTCGAGGCGAGGCGCGGGAAGGCCACCTCCGCGACCTCATCGCAGGGCACCTTCGCGGTGCCGCCGTCGACCAGGGACAGGGCCAGGTCGCCGGAGTCTTCGAGCGCGACCTGACGCGCGGCGTAGGTCTTGTTGTGGACGTCCAGCACCTGGATGTCGCCCGCCGCGGCCGGCAGGCAGGGGAGGAGCAGGCCGAGGAAGGCGAGGACGCCCGGCGGACGCATGGCGAAAGACCTCCGGTGGGGCGAGGGTGGAAAGGGGTTCGGCGTAGCCGCGCGGGCCCTGGCACAGGCTCCGGAGGAGGCGGCTTGTGGCTGTCGTGGGAAGGGACCGCAGCTTTCCCTGGGCAGCCTCGCTACGCTCGGCCGCAACCAAAACCGCGAATTACGCCAATCTCGCGAATTCTTCGCACCGATCAGGATCGTGCAGGCCCGTGCGGGAGCGCGGAGGTCGCGAGAAGATCGAACTGAAAATGGAAACTTGAGACTTGATGGAGACTTGAGCATGGATCCTTGAGAATTCGCCCAAGACACGCCATCCTAGCACGGCCCTTCCGACCACGCCACGAAAAACGATGGCAGGGCGACGCGCCCGGCCGCCCCGGGTCGTTGGGTTGACACTCGATCCGACCGGGAGTATACTACCGGTGCTTCAAGTTCGCCCGGGAGCCCGGGGCCCCATTGGACGCTCTCCGCTTCCCGTTCCACTCCTCCGGAGCCTCGCGATGTACTATTCGTCCGTCCTGGAGACCGTCGGCAAGACGCCGATGATCCGGCTGAACCGGGTGGCCGCCGGGCTGGGGCCCACCATTCTCGCCAAGTGCGAGTTCTTCAATCCCGGCGGCAGCGTGAAGGACCGGATCGGCATCTCCATGATCGATGCCGCCGAGAAGGCGGGTCTCCTGAGGCCGGGCGGGACGATCATCGAGGGGACCTCCGGCAATACGGGGCTCGGCCTCGCCATCGCCGCGGCGATCAAGGGCTACAAGGTCATCTTCACCATCACGGACAAGCAGAGCCGCGAGAAGGTGGACCTGCTCAAGGCCTTCGGGGCCGAGGTGATCGTCTGCCCGACGGCCGTGGCGCCCGAGGATCCGAGGAGCTACTATTCGGTGGCGAAGAAACTCTCGCAGGAGATCCCGAACTCCTTCTATCCGAACCAGTACACGAACCCGAACAACCCGCGGGCCCACTACGAGACCACGGGCCCGGAGATCTGGGAGCAGACCGACGGCGCCGTCGACGCCTTCGTGGCCGGCATGGGCACCGGGGGGACGATCACCGGCATCGGCAAATACCTCAAAGAAAAAAAACCGTCGGTGCGGGTGATCGGCGCCGACCCCATCGGCTCCCTCTTCTACGATTTCTTCCACACCGGCAAGGTCGTGGAAGCGCACACCTACAAAGTGGAAGGGATCGGCGAGGACATCTTCCCCACCACCCTCGACTTCAAGGTGCTCGACGACGTGCTCCAGGTCACGGACCGCGATTCCTTCCTGATGGCCCGACGGCTCGCCCGCGAGGAAGGCCTGTTCGGCGGCGGTTCCTCCGGGACGGCCCTCTGGGCGGCCCTGCGCGTCGCGAAGAAAATGAGCGCCGGCCAGGTGCTGGTCGTGCTCCTGCCGGACACCGGGCAGCGCTATTTGAGCAAGGTCTACAACGACGAGTGGATGAAGGAAAACCAGTTCCTCGAGCCGCCGGTGAAACTGACCGCGGAGGAGATCACGCGCCGCAAGGCGGGCACGATCTATCGGCTCGTCACCGCCTCGCCGGGCATGAGCGTCCTCGAGGCGCTGACGAAAATGAAGCAGATGGAGGTCTCGCAGCTCCCCGTCATGGAGAACGGCCGCATGATCGGGAGCCTGCACGACGATCGCATGATCAACGTCCTCATGAACGGCAAGAACCTGGCGGACGTCCACGTGCGGGAGATCATGGGGCCCGCCTTGCCGATGGTGGGGAAAGACGCTCCGATCCATCAGATCTCGGCCATCCTGACCCGGGAAGCGCCGGCGGTGGTCGTGGACCTGGGGGGCGACCGGTTCGACATCATCACCAAATACGACCTGCTCCACGTGATCACGCGGGAGGCGGCGCCGGCCTAGGTACCGCTCCGCCGAAGTCCGGTGGGCGGTAGCAGCGCGCCGCCGGGCAACTCGCGGACCTGCTCCAGAGAACGTGGGGGGGAGTGTCGCGAGACCGTGCGGGTAGCGTGCCTGCGCAAGCCCGCTGCTTCCGACGCCATTGTGGGCCGGCGCGAAGGCCAGAGGCGGATCGGCACGAACGCGGTCGTCGCGTTCGGACGCCGGTCGTGTCGCGCGCGCTCGGCCGAACCTTCAACCCCGATTCGGAGGGGGCTCCATGCGAGAACGGAGATCCGGAGGCTTCACCCTGATCGAACTGCTGGTCGTGATCGGGATCATCGGGGTGCTCGCCTCGATGCTCCTCCCTGCGTTGACGGCCGCGCGCAAGCAGAGCAAGAAGACCGATTGCAAGAACAACCTCAAGCAGCTCGCGACCAACATCGTGCTCTACCTCAGCCGGTACGGCGCGGACCGCGACTACCCGTCCACGGCCTTGCCGGCGTACGGCAATGGCGCCCAGGCCCTCACGGCGCCGAACGGTTGCTTCTGGGCCTGGCTGTATCGCGTCCCCAGCCAGTCCGACGCGGTGGTGCAACGGCCTGGGGACGACGGCCTTTTCTGCTGCCGCGTCGCGGGCACGCTGCCTACGACGACCGCCATGGACTACACCGCGCCCCAGTTTGGGGCCACCTGGCCACCCGGCCTCGGCGTGAATGGCGCGGCCTTCCCCAATGGCCTCTTGTGCGACTCGGTCCGCCCCGAGACCCCCTTTGCCGGGGACATCGTGAACGGGGGCCCGCCGAATTTCCCCAGCCACGGGGGTGTGGCCGGCTTTCCCAATGGCGTGCCGAATGACGATTTCAACGCCATCTACTTCGACGGCCACATCGACGCCGTCGTTCCGGGCTCCGAAAAGCACACCCTCTACAATGCGTTTACCACCGGCGTCCGGAGCACCTAGCCCGGCGCCTTGCCGCCCATCGGAGCAACCCATGCGCTTCAATACCCGCGCCATTCACGCAGGTCAGCCCCCCGACCCCTCCACCGGCGCCATCATGACGCCCATCTACCAGACGTCGACCTACGTCCAGGAGGCGCCGGGGAAACACAAAGGGTACGACTATTCCAGAACCGCGAACCCGACCCGCGCCGCGCTCGAGGCCAACCTCGCGGCGCTCGAAGGGGCCGCGTTCGGACTCGCCTTCGCCAGCGGGTGCGGGGCGGCGAACACGATCCTCAACCTCCTGCAGAAGGGGGATCACGTCGTCGCCGGGAATGACCTCTACGGTGGGACGTATCGGCTCTTCACGAAGGTGTATGCGAAGTTCGGCCTCGAGTTCACGTTCGTGGACACCACGCGCCCCGAGCGCATCGAAGAGGCCTGCCGGCGCGAGACGCGGCTGCTATGGCTGGAGAGCCCGTCGAATCCCCTGCTCGGCGTCACGGACCTCGCCGCCGCCGCGCGGATCGCCCACGCCCGCGACGTCCGCGTCTGCGTCGACAACACCTTCGCCACCCCCTTCCTTCAACAGCCTCTCGCCCTGGGCGCGGACTTCGTGGTCCACAGCACGACCAAGTACCTGGGGGGACACTCCGACGTGGTCGGCGGCGCCATCCTCCTCAACGATAAGGAGGTCGCGGATCGCCTGCGGTTCTTCCAGAACGCGGTCGGCGCCGTCCCCGGCCCGCAGGACTGCTGGCTCGTGCTTCGCGGCACGAAGACGCTGGGCGTCCGGATGGAGCGGCACTGCCAGAACGGCGGTCGCATCGCCCAGTGGCTCGCCGAGCACCCGCGCGTGGCCCGCGTCAACTACCCCGGCCTGCCCTCCCATCCCGGCCACGAGGTCGCCCGCCGCCAGATGCGCGGCTTCGGCGGGATGATTTCCTTCGAGCTGAAGGGCACGCTCGAGCAGTCCGTGCGGTTCGTGACCGCAACCCGCCTCTTCGCCCTCGCCGAGAGCCTCGGGGGCGTCGAGTCGCTGCTCGAGCACCCGGCCTCGATGACCCACGCCAGTATTCCGCGCGAGGAGCGCTTGAAGACGGGACTCACCGACGGCCTCATCCGCCTCTCGGTCGGAATCGAGGACGTCGAGGACCTCGTCGAAGACCTGGAGCGCGGTTTCGGGGCGATGTAGAGGCGGTGGGACGTCAGCCCTGTCCTCGCGGGGCTCGCGGCCCCAGGGCGGCTGCCTCTTCATGCGCGCTACCGTCCGCGGGACGGCTCGGCGGCACGCGACGTCTGGATCAATCTGCTGCTGGAATACCAGTCGAACCCGGACCCGCTGCTGCCGTTTCGACTGCTCTACTACAGGGTGCACTTGTGGGAGTCCGGGCGCCGGGAGCAGGCGGAGCGCGACGTCCCGGAAGGCCGGCAGCGCCTGTCACCGATGCTGCCGATCGTCGTGTACACCGGGAGCCGACCCTGGGAACGGCTTGGCTCGCTCGCGGAGCTGTGCGACGTGCCCCGGGAACTGGCCGGCTTCCTGCCCCGATACGACAGCGTGTTCTTCAACGTCGGCACGGCCCCGGTCGAGCGGCTGCAAGCGGGAGGGGACCCCATCGGCGAGGTGCTCCGCCTGTTTCGCGACGAGACCCTCCCGGCGTCCCCGTTC
>JACPWG010000097.1 GCA_016197205.1 Planctomycetota bacterium
AGCTAAAATCGATCTCTCAGTGCGTTGCCCGCGATTATCGCCGGTAGAGGAGGGTGGACTCGGCGCCCGGCCTCTGCGTCTCCGCGTCTCTGTGTAAAAGTCCCGCATTCGACCCACACGGCCGGTCCGAATTTCAAATGGGTGTGGCTACTTTTCGTAGGCCCCCTGAAGGGGGTACTACAAACAGTGGGTGCTGCTCTCGGAACCTACTGTTCGTAGTACCGCCTTCAGGCGGTCTGGGCGTTGTCGTCGAAAAGTAGCCACACCCATTTCAAATTGCAAAGAGTCGAATTTCAAATTTCGCCCGCGGCTAGTTGGGACGCGGAACCATGATATAGCCACTTGCCGCCCTCGGTCGCGTTTAGCCTTTGTTCGGGTCATTGTTCGATTTTGGTTGCGGCTCTGTCGCATTAGGCTATCGCCCCGTGGGATTTCCGCGTCGGGCGCGAGTCTTACGGGGACAATGAGCAATGCCCAAATGACCAATGCCCCAGGGCTTGCGCTCCAGAGGCGAAGAAGGATGACAGCGCCGCGACACTGACGCAGGTCACGTGTCCGGTCTGGTCATTCGGGCTTGGTCATTGATTGGTCATTGGATCCCTACCGTTCGACTTCTTGTAAGCCTGTCGCGATTTCGGAAGCCGTGCGCTCCGCCCACGGAAGGACGAGCCACCGAAGACGCCGAACGACCCGTCGTGAAATTCGGCGTCTTCAGCGTCTTCGGTGGCTAATCATCGTCTTTGGGTTTCGGGCGCGCGCCCGCCCCTCCCCCGTCCTTCTGCGCCGCGCGCAATCGCCCCAGGTCGTGCGTCGCGCCGACGCTCTCGAAAAGCGCCGCGGCCCGCGCAAGGAGCGGCCCGCGCTCCGATCCGGAGGCGCGGAGACCCAACTCGGCGAGCGCACGCGCCTCCTCATACGGCATGCCCCGGCGATTCGCAAGCCGCGCGGAGCGCTCCCAGGCCCGCCGCGCACCTCGGCGCGCGCCATCCAGCTCGCGGCAACGACCGAGCGCGAAGAGGGCGAGCGGCTGTACCACGGCGTTTTGGACGCCCATGATCCGGAGCGCGCGGCAGGCGCGCCACGCGTGCTCCCGCCACATCGCGGCGGCGCCCGACACCTGTTCCCGCGCCCACAGCTCGAGAAACACTTCCAGTCCCCCGACGACGCCCCATGCCGTGTACACGGTGGCCGGCATGCCGCGGGCCACGAGCCGCGAGAAGGCGTCCGCGCACTCCCGGGCTGCGCCCAGCTCCCCCCGCCGGAGCCGCACGGCGGCCAGCGTCCCCTGCGCCAGGATCGCGTCTCCATGATCGAGCGGGCAGGCAAGCACCGCCTCCAGGTTCCGCGCGAGCTCCTCGGCGCACGGCCCGCGCGCGAGCGCGACGATCCCCCGGCAGGCGTGCCCCCACACGCGGTACTTCGGCGGCCCGTCCGGACCGCACACGGCGAGGACGGCCTCCAGCGCCCGCTCCGCGACGACGAGACGCCCGCGAAAAAGGGCGGCGTACCCGGTCGCGCCCTGCGTCATTTCCCAGCGGAAGCGGTCCCCGAGCCGGTCGAACTCCCGAAGCGCGGACGCGAAGCACTCGTCCGCCACCTCCCACTTCGCCGCCGAATAATGGTAAACCCCCCGGACAAACCACGACCAGGCCAGCGTGCCCGGTTCGCCGGACCGTTCCGCCTCCTCGATCGACCGCAAGCTGTAGTGTCGCGCGAGGCCGTGTAGACACGAGAGTCCGGCGGCGATCGAAACGGTCATGTAGGCGTGCGCCCGGTCGTGGGGGCTGTCCGACCGCTCGGCGAAGTTGAGTCCGGCAAAGGTCGCGTGGAGGAGCCCAAACAGGTCCTGCTCGAAGAAGGCCGCCTGCGAGAGCCGGTGATGAATGTGGGCCGCCTCCCGAGCCGCCTCCCGCCGGTCCGCCCGCACGAGCAGCCACCCGGCCGGCGCCACGAGGTGGAGCCCCTGCCGCAGGACGTGTCCGACGAGGCCGAGGCCCTGGGAGACGCGGCCGGCCGGCAGCGCGTACCCCCAGACGGAGAGCGCCTTGGCGTAGTGCGTCCGCGCCCGATCGAACTCGCCGAGGCCGAACCAAGCGTCGCCGAGCCGACCCTCCCAGCTCGCGCGCCTCGCGGGCCCGGCGAGCGGGGGGCTCTGGTCCGCCTGCTCCAGCGCGAGCCGGAAGAACGTTACCGCCACGCGGTTCGAAAAGCCGCGCAGCGCCTGTTCTCCGGCCTTTTCGAGATAGTCGACGGCCCGATCCGCCTCGCGCGCCTGCGTCCAGTGGTGCGCGAGGAGAGGATAATGAGGAGAGAGATCGGAGGCGAAGGTCCGCTCGTACCACTCGGCGACCGCCCGATGCAACTGTCGGCGCTGCCCGAACACGAGCAAGGCATAGACGACGTCGCGCGTGATGCCGTGCTTGAAGACGTAGCCGGGGTTGGACTGGGCCGGGTCCCGGAGGAAGAGCCCCTGCTGCTCGATCCGGACGAGGTGTTCGGCCAGCCGCGGCCGGTCCGAGTCCAGCGGATACACGTCGCTGAGCAGTTGCAGCGGGACGACGCGCCCGATCACGCTCGCCACCTTGAGGGCGAGCTGCTCGGGCTGCAACAGGCGGTCGATGCGGCTCGTGATCACGCCCTCGATGGTGTCCGGAAACTTGAGCGCGGCCAAGTCCTCCGAGCCCGCGGCGAGACGACAGGTCCCGTCCGAAAGCTCGAGGAGGCCCGCGTCGCGCAGCGCGTACACCAACTCCTCGACGAAGAACGGGTGTCCTTCCGCCCTCCGAAGGATCAGCTCCCGAACCGGCCCGGCCAACGCCGCGACTCCGAGCCGGCGACAGGCCAGCGTCTGCGCATCTTCCTCAGAGAGGACGTCGAGGCGCAGTCGCACCGCCTCGGGGCTCTCGAGGAGGACCCGGACCTCCTCCGGGGCGGGGGACGGCACGGGGCGAAAGACCACGACCAGAAGCAGCGAACGCACCCTGCGGCGGACGGCGAGGGCGAGCGACCAGGAGGCCGAGTCCATCCAGTGCGCGTCTTCCAGCACCAGGACCGCGGGGGCGCCCCCCACCTGCCTCCGAAGCAGATGGACGAGCAGCTCGCGCAGGCAATCGGCGCGCGCCTGTTCGCTCATGTGCCGCGAAAGGTCGTTCTCGGGCAGTTCCACCGACAGGAGCGTCGCGAGGAGCGGCGTCCAGGCCGCCAAGCCGGGTTCGTTTCGGAATGGGGCCAGGACGCGCTCGCGTCGCGCCTCGGGATTCGGCGCCGCGCCGAGCTCGAGGAGCGAAGCGAAGATCTCTCGCCAGGGGAAATGCGCGGTCGCGCTTTCGACCTGGTCGCCGGCCCCGAGAAGGCAAGGCAGGCCGAGCGCCCGCGCTTCCGCGAGCAGGAACTCGACGAGCTTCGACTTGCCGATGCCCGGCTCCCCCTCCACCAGGACCAGGCCGCCGCGGGGCCCGGCCGCGGGGCCGCCGGCGAGGTCGCTCCGTCCCTCCTCGACGAGATCGCGGAGCCGCTCGACAAGGAGCCTGCGCTCCGACTCCCTGCCCACCAAGGGGTCGGGTCCGGAACGGGCGCCGTGGCGACGCGGGCTCTCGTGTCGACGGATGATGTCGGTCCGCCCGCGCTCGCTCGCCGGCTCGGCGGACGGAGGCGCGGACGCCGGCCGATGCGCGGGCACAGGGCCCGCCTTCCCTTTGAGCACGAGGTCCGGAACGGACTCGAAGGCGAGGAAACCCTCCGCGGCCTTCCGCGTGGCCGAGTCACAAAGGATGTTTCCCGCCGCGGCGTGCACGAGGCGCGCCGCGAGGTTGACCTCGTCCCCCAGGATCGTGTAGAGGCGACGTGAGCGTCCGCCCTGCGTGCCGGTGAAGACGTGGCCCGTGGTCACGCCGGCCGAGCCCCTCAGGCCGAGCGCGGCCAGCGCGGCCAGCATCTCTTGGGCGGCCTGCACCGCGCGGATCGGGTCCTCCTCGTGCGCGAGGAGAGGCAGGCCCCAGGCCGCGATGAACGTGGAGCCTTTGTCGTCGACCATGAACTGGTGCAGGCTTCCCTCGTATTTCACGAGAAAGGTCTGCAGCATCGCGACCGCGCGATGGACGCGGTCCAGCGCGTCGGGCGCGTCATAGTCGATGCCCGCGATGCTGAGGAAAAGCACCGTGAGCCGGCGGAACTCCGAGAGCCACTGCGTGTGGCCCGCGTCGATGCGCGCGAGCACGGTCGCGGGGATGAAGGCCCGCAGCGCGGCGATGGCTTCCACGGACGGCGCCGGACGCGCGGTGGGCGGCGCAGCGGCGATGGGGCCGGCAGCCGTGGCGGAGGCCGGAGGGGCGCCGAGGGCCGGACCGCGCACCGACACGAGCCGGGCGCAGCCTTCGGGGAGGGCGCGCGCTTCGGCCACGTCACGCAGCAGAGCGGCGGCGGCGGCCGACAGGACGACGTCCCCGGGCTCCGCTACGCGCTGGGCGCTCTCCATCTGGGCGAGCGGCTGACCGGCCACGAGGAACTCCCAACGGCCGCCGACGCCGCCGACGGCGCCCAGGAGGATGCGTCCCGCCCCCACGCCGATCCGGAAGCGCAGCTTCGTCTCCGACCCGACTTCAAACCAGTCGAGCGCGGCCTGGATCGCGAGCCCGCAGGCGGCCGTCCGCCGGGCCGCCTCCGCCACCCCCTCGGGCGTCTCGGAGCGCCAAAAGGCGAGCGTCGCGTCCCCCGCGAAGCTCACCGTCTCCCCGCCGTGCGCCACGACCAACTCGTCGAGCCTGCCGAGAAAAGCCTCGAGCATCCGACTTAATTCCTCGGCCCCCTCCGGCCCCCGACGCGCGAGTCGCTCCGCCAGCGACGTGAAGCCCAGGATGTCCGCGAAGAGGACCGCGCCCCAGCCCCGCTCCTCGTACGGGCCGGGCGCCCTTCCAGGGTCCGCCGCGATCCGACGCCGAACGGAGGCCGGCACCCAGCTCGAGAGGAGCTCGAACAGCTCCCCGGGCGTGGACGCCTGAACCGTTCCGTCTCCGCAGCCAAGGGTCCCGGCCCCGGCCGCTCCGCCGACCTTGTTCATGCTCCGCTCCTCGGGACCGGCGCGCCGCTCGGCCGGAGCCCGAAATCGCCTGGCCTTCGGCGACTGTGGCTGCGCTTCGTCAGCCCCCGGAAGGGGGGACTCCGAACAGGGTGTGCCGCCCTCGGAACCCACTGCTCGTAGCACCGCCTTCAGGCGGTCTGGGCCCAGTCCTCGAACAGCAGCCCCACCCGCCTCCCGCGCTTCCTCCCGTTCGCCGAACGCCCTTCGCGCAGGGACGGGGGGCGTACGAGCCGAAGAACCGAAGAGAGGCCGGACCTGGTGCGTGATCGCTTGCCCCGCTTCCGCCGCGATACAGGTCCACGACCATCCTACCGTCCTGCCCCAGGCGAAGCGAGGGAAAAGGGGGCGTAACCGTTCACGGGGGAGGCAGGGACGAACGGAGGCTTCGCGGATGACCTTCGCTGGCTTCGCGAGCACACGATCCTCCGAGAGTCATGGTGTCGGCTTTTTTTCTGACAGGATCACAGGATCAACGGGATACGGCATCGAAAGATCCGGTTGATCCTGTTATCCTGTCAAAAAAGAGTCGCAAGCTTCTTGAATCGGGGTGTCGGTCCCTCCGTGCATCCTCCGAGCGTCCGTACCTCCGTGGTGATCCACACCTCCCCGTGAACGGTTACAAGGGGGCGAGCCTTCCGACGCCGCGTGCCTCGGCACGCCCGCAACCATCGGCCCCTCCGACACTGTTGACAGTCCGTCCCTCATCGGGTACGCTACCTTCTGTCGTCCGTGGGAGGGTGGTGCCATGTCGAAAAAAAAGGTTGCGATCTTGGGGGGCGGACCCGCTTCCCTCGCGGCCGCGTTCGAGCTCACGCGCACGTGGGGGCTGCGTCGGCGGTACGAGGTGACGGTCTATCAAATGGGCTGGCGCCTCGGCGGGAAATGCGCGAGCAGCCGCAGACCCGTCTTGGAAGACGGGCGCGTCGTCGGCTCGCGCGTCGAAGAGCACGGACTCCACGTCTGGTTCGGGCTGTACGAAAACGCCTTCGGCCTCCTGCGGGAATGCTACCGTGAGCTCGCCGCCGGCGGGGGCGAGGAGAAATTCCGGGACGTGGACGACGCCTTCCAGGCCTGCCGCTTCACTCCGCTCGGCACGCCGCGACCGGACGGGACCTGGACCTACCAGCCCGTGCTCTGGCCGGCGGCCAAGGGTCACCCGGGGGACGGGACTCCGATCTTCACCCCCTGGTCCGCGATCTCGCACTTCATGGAGCTCCTGCACGGCATCCTGCAGCCGATCCGAAACGAGACCGAGGGTTCGCAACCGCCGCCGGCCGAGCAACCGCCGCCGGCCGAGCAACCGCCGCCGGCCGAGCAACCGCCGCCGGCCGAGCAACCGACGGCGACGCGGCAGGGTGAGGCCGACCCGGACGCCGCGCTGAACCCGCCCTGGGTCCTGCGCCTCCTCGGCGAGTCCGCGCGCGCGGCAAGACGCACGTCGCCGCCGGCGGCCGTCCGTCGGCGGTCCGAGCTTTTCGACCGCGCGCACGATTGGACGCGGATGCTCGCCTCGTCGTTCGTCCCCGCCGGCCCGCTGCACGCCGAAGGGATCGCCTGGCACCTCGCGACCGTGCGGGAGACCTATGGCGAAAAGGTCGGCGCTCGTCTGAAGGCAAAGAAGGAGGACGCCTCCCGGCTCGCCTTTCTGTGGGAGGCCTTCGACCTCGGCACGACGATCGTGCGGGGGATGCTGGACCCGCGCTGGGGGATCATCCAACACATGGACCTCGACCGGATCAACCACCTCGAGTTCCGGGACTGGCTCGTGGAGAGCGGCGCCGACCGGGACGCGGTACGCCGATCCGACCTCGTCCGCGCCCTGCACGACACCTGCTTCGCCTACGAAGACGGGAATCGCGAGCGACCGACCTTCGCGGCCGGGACGGCCCTGCGCGTCCTCCTCCGCATCGTCGCGACGTACAAGGACTCGGTGCTCTTCCTTTTGAAGGCCGGCATGGGCGAGGCCGTGATCGCGCCGCTCTACCAGGTCCTCAGGCTTCGCGGCGTGCGCTTCCGGTTTTTCCGCAAGGTCCAGAAGCTGGAGCCGACCGCGGGCGCGGACTCGCCGGGCATCGGACGCATCCGTCTCGGCGTCCAGGCGAGACTCAAAGCGGACCGGCCGGGGGACCCGAAGAAAGGAGCGGCCGAATACGACCCGCTGAAATTGGAAGACGGCTTGAGGTATTGGCCCGAGGAGCCCAAGTGGGAGGAACTCGAAGGCGGGGAGCTCCTCAAAGCGCAAAAGGTCAACTTCGAGTCGAACTGGTGCAGTCGTTCGGTGGACGGGCGACTCGAGCCGTTCGCACCCGTCGCGGAGGAAGTGCTGGAACGGGGGAAGGACTTCGACCTGGCCATCCTCGGCATTTCGCTGGGCGCCTTCAAGAAGCTGAACGACCGCGAGCCGACGATGTGCGACGAGTTGTATGCGAAGAGCGAGCGCTTCGGTCGAATGGCGGAAAAGCTTGGGCTCGTGCCGACCCAGGCGGTCGGGGTATGGATGACGAAGGACCTCCCCGGACTGGGCTGGCCGGGCCCTACGGACGCGGGCCCGACGGCCATGGTCTCGGGTCCCTACGAGCTGGACATCTGGGCCGACATGAGCCGGATCCTCGCCCACGAGCGCTGGGCGACCGGCAAGGCGCCCGCCTCCGCTTTCCAATTTTGCGGCGTATTCGACACGCGCATCGGCGAAGAAAGGCGGGAGCACCTCTACCGGCTGCCCACGACGGACACGAGCGTGCCCGCGACCGCGGAGGAGCGGGTGCGCGACCACGCCCGCGACTGGTTCGGCAAGCACCGGAGCTTCCTCTGGCCCGAGGCGACCGGGGAGATGTACCACGACCCGGCGCGGCGCGCCGGCGAAGCGCGCCTCCTGGCCCAGCACTTCCGGGCCAACGTGGATCCCACAGAGTGCTGCGTCCTGTCCCCGGCCGGGAACACCGACTATCGGCTCCGGACCGACGAGTCGGGCTTCGAAAACCTCTACCTGGCCGGCGACTGGACCCGGACCGGGCTCGACGCGGCGTGCGTGGAGTCCGCGGTGATGTCGGGTCGACAGGCGTCGCGCGCGATCTGCGGGTCCCCGCGCAACGTCCCCGGCGAGACCTTTCTCACGTCGCAGGGGGGCCTCGGCCTCTTCTCCCGATGGTTCCTCGCGCTCGCGACGTGCCTTCTCGAGTGGGTCGCCGGCAGCCCCCGGCCGCGCACGCCCCGGCTACCCTGGTTCGTCTCGCGCGTGGGAACCGGGGCGCAGTCCCTGCTGCCGCCGGGCCAGTACCAGGACGCGCGGGCCTGCGTCTTCACGCTCGCGATCGATCCGAACCGGCGTGCGGAGCTCCAGGGCTTCGTCGATCAGCAACTGAACCTGCCCACGGGTGGGGAGCTTCGCTACCGCGTGCTCGGGTCGAAGGTGCTCCTGAGCTTTTTGGAAGGGCCGAGGCTGACGGCGCCGACGGATGCCATCGGCTTCCTGCACGCCCGGGAGTGTGCGCTCTGGGTTCCCCTCGCCGTCGTGGAGGAGGGGCGCAGGGGCGCGTCGCGCATCGTGTTCTGGATGCCTTACATCTTCGTCGACACGTCGATCGCGATGGCTACGGGCCGGGAGAGCTGGGGGTTCGCGAAGGAGATCGCGAAGATCGAGATCCCTGTGCCGGACGACCCGCGGCCGGAGTTCGTCGTCAGTCCCACGCTCTTCGAAGAGCTTGGTCCCGACACGCAAGGCCTCGAGAGACCGCTCGTGACGGTGCGGCGGGCGGCTGCGGCCCCGGGCACGGGCACGGGCAGGGGAGCAGGCACGGCTTCGGGCAGGGGCGCGGCGCGGGCCGGCTTTCTGGATCTCCTGACGAGCTTGACCGAGCATGCCGAGGAGGCCCTGGACACGGCGGGCGGCGAGGAGGCGATCCAGCTCGAGGTGACGTTGATGAAGGGGCTGCTTGCGCACGCGGTGCCGGTCGTGAACCTGAAGCAGTTCCGGGACGCGGCGGACGGCGACCGGGCGTGCTACCAGGCGATCGTGGAGAACAACTGCCGGCTGGATCGAGTGACCGGCGGCGGCATGCTGGACGGCGACTGGACGGTCGAGCTGACGAATAGCGAGAGCCACCGGGTCGCGAAGGACCTCGGGCTGCCCGATGCACCGCGCTTGCCGGTCTCGCAGGCCTTCTGGGTGAACATGCAATTCACCGCCGAGCCCGGCCGGGAGGTCTGGGGGTCGGGCGGGGCGTGGGACCGTGGCCTGGGCCGCTGGGGTCGCCGGCTGAGCCGCGTCTGCCGGGAGGTCGTGGAGAGCCTCATGGCGGTGGTCGCGGAAGGGGTGGGTCGACTCCTGGGGCTAGGGCGATGGGCCGGCCTTATCCGTTTCGAGGGCGTCCTGCGGGAGTTGCACAAGCTGGGGAACGCGCTCGAGCTGCGCGGCACGGCGGCGCACCGGGGGCTGAGCCGTGTGCTGTCTCGCGGAAAGAGGACTCGAAAAGCGACGACGAGCCGCCGAAAACCCTGATCGGTCCTCGCGTCGGCCCGTCTCTCCGCCGGAAGGCGGGACTACGAACGAGGACGCATTCCTTCGCGCCGGTTGGCGCCCGCGCAAGAATTACTTTACAGTTTCGTGGATCGACCGATGCCTGGGGGCGCGGGCCTCCGGCCCGCGCAGCCCGGCCCCGAGGGCCGCGCCCCCCGGCGCCAAGAGCCAGTCCGAGATCCATGCCAACCACCGCCAGAAGACCCCCCCTTCCTCCAGTCGGCCCGAGATCGGAAACGTCATCCTCGCGCCCGCGAACGCCTTGGCGGCGCGCAATCCGCCCTCGAAGGCAGCCTCGGCGCAGCCCGCATTCAACGACGTCGCGACCCAGTCGCCGGCCAGCGCCAGGTTCGAGAAGCCCGAGCCCCCCGCCTTCAGCCGCTCGCCGATGCTCCCGGGGACCGACAGGACGTAGCGCTCGGAGAGATCGATGTTCGCGATCCAGTATTGCCCATCGAGCCCCGCGGGCGTCGGGCATGGGGGCGCCGTCCCGACCGTCGGACCGGAGGCGTTCACCGAAAAAACAGTCTTGGCGGCTCCGGGGTCCGGCAGCCGAGCATCGCCCGGCGGAGCAACCAACAAAGGCAAGAGGCCCGGAGCGTTCGCCTTCAGCCACTTCTCCGCTTCCATGCGCACGAAGGCCTGCGCCTGCGCCTTCTCGCCGGCGCCGGCGCCTCGGGCGGAAGCGAGGGCGGCGACCCCGCGCGGGCGCGGGTCGGCCGGCGGAGGCGGCGGGGGTGCGGTGGCGGCCGAGGCGTTTGGCAACTCGTCCGCAAGCGGGCCGCAAAAGTAGTGAATGGCCGAGGGTTGATGGCCGGCAGGCCAGCTCTCGCGTTCCAGCAGGTGGCTCATGTCCGCCCAGGTCGACAGGGGTTCCGCGAAGGAGGTCAGGATGGTCGAGGCACGGTCCCAGCCCGACTGCCGCGAATTCTCCGACAGCCAGAGCTGGAGCCCTTGCGTCCGCACGGTGCGCGTCGTTTCGAGCATCCGCGCCCAGTTGGGCGACGACCGCGGACCGCTCCTGCGACGGATCAGATCGGGACAGATGCCGGGCAGCGCTGCGACCGGGATCCCCAGCACCACCAAGTCGAAGTCCCGATCGCGCCACAGCTCATAGCGCTCCACGGCCTCCTCAAGCGGCCACGCGTCCGACTCGAGCGTGACCCCCGCCTTCGCCAACCGAGCCCGCGTTTCGACTCCACTCTCGATGCGGTCCCAGCGAGGCTCGGACGGCCAGCAGGGGGCGCCCTTCACGTCCACGAGAGGATAGTAGCCGTCGTCCGCCGGCAGGAAGCCCGGCGCCGCCGGGTCCGGCGACGATTCGAGCTTGACCTGACGCGCGAGCCGGATGCGGTCCACCGTGCGGTTCTCCCCCCACGCGCCGACGTCGAGCACACGGTGGAAAAATTCGAAACGCACGCCGCGCGCGCGCAGGACTTCGTAGAGCGGGGAGAAAATCGCGTCTCCCATGCCCGACCGCATCTTCCAGAGGACCGACCCTTCGTAGCCGAGCGCGATCTTGAGCGCGATCTTGAGTCCCACGCCGGCTGCGATCCGCGCGTTCGCCCAGCCGTCGGACTGCCCGTCGACGAAGGAGAAGCCCAGGTCGTAGAGAGCGCGCAGCACGGGGGAGTCCAGGGTTGCCTGGTCGGCCCCGTGGTGGTGCAGCCATTCCCGGAGCTCGAGGTGGTTGATGCCGGCAAAGCCGTCTTTCCAGGGGGGCAGCACGTCGGCGACGAGCCCGCGCGCGATGGCCGTCGCCAAGTCGAGGAGCATTCGCTCTCGCCGGCCGGCCTCGTCCCCCGGCGGCCGGTCGGGGAGGCTACGGTGCCATTCGTGAAAATCCTGGAGGATCTCCTGAAGTCCCTGGCGGTAGGCGGGAAAGTCGTGGTGGGTGCGCCGATGGACGCATCGTGCCAGGTGGTGCGCGTCCCGGAGCATGGGGTGCGTGCACTCGTGCCGCCCGCCGCGCGGGTCCGCCGGGAAGGGAGGCGCCGGCGCGCCCAGCAGTTTCCGCAGCTTGTGGCCGCGTCTCCGCTCGACCGGCAGGCGAGAGTCCGGAGGAGCCGCCGCCCGCGACCGCTGGTCCATCCAGGCCAGCAGCTCCAAGAGGTAGTCGGACGGCGTAGGTTCGTGGGCATCGCCCGGCACGCCCTCGTTGCCCGGCAACTCCAGGTTCCACGCGACCCAGCGCCCTTCGCCGCCGCAGCCTTCGGCGGCGGGGAGGTGTTCCGCGAGGGTGAGCTGGTTGCGCCTCTCGAACGCCTGGGTCCAATCGCGGAAGGGCGCATTCGGCCGCAGCGCCGCCCACTCGGCAATGGCGTGCCGCATCACACGGAAGGCGTTCTGGTAGAAACCAAGAAACGCATGAAGCCCATGCTCTTCGATCCGGTCCGCGGCCCCCGCGTTTCGGCCGCTCGCGCCCTTTCCCCCCAGCCGCCAGCCCTGCTGATACACGACCACGCGGTAGCGTTCGCGCAGCTCCGGCGTGGACGTAAGTCCGAACGCGGCGGCCATCGCGCCACACCCGCCCCCGAGGACTGCGACACGGATCGGCTTTTTGCTCCACATGACGGCCCTCCCCTGCCTAACGCGACGGAGCCGCAACCAAATTCGAGCGCGGGCGCGACGCCCGCGGCACTCCTCACCCCGACCCTCTCCCCTACCCGTGGAAAGGGCCGCCCCTTTCCTGGAAACTCCGCGCATGCGGGCAACGGTCCCAGGAGCATTGCATGTACAACAACAAGCCGAAGTGAAGCTGAGATCGATCGCTCCGTGCCTTGCCAGAGATCATCGCCGGTAGAGGACGATGGACTCAGCACCCGGCCTCTGCGTCTCTGCGTCTCTGTGTGAAAGTCTCGCCTTCAGCCCACCCAGCCGGGCCGAATTTCAAATGGGTGTGGCTACTTTTCGTAGGCCCCCTGAAGGGGGTACTACAAACAGTGGGTGCTGCTCTCGAAACCTACTGTTCGTAGTACCGCCTTCAGGCGGTCTGGGCGCTGTCGTCGAAAAGTAGCCACACCCATTTTCCCCTGCGTCGGACCCCCGGCCTTCACCCTACCATTCAACCGCCGCCCGAGTCCAGGGCAATTCGCAGCGGGCGTCGGACCGTTTCGGCGCGCGGTCGGCCGCCGGGGTCATGTTCGCCCGGCCGGCGGCTCTCCGCTCCGCGCGCGCGGCTCGAATTCGGCGCAGGAGTGGAAGGCCTCGACCAGCCGCCGGCCCATGTGCGCGAGCGCCTCGCCGGACGCGTGCTTCAGGTTGGTCTCAAGGTCCCGCGCGAGTTCCTTGCGGTCCCGGAAGCAGGAGAGCGAGTCGCGCCCGCTCGTGCCGCCGAAGAGATCCTCGAAGCAGAGCCGGCACGCCCCGCAAAGAACGGGCGTCGTTCCGCCGGGGAGCTGCGCCAGCAGGTCCTGGAGCGCATCGTCGAAGCGTTCCGACCGCGCGCGGAAGTCCCGCCCTTCGAAGCGCGCGGTCAGCTCGACGGCATCCCCGGAACCCGCCCATTCCTCCACGATCGTGATGTTCCCGTGCGTCGAGGAGTGCCAGAGCTCCTGCGTGTGGTGAATGCGGATGCCCATGTCGACGAGCGCTCCTTTCCGCTTGCGCCGCGCGGCCCGAGCCCGCGTGGCGCCCCTTGTGCACGCGCCGCGACGGTCACGGACCGCGGCGCGCCTTCACGTAGAGAAACCACCCCCAACGGCGCTCGGCCCAGCGGTACAACGCGTCGGGCAGGAAGCGGCCGAGCCGGGGAAGATCCGAGGGCTTGAGCTGGCCCACGCTGAATTCGAGGGCGACAAAGCCGCGGAGCAGACGCGCGAGCTGGGCGCGGGAATAGACGCGGCCGAGCGGGTTCCCCTCCCCGTCCACCTGGTTGACGAGGGTCTGGATGGACTTCCCCCTGTGGCGGCGGAGGAAGGTCCGCGCGAAGGGCAGCCAGATGCGGAAAAGGAACGAGTCGCGATGGTACATCATGAGCAGGAGACGCCCCCCGGGCCGAAGCACGCGATGGATTTCCGCCACCGCCCGCTCCGGCGACGGGGAGTGATGCAGCACGCCCATCGAGCAGATGCAATCGAAGCTCGCGGTCGCGAAGGGCAATCGCTCCGCATCGGCCTGGAGGACGCCGGCGCGGACCCGCGCGAGGGCGAGCCGCGCCGTCGTGAGCTCCACGGCGCGTCGGGTGAGGTCCACGCCCACGGCTTGGCTCCGGCCGGAACGCGCGTACCGCTCGAGGACGTAGCCGTTCCCGCAACCCACGTCCAGCACGCGCCGCGCCGTACTCGCTTCGAACTCGTGCAGGGCCGCGGAGAAGGCCGGCGACTCGTTCTCCTCCCTCCGCTGGTCGTAGGCCTCAAAAAAAGACTCGGTGCCAGGCGGGAAGGGCACCTCCCGGGCCGCCACAGGTTCGCGCTCCCAGAAGCCGCGTACGGACGCCAGGTCGACGCGGCTTCCGAGCCGTGCCTCGGGCCCGGGCTCCGAGTGGGCGCTCTTCTCTTCGCTCATTGAGCTGGACTCCCAGAACCGCGGCCTCGGCGGCACAGGGTAGCGGGGTCGGGTGGCGCCCGCGCTCACCGGGGCGCCTCCGCGGCGGCGCCGACCGCCGGTTCCGGGACCGAGGCGACGTTGCCGCGCGGCGCGCCGTCGAAGTGCAACTCGCGAACTTCGGCGTCGCAGGGATGGCCGTCCACGACGAACATCCGCCGTTGCCGCGGGAGGAAGAGGACCGAACAGGTGGTCGTGTAGTACGGGCCGTGCCGGCAAAGCGTGTCGTCGCTGCCGGTCGACGCGGCGCCGCTCGCCACAGGACCGCCGGCGCCGCCCCCGGCCGCGGGCCCGTGGTCGCGAAAGGCCGCTTCGAGGTCGGTGCGAGCCAGCACGCCTCGCCCGGCCGAGAGCAGTTGCCGCAGGCGCTCCAGCCGCCGCTCGCTCGACTGGTGTACGCGCACGCCGCGCAGCGCGGACACGCTCCTGTCCCCGTAGAAGGCCTCGTGCGGCAGGTCGATGGACAGGAGGTCCTCGCACTGGTAATGGTTCGTGTTCAGGACGCACCCGTTCTCCGGCCCGCGCACGGCCATGCGACCCGGCGCCAGCTCCACCGAACGGAGGTCCCCGCCGGCGTCGCCGAGAAGCAGGAGCGCCGCCCCCGCCCACTTCGAGACGCGGACGCGCTCCACCGCCTCGGCCGTCGTCCGGCAGCGCTCGAGCAGGTCCTGGCAGAGGAGCGTGATGGGGACCAGCGCGGCCGACTCGCCCCGCCCGTAGCCGTAGTTGTAGCAGACGACGAGGCCGTGCTCGTTCATGCCGTCGTGCGTCCCCGCGAGCGGACCGACGCCGACGTCGAGCGACTCAAAGGCGTGCTTCTCCCCGCCCGCGCGATGGTGGCGCGAGATGGCCAGCGGCCGGAAAATCTCCGGGTAGTCGAAATTCTTGACGAGGATCGGCTCGGACGCGCGCGGGGGCGCGACCCCGGCGGCCGAGCAGCCCGCCACGCGAAAGTCGACCTGGGCCATAAGCAGCTCCACCGAGAGACCGAGGTAGAGGAAGCTCTCCGGCATCCCCGAGCCCGCGGCGATCCCCGCCATGCGGCGCGCGAGGTCCGGCTGCAGCCGCTCCACGTCGGGGCGAAGCCGCGCGTCGGCCTTTCGGCGCGCGAGTGCGAGGAACCAGCCCATGGGAAGGCCCCAGGGCTTCAGCAGCTTGAACGCCTCGGCGGAGCGCAGGACGTCGAGCGAACGCAGGATTTCCTCCCGGGCCTGCTCGCCTTGCGCGACGCCCTTTTGAAAGGGGTCCCCCTCGCAACGCACGTGTTTCACCTCGAGCCTCCCCACTTCGTCAGCCACCAAACGCCCGCGGCCGACGCGGACGCGATGCCGAGGGCCGCGATGCCGGCCCACGCCCTCGGCGACAGGGCGTCCGCGTCGCCCGCACCCGTTCGCAGGCTCAGCCACACGACCACGAGGAGGCCGGCCACGCAAGCGGCCGCGAGGGCCGAGGAACCCGGGCGTCGAGGAGCAGCCGCGGCCTGGGCGGTCTCCACGCGGTCCGTCGGCGCCAGCCGGTACTCCGGCTCGAGGCGGAACGGGTAGGCGGCCTCACGCGCTTCGCCGGCGGCGGTCGTCCACGAGGCATCGACGCACACGAGCACCGCCGAGCGCGGATTGCCCGTGCGCGTCGTGGCGCCGGCCGAGGCCGGACGCGCGGCCATCGCTTCCGCCGCCTCCGCCCACGCCGGCAGGGCCGCGTCGCGCCCCGCCTCCGCGGCCCGCCGAAAGGCCGCGGCGGCCTCGCCGTGCCGACCCGCGCAGAGCAGGGCGACGGCCAGGTACTCGCCGAAGCTCGCCCGCTCGGGTCGGCGCTCGACCGCGGCCCGAAAAGCCGACACCGCTTCCTCCCCCGCGCCCTTCGCCAGGGCGGCGAGCGCCCGCGCCACGCAGGTTTCCGGCCGCTCCGGTTCCGCGCGGTCCGCCTCCGCGAGCCGGAGCTGGGCCTCGTCGAGCCGGCCCCGCTGTATGGCGCGCAGCGCTCGATAACGCGCCGCGTCATACGAGCGCGGGTGCCGCGCGCCGAAACCGGCCAGCGCGTCGTCCAGCGGTTGCGGCGTGCGTTTCTCCCCCGCCGCGCCTGCGCCCGCGCCCGCTTCCCGCCCGGCGTCGGCCGCGGACGGGGACGCTTCGGCCGCCGCCTTCTCGCTCGCCGCGCTTTCCCACAGAAGGAGCGCTTCGTTGATCGGCGGCTCGAGCGCCTCCGGGTAGCGGCGGCGCGCCTCCTCGAAGAGGGACCGCGCGGTGAACGGGCGTCCGAGGTCGAGCATCGCGACCGCGCGATTGTTCAGGTCGGCCAGGCTGCCGGCCGCCTTCGGCTCGCGTCTCGGATAAGGCGACCCGACGCAGGCCCGATAGACGGGGAGCAGCGAGGCCGCCACCTCGCCGAGCGAGCGCGGCCGGCCCTCGAGGTTCACCGACAGGCAGCGGCGCAGCACGAGATACACGTCGTCGGGGATGTTGCGCAGCGCGGGATTGCCGGTGTCGACGAGGCGGGCGGCCTCGAGGGCTTCGTGCGCCGAGCGCCCGGTCACCCAGGTGATGTCTCCCGTGAACATCGCCAGGACGGTCACGCCCCAGGACCACACGTCGGTCTTCGTCGTCAGGCGCGTGCGCTTCTCGGCGGGCACTCCCGCGCGCGCCTGCGCAGCCACGTCGGCTTGTTCGGGCGAATAGAAGGCAGGCGTCATCCCGCCGTAGTGGGTCACGAGGGCCCGTCGCGTGGCGGGGTCGGTCGGGAGGATCGGGCCCAGCGATTCCCACGGCTCCGATTTCGACAACGGCTCGAACGCCTCGCGGCTGCCCGACAGTCCGAAGTCGGTGACCTTCGCCGTGCCCCCGCCCGTGAGGAGTATGTTGGAGGGCTTCACGTCCTGGTGGACGAGTCCCTGTTCGTGCGCGTGCTTGAGCGCCCACGCGAGTTGGATCGCCACGTCGAGCACGCGTGCGAGCGCGCGGGACTCGCCCCCCTCGTACAGCCGGCCCGGGCCGTCGGGCCCCCGGATCCAGGAGGAAAGGGAGCCGCCATCGACATACTCGACGAAGAGACGCGGCACGCCGCCGAGGACGCGGACGTAGAAGCAGGAGGCGACGTTGGGGTGCAGTCCAAGGTTGACCCAGGTCTCCGCCTCCCGCACGAACGCGTCGCGGTCCTTTGCCGCGGCGAACCATTCAGCGCGGGGCGAGCGCACCGCGAGGTCGACCCCCCAGGCCCGATGGCGAACCGTGTAAGTGCGGCCGAGGCTGCTCACGTCGAGGATCGCCCGCACGTCATACAGGCCGACGATCCGGTCGCCGACCACCCAGTCGACGGGCACGCCGTCCGGGCCCACTGCGCGGCGTTCGCCCGGCGACTCGGGAGTAGGGGCGGCGTCGAGGGCGCGGGCGGGCGCGGCGGCAAGCGGCGCGGGTGCGGAGCGGCGGGAGGTTTTCCCCCGCTGAAATTCCAGCGCCGCTTCGAGCGACGCGTCGAGCGCGGAAGGCTTCATGCCGATGCGGGAGGCGACCCGGCCGAGAAGCCACCTCTCTTCCGGCGCGATCACCCCGTCGGACGCGGCCGCCTCGATCAACACTTTAATCAGGGAGTCGCGGTCCTCGGCGTCGGCAGGGATCGGCAGCTCTTTCCGGTTCTTGAGCGCCTCCGTCAGGCAGCTCTCCAACGCGGCCGGCGCGAGCCCCCACTGGGTCCCCACGGTCCGCAGGAAGGCCCGCTCCCGGAAGTCGATCCGGCCGTCCGCCGTGAGGATGGCCACCACCCAGCGGACCCATTCCGTGGCCTGCATGCGCCTCCCGCGAGCGTAATCTCGGAGGTGGGGTTCTCTGTCTCCCTTCGCAAACGCAACATAGCGCATTCGAGGCCCGGAGTCAACAAGCCCGCACGGTGCAAAAAAAAGCGGCGCGACCGTCTCGCCCCGGGGGGGCGAAGGGCCGCGCCGCCGTGCGCTCGGGCGAACGCGCCGTCCGGGGGCGCGCGGGAACGTCCCCGCGTCTGCAAGTTACTGGTACTGTTCGAGGAGCGTCCGGGCCTCCGCGGCCGCCTGGGTGTCCGGGAATTTCTGGAGGATGAACTTGCAGCCCGCGACCACCTGCTGGAAGCCCTCCGCATTTTTTTTGCGGAACTGGCCGGAGCCCGGGTCGCGGTCGCCTTGAACGGGCTTGAGACCGGCGATGAGGGCCTGGACCTTCGCGAGCACGGCCGAGGCGTCCATCTCCTTCTTGACCGCGGGGTCCTTCCGCTGGACGTCCAGCTCCTTCTTCGCTTGCGAACCGACCTCGTCGTCCTTGAAGCGGGCGGCGAGCACGTCGAGCGTCTTCACGCAGGCCACGGGGTCGGAGGCCTTCCGCGCCATCGCGCCTTCCATCTGTCGGGTCGCGGCGCCGTTCAGCGAGTCGAACATCATCTTCGCCTCGGCGGCCTCCTCCGGGTCCTTGCTCGACAGCTTGGCGCGGAGGGTCTTGAGGACCTGGCCGAGGTTCTTGCCCGCGCGCACCTGCGACGCAAGGCTTGCCAGCTTTTTGTAGGGGCCGGGGCCGACCATGGCGGCGAAGGTCTCGCCCAGGAGCTCCTTCACCTTCGACTCTAGCTCCGCCCCGTGCGGGTTGTCGGCGGCCAGCCTGCCGTCCGGCCCGAAGAGGAAGCCGTGGGGGATGCCCGTGACGTGGGCGCCCTTCAACTCGCCGCCGGTGGTGAGCTGGAATTTCACGCCCTTCGACTGGGCGAGCCGGGAGATCTCGTCTTTGGAACTGCCCTGGCACTCGAGGCCAATGATGTGGAAGCCCTGGTCCGCGTACTTCTGGTGAAGCTCCGCCAACTGCGGAAGCAGTGAGAGGCAAGGGGGTCAGTGCGTGCCCCAGTACTCGACGTAGACCACCTTGCCGCGCATCTCGTCGAGGGAGAGCGCTGCGCCGTGAACGGTCGTGCCGGGCTTGAGGTCGTCGAGGGCCATGCCCCCGGCAAAGGCGGGCGCGGCGAGCAGCGCAAGCGCGCCGAGGAGCAGAGGAATCCGCATGGCAACAGCCTCCTTCCCAAAAACGAACGCTTCCGTTCGGTGGCGTGCGACGCATGCCGTCGCGTTCGCGACCGCGGGCCCCCCGCGGGCGTCCCAAGGCCGCCGAACCGGAAGGCGAATAATCATGCGCTGAAGATCGTAACGTCGTTGCGGGAAGAAAACAAGAAAAAAATGGGAGAGGCGGGAAAGGCTGTCAGCGGGCACGCGCCGGCCCGGGCCACAAAGGACGAGCCACCGAACGCGCCGAAGACGCCGAAAGCTTGCGAGCTTCGCCGGGTCGAAAGCGATCCATCACAGAAGAGGGTAGAGAGCGGCAACCGGTGATTGTGGTGCAGGGCTTCCGCCCTGCACCCGAACTCGCGTAAACTCTCCGACCCCCCTCATCCCTTTGAGGTCCCGACCCTCGCCCGTGCACAGCGCGGGTCCGGCCGCACATCCATCGGACGATCGCTCCAACCCCGCACGACCGCACCGCCGCATTCACGCGTCCAGTGAGGCGGCGACTTCCTGGGCCGACAGCGCGCCCACGAGCGCTTCGCGCAGCAGCCACGGGTCGGCGCCGAGGGCCAACAGCAATTCCCCTGCGTCCGATGCGGCCGCTCCGCGCAGCCCGCAATAGACGGGCTTGCGATCGAGCCCCAGCTCGAGCGCGACCGCCAACGAGTCCGCGTCTTCCATCGGGCAGAGCAGGTAGGCGTCGAAGTCGAGTCGGCGCGCCGCGCGGAGCGCCCACGCCTGCCCCCAGTCGGCGTCTCCCGCGAACGCCACTTCCGGCAGAAGCCCGCCGCCGATCGGCGCCGCCCTTCCCAGGAGGACTCCCCGCTTGCCGCTCGAGTTCAGGCGCCGCGCCAGCGCCGTGAACGCCGCGAGCAGCTCGGAATCGCTGCCGACCACTGCGACGAGCCCGGTCGCTTCGAGGACCGAAGCGCACGACTCGAGCGGGATCAAATTTGGGGCGGCGGCGTGCGCCTGCTCTCCGTGCGCATCCACGGTCACGCCTGCTTGCGCCGCCGGCGCAAGCAGGGGTGGGTCAAAATCAATGTGCAGCACTTCGCCGCGATCGGAGGGAAGCGAAGCGACGGTCGCGACGATGCGCTCGCCGCGCAGGACGTGGTCGAGTATCCCCTGCTGCGGTCGACTGCGTTCGCTGAGATCGAGTCCGGCCAGGATTTTGATGCGGGTCATGCGCATTCTCGCTGCTACGGGTTGGAGCGTGCGCTCGTCCACCCAGCGCCCACCCCGGAGAAGCGACAGTCGGACGCCGTTCGCGAGTGGCGTGAAGGCGATGGCCGTGACGCCGCTGCGCCGGGCGTCCGCGAGCAGCTCGTCCGTCCGCTCGACGACGTGGGCGTCCCCCTGCTCGTCTTCCGGCGAAGGGCGGCCATCGAGCGCGCCGCCCGAATCGCGGTTCTGCTCGTTCATCGGCGCAGGGCCTCCAGCGCTTCCGGTACCGAGAGGAGGCCGGCCTCGAGGCGGGAGCGAAGGTCCTCGACAAGGCTCCCTCGGCCACCGGGGAAGCCGGCCGCGCGCAGCTCGCCCTCACCGGCACCGGAAAGGAGCTTGCCGCGCACGCCCTCCGAAAGCTCGAGCAGCTCCCCGAGAAGCTGTCGTCCGGCGAACCCGGTCCCGCGACACGCGCTGCAGCCGGCGGCGGACCAGACCTCTGTCGCCAAATGCAGCGCATGACGCTCGGCCGCGAACCGGGCCTGACCGACATCGGCCGAAGCGCGGCCCTTGCAGCGTGCGCACAGGCCGCGTGCCGACCGCACGTGGAGCACGCCGGCCAGGCGCTCCTGCACGACCGAAGGAGGCACGCCCATCCCGCGGAGCCGCGTGGGAACGCTCTCGCAGGTCCTTGCGTGGAGACCCGCAACAACCAGCCGCGTGCCGCTGCACGCCGCGAAAGCCGCGAGCAGGTCGCTCGTCGCGCGCAGGACGGGCAGTATGATGAGCTCGAACCGGTGACCTGCGGCGGCCCGCAGCGCAACGTCGAGCGTCAGGCCCGTGACCGGGGAGAGCGTGGTTTCGGCGAAAGAGTCCCCGCCGATGGCGCCGCTCTCGCTCAGGACGTGGGCATGCAGGCCGAGCGGCGCCGCGAGCCGCGCCGTCGCAGCCAGTCCCGCTTCGAGGTCGGAGGCGCCGCCTGATAGGAGCAGGAGGCCACGCCCTTCCCGAAGGAGGGCGTCGATGCGGGGATCGCAGAACGTCGAGAACAGCGGATCCGCCGACCAGCCCTGGGGAGGGTCGCGCGGGAGCACCGCGATCCGGAAGGCCTCGCCGTGGACGGTGGGTAGGGTGAACACCGTAGTCGCGAGCGTGGGCTCGCCCGTGAACGTAAGGCTGCCCTGCTGCGGTCGCCGGCGTTCGGCGATGTCCATGCCGGCGAGGCCCTTGAGGCGACCCGTGAGCGCGTGCATGAGGAGGCGATGCACTCCGGCGCCGGCGACGAGCGTGCCCTCGACGCGATACTGGACGGCGACCTGCTCCGGACCGGGCGTGAGATACACGTCGGTCGCGGCGAGTCGCCTCGCTTCATCGAAGATCCGGTGCAACGCGTGGACCACGGGCGACGCATCGAGATCTTCGTCGGGCGAGGAAGGCACTTCGTCACTCACGCCCGGGGCTCCGTAGCGACGCCTCCGAACCGTGCTGCTTCAGCGACGCGGCCGGAGGGTGAAGCGGTGGAACGTGGAGGATGCGGTCCAAGGGCGTCCCGCAGGCCCGACTCGACACGCAGCATCGCCTCCGCCGGGAAGCGTCCCAGGCGCTTCGGGATGAGGTCGAGCGGAATGGTAACGAGCGTCTGGCAGTCGACGATGCTATCGACCCAAAGCCCGGCCATGCGGCCGGCGGCGCTGTTCTGGGTCACGAACACTTTGCAGGGCAGCTCCCGAGAGGAGCGCGCGCTCGCGATGGCTGCCTGGATGACGACTGCGCGTCGCCGATTGTAGCGGTCCGCTTGCACAACCAGCGCCGGCCGGCGCTCCTGCTGGAGCGAGCCCTCGGCCGCGACGAGCGGGAAGGCAACGAGCACGACATCCCCGCGTCGAACTTCAATCATGGTCGTACGCGTCCAGGGCAGGATCGTCCCCGTCAGGGGCGAGGGCCCGTTGCTGAAGGAGCAGCCCACCGGGCCCGGTTCAGTGGCCCGCGACGTCGGCGGCTTCCTGCTCGACCCACTCTTCGATTACCTCGCCCATCGTTCGCCGGCCCCGGGCTGCGAGCACCTTGAGCTGCGCATGCGCATGCTCGGAGATGTAGATCATCGTGCCCCGCGCCATGGAAGCGTCTCCATCGGATTGTTGAGGCCGCGGTCCGCACTTGATTTGCCGGCCCGTCGGCCGAGTGCGGTCACCGTCCTGGATGGCCGAGTCGGCCGTTCGTAGTTCCGCCTTCAGGCGGAACGTCGGGCGGCATGGCTGTGGACCGCGGAGCCCTGGGCGAACGGCGCGTCAGAGCTACGCCCACGGGCCCCCAGAGCGGCGCCGAAAGGGACACCAAGCCCGTGGAAGCCATGTGCACAGTCCATCCTGTACATGCCGCATAAGCAGCTTATCAGGTAGGAGCGCCCTTCGTCAATCTGCTGCCTTGCGGCGGGCGCCGGCGTGGTCCAAGCGCGCCTTTCTGAGCCTGGGGGCTCGGAAGCACCGCCCACCGGCCTTCCGCTCGAAGCCTCGAATCGACGGGAACGAATGCGAACGATGGACCTGGCCGGCGACGGTGAAGAAATCGAGCATGGTCTAAATGCGTGTGACCCTCCCCGATGGGCCACTTTCGGTAGGGGCACGGCGCTGCCGTGCCCACGAAGCGAGGCTCCGTGGTCGGCCCCGCGCACCGCGAGCGGCAGTTTCAACCATGTCCGAGATCGTGCCGTCTTGACTTGCCCGCGCGTGCCGGGTATCGTGCCGACCTGAGAGTTGCGGGTTTCGGGAGAATGGTGATGGGTGGACGGGAAGACGCGACCGCGCGATGCGCCCGATGCGGCGCTGCGATGCACGCCGGAGCATGTCCGCGCTGTAGCGCCCCTTTGGATCAAGCGAACGTCGCCACCGTCCGCGCAATCGGCGGCGCCGATGGGAGCGCAGGCAGGGAGCCCGCCGTTCCCCCCAGTGGGCCGACGGACTGCCCCCGGCCAGCAGACCCGACCACATTCATGCCCATGCTCGAGCCGCCGGAGTCTTCGGCCTGCGCCGCGACGACGCCCACCGCCACGGCCGCGGCCGCAGTTGCTTCCCAAGGGGACGAATCGGACTCAGCCGGCGGCGCCGGCCGAGCAGGCGTCGCCGCCGGTCCGCCCGGCCGGCCATTCGGCCGCTACCGACTCCTCTGCGAGCTGGGCCGCGGCGGCATGGGCGTGGTGCACAAGGCGTGGGACCCCGAGCTGCGCCGCACCGTGGCGCTGAAGATGCTGCTTTCGGGAGTCGGCGCGGGTCCGGACGAGGCCGAGCGTTTCCGCCGCGAGGCGCAGGCGGCCGCGGGCCTTCGCCACCCAAACATCGTCCAGGTACACGACGTCGGCGAGTGCGAGGGGCGCGTCTACTTCACGATGGACTTCATCGAGGGAAGCAGCTTCTCCGCGCGCCTGCGGGAGCTGCCGGTCCCCCGGTTCGTGGAGGTCCTCCGTGAAATCGCCCTCGCCCTGCACGCCGCGCACGAGGCAGGGCTTGTTCACCGCGACGTGAAGCCCGCCAACATTCTCATCGACGCCGCCGGCCGCCCGTACCTCGGCGACTTCGGGCTGGCGAAGCCGGTGCAGCCGGGCGCTGGCGAAGGGGAGGGGGCGGGCCTGACCTCGCAAGGGTGCATTCCCGGCACGCCTGCGTACATGTCGCCCGAGCAGGCCGGCGGCCGACCGGAGGCCGTCGGGCCGCGCAGCGACCTCTGGAGCCTCGGCGTGATTCTGTACGAGCGGCTCGCCGGGCGCATGCCCTTTCCCGGGGAAAACGTCTGGCAGATTCTACGGGCTGTCACTTCGCCCGACGCGGTTCTCCGCCCGTCCGCGCAGCCCGCGGCCGGGGCCGGGGCCGGGACGGCCGCAAAGGTGCTCGGTCCGCCCGCCGCATTCCCGCGCGAGTTGGAGACGATCTGCCTGCGTTGCCTCCTGAAGGATCCGGCCGGCCGCTACGCAACCGCGCGCGACCTGGCGGAGGACCTGGACCGGTGGCTCAAGGGCGAGATGGTCGGGCAGGCCGAGGCCTTCGCGCGCCGGCATGCGACGCAGCTCGTGACGCTGCTCTTCACCGATCTGGTCGCGTCCACCCGCCTGAAGCAGGACCTCGGGGATGCGCAGGCCGTGGCGCTGATCCGCCGTCACTCCGAGCAAGTCCGTGCCTTGCTCGGGCGAACGCCCGGTGCGCAGGAAATCACGACTGCCGGCGACTCGTTCTTCTGCACCTTCGCCGTCCCCTCCGAGGCCGTGGCGTTCGCGCTGCGCGTGCAGGCGGCGATGCGGCGGGAGTTCGGCGCGGCCGGGCTGGCCTTGCGCGCCGGCATCCACCTGGGCGAAGTGGCGCGTGAGGAGGCAGCGGCACCCGGAAAGCCCGTCGACTACCTGGGCCTCCAGGTGGACATCGCCGCACGCGTGATGTCGCTCGCCGCGCCGGGGCAAGTGCTCTGCACGCGGGCCGTCTTCGACAATGCTCGTCAGGTCTTGAAGGGGCGGGACCTGGAGGGGCGGGCGCCGCTTGCGTGGCTGAATCACGGGCCGTACGTCCTGAAGGGCGTCGAGGACCCCGTCGAGGTCTGCGCCGTCGGGGAGGAGGGCGCGAACGGTGTGGCGGGGGCGGATGGGGCGGGCGCGCTCGCTCCGCCGGGCGCATCGGAGAAGGCCCGCCCGGCCGGAGTCGCGGAGGAGGAGCTGGGCTGGCGGCCGGCGCCCGACGGGCGGATCCCAGGCACGGAGTGGGTGCTCGAGGAACGGTTGGGCGAAGGCGGCTTCGGCGAGGTCTGGCGCGGCACGCACCGGAGCACGCACGAGCGGCGCGTGTTCAAGTTTTGTTTTTTGCGGGAGCGCGTGCGCTTCCTGCGGCGCGAGCTGGCGCTGTTCAAGCTGATCCGCGAACGAGTCGGCGAGCATCCGGGCATTGTGCCGCTGCACGAGGTTTTCTTGGAAGAGCCACCCTGCTACCTGGGCATGGAGCACGTGCCGGGGCAGAACCTGCGGGAGTGGCTGACCGAGAAGGGGCGGCTCAAATCGCTTTCGACGCGGGCGAAGCTGGAGATCGTCGCGCAGGTGGCGGAGGCGCTGGACGCGGCGCACGGCGCGGGCGTGATCCACCAGGACGTGAAGCCGGAAAACATCCTCGTGGACGAGCGAGCCGCGCCGCCGCGTTCGGGCGCGCCGCGCGTGAAGCTGACCGACTTCGGCGTGGGGCGGGTCGTGAACGAGGAGGCGCTGGCAAGGGTCTCGCTCACGGGAGTTGGTGCGAGCCTGTTGCGGACGTCGCGTGCGGGGAGCGAATCCGGGACGCTGCTATACATGGCACCGGAGCGGCTGGAGGCGCGCGGGGCGACGCCGCAGAGCGACTTGTATTCGCTGGGCGTGGTGCTGTTCCAGATGATGGCGGGCGACGTGGAACGTGCGGTGACCATCGATTGGGAACGCGAGGTTGCGGACCCCATCGTTCGACAGGGGTTGTGTCGTCTTCTGGCCGGCAGCGTGGCTGGCCGACCACTCTCCAGCGCAGAAACCGCCGCGGCCCTATGGCGAATGCCAAAGCTGAGCAGGAAGCAACAAGTTGCCGATTTCTGCTTCCTGGCCGCCGGCGCATGTTTTGTGCTAAGCATCATGGCGCTCTTCTACCGCGAGATAGGGTTATTTCGCTCTGGAGTGGCGATTTCCATCTTTTTCTTCTTCACTGTGAAGGTCCTGGAGGCATTCGTGAAGCGAGTTCAGAAGCCAAGAGTCTGAAAGTCGGAAGGAAGTGCGACGGGCATTCCCTAGCGCCGACCAAGTGGGGCAGTGTACCGTGTTCAACATCGGCGGAAACAAGTACCGCCTCATCGTGGTGATTCATTTCAACCGTGGAAAGGTGTTCGTCCGCCACGTCCTGACGCATCCAGACTACGACCGTGGCAAGTGGAAACACGACTGTTAGGGCAAGTCCATGACTACGCGCGTCTCCGGAGCCCGCCGCCCCCGGGACACCTATTTCGAACTGGTCCGCCGGTTCCCGCTCCGGCCGATCCGCTCGGAGCTCGAGCTGGATCGTGCAACCGAGGTAATCGACGAACTGCTCTCCCGGCCGCGCCTCGACGCGGACGAGGCGGATTACCTGGACGTGCTCTCCGACCTCACGGAGAAGTATGAGGAAGAGAAGCACCCCATGCCGCCGGCCTCGGATGCCGAGATGCTCGCCTTTCTGATCGAACAGAAGGGCGTGACCCAAGCCGAGGTCTCTCGCGCGACGGGGATGGCTGTGTCCACATTGTGCGAGATCCTCTCCGGGAAGCGCACGGTGCCGCGTTTCAAGATCGGGAAGCTCGCAGCCTACTTCCACGTCTCCCCCGCCGTGTTCGCGTTTGAGAAATAGGAAAGGCCGGCCCCAATCGCACTGCCGGACCCGGCACGCAAGTGCGACCGCGAAGGCTCGCTTTGTGGGCACGGCAACGCCGTGCCCCTACGGGAACTGGCCCATTGCGAAGTGTAGCCTGAGTGCGAACCATGCCCGACCCTCCCCCCGACCGGGACGCAGATCCACCGAGGCGCTTCTCCCGCCTTTCGAGACAACCGCACCGGCCGAAACTCATGCGATTGCGCGCCGGCACGCCTATGGCCTCCTGGCAGGAGACCCGGGCCGCCTCAGCCGGAGATGATCTCCACCCCCTCGGCCCGCGCCCGCGCCCAGGCGGCGCTGTTGGCGTGCGCGGTCACGAGAAGGCGCCGCGCGGCCCCCCGCCCCGTCGCCCGTTCGTACGCGGACGCGTTCGCCACGAAGCGCTCCACGTCGCGCGCGTCGGTCGAGGACTTGACCTCGATCAGGTAGTCCTTGCCGTTCCGCACCACAACATCCAGTTCGGCGTCCGCCTGCGTCCAGCGCTCCGCCTGTACCCCGAACTCGCGGCCGATGAACTCCCGGGCAAAGGCACGCACCGCCTCCTCGGTCTGGATTCCCCAGCGAGAACCCAGCGCCGAGAACCGATCGTCCATCCGGCGGAACCCTTCGTCCATCCGCCGGAACCCTTCGTCCACCCGGGTCACCAGGGCCTCGAAGCGCTTGTCCATCGCCTCGAAGCGCTTGTCCATTGCCTCGAAGCGCTTGTCCATCGCCTCGAAGCGCGCCTCCATCGCCTCGAAGCGCCGGTCCATGTCCGCCTGCAGGGCCTCGAAGCGCCGGTCCATGTCCTCGCGCAATGCCTTCAGTTCTTGCACCACGGCCGAGGACATGACGAGACGCTGAATCTCGGCCTGGACGTCGGGGTCGCTTCGTAGAAGCGCGAGCATCTCGTCGCGGGACATCAAAACCTCTCCTCCATGAGTCGCAACGCCCCGATGATACCATGCCCCCGAAGCCATGCGCAACAGGGGAATTCGCGGACAGGCTGACTACCTCGTCGCTCAGCCCTCATCCGCACGCCGACCCGCCTCGGACGGAGCACCCTACCGGCGCGGGCCACCACGTGTCCTGGGAATCGCGCAGCCCCCAGGGGGCGGCAACATGCGGGTCATGTTTGCTTTCCGCACCACCGCGACCGTAATATGCTATTCCCCCGCAGGATTTGCGCGTCAGGCGCAAATCCTGCGGGAAGGAATAGCATACCCCCCGAAGCTCGCCGCAGCGAGCGAAGGGGGGTGGGGATTTGGTTGCGGCCCACGGCTGCGCTATGGTCGGGGTGCGACCGAGTACGAACGGATCCCAGCCGCTTCAGACGGCTCGGTGGTCTCCCGCGTCCTCGATACGGCCTTTCGGACGAGCGTGGGCCCCGGGGAAGCCGCAGTGCTCCATCTCTGGCGGACGCGTGAGCCGGGACAGACGGAGCGGGCGTAAGCTGCCGCGGCCCTCCCTCTCTAGGTGACTGCTCCGCCACCTTGCCGACGGCAAGTCAGCTATTCACTTGCCCATGCGGCTCGAGTCCACCTTGTGGTGCAGGGCTTCCGCCTTCCCGCGCGGCGCTTCGGTGGACGGGTCCGCCCTTCACCCGTTCTCGCAGGGGGCATCCGAAACACGGCATGGTCCAAGTCCGAGTTACGCTTGCGGAATGGCGGCTTGCCGTAGGGGCACGGCGCTGCCGTGCCCACGAAGCGAGTCCTGGAGTTCGGCCGCGCGCGCGATCCGGGCGGCAGTTTGAACTCTTCCCGAAACGCCTCCCCGAATTCCTCTGGCCGCCCCCGCACCCCACAGCCTCGGTGACTTCCACACGAGTCGTCCCGTCGGTGCAGGGCGGAAGCCCTGCACCACAAGGGCTCGTGGCCGACGGAGGCGGACAGGCTGAATTCCGCCGCTGCCCGCCCTCGGGTGTCCAGTGCTCCGTATGCCAGCGGTAGAGTGGCTTCTCCCATCTTGACCGGGCCGAATGCTGCGATTCAGATTGGGAAGTTCGGCGCGCACTTTCATGCAGCAGCCGTCGTGTGCGCCTGGGAATAGCAGCTCAAGCCGGCGCTGTTCGAACTGCCGTTGGCGTCGCGCAATGTCGGCAGCGTACTCTCGCTTCGTGGGCACGGCAACGCCGTGCCCCTACGCGCGACCGGCAGTCGCGGGCTGGGGACCGGGGTCGAATCAGCGGCGCGCGGAGTCCAGGACGGGCCGTAAGGCCCTACTTTGCCGGCGCCGCCGACGCGCGGCCCGAGAGGCAGTAGACGCGCAGGTCGCGAGAGACCGCCACCACCTCCGGGGCGCCGTCGCCGTCCAGGTCGCGAAGGAGCGGGGGCACGTCGACCCAGTCGCCGGTGCCGAACCACCAGAGGACGCGGCCGTCGGACGACAGGCAGTAGACGCGACCGTCGGTGCAGCCGACGACGGCTTGGCGCTCTTTGCGGCCCGGGATGAGCGCAGCCACGGCCGCGCCGCACTGCACGGCGCCCTTCAAGGACACCTCGCGCGCCTCGCCGGTCGCGCCGTTCAGGAAATACACCTTCCCGCCGCCAGGGGTGAGGACCGCATCCGCCACGCCGTCACCGTCCACGTCCGCGATCGCGGGCGTGCCGTGCCGCTTGCCGATGATGGTGTACAGGTCGTCGCGCCCCTCGTGGAAGGGCCGGATCGGGCGGCCGTCGCGACCGGAGAGAAAGTGGGTCCGGCGATTTCCCGAGGTGACCATCACGTCCGGTGTGCCGTCCCGGTCCCAGTCCGCGATGGCCGGTGTCGCGGTGCAGCCGGACCCCAGCTCGAACGCGGGCCAGAGCAGATGCCCGTCCCGACCGGAAAGCGCGAAGAGCTTCCCCTGGTTCGTGGCGAGCACCGCATCGGGGACGCGGTCGCCGTCGAGGTCGGCCAGCGCGGGCCGCGACTCGATCCCCCCCAGCCCGAGTCGGGTCGCGGTCCAGAGCAGTCTACGGTCTTTACCTGAGACGGCGTAGACGCCCCCGCCGCAGTCGCCGGTCACGACGTCCGCGATGCCGTCGCCGTCCAGGTCCGCAATCGCGGGGTACTGGTCGTTCGCCCCTTCCGGCATGCCCCGCTCCCAAATCGTCCGCGCCTCGGGCGCCAGCCCCGGCGCGCCGGAGACCGCGTGCAGCGCGCCGTAGCCGAAGACGGCGACCGGCGACAACGCTGCAGGCCCCGGTCCGGCGGACAAAAGCGCGAAGATCGGCCGGGACAGCGTCGCGGTGTGGTCCCAGAGCGGCTCGCCGTCGCGGCCGGAAAAGCAGTATAGCCGGTCCTGCTCCGCGAACGCCCAGACGTCCGCGACGCCGTCGCCGTCCGCGTCCGCGACGTCGATGCAGTGGACCTTGCTCGGAACAGGCCGCGACCACAACAGGCGCCGGCTGCCGCGCAGGCAATGCACGCCGCCCGCGAACGCGGCCACGACGTCCGGCGTCCCGTCGCCGTCCACGTCGGCGACGACCGGGGTCGCAAGGCCGTTTCCCGCCCCCTTGAACGTCCAGCGCTCCGATGCACCGAGGGCGAGCGCCGTGAGCGTCCCTTCCTGCGACTCGACGAGCACTTCGGGCACGCCGTCGCCCTCCAGGTCGCCGACGCCGGGTCCGGCCCCGATCGGGCCCTTCACCTGCGCCTCTCCAAGCACCACGCCGTCCCGCCCGCGCACCCAGAGCACCTTGCCGCCCGTCGTCACGACCGCGAAGTCCGGCAAGCCGTCGCCATCCCAGTCCGCGACGACCGGCAGGCCCACCACCGGCTCGCCGGTCGGCCGCTCCCAGCGCGAGGCCCCGTCACGCGTCGAAAAACAAAGCAGCGCCGCGCGGCCGTCGCCTGGGCCGAGCGCGCCCGCGACCACGACCTCCGGCGGCGACGCGCCGTCCACGTCCACGACCCGGACGCCGCCCATGTGGCCGTGACCGCCTCCCTCGCGCCGCCACAGCAGTCGCCCATCGCGCGCCGCGAGCGCAGTGCAACCGCCGCACTCGTCCGCCGCAAGCACCACGAGCCCCACCTCCGCGCCCAGGTTCGCTAGCACGGCCCCGGCGCCGGCCGGCAGCGCGCCGCCGCCCCGTGGCGGGTATTCCCAACGCGTCGAGCCGTCCTTCGCATCCACGCACACGATTTTTCCGTTCGGCGGGTCCCCTTGGTAGAGCACCTCCGGCCGTCCGTCGCCGTCCACGTCGCCGACCGCGGGCGTCGCACTCACCCGGTCCGTCCCCCGCCGCCGCCACAACTCCGCGTGTCCCTCCTTGCCCGAGACCGCATACACGAGACCGCCGTCCGGTCGCTTGGTGCGCGTCCCGACCACCAGGTCCGGCACGCCGTCGCCGTCGAGGTCGGCGATCGCCGGCGGACCGCCGATCGAGCCGGCGAGCTGCGCGGGCGGGCCGAGCTGCGTGCCCGTCGCCGAGAGGAAGTGCACGTTGCCGAGCGAACCGCCGACGATCGTCTCCAGCTTGCCGTCACCGTCGAGGTCGGCCACGGCCGGATGATGAAAGGCGCCGGCCAGGAGGTGGGCGTACTTCCACTGATGAAGGGAGGCCAGGGAGAGCGCAAGCGTGGCCTGCGCGTCCGAGACGACCCTCAGGCGAACACCTGAGACCGGGAAATAGCCGACCTCACGGGCCTCGACCGCGTACTCGCCGGCCGGCAGGAGCAGCGTCTTCTCCCCGCGCGCGAGCGCGTGGACGAAACCGCGCGGGCCGCGAACGACCACGTCCGGGCTCGCGCTGCTGCGTCCCTCGTGCGAGACGCGCACGGCGACGGTGCCTTTCCGCAGCAGGAGATCGACCGGGACCTCGACCGCGGCCGACGGGGAGAGGTCGACGGTTCGCGTGACCTCGTGATAGTCGGGCGCGGCGAACCGGAACGTGTGCCGGCCGGGCGGGAGCGCCGTGCGGGCGGCATCGACGGGGTGCAGCGCGCCGTCGCCGTCGAACTCCACGACGCACCCCTCGGGCGCGGTCCCTTCCTTCAGGAGACCGAGCTGGGCGCGATCTTCGACGCGCAGGCGAATCGCGATGGTGCCGGGCCGAGTCCGCAGAAAGGCGACTACGCCCACGAGGAGGAGCGCCGCGGCTGCGACCGTCCCGACGATGGCGCGGTAGCGGCGGAGCTTGCGTGCGGCGCGCTCGAGGGCGCCGGTCGGTCGCGCGACGATCGACTCGCCGCCGAGGTACCGGCCGATGTCGTCCGCGAACGCCTGCGCGCTCGGATACCGCCGCGTGGGCTCTTTGGCCAGGGCCTTCAGGCAGATCGTCTGGATGTCCGACGAAAGCCCGGGGCGGAGCGACTTCGGCGATACCGGGTCATTCAGAAGGACCTTCGCGACGAGGTCCACCATCTGGCTTCCCTCGAACGGGGGTCTGCCCGTGAGCAGTTCGTACAGGACGGCGCCGAGGGAGTAGACGTCGGAAAGGGGGCCGACCTGGTCCGGATCCCCGGAGGCCTGTTCCGGCGACATGTAGACGAGGGTGCCGACGAGAATGCCGGTGGCGGTCAGGCGGCTGGTGTCGGAGACGGGCTTCGCGAGGCCGAAGTCGGTGACGACGGGCCGGCCGTCGGGTCGCAGGATGATGTTGTCGGGCTTGAGGTCGCGGTGGATGATGCCGCGGGTGTGGGCGTGCTGCACGGCCTCGGCGACCTGGCGCACGATCCGAAGCGCTTCGGGGGGCGCGAGCGGGCCGGACTCGCGCACGAGCCGGGCGAGGGACTTCCCCTCGATGAAGTCCATCGTGAAAAAGTGCCGCTCGGCCTCGATGCCAACATCGTGGACCGCGACGATGCCGGGGTGCGAGAGGGAAGCGGCGGCCGCGGCCTCGCGCTGGAAGCGGCGGACCTCCTCGTCGCCGGCGATCTTTCCGGAGAGCAGGACCTTCAGCGCCACGATCCGATTGATCTCGCTCTGGCGTGCGCGGTAAACGACGCCCATGCCGCCGCGGCCGACCTCTTCGAGGATCTCGTACCGGCCGAAGTTGCCGAGGGGCGCGGGCGACGCCGGCGGCGCGAGGAGGCCGGGGGGAGCGCCGATGCGCGGCGAGGGGGCGATCGCGCTCGCGGGCGAAGCCTCGGCCTGCGCGGGCGCCACGGCGACCGCGACCGTCACCGGGGAAGAGGGCGAAGCGGGGGCGGGGGCGGTCGCGACGCCGGGTACCGCGGTGGGCGAGCGGACATCCTCGGCGACCGTCTGGGTGCCGATGGCCCGCGACTCCCGCGGCACGCGGTCCGCGAAGAGCGGCACGCCGGGGAGCGGGGAGAGCCCCGAGTCCTGCGCGGGGGGCGCGCCCGGGGCCGCGGGCGGATCCGCATCGAAGAGCACCTCGCCGCAGCCGTCGCAGCGGACGGTGGCGACCGGCGGGAGGGCCGGGCACTCGCGCCAGGCGCCGCAGCGGAGGCAGTGGAGACGGCCCATGGGGATTGATGATTTCTGATTGATGATTGCTGATTGCTGATTGACCGGGGCCGGCATGGACAAGAGCCGGGAGCAGGCTTCGGACAGGGGCGACCGATTCGCGCAGGCAACCTGGGACCGCTCGTTGCCCTCACCCCAAACCTCTGCCCGAAGTGCGAGGGGGTGGCACTTCCGAGGGTCGGAAGCGGCATCCGGAGGCAACCGATTCTGAACCGTGCTGAAACGGGGCTCCGAAAAGCGGCCCGAGCGAGTCGCTCGATCCGACGTGAGTCGGGCTGCCTTTCGTGAGCCTGCTCTGGCTCGACTCCCCCTGAAGGGGGAACTACGAACGGCGGGCCTCCGAAATCGCGGCGACCCGTGCGTGGTTCATCCCTCAGGCCGCGCGTCGGGCCGACGCATTCAAGGCGACACGACTCCTTGAGGAGAGCCTCCGTGCCGGCGCCGTGGACGCTGGACGACAGCTCCCCCACCCCCGTACCCGGCTTCCTTCCCCAATCCGCAATCAGCAATCAGCAATCGTCAATCCCCCAAGGTCTGCTCCTTGTACTTCTCCCCGTCGTACGAGTAGAGCCGCTTCTCGGACTCGACGACGGTCTCGATGTGCACGGGCCGCTGCCAGATGCGGTGCAGGTTGCGCAGGGTCTCCTTCCCTTCGGCGAGGTCCAGGTCGGAGCCCTCGTGGAAGTGGTGGACCACCAGCTCGCCGCGGTTGGAGTAGTTTCCGTCCAGGACCTTGATGATCGGATAGCCGGCGTTCGTGAGGCGGAAGAGCAGCTCGTGCTTGATCTTTTCGAACTCCCGGTCGGAGATCTCGAGCCGGTTCGACTGGGGATTGTGCTTGTAGACGAAGAGCTTCTGCTCCTCGCAGAACTCCTTCGTGAGGAATTCGTCGATGAAGGTCACGTCGTTGTAGATGCGCCGGACATCATAGATTTTTTTTCGCCCCAGGCCGAGCTTCCGGTCCCACTTCTTCCGCTCCTGGGCGTTCTCGCAGGCGTCGTAGTCCTTGCCGAACTTGCCCTTGTTCCAGCGGTCCTCGATGTCCCGGAAGAGCTCGATGCCGATCTTGTAGGGGTTGAGGGTGCCGGGCCGCATGCCCATGGTCCCGGAGTGGTGGTCGGCGTAGTCCACGATCTCCGAGGTGTCGGCGACCCGCGTGGTCATGAGCGTCGAGTGCCAATAGCTCGCCCAGCCTTCGTTCATGATCTTCGTCATCGCCTGCGGCGCGAAATAGTACGCCTCCTCCCGCACGATGGAGAGGATGTCCCGCTGCCAGTCCTCGAGGTGGGGCGCGTTCTCGATCAGGAAGAGGAGGACGTCGCGTTCGGGCTCCTCCGGGAAGTGCTTCTTCTTCTTCGCCGCAGCATCGATCTTTTTTTTCTCGCGCTGCACGAAGTCGGGCGGGTTCACGAAGCGGTCCATGTAGTCCTTGCTCTTCAGCTTCCGGACCGTGGCCTCGTGCTCGACCTCGGGGGTCAGCCCCTCGAAGTGCGTGGAGCGGCGCTTCGGGGAGTAGACGGAATGGGGATCGATCAGGTTCTCCAGGGAAAGGCAGGCGTCCAGGAACTGTTCGACCGTGGTCTCGCCGTGGCGCTCCACGTGCCGGCGAAGGCGCGTCCCGTGGTTGGCCATCTCGTCGACCATCTTGCGGCTGGTCTGCGAGAACCAGAGGTTGTTCTTGAAGAAGTCCGAGTGGCCGTAGACGTGGGCGATGACCATTTTCTGGTCGACGAGCGAGTTCGCCTTCATGAGGTAGGCGTAGCACGGATCGTTGTTGATGACCAGCTCGTAGATCTTCTGGAGGCCGTAGACGTAGCCCTTTTGCAGCTCTTCGAACTGCATGCCGAACCGCCAGTGGGGGTAGCGGGTGGGGAACCCGCCGTAGCTGGCGATTTCGTTCATCTCGTCGAAATCGACCATCTCGAACATGGTCTCGAAAGGGTCGAGGCCGAAGTCGAGGGCATGTCCCTTGATCTTGTCGCGGATGGACCGGAGCTCGGGCGTGAGGTTCATCACTTCCCCTTGCCGAGGAATTCCTTGATGCTCTCGTAGATCCCTTCCTTGTCCCGGATCTCGCTCGTGATGAGCTTTTCGTGGCTGCGGAAATGCTCGTCGAGGTCGCGCTTGAACTGCCCGCTGCCGTAGGCGCTCTTGACCTGGCCGTAGCAGAAGATGTTGGACTTGGGGAGCAGCTCGCGTTCGAGCAGGTCGATGCACTTCCGGGTGTCCTCGCTCCCCCAGTTGTCGCCGTCGGAGAAGTGCATCGGGTAGATGTTCCACTCGTAGGGGTCGTACTCGGTGTTGATGATTTCGTTGGCGAGGAGGAAGGCCGAGGAGATCTTGGTGCCGCCGCTTTCCTTCACGTGATAGAACGTGTGCTGGTCCACCTCGCGCGCGACGGCGTCGTGGACGATGTAGCGGCAGGCGATCTTCTTGTACTGGGAGCGCAGCCAGGTGTCGATCCAAAAGGCCTCGATGCGCACGATCTCCTTCTGTTCGTCCCCCATCGACCCGGATACGTCCATCATGTAGATGATGACCGCGTTGTTGTGGGGGATCTCCTTGACGCGCCACGTGCGGTAGCGCTTGTCCCGGCGGATCGGGACGACCATGGGGTCGTCCGGGTTGTAGAGGCCAAGGGAGAGCTGGCGCTTGAGGGCCTCGCGGTAGGTGCGCTTGAAATGGCGGAGCGACTCGGGGCCGACGCGCGCGATCCCCGTGTAGCGCTCCTTCTCGGAAATGACGGTCCGCTTCCCCTTCGGCGTGATGTTCGGCAGCTCCAGCTCCTCGCCGAGGATCTTGGCGAGGTCGTCGAGGGAGACGTCCACCTCCAGGAGGTGGTCCCCCGGCATCTCGCCGGCGCCGGTCCCGGTACCGGGGTCGCCGGGCGAGACGGGGGTGCCGACGTCGCCGTCCCCCTGGCCCACGCCCGAGCCGTCGTTCTTGCCGTAGCGGAAGTGCGGGATCGAGATCTGCGGGATGGGGATGGAAACCATGTGCTTCCCCTGCTTCCCGATGAACTCGCCCTTCGTGATGTATTTCCGGAGGTCCTTGCGGATCCGCCCGTGGATGATCTCGCGGAACCGGCCGTAGTCCCTCTCGATCTTCTTGACCATGGCGTTCGTCTCCGGGGAAGGCGAGGCGCGGCCCAGGGCTGTAGCGCGTTGACAGTCGTGAGGCGGATCGCGCGGGCCGGAGGCCCGCGCCCCCAGGAATCGTGTCCGGATTTCGTACACGTGCAGCTAGGGGATGACGAAGGTATTCTCCGCGGCGCCGGCGGCCGGAGCTGCAGCGGGAGAACCACCCGACCCCACGGCAGCAGCCTCCACGGGAACGGGAGGAGGCGAGGCCGGGCCCGCGACCTCCGGATGCGGCCTGGCAGTCGGCGCCGCGCACGCCGCGCCCTGCGCCGCCGCGCGCGTGTCGTTCGCATCTTGCCCCTCGCCGAGGGGCTCCGAGGGCGCTCAGCCCAGCGTCCGCGGCATGATCCACGCATCCGCCAAGTGGACGAAGCCGGCGGCGAGGAGCGCGGCGAGCGGGCCGAGAAGCGCGCTGTCCTTGAAATACATGAAGGCCGTCACGCCCGCGGCCACTTCGGCGCCGCGCAGGAACGAAACCTTGAACGGTCCGGCCATGGCCCTACTCCTTGCTGGAGCCGCGTGCGAAGATGCTCGCGACGTAGGAGAGGACGTCCGAGGAGCAGGTGTCGCAGTAGCTGTAGCTCTTGATGAGCCGGCTCTTCACGATGTCGATCTTCTCCTGCGTCTCCTTGTCCACGACGTTCGACACGAGACTCGTCAGCTTGATCGTGTCCTTCTGGTCCTCGAAGAGCTTCAGCTCGAGGGCCTTTTGCAGCCGCTCGTTCGACTTGTAGTCGAACTTCTTCCCCTCGATCGCGAGCGCGCCGATGTAGTTCATGATCTCGCGCCGGAAATCGTCCTTGCGGTTCTCGGGGACGTCGATCTTCTCCTCGATCGACCGCATCAGCCGCTCGTCCGGCTCCTCGTCCTGGCCCGTGTAGCGGTTCTTTACTTTTTCCTTCTGGGTGTACGCCTTCACGTTGTCGATGTAGTTCGCGAAGAGCCGCGCGATCGCCTCCTCGTCGGCGCAGATCGCCCGCTGGACCTCGTTCTTCACGATGTCCTCGTACTCCTGCTTCACGTCCGCGAGCTTCTTCTTGAACCGCTCGCGCTGCTCGTCCCCGGTGATGAGCGAGTGGCCCGACAGCCCGGACTCCAGCTCGTTCAAGGCCATGAAGGGGTTCACGCAGCCGCCTTCCTCCACCTTGACGAGGGCGTTCGAGATCTTGTCCTGGATGTAGCGAGGGGAGATCCCGGTCATGCCCTCGCGCGGGGCCTCTTCCATGAGCTCCTTGATGTTGTCCTCGGTGTAGGACGGGAGGCTTTTGCCGTTGTAGAGTTTGAGCTTCTGCATCGGCGTGAGGTTCTGTTTCTTCGGGTCCTCGAGCCGGCTGAGGATGGCCCACATCGCGCAGATCTCGAGCGTGTGCGGCGCCACGTGCTTGCCCTTCACGCGGTCGCGGCCGTAGTCCCGCTCGTAGATCTTGATTTCGTGGTCGAGTTTCAGGTTGTAGGGGACGTCGATCTTGAGCGTCCGGTCGCGGAAGGCCTCCATCAGCTCGTTGTTCTGCAGACGCTTGTACTCCGGCTCGTTCGTGTGGCCGATGATCACTTCGTCGATGTCGGTCTGCGCGAATTTCTTCGGCTTGATCACGTGCTCCTGCGACGCGCCGAGGAGGTCGTAAAGGAACGCGACGTCGAGTTTGAGCACCTCGATGAACTCGATGATGCCGCGGTTGGCGACGTTGAACTCGCCGTCGAAATTGAACGCGCGCGGGTCCGAGTCGCTGCCGTACTGGGCGATCTTCCGGTAGTTGATGTCGCCGGTCAGTTCGGTGGAGTCCTGGTTCTTCTCGTCCTTGGGCTGGAACGTCCCGATGCCGACCCGGTCCTTCTCGGAGAGGAGGAGGCGCTTCACGCGGATGTGCTTCATGAGCTTGTGCCAGTCGCCGCGATAGCGCTTCATAAACTCGTTCGCGTTCTTCCGGCAGAAAGGGCAGAGGTCGCCGTCGACGCGGATTTCGTAGTCGGTCGCCTTCTTCTTGTTCAGTTCCTTGACGATCGCTTCGCGGGCCTCGAAGGGGACGAGGCGGAGCGGTTCCTCGCGCATGGGGCACTCGAGGGTCTCGTCGTCGGTGAGCCACTCGAACGTGTAGAGGGCGCCTTCCTTCGTGCGCGAGTAGGCTTCGAGGCCCTTCTTCATGAGGCGGGCGATGGTGCTCTTGGAGGAGCCGACGGGCCCGTGGAGAAGCAGGATGCGCCGGTCGGTGCCGTAGCCGTGCGCGGCGGCTTTGAGGCAGTGCACCAGCTCCATGAGACTCGGCTCGAGCCCGAAGATGGAGTCGCGTCCGTTCGCCATCGGGTCGCGGAAGAACCGGTAGCGCACGAGCTGGCGGCGGTGCTCGGTGTACTCCTCGACGCCGTAGGAGAGGATCATGTCGTAGATGCGCTGGAAGGCGTTTCGAACGACGCGCGGGCTGTCGAGGACCGTCTGGAGATACTCCTCGAAGGTGCCCTCCCAGTGGAGCTCCTGGTACGCCTGAAGATCGATCGTCTTGTCCACGATCGACAGGAGGGAATTCGCGCGTTCGGCGTCCGTCGTCGCCATCGACACTCTCCTTTGCACGGCCAGGGAAAGGGCGCGGTGAGATTCGAAAGGATGGGGCCCGAAGTCTCCACGGCAAGGGGGGTTACTATACAAACGCTCGGGGCGGAAGTCAACACGCTTTACCGGTCGCTCCGGGAGGCGCCGCGTGCGCCGGCGTTCAGGCCTGGAACCGCCGCTCGAAGGCCTCGCGGATCGCGGGTTCGGTGCGATCGCGCGCCGCCTGCGCCACGCGGGAGGAGACGGCGGCATCGCCCCGAAAAATGGCGAGCGCCTCGACGGCGAAGACCGCGGTGTCCGGGCGTTGCGACTGGACGAGCGAGACGAGCCAGTCGATGGACTCGGGCAGGCGCATGCCGGCGGCGGCGACGAGCAGGGCGCTCCGGGACTCCGGCGAGCGCTCCCGGATGAGGTGGGCGCGCAACGCGTCGAGCGCCGCGACCTGCCGGGTCTCGCCGAGCGCGAGCGCGCTCGAGGCGCGCACGTCCGGATCGTCGTCGTCGAGAAAGCGCACCAGGAGGGGCAAGGACTCCGCGGGCTCGAGTCGGGCGAGCGCGGCCATGCACTCGGAGAGCGCGTCGATGTCCGGTTCGCCGAGCTGCAGCTTGAGGCGGAGCAGGAGCGCCCCTTCGTCGCGACCGCTGTAGGCCAGCCCGCGGGCGGCGAAGGAGCGCGCCTGCGGCTCGGGGTCGGAGAGGAGGTCGGTGAGAAAGCGGAGCGCATCGCGGTGACCGATCCGGACGAGCCCCAACCCGCACAGGCCGCGCAGCTCGGTCGCCGTGTCCACGGGCGGGCCGAAGGACCCCTCCCGCTGGACGTGCCGGATCCCCCTCACGAAGACCGGCGCGGCGGCGGCGTCGCCCAGTTCGTAGAGGGCCTTCGCGGCCGCGGTTTTCGCGATGCAACCCTTGTCCGGCGCTTTCGCGTCGGGGAGGAAGCGCTCGAACATCGCGACCAGGTCCGGCACGGCCTGCGTCCGGTTGAGGCGCGCGGCGAGGGCCGCGGCCCGGGAGGCGACCAGGTTCGATTTCGAGGCGAGCGCCTCCGCCAGGCGGGCGGGTAGGTCGGCGGGCGCCGGCTCGCGGCCGAGGGCGGCGATTTCCTCAAGTTGGGCTTCGACGGATCGCTTCGCCATCGGAGCCTCACGCCAGAACGAGGGCCGGTCAGGCTGGTGACTTGGAGGCGCGACGACTCCACGGGTTCGTGGTCTGCGTACTCGCGCGGAAGGAGCCCAGCGGGAACACGATTTCGCAAACTCGAAGAGCGAGGACTTCCTTCTGACAGGATAACAGGATCAACGGGATACGGATAGAAACATCCTGCCCTTCCTGTTATTCTAGCGAAGTGCGTCACCGGAGGCCCTCGGCAGCTTTGCGCCCGCGCAAAAATAACTGCGCAGATTCGGACCTCGAGGCTCCTGGGGGCGCGGCCCTCTGGGCCGCGCTGCGCGGGCCGGAGGCCCGCGCCCCCAGGCATCGGTCGATCCACGAAACTGTAAAGTAATTCTTGCGCGGGCGCTTTCCGTGAAGTTCGGTGGCTTCCGCGTTTTCGGTGGCCCGTCATCGTTTTCCGTTGATCGCGGGAAGGGCGCTGCCACATGTCACTGGATCCGAGACCGCCCGGCGGCGGGCCGGACCCGACCCGTGAGCGGGAGCTGCTCTTTGGCCGGCTCCTGGTCGAGAACGGCGTACTGACCGAGCCCCAGCTCGCTGCGTGCCTCGCCGAGCTGGCTGCGGCGCCGGCGCCGCGTCCCGCCTTGCGTGACGTCCTCGTCCGGCGCGGCTTCCTTGCGCTGCCGAAGGCCGGAACTTCGCCCGCCATCGAGGGCTCCCCCGCGCCGCTGTCCGTGCCGACGCTGGTCACGAGTCCGGCGCCGGCGCGGATGCCCACGCTCGCCGACGACCCGACGGCCACCCTCACCGACGCGACACCGAGCCCGGCTCGGCGGCCGGGGACCGCGCCCCGGCCCCAGAACCAGTCGTCGCCGCGCCTTTCCGCGCGTCCGGCGCATCCGTTGCCTGCCGAGGTCGAGGCGGCGCTCGCGCAGCCCGAAAACGATCTCGGCCCCTATGTCCTCCTTCGCGAGGTCGGACGCGGCGGCATGGGCCAAGTGCACAAGGCGTGGGACCGGGAACTCTGCCGCTTCGTCGCGCTCAAGTGGGTCGCGATCGCGCAAACCGCCCCGGGCTCGAGCAATTCCCGGGAGGTGGTCGAACGCTTCCTCCGAGAGGCCCGGACCGCGGCCAAGCTCTCGCATCCCAACATCGTGCAAGTGTACCGCGCCGGCACGCTCGCGGGACGCCACTACATCTCCGAGGAATTGGTGGAGGGCGTCACCTTTCGGCGGCTCCTCGAGGGGGAGCCCGAAGCCAAGGAGGAAAAAAAGGTCGCACGCGGCGCGCCGGGCGTCGCACCGGCGCCCGCGACGCCGGCGCCGGCCCCGCCGGCCGCGGCGACCGCGCCCGCCGCCGGCGGCGCACCGACACTCGAGGCGCGGACGCCGACCGCTCGTGTGTTCGCGGGAGTCAGTCCCCCGGACGCCGCCCTGCGCGCCCCTGGGCCCGGCGGCAAGGCGGGCGCGGGCGGACGCCCGGACCGCGGCCCGAGCTCCACGGCGCGCGCATGGGCCGCGGGCGTGCGCCGGCGCGTGGCCATCCTCCGCGACGTCGCGCGCGCTCTCGACTACGCCCACAGGCACGGCATCATTCACCGCGACATCAAGCCCGACAACATCCTCCTGGCTCGCCCCACCGAGGCGGACGCCGCGGGCGCGGGCGACGGCGGACGCGGTGGCCCCGGCGACGGAGACGACTGCGCTTGGGTGCCGAAGGTCACGGACTTCGGCCTCGCGCGCGACCTGGAGTCCGGCTCCGACCTCACCCGCTCCGGCGAGGCGGTCGGGACCCCGGCCTACATGTCCCCGGAACAGGCCGACGGGCGCGTCCACGCCCTCGGCCCCGCGACCGACCTCTTCTCCCTCGGGAGCGTGCTCTACGAAGCCTGCACCGGCCGGCGGCCTTTCACCGGGGACAGCACCGCCGCGCTTCTTTTTTCGGTGATCGACCGCGACCCGCCCCGTCCGCGCACGCTTGTGCCGTCGCTGTCGCCCGACCTCGAGACGGTGGTTCTGCGTTGCCTCGAGAAGGACCCGGCCCGGCGCTACGGCAGCGCGGCGCTTCTGGCCGCGGACCTCACGGCCTTCCTCGAGGGGGAGCCCATCCGCGCGCGGCCGGTGTCGAGCGTGACCCGACTCGTTCGCAAGGTCGCGAAGAACCGGCTCGCCTCGTGGCTGCTGCTCGGCCTCGTGCTCCTCTCCGGTGCCGCCGTCGCGGGACTCGTCGTGCTCGAGCACCGTCGGGCGACGCATCGCGCGGAGCTTGCGGCCGCGGCCGACGCGGCGGCCGCCCGCGGGGACTGGGGCGTCGCCGCCCGCGACCTGGAGCAGCTTCTCGCCCAGGGCGGCGCAGACGCGGCGCTCGAGGCCCGGCTGCGCGAGGCCCGGACCCGGGCGCGCGAGGCGGAGGCGCAGGGGGCCGCGGAGCGCGAGTCCCTGGCCCGGAAGACGCAGGCGGAGGAGCGGCGCACGCGCGCGGCCCCCCTCTTCAGCAAGGGCTTTCTCGAGCCCCGGGATCCGCAGGGGAACAAGAGCGCGATCGGCTGGTTCGACCAGGCGGTGGCGACCGATCCGAGCTTCGGCGAGGCCTACGCGGAGCGCGGGCGCAGGCGCGAGGCGCTCGGCATGCTGGACGGCGCGCTCGAGGACTTCCTGCGCGCGCGCACCCTCGCGCCCGGCTATTACATCGCCGCCTACGGGGCGGGCCGACTCTACATGGACTGGATGAAGAACCTGGACAAGGCGCGGGAGCAGCTCACGGCGCTGGAGCGGATGGACATGGCGAAGGACTACGCGCTCGCGGGTCGCGCACGGATCGCGCTGATCGAGGGCCGGCTGGAGGAAGCGCTGCGCTGTTGCGACGAGGTGGAAAGGCTCGGGGAGAATCTCCCGGACGCGCTCTTCATCCGTGGGCTCGCCCTCGGCGAGCTGAAGCCCACTCCGGATCTGGCGGGTGCGGCGGCGGCCTATACGCGGGTGATCGACGTGGATCGGTACCACTTCCTCGCCTACTACAACCGCGCCGTGGTGCGCATCCGGCAGGGGGACCGGGAGGGCGCGCTCGCCGACTACACGGCGACCGTGCGCCTGGCGCCGGGCTTCTACCAGGCGCGGTACAATCGGGCGAACACCCTCTTCGAGCTGGGCCGGCCCGACGAGTCGATCGAAGAGTACGGTGAGGTGCTGAAACTGAAACCCGCGTGGGCGAGCGCCTGGTTCAACCGGGCGATCGTGCGACGGCGCAAGGGGGACCTGGAGGGGGCGGACGGAGACTACTCGATGGCGATCAAGTTCGAGCCGGGAGACGGCGGCTCCTGGAACAACCGGGGCACCGTGCGGCTCGCCCAGCGGCGCTTCGACGAAGCGATGGCGGATTTCGACGCCGCGCTCAAGCTCGAGCCGAAATCGACCGACGCGCTGCTCAACCGCGCGCGGACCTGGGTGGCGAAGTGCGAATTTCAAAAGGGCCTGGAGGACGCGGAGGCGGTGCTGCGTTTGAAGAAGGACGACCCGTCTGCCTTCGGAGCGCGGGCCACCGCGCTGATGGGGCTCCTGCGCTACGACGAGGCGCTCGTGGACGCGGGGAAGGCGGTCGCGGGTACGACGAAGGGGACGCCGGAGTGGGAGGAGTTCGATGAGATCCGGAGGCTGGCCAAGCAGCTTCGGAAGCTGCTGCCGTCGCAGAAGTGAGGGGCGCGTGGGGCGGGGGCGAGGGGAGCGTGGGCGACTGGGTCCGCGCGGCTCGTGCCTTCACCCCTGCCCTCTCCGCTACGAGGGAGAGGGGGACTGCGCGGGAACTCGGCGCGGATGGCGGGCAACCACACTTTCGCTTGCTTCCAGGCCACTACTGACGTAAAGTCAAGCATTGAAATTCGTCCTGCATCCGCCTGGGCATGGTTCAGACCTGGGTTACGGCTTGGCGTCGGCCGCCTGCCGTAGGGGCGCCCCTTGTGGGCGCCCGCGATCGACCACAAAGCGTTGGAGTGCGCGGTGGCGCCAAACGGGCGGGCACAAGGCCCGCCCCTGCGTCCGGACTTGGAGCCGTGTTACCCGCACGCCGTCTGATTTGAACGATGCCCCCGCCTCCGCGCGAAACGAGCGGACAAGGGCGCGCGCGGCGCGAAATGGCGCCCGAGGTGGTCGCGTAGGGGCAGCCCAGGGCGGGTGCGGGCGACCGGGCGGGACCCGGGGGGATTGAACGGGGAGAGGCATGGACGCGCAATCGGACGAACTCTTCGGCCGCCTGGCCGTCCGCAACGGACATCTCAGCGAGGCTCAGGTAAACACCCTACTCCAGGCGCGGGCGGAAGCGGCGCGGCACGGCGCCACGCTGACGCTCGCGCAGCTCTGCACCCTGCGGCAAGCGCTTTCTCCTCTCGTCGTGAAGAGCCTCCTGCGGCTCCAGGCCTACACGCCGGCCCGCGAGGAGGACAGGCGCCTTGCCCGCGGCTTGGCGAAGCGGGGCCTCGCCGGTCGTGAGCAGCTCCTGGCCGCGCTCCGGGAGCAGACTCGTCTCTTCGACGAAGGGGCGGAGCCGGTCCCCCGGCTGGGAGGCCTGCTGGTCGCCACGGGAGCGATCTCCGCCGAGAAGCTCGAGGACGCCCTCCAGGCCGCGGCTGCGTGGGAGGCGGACGAGGCGGGCGCGGGGGTCCAGCCCAAGGCGACGGACGACCTCGAACTCCTCGAAACCCCCGCTGCCCCTCATCCGCCGATGCCGCCCGCCGCGGTCCCCGCCTGCTCCCCCGCCCCCTGCGCGCGCCCAGGCTCGGGCGAAGCGGCCTCCCCCGTGTCGGCCCCCGCGCCGGCTGCGCCTCGAAGCCTGCTCGTGGTCGAAGCGGGACCGGACGCGGGCCGGCGGTTCGAGCTGGGAGTGACCGCGATCGTCGGCCGCCAGTCTTCGAGCGAGGTCCGCATCCGCGACTCGGTGGTTTCCCGGCAGCATTTGCGGATCCGGTTCGAGCCCGCGTCGGCGGCGTACGTCGTCTCCGACATGGCGAGCCTCAACAAGACGTTCCTCAACGGCGAGGCCATGACCGGAACTCGCTCGCTCAAGCCCGGCGACCGCCTGAAAATCGGCAACACCCTCCTGCGATTCGAAAACGTGTCCGGCGACGGGGCGACGCCCGCGCCGCAGCCCGCGCCGCAGCCCGCGCCGCAGCCCGCGCCGCAGCCCGCGCCGCAGCCCGCGCCGCCGGCCCCGAGTTCGTCCCGACTCCCGCACCCCAGCCCGCTCCCGCTCCCGCTCGCACTCGCGCCGGCTGGCCCGCCGGCGCCGACGGACCCGCCCCCCTCCCCGCAGGGCGACCCGCTCGCGACGCGCCCTTCGCACGCGCAAGCCTCGCCGCCGATCGCGCCGCCGCCCCCCCACGCGCCGACGACGGCCCTTGCGCCGGCGTGCCCGCCACCCGAGACTTTTTTTTCGAACTCCGAGCCGCCGGCCGACCCGCTCTCGGACACGGTGCTCCTCCGACCGGCGATCCCGCCGGCGGAGTACACGGCTTCCCAGGCCGCGGTGGACGCCTGGCTCGCCGAGGAGGTCCTGGCGCGAAACTGGCTCGGACCCGACATGCTCACGCTTGCGCGGCGCGAGCACCGGTGTCGTCTGGAAAAAGGAGAAGCCGGACCGCTCGGCGAACTCCTCGTGGAACTGAACATGCTGACCGCGCGGCAGTACGTGGAGCTGGACGACGCGGCGGCGGCGCACTTCGGGCCTCGGCCCGCTGGGGCCCCCGGCGACCTCGCGCCCGCGACGGCCCGCGGCGAGCCGGGCGCCACCCTGCCGCACGGACCCCCGCCGCTCCACCGGCGCGCCGGCACCCCCTCAGGCATCCACCCGCTTCCGGCCGCGGGCGCGTCCTGTCCGGCCCCGGTCTCCGCGCCTCTTCGCGGCGACGCGACGCCCCTTGCCCGGCGCGCCACGCCCCTCCTGATCTCCGCCGCGGCGCTCGTGTGTGTCGTCGCCTGGCTCGCGTTCGCCGGCGCCTCGGGTCAGCGCGAGGGAGGGCTTGGCCTCGCCTCAGGCCACGTCGGCGTCGCGCCGGCCGGCGCCTCCGGCGCGGCCGCAGCCCCGCGGCAAGCCGCCGCGGAGGTGGGGGGCTCCGAGCGCTTCGCTGCCGTTCGTCGCCGGCTCTCCGCGGTGCTCAAGGAAGGCGACCTGGACGAGGCCCACAGGCTCCTCACTTCGATCGACCGGAGCCAGGTCGACGACGAGGCCTCCGCGTCCGCGCTCGCCGTGCTGGAGCAGAAGTTCCGAGTCAAGGCCATCCATGCGTGGCCGCCGCTTCTCGGCCAAGCCCGCGCCGCTGCCGCCGCCGGCCGACTGGACGGCGCGATCGCCCTGGCCGAGAAGGCTCGCTCCTGGGGCGTTCCCCAGGTTGCGGCGCTCGCCTCCGCCGAAATCGTCCGGTGGCGGGCGCAGGCCGATGCGGCGAAGCCCGCGCCGGGAACGAAGCCGCCCGCTTCGACGCCCGCGTCCGCTGGTTCCCATGGGCCCCAAAACCCGGACATGGACGACACGAGGAGTTCGAAAAAATGAACCTCTTCGCTCCAGGCGCGCACGCACCACGACGCGGCTTCGTACTCCTCGTCACGCTCGCGCTCCTTTCCCTGCTCTCCATGCTCGCGATCCTGTTCGTGCGCAGGACGCAGTCTGAGCAGACGGTCAGCCGGTGCTATCTGGAGCGCGTCCGCGCCCGGATGCTTGCCGAGGCCGGGCTGGAGCGCGCGATCGCCGGCGTTCGGGCCATGGAAATGCAGCAGGCCTGGCTCGATCCGCGCGACGACTGGTCGTACAAGGAACTGTATACCCGCCTCGAATTCCCGCCCGCGGATTTTCCGGCCCTCCCGGGCCTCCGCGCGCCCGGCACCCCGCCCAAAGCGCTGGAGGACGCGGTCTATGTGTCCTACTACGACCCCGCCCACGTCAAGGTCGACGCCCGCGGCGTGAGGCGCGGCTACTCCGGCGCCGTGGGCGGCACCCACGAGCGGGACGGGGACACCTACTCGCTCAAGATCCTCGACTGCGCGAGCCAGCTCAACGTCAACAATTTCGACCTTCCCGCCGTCGGCGCGCTCCCCGCGCACCCCGGCAATGCGGCGCTCTTCAGGATGCTCGACGGCCTCGGTCAAGCGCTCGGCGAGCCCAACCTCGGCTCGCAAACGATCCTGAATCACATCCTGGCGAGGCGCCGTCTGGGCT
>JACPWG010000098.1 GCA_016197205.1 Planctomycetota bacterium
CAATTTCCTCGGCGATTTCGGCCGCCTGCTTCGTTGCACTCGCTCGACGTAGTTCTCCGTTACTACGCCTCGCTCGCGCGCCTCGCGGGCGGCCGAACTTGCCTTCGGCTATTGGTCACCGACTTCCGTGGAGCGGTACTTAGCCTTGAACTTTGAGCCTTGCCTGAAAATTGATCATTGAGCCTTAAACCTTTTCCTGAGGAGCTCCCCGGTTTCCGAGCTGCAGGAGTTGCCTCTGTACGGGCCCTAAGGGCACTCCCCGCGCCGTGGAATCCTCCGCCGAGAGGGAGGACATTTCCGCAGTCGGCGCCGCGTGGCGCGCGATCCGGGGGCGTGCTCTGGCTGCTCCCGCGCCCGGGGTTCCGCTCTCGCCCCGGAGCCGGGGATCGTTGCCCGGCATACGGTTTGCGCCGAGACGGTAGTACCGGCACGACCGGGCAGGCTCAGCGTGTCACCCAGGGGGGGGCTTCTTTCGGAAAGGGGGCTGTCCATGTCCGATCCCATGCAGGAGGTAGTCGTCATCGGCGGGGGGCCGGCCGGCGCGACAGTGGCAACCCTTGTCCAACGGGCTGGGCACCACTGCGTCCTTCTGGAAAGGGAGACGTTTCCCCGTTACCACGTCGGCGAATCCCTCATTCCCGGTGCGAACCGTGTCCTTGATCGTCTGGGGCTGCTGGGGAGGATGAAGACCTCGACATTCACGAAGAAACACAGCGTCCGTTTCGTTTCCCGTTCGGGGAGCGAGTCGTTCCCCTTCTACTTCGGGGAAAACATCCAGGGAGATCGAAGTCGCGTGTGGCAAGTCGAGCGCTCCGAATTCGATCGTTTCCTTCTCGAAAATGCCTCCGCCGCCGGGGTCGATGTGCGCCAGAACGCATTCGTCGAGGAGGTGCTCTTCGACGGGGACCGGGCCGTGGGAGTGTGCGTACGCACCGACGGCCACACCGCCACGCTCGGGGCGCGGGTCATCGTCGACGCCTCGGGACGGGCGACCGTCCTGGGCCGCCAGTTAGGTCTTCGGAGTGCGGTCCCCGGACTCACAAAGGCGGCAAACTGGGGATATTACCGCGGCGGCGAGAGGATCGGGGGGATCGATGCCGGCGAGACGACGGTGTTTCTCCGGCCTGGCGGCGCGTGGCTGTGGTACCTCCCCTTGCCACGCGACAGGGTCTCGGTCGGGATCGTCGCAGACGCCACCCGCCTCACCGGGAGGGCCCCGGAGAAGCTCGTGTCCGTTCATGAACAAGCGATCGCCGAGTGCGAGACGCTGGCGCGACGCCTGGGGAGGGCGGTCCGCCTCGACCCGGTTCGAAGCCTCCCGCTCCTGGCCTACTACAATCGCCGCACGGTCGGCAACGGTTGGGTGATGGTCGGTGATGCACGGGGCTTCCTGGACCCGATTTTCTCGTACGGTGTGTCTTTCGCGCTCAGCTCCGCTGAACTCACGGCCGACACCATTTTCGACGCGTTGGAGAGCGACGACGTCTCGGCGTCCTCGTTGGGACGCCTGGATCGACGGCTGTCAGGAGGCTTCGAAGTTCTCCGCCGGCTCATCCACGCGATGTACGACGAGCGCTTCACTTTCGATGCCTTTTTCGAGCGCTTCCCTCAACACAGGCAGGCGGTCTTCGACTGCTTGACCGGCGACGTCCTCTTCCAGGATTTCCACGATTTCACCTCGGCGCTGGCGGACACTACACCGCATCTCGTACCGCTCGATTGACCTCGCCGGTCAGCCCGAGTTGGGTCCCTATCGTTCGGCTTCCTGAAAGCCTCTCGCGATGCTGGAGGCCGTGCGCTCCGCCCACGGGGGAACGAGCCGCCGAACTCGCCGATGACACCGAACGGCCTGTCGTGAATTTCGGCGTCTTCGGTGTGTTCGGTGGCGATTTCCTCCATTTTGGGTTTCGGTCCTTCGCCCGAGTTGGTGCTTGATCGCCCGCGCGGTGTCCTCTGTGACACAACAGCCCAAAAGCTTGTTTTTTTGGCAAGCTTTCTCGACCATTCCAGGGTCAACGGAACCACAGATTGCACAGATTTCACAGATCCGAATCGTCGCAATCTGTGTAATCTGTGAAATCTGTGGTTCGTCGTAGTTTGGTTGCGGCCATAGGCTGCCCTGGGGTTCCCTCGTTGCTCGATCGCGGATCGCGGCCCAGCACCCCCCTACTCCGGACGCACCACCCGCACGAAGTCCTGGACCTCCAGCCCTTGCTCAAAAGGGTTTGCGGGCAGTTCGACCTCCAGCCGCTCCTTGCCGCGGAGCAGCACCAGGCGGACCGGGGCCGGACGCAGGCGCGCCGCGGCGTAGCGCGCCTCGCCGAAGTCAAGCCCCCGCCGCAGCTCGCGCCCGCCATACGAAACAATCCGGTCCCCCACCCGCAGCCCCGCGCGAGCGGCCGGCGAGTCCGCAAGCACCACCTTGACCTTCGTCCGGCGTCGAAGCTGAAAACCCAGCGGGCCGAAGAGTGCTTCCACCAGTTCGTCCACCCCGCCGGAAGCCTCCCAGATGTTCTGGACTGCGCCCTCCAGGAGCATGCCCTCAGGGCGCCCGAGCGCCTCCAGCCAGAGCTCTCGCAGCGCCTCGGCCTCACGCGGCCGGGAGAGCAGGGCGGGGCCGAATGCGACCTCGAGCTCCCCCATGCGCGCGCGGTTCCTCCGCCAAACCTCCAGCAGGTCCGCCATACCCCCCTTCCGATCCCCCCGCGACCATCGGAACAGGCCACGGTAAAAGCGCGCATCCGTCGCCGCCACCGGCTCCGGTGCGTCCCACGCGGACGCCCGCCACGCGGACGGCAGGCCCCAGCGCATCAACCGGTCCTCCTTCGCGAACTCCGCGTCCGCAAGGCCGACCGCCAGGTCATAGAGCCGCGCGGCGTCGTCGAGCCGGCCAAACACCCAGCGGCCGTTGGCCAGCGCGAGGTGCTCGAGCGCGCGCACGGGCGTGAACGCGACCGGCCCGCTCGCACGATCCGCACTCGAGAACGCGAGGTCGCTCCAGTCGGTCACCGCCCACCCCCCATGAACGACGCGACCGCCTCCAAAAATGACCGCGAAGGCCCCCCCGTCCGAGTGCATCTCCGTCGGCCCCGACGCCTCGCGCGTCTCCGTCATTTCCCCAGTCGCCTCCCCCGAGCCCCACGAGACTCGCCCCAGCCAGCGGTCGGGATACGGGACCGCGGCCGTGCTCACAGCGAGCGGCGGCGGCAGCCCCCCGGGTACGGAGAGCAGGGGGCGGCCGAACGACCCGGCCGGATCGCGACCGCGCCCCGTGACGCGGCGGACGGGATCGTCGGACACGCCCAGGCCTTCCAGCCCGATGGCGGCCATCGGCCCGCCTCCGCCGGCGCGAGTTCCCTCGCGCGTCTCCCACGGCCCGAAACCGCCCGCTCCCCATCCGCCCGCGGCGATCGCCAGCACGGAAGAGCAACCCGCGTCCATCCGCTGCGTGTGGACTCGGGCGCTCAGCTCCTGCCCGCGTCCCGTCAGCTCGAGCGGCAACGCGATAAAGGAAGGAAGCGCCGCGGGGGCGTTGAAACGCAGCCTCTTCCCATCCCACTCGACGGCGAACGGGGAGGACACCAGCCAGTCCAGCTCCGCCGCGCCGGCCCCCGACAGAGCGACACGCCGGCCCATGGTCGCAAGGGCGCGGAGCCGGTCCGCGCGTTCCGCGGCGGAGGCGTCCTCGTTCGCGTCCGCACCCGGCGCCGAGGCTTCCAGCGCCGCGAGGTCCGCGGCAGCCCCCCAGCTCGCCCGCCGCTCGATCGTCGCACGACAGCTCGCCAGCAGGTCGCGTTCGCGCCCCGGCCAACGCGCGACGGCGGCCCGGGCCTCCCGCACCACTTCGGTGTCCCTGCCCAGCTCCGCGAGAGCCCGGAGCGCACCGCGCTCGGCATCCAGCAACGCGGACGGTGAAGGAGGCTTGCTTCCCGACGCGCTCGCTTCCGCGTCCAAAACCGCTCTGTACAATTCAAGCGCGTCCGCCCAAAGACCCAAGGCCTCCGCGTCGAAGCCAAGCCCCACGCGCGTCCCCCACTCGTCCAACGCGGGAGCAGCCCCCCGCAACGTCCCCGAAACCCGCGGTGCGCCACCGGCACCCTCCTCTACGACCGCGGGAGTTCCGGCGGCGTCCCCGCGCGCTCTGGCGCCCGCAAGGCCACGAACCAGCACCGACCGCTTTCCGCCCGCCGCCGGTCGCACCACGGACACCAGCTCGTCCTCTCCGTCCCCGTCCAGGTCGATTCCAGCGGCCTGTTCCTCAACCCAGCGCGCGGACGCCTGGAGCCGACCCAAGCGTTTCCACCCCTGGTCGCTCCGCACCAGGACCTCGACGCTCGCGTCCGCAGTCCCCGCCTCCCCGGTCAACCCGCCCGAGGACTCCGGCTCCTGCCCGACCCAGAGCCATCGCGCGTCCCCCCGTCGGAATGAGGCGACGCGGTAGCGCTTGCCGCCGTCCTTCTCCCAGCTCCCTCCGACCAGGGGTTCCACGTCCGGCGGGCCGGAGGAGCGCAGGCGGATACGGTAAACACCTGAGGCGCGGGTTTGCGCCCGAAATGCGTCTTCGCCCATCCAGCACTCGCGGGGCGCACGGTGGATCTCCGGCCAGGACACCCCGACGACCAACTCCGGCTCCGCCCCGCCTTCCAGCTCCACCAGGTCCAGGCCAAGACCGAGCTGGAGCTCCGCGCGCGCCACCAGTTCGCCACGCTCCCACTCCAGCAAGCGAAGCCCCAGCAGCTCGTACCCGCCGAGGAGAGCCAGCACGCGGCCCGGCCGGTCGGGAGCCGAACCCCACGCGCGTACTGCCGCCACGTCGTTCCCCATGCCGGCCTGCAGCCGCTCGTCCAGTTTGCCCGCGGCCCTCCGCCAGCGGAACACACTCACGCGTCGGGTGTCGTTGCACGTCCCCAAGACGATTTCCGGGTCCCCGTCCCGGTCGAGGTCCGACACGCAGAGCGGATGACCGCCCACCTCCCCGCGACTGTCCACCGACGCCAGCTCGCTCAGCCCGCCCGACCCCCAGCGCAGAATGCGCAATTGGCCGCTGGTCGCCCCGCTCGTCACCACGAGCACCTCAGGCCGGCCGTCCCCATCCACGTCTCCCTCCTCCAGACCCACCGTCTTCCACGCAGCCCCGGGCTTCCCCAGCGCGAAGCGCCCCCGCTCGCGCCACACCCCGCGCTCCGTGACTTCGCCGACGAAAAGCTCCTCGCCGCTCGCGGCCACCAGCTCTTTCCGACCGTCGCCATCCAAGTCGACGCCGAGAACCGCCAGCACGTCCAGCGGCAGCACCGCTTCACCGGCCAGGACGTCCGAGAGCCGCACCTGCTCTTCACAATCGGCGCGAAGGCCCGCCGCCAGCGGGCCCGCCGCCGCAGCCCGAAGGACGGCGAGCGCCTCCGCGAAATTCCCCTCCCCTTCCAGCCCTCGCCCGAGCCAGTACAGCACCTCCCCTCCGAGGGGGTCCGTGGCCTCGCAGCCTGGCAACCGGCGCAGGAGCGCGACCGCCTCACCGGGACGGCCTTCCTCCACGAGCGCACGAGCCGCGGCGAGCGCCCACTCCGCCCCACGCCCCTGTCGCGTGGCCGCGCCGTAGGCGAGGAAGCGGTGCCGCAGCGCGCGAAGGCCGTCCCCGCGCGCGGCGAGCAGGTCCGCGAGAAGCCCCTCGGCCTCCGGGATCGGATGCCCCTCGCCGGCTTCGGCGAACGCCCCATATTTCTCGACGAGCCGGGTCGCAAGCGAAACGGCAGCGGCCGCCCCCTCTCCTCCCGCTCCGCCCTGCCCCTCGCCCGCCGCGCGTCGGGCGCGCGCGAGAAGCGCGGCGGAGTCCCGTTCCCGCGCTTCGCGCTCGAGGCGCGCCGCGCGCCCCCGCCAGGCACGCGCCACGCCCGGGGCGGCGAGGACGCCGGCCACGAGCAGGACGGCGAGGGCGAACGGCACGACGGCGGCCCGATGCACCACCGCCGTCCGCCAGAGCCTGTACGCGAAGGAGGCCGGGCGTGCGCGAATCAACTCCCCCTTCAGGCAGCGCTCGATGTCCTCCGCCAGCGCGCCGGCGCTCTCGTACCGGCGGGCGGGGTCCTTCGCCATCGCCTTCTCGCAGATCGTCGCGATGTCCGGCGCGAGCGCGGGCAGTCGCTTGCAAAGAGGCAGGGGCTCCGTCCGGAGGATGCGGTGGAGCAGCTCCACCTCGTTCTCGCCGTCGAGGGGAGGCTTGCCCGACAGCGCCTCGTAGAGCGTGACGCCGAGGGAGTACACGTCGGTGAGCGGGCCGATCCCCGGGTCGGCCCCCGCCTGTTCGGGCGACATGTAGTGCGGGGTGCCGAGGATCGCCCCGGTCTGCGTGAGGCTGCTCCCGGCGATTTCGCGAGCAAGGCCGAAGTCCATGATATGGACCCGGTAGGCCGACGTGGAGGCGCCGGCGAGCTCGAGCGCCGAGTCGGCCGCCGCCCGCTGCTCCTGGGTTGCCGCGGCCGAGACCGCGTTCGTCCCCGCGAGCAGGATATTCGCCGGCTTGACGTCGCGATGCACGATGCCGTTCTCGTGCGCGTGCTGCAGCGCGCGGGCGGCGTCGCGGACGACGCGCAGGGCCGCGCGCGGCGGGACGTTCTTCATGCGCCGAATGACCCGGTCGAAGCTCTCGCCGCGGTGCAGCTCCATCGTGTAGTAAAGACTCTCGCCCTCCTGGCCGCTGTCGAAGACGGGGAGGATGTTGGGATGGTGGAGCCGGGCCATCGCCGCGACCTCCTGGAGGAAGCGGCGGCGGAGCTGCTCGCGCATTTCCTCGCGCACGAAGTCCGTGCGAGTCACTTTGAGAGCGACTTCGCGGCCGAGCTGCGGGTCGAGCGCGCGGAACACTTCCCCCATGCCGCCGCCGCCGAGGCGGGCGAGGAGGCGGTAGCGGCCGAAGACGCGCGAGCGACCGACGACCGGCGTCTCGGCGGGCAGGACGGCGGGCAGCGGCGGCGCGGCGGCGAGCTCCGAGCCGGTCATGATTTGCGTTTTCGTGTCGGCGTCGTCCTGGACGCGCGTCGCGGAGAAGCTGTCGGAGGGGGGGAGGGGCGGGGCGGAGACGGGACCGGCAGGGACCGCGACGAGAAGCGTTCCCGTGTCTTCGCCCGAGAGCGGCAGGAGGTAATCGCTCGCGGGGCAATCCCGACGCGGCGCAAGCATGGGAAGCACGGTCACGGGCTGGTAGGGGCTGGAACCGCGGTCACCCGCCCGCGTGAGGACCTCGGGCCCGACGACCGCGCTCGTCGCGCCCGCGGGTTCACGCCCCAGCGCCGCCTCGATGACGGCGGGCGGGAGGCCGGTCTCCGCGCGCAGGAGGGCCTCGATCGTGCCGCCGCCCGTCGCGGCGAGGGCGTGGATCCGGTCCGCATCCGCGGGCTGCAGGATCCCCGCGACCACCAGCAGGCGGAGGGCCTCGCTTTCGGCTCGGGAAGACATGGGCGACATTATAGCGGAGCGGACAAGAACGAAAAAGAATTGGTCGCGGCGCCGGGGCGCTGGTATCCTGAGTACCGCTCCACGGAAGTCGGTGACCAATAGGCGAAGGCAAGTTTGGCCGCCCACGAGGCGCGCGAGCGAGGCTTAGTAACGGAGAACTACGGCGAGCGAGCGCAACGAAGCGGGCGGCCGAAATCGCCGAGGAAATGGGTCACCCAATTCTGTGGGGCGGTACTTAGGGCCCGTAATGAAACAACCCATGCAGCTCGGAAACCGGGGAGCTCCCCAGGAAAAGGCTCAAGGCTCAATGATCAATTTTCAGGCAAGGCTCAAAGTTCAAGGCTCAGAGTCCGCGATTCCGTGCCCGGGCTACGTTTCGTGGTGGTCATTGAGAATTGAACCTTGAGCCTTGTCTGAGTCTTGAAAATTGAGCATTGAGAATTCTTGTCGCCCCCCTGCGCGTCAAACGAGCAAGTTATTTTCTTACGGGACCTGACCTCCTACCTCGCGTGGATCCGCAAGAAGCCCGGCTCGACCTACTTCGGCAGCCGCGACTCCAAGGGATGAGGTGACGACATGCCCAAGACGACCCATCCGGTGGTGGAATTGCTCGGCGACGGCATCGCCGCGGAGCTCTCGGAGGCGGTCCACCTCCTCGCCGACCTCGCGCTCCCCTGCGCGATCGAGTGGCGGCCCGTGGACCTTTCCGTGGCGAACCGCGAGCGCCGCGGCCGCGCGGTCTACGACGAGGCGGTCTGGGGCATCGAGGAGACGGGGGTCGCGCTCAAGCATCCGACCGCGACCGTGAAGGAGAGCCCGAACCAGGTGTTGCGCAAGCTGCTCAATCTTCAAGTGATTCATCGGCCGGTCCAGACCATCCCGGGCATCCCTACGAACTTCAAGGCCGAAGTCGATCTCGACGTGGTCCGGATCGCCACGGGCGGCACCTACGATGACCCGGGCCAGCTCGTCGGCGGCGGAGAGACCGCCGTGTCGCTCCGCATTGTGGAGCGGGAAGCCTGCCGCCAGGCGGCGATCTTCGCCTTCGACCTCGCGCGGAAGCTGAGGAAATCCGTCACCACCTCCTCGAAACACACGATCCAGAAGGTCACCGACGGGCTGTTCGAGGCGGTGGCGAAGGAGGTGGCCAAGGGCTATCCCGACGTGCCCCATCGCGTGGAGCTCTTCGACGCCCTCCTGGCCAAGATCGTCCTCAAGCCACGCGATTTCCAGGTGTGCCTCGTGCTGAACGAGTACGGGGACTTCCTCTCCGACATGGCCTGCGGGCTGGTCGGCTCGCTCGGGATCGGCGCCAGCGGAAACTACTCGTTCGACGCCGCGGGGAAGGTGCGCACCGGACTTTACGACGCGGCGCACGGCACCGCGCCGGACATCGCGGGACAGGGGAAGGCCAACCCGACGGCGATTTTTCTGGCGTTCTCGCTCTTGCTCTTCCACCGCGGCGAGACCCGGGCGGCCGAGGCGGTGCGCCATGCGACGCTGGACCTCTTGCGAGAGGGAAGCTGCACTCCGGACGTCGGAGGGCGGCTCTCCACGCTCGAGTTCACGCGAGCCGTGGCCGCACGCGCGCAGGCGCGGCTGGCCGGCTCGTGAGCGCACAGGAGGACCGGGCAGCCGGGCCGAACGCGACGAGCGGGCCGTCCGCGCCGGCGTCGCAGCCGGTCGAGGCGCCCGCCGCGGACGCGGTGGCCGTGGTGTCGTGGAACCTCACCCGCCGGTGCAACCTCCGGTGCGTGCACTGCTATCTGCCGGCCGGCAAGGAGAACGACTCGTCGCACGCCGAGCTGGACACGGCGGAGCTCTTCCGCGTGGCGGACGGGATCGCGGAGGTGAACCCCGAGGCGCTCGTGATCCTCACGGGCGGCGAGCCGCTGTTGAGGCCCGATCTGTTCGAGCTGGCGCGGCGGCTGTCCGGCCACGGCATGCTCGTCGTGCTCGGCTCGAACGGCGTGGGGATCGACGACGGCGTCGCGCGTCGGCTGGCCGAGAGCGGCGTGAAGGGCGTAGGCCTGTCGCTCGACGCGCCGGCCGCGGCCGAACACGACCTCTTCCGCGGGCGCGGTGGTGCCTTCGAGGCCACGGTCCGGGGCGCGGAGGCGGTGCGCGCGGCCGGACTCGACCTTTTGGTGCAGGCCTCGTTGGCGCGGCACAACGTGGACCGGCTCCCCGAGATGGTGGACCTTGCGTGGCGGCTCGGGGCCAAGGTCTTCAATCTCTATTTTCTCGTCCGGACCGGCCGAGGCCGGGACGTCGAAGCGCTGTCGCCCGCGGAAAACGATGCTGCTTTGCAACGATTGTACGAGCTTCAACACCGCTACCGTCGCGGCTCGGCGACCACGACCATCACGGCCGCCGCCGCGACGACGAAGGGGGCGGCGGTGGGGGCAGGGTTCCCGGCGTACGCGGACGTGGAGGCGGCCGCCTTCCGCGCATCGGACGGGATGCTGGTCCATGCGAAGTGCGCGCCTCAGTTCCGGCGCATCGTCTTCGAAGCGGACCCCGGCTCCGCCCTTGGCCGCACGTTCACCGGCGGGTGCCCCGCCGGCCAGAACTACTGCAGGATCGACCCGGAAGGGGACCTGACGCCCTGTCCCTTCATGCCGCTCTCCGTCGGCAACCTGCGCCGGGAGCGGTTCGCCGATCTCTGGCGCGGCGCCCCGCTATTTCGGCAGTTGCGCGAGCGGCGGCTCGGCGGCCGGTGCGGGGAGTGCGAGTTCTCGCTTCTCTGCGGCGGGTGCCGGTGCAAGGCATACGCCGCGACCGGCGACCCGCTAGGCGAGGACCCTTCCTGCGACTACCAGCCCGGGCGCTACGGCGGACGCGTCCTCCAGCCCGCCGCGGACGCGGCCTACTCGGCGCCGGTCGCGCCGACCCTCGACTGGACGGCGGAGGCGCGGGCCAAGCTCGCCCGCGTCCCTTTCTTCGTGCGAGGCATGGTCACGCGCGGCGTCGAGGGCGCCGCTCGGGAGCGCGGGGCGACGCTGGTGACCGCGGCCCTGCTCGACGAATTGCGGGCGCGGATGTCGGAACGGACGGGCAGGGTGTTTCCGGGAGGGCCGGGCCGTGCGCAATGATCGGGGCGTCGCGCCGCTGACGGTCGGCTTCGAGTGGGAGACCGGACACGCAGCCTCGGAACAGGGGGAAAGGGAGCATGGCCGAAGCTGACCTCTTGGAAAGACTTCGAGCCTTGCCGCGCCTCACTCCGGCGGCCGCCTACGTCCTCGTGCGCACCTATTTTTCGAAGGAGGGTCTCCGGGCCTTCGAAGACGCCATCCGGCAAGATGCGCGTAGTCATCCGATCGTGTATCGCGCACGCGTGCTCGATGGCTCCGATCCAAGATCGCTCGAGGAGTGGCTCGGTGACCTCGTCGCGGCGTCGAACAGCCGCCACGCCTTCGATCGGTGTGCGCTGGACCGGCTCATCCGACTCGATCAGCTCCTGCACGACGCCCCGGGACCTGGCGCCGGGGGCGACAGACCCGGCCCGTTCGACGATGCCGAGTTTCAAGGCTATGACGCTCTCTCCTACCGGCTGCGTAGAAGCAACAATCCCATTGCCGACTACTACGAAGGCCGTGGGGAGGCCATCCGGGGAGAAGCAACTCAAGGCGGCAGTCTCACACCCTACTGCCCCCGGATGACGGCCGTACCTGCGTATCAGATCTCCGGCCTCAGCATCCAATGTGGGTCAGCCGCCGAGTGGCCGGAGCGGACGCTTGCCAAGAGCCTCCTCCAGGTTCACCACCGCTGCCAGCTTCGCGTCCTGCTCTGGCCCCTCCGTCCCATGCTCCACTATCCGGGCTGGGAGCACGCGCGCCAGGACTCGAGCATCCTTCAACTCACGCTGTCGGAACTCACACCTGAGAGTGAGGCCGCACTTATCGCGGAGCTGGACGCTGGCATCGAGGCTGCGCGAGGGAACAAGGCGACGATCCTTGTGCTTCCGGAGCTGGCGCTCTCCTCCCAGGCAGAAGTTGCGCTCAAGGAACGACTGGTTGACGGAACTGACCGCGGCCACCCACTCCTGACCGTTTTCGGTCGATGCCATACCCCTTCCGGCGACGGCGACCTCGTCTGGAACGAAGCGGTCCTTCTGGGAGCGAGAGGAGAGGAGCTACAAGTCCATCGCAAAATCCATCCATTCTCCACGCAGCTCGCGGGTAGGCCGCTCGGGGAGCGCTTGAAGGGCGGGGAGGAAATCTCCGTCGTGGCAACGCCACTTGGGAATCTCTGCCTGCTGATCTGCCTCGACCTGTTCCACGCGAAGGTCAAGCCTGTGGTCTTGGAGTCCCATGCGAACCTGCTCCTGGTTCCGTCCCTGAGTGAGAGCACGTCCGCTCACCGGACCGCTGCCAGAGAGTTCGGAGCAAGCTGCCGCAGCACCTTCGTCGTCAACCGAGCATTCGATTCTCCAGGCTTCCCGCCCGTACCGGCCGGCGCAAGCTTGTTCCGCGTTCCGCGTCGCAGAAATGCGGAGGCCGTACACGCGGCGGAGCCCGCAGGAGCGCCCTACCTCCTCTTCTCCCTCGCTCCACTGCCTGCCCCCCAGGTTCCTGGAGTGGAACGAGAGGGGGGAGGTAACGCGTCGCGCCCTTGATTCCTTGGATCCCTGCGATTCGCAGACTTGCGCTTGACGAGCATACAATTCGTCAAGTATACTCCCATTGTATTTGACAGGTGATTGACGCCATGACGCAGGATCGCATCCCGCAGGATCTTTCGGACCTCCTCGACGCCCCCCTGCCCCGACTCGTCGAGAGGCTCGTGCAGGCCGGGCCCGAGACTGACCCACGCGACCTCGGGCGCGTGGAGGGGCTCCTGCTCCATCGCACCCTTCACCTCCTCCGCCAGGCCTCGCGCGACCAGATCGTCGAAGAGTCCCTGGCCCTCGACCGATTCCTCGATGGCGAGGCGGCCCGACCGCTCCGCGACCGTCACCCACGGTTCCACGCTCGCTGCTCGACGCTGGCGGACCTCCTGACCGAAGCGGCCCAGCGCACCGACCACGCGGCCGCCGAGTCGATCGTCCGCGCCCATGCCACCCATGGCCCGGCTTTGCTGCGTTTCCTGCGAGGGGCCGTAGGCCCGGTGCCACGCGCGCACCTCCGCGAGCAACTCGGTGTCGCCGAGGCGCAGCTCTCCCGACTCCTGCGCGACTTCGAGGAGGCGGACCTCATCGTCCGCTACCGACCCGAGAACCGGAAGGAAGTGCTCGTGGAACTCGGCCCCGCAGGCCGTGCGCGTGCAGACGCAGAGGCTCTGCCCGCGTGGGTTGAGGTCGTTGTGGACCTCTTGGAGGCTCGCACCGCCGGCGCCGCGGGAACGGCTCCGAGTCCCGAGGACATCGCGCGCCGCCTCCGTGAGGGCGGCCTCCGCTCGGACGACCAGGTCCGCCGAATCGCACAGTCCTTCAGTACCTCCGGGCGAATTACGCCCCCGGCGGCCCGAAGGTTTGTCGACCGCGTGGCCGAGGAGAATCCTGGATTTCGTATGGTCGTTGCGACGCTCGGCGCATCGCGCCCCGCCGCAGGTTTCGCACCTCAATCGCACAACTGACCGCCGATGATCGTCACCTTCTACTCGTTCAAGGGCGGCGTAGGACGGACGCACGTCCTCCTCGAAACGGCAGCGCAACTCGCCGCCCGCGGCCGCTCCGTCGTCGTATGGGACCTGGATCTTGAGGCCCCTGGCCTCGCTCGCAGCCCCGCGATCGAGCCTATCCGGGGGCGCATCGGGCGCGGGACCCTCGAAATCCTCCTCGCCCTTCAGGAGAAGGAATTCGCGACAGCGCCGGCCGAGATCGCCCGTGAGCTCCGGGAGGCCGTCGTCGACCTCCCGCTCCCGGCCGTGGTAGACGCCAAGAAAGGGGGCCGCCTCGCAATCCTTGCCGCCGCGAGCCAGGAGGCCGGCGCCCCCGACTACGCGACGCTCTACAACCAGATCGACTGGAACGCCCTCTTCGCGCCTCCCGACGGGCCCGGGCCCGCGTTCTTCTTCGAGACCGCCCAGCTCCTGCAGCGTGAGTGCGGCTACGAATTCGTCCTGGTGGACTCTCGCACCGGCCTCACGGATCTCGCGGGCGTCTGCGCCCTCCAGATCCCCGACCACGTCGTCGTCGTCTTCAGCCTCAATGAACAGAACCTCGACGCCCTCGGCCGTGTCGATCGGGCGATCACTTCGACGATGCACCGAGGGCTGGAGACGCGCAACCTGCGTGTCACACGCGTCGCCAACCTCCTTCCCGATAAGCCCGCCCGCCTTCGGGCCGAGCGACTCCGGAGGTTGCAGGAAGCAGGGCTCACCCCCCACGCGGAGATCCCGTTGCGATCGGAGCTGCTTCTCACGGACGAGATCCGCGGTCTCGCGCTCGACACCAAGACCCGCGCCGCCGCCGAGCAGGACTATGGCAAGATCGCGAACGAGCTGGAAGCGGAGGCAGAAGCCCTGCGCCGCGCCGAAGACGCCCAGATCCCCGTCCGATCACGAGGCGGGAGACGGCGGGCAGGACACGAGGAGGACGCCGCCTCGGAGCACCGCCCGGACGCCGACGAGGACTCTCTCCGGCGCCGCGGGATCCTTGAGCGGGCAAAGCGTTTCGAGGAGCATGTCGCGGAGCTGTTCCGCCTCCTTGGCTACCAGGCAACAGTGGACCTCCAGCGCGAGGGATCGCAGTTCGACATCCGGCTGGAGAAATCGTCCGGCCCGCTTGCGGACCACGGCTTGGTCGAGTGCAAGGACACCGACGCCCCGGTCTCGCGCGACGAGGTTCGGAAGTTCGCGGACAAGGTCGCCGAGGCGACGAAGGCCGACCAGCGCCAGTACCGAGCCTTCTTGGTCGCGCGAACCGCCTTCGCAAACAACGCCCACGAGGTGGCCCACCGGCATTTCGTGCGCCTCCTCACCTACGACGAGCTGCTCCGCTCCCTCGTGGACTTCGGGCCCCTCCTCGACGCGTATGTTCGGGGATTCCAGGGGACGGCGCTGGAGCGGCTCTACGTCGAACAGGAGATCGTCCTGCAAGCCGACCTCAAGCCGGGCGCCCAACCCACCGCACGGCCTCTGCTGCAGACCGTGCGCGACTGGATCGGCCGGCCCGGCGAGCCCCAGCTCACACTCCTCGGCGACTTTGGGTGCGGGAAGACCTCCTTCTGCCGGCGGCTCGCGAGCGAGCTGGCCGCGGCCGGCCGCGAGAAAGGGGACGGCGGGCGCGTCCCGATCCTCGTGGACCTCCGACGCGCGGGATCGAGCATGGCCAATCTGGAGAACCTCCTCACCGACCACTTCCAGCAGGTTACGACCCAGCCCGTGAACGTCGGCGCCCTCCTGCACCTCAACCGCGAGGGCCGACTGATTCTTCTGTTCGACGGCTTCGACGAGATCCTGGCCTTTTCGGAACCCAGCAAGCACCTGGAGATCCTGCGTGAGATCCTCCGCGCCGCAGAAGGCAGGGCGAAGGTCCTCCTGACCTGCCGGACGAATTACTTCCGCGACCGGCCCGATGAGGTGAAAACCTTAACGCCGGTCCCGAGCCTCCTTTCCACGGCCGGGGCGACGCGGCTCTACGCAGAGATCCAGGACCGGCCCGGGTTCGAGATCGCCTACGTCCGCGAGTTCTCCGAAGACCAGATCCGGGAGTACCTGCGGAAGGCCCTCCCGACGCCGGAGGAGGCGGGATCGTTCTGGGACCGGATTTGCCGCACCCACGACCTGAGGGATTTGGCCGCACGGCCCTTCCTCCTGGAGATGATCGTCCTGACGCTGCCGAAGCTCCTGGAGGCGGGGCCACGCCGCGAGGTGAAGGTCGCCGACCTCTACGAGGCCTACTGCGAGAAGTGGCTCGCCCACACGGATCCGCGGCTCAAGCTGACGCGCGAAAACAAAGTTCCTATCGTGGAGTACCTGGCCCGGGTCATCTGGGAGTCCCCGGACGGTCGCGCGCACCACGAGACCCTTTACGAAAGGGCGACCGAGTTTCTCGGGGGTCGGACACTCTCCCTCTACGACCGGGACCGGATCGACTTCGAGGTCCGCACCGCCCTCTTCCTGAACCGCGACGCGCAGGGGAATTACACCTTCATCCACAAGTCGTTCCTGGAGTTCTTCATCGCGCGGACGCTGCGAGCAGGGATCAAGGAGGGGCGACCGGAGGCATTGGACCTCCGAAGGCTCACACCGGAGGTCGCGCTCTTCCTCGAGAGCTGGGAGGAGGCGCAACGGATCCCGGCATTCGCGTGCGGGATCCTGAGCCGATCGGCGCCGCCTCGCGTCGCGGCAAATGCCCTGCTCCTCTTGTACTGGCACGTCAAGTCGGCGACGATGCCGCTGCTCGGGAAGGGCAACGAGGGATCCGACGAGAGTGAGGACTATCATCGCCTGACCGAGGCCTTTCGCAAGGCGCGTCCCGAGCGACTCGCGCTCCCCGACGTTGACCTCGCGGGCGCGGACCTGCGAGGGATCGAACTGTCCGGGGCCGACCTGTCGGGGGCCAATCTGACGGGTGCTAACCTTAGGCTTGCCGGATTGAAGGGGTCGGTCCTCGCAAAGGCGGACCTGACGTCCGCAGACCTGAGGCATGCCGACATCGAGGAAGCAGATCTTCGCGGGGCCTGCCTCGATCACGTGGACGCACGGGACGCGAACCTCGAAGACGCCAACCTGACCGGCGCAGACCTGACCTTCGGCCGATTCGCCCGAGTCGATTTCACCGACGCCACTTTCGCCGACAACGCCGTCTCCGGCGCGGGGTTCCTCGGAGCGCGGCTCGATCCGCGCCCGCGCTGTGCCGCAGAGAGGCTGGCCGGCTCTAGCGAGGGCGGCCATTTGGAGCTCCTATATTCCTGCGGGCACTCCGCCTCGGTTGAGTCGGTTGCGTGGCATCCGAGACTCTCTGTCGTGGCCTCCGCCTCCGCCGATCGCACCGTGCGAATCTGGGACGTCGTTTCAGGTCGCCTGCTCCGCACCCTCGATGGCCACTGCGACTGGGTCCGATGCGTGAGTTGGGACCCGAAGGGGGAGCGCCTCGCATCTGCCTCCGACGATCGCACCGTGCGGATCTGGGACGCCGCCTCCGGTCGCCTCCTTCGCACCCTCGAGGGCCATTCCGACTGGGTCCTGTCCGTGAGTTGGGACCCGAAGGGGGAGCGCCTCGCATCCGCCTCCGACGATCGCACCGTGCGGATCTGGGACGCCGCCTCCGGTCGCCTCCTCCGCACGCTCGAAGACCATTTCGCCGGCGTTCACTCGGTGAGTTGGGACCCAAAGGGGACACTTCTAGCCTCCGGCTCCGCCGATCACACCGTACGCATCTGGGACATGGCTTCCAGTCGCCTCGTTCGCAGCCTCGAGAGCCACTCCGCCGGGGTTTGCTCGGTGAGTTGGGCCCCGAGGGGGGAGCGCCTCGCCTCAGCCTCCAACGATGGCACCGTCCGGATTTGGCACCCCGCCTCCGGTCGCCTTCTCCGCTCCCTCGAAGTCCATTCCGACGGTGTTCGCTCGGTGACTTGGGACCCGAAGGGGGAACGCCTCGCCTCCACCTCTGGCCAGCCCCGCGTGCAGATCTGGGAGGCCACCTCTGGTCGCCTCCTCCGCACCTTCGAGCAACACTCCTTCATGATTTCCTCAGTGAGTTGGGACCCGACGGGGGCGCACCTCGCCTCCGCCGAGCCCCCGGTGCGGATCTGGGACGCCACCTCCGGTCGCCTCCTGCGCTCCATTGAAGACCATTTCACCGGGGTTCACTCGTTGAGTTGGGACCCGAAGGGGACACTTCTAGCCTCCGCCTCCCTCGATCCGATCGTGCGGATCTGGGATGCCGCCTCCGGTCGCCTCCTCCGCTCCCTCCAGGGCCATTCCTTCTGGGTCCTCTCACTAGGGTGGGATCCAACGGGGCAGCGCATCGCATCCGCATCCGCCGATAACACCGTGCGGATCTGGGACACCGCCTCCGGTCGTCACCTTCGCACCCTTGAGGGCCATTCCAGCGGGGTTCTCTCGGTGCATTGGGACCCGAGCGGGGAGCGGCTCGCATCCGCCTCCCATGATCACACCGTGCGGATCTGGCGTGCCGCCTCCGGTCGCCTTCTCCACTCCCTCGAAGGTCATTCCGACGTGATTCGCTCGGTGAGTTGGGACCCGAGTGGGAAGCGCCTCGCATCCGCCTCCGACAATCGCATAGTCCAGATCCGGGATGCGGCCTCCGGTCGCCTCCTCCGTACCCTCGAGGGCCATTCTGCAGGAGTTCTCTCGGTGCGTTGGGATTCAACGGGGAAGCGCATCGCATCGGCCTCCCAGGATCGCACCGTACGGATCTGGAACGCCTCCTCCGGTCGCCTAATCCGCACCCTCGCTGGCCATTCTGAGGCAGTGTTCTCGGTGCGTTGGGACCCGAGAGGGGAGCGCCTCGCATCTGCCTCCGCCGATCACACCGTGCGGATCTGGGACCCATCGGCCGGCACGTCACTCTCGACGATCCTGCTGCACGGCATCGGCGAGAACGCGGCGTGGCATCCGACATCTCATGCGTTGGCGGTGGCCACACCGCAAGGCATTGAGATCGTCGGGGTTGACGGGGAGCATTCGCGAGGTGGTCCCGTCAGGTTGTTCCCCCTCCCGCGGCGGGGCGCCTTAGCGGCCACCGCGAACGGGTTCGTCTCCGGAGACGATGCGGCCCTGCCGTACGCCTCCTGGGTGGATGGCTGGGCGACCTACGACGCCTCGGACCTACCGGAGCGGGTCTCACCGGAGCGCGTCTCGGAGGCGCTCCGCCACATCCTTGGTTGCGGAGACTTCGGCGCGGGCCCTCGACGACGCGCGCCCGCGCGACCCAGAGTCGCCCGACGACGACCGTCGCGATGACAGACCACCCATCTCGCCCGCCTGCGGCGAAGATCGAGGCTTGACCCGATAGCGCGGGCAAAGCCAAACTACCGATACGCTCGCGTCTCCGAGCGAGTGGGTCCGGTGTTTCCCGGAAGGCAAGGCCATGCGAAGGAACGGCAGCTCCCCGCCCCTTCTCGCCGGCGTCCTCGCCGCGACGATCGCGGTCGTTCTCGGCTGCGGGACCGGCCTCGCGACCGCGGACGAAGCGTGGCTGCCGGTCGTGACGGTGACGGGGAATCGTCGCGAGCACGTCGCCGAGGAGGTACCGCGCGTCGTGACGGACCGCCTCCGCCTTGTCGTCACGCGGGCCTCCGCGGCGCCCGGCGCGGACGCGGCCCGGATCGCGGAGGTCGAGCTTTTCGGCCCGGTCGGCAAGATCGCGATCGCCCGCGTGCGCGCGGACACCGCCGCGCCGGGTCACGACGCCGCGCAGGCCTGCGACGGGGACCGTCGCTACGCCGACGGAGGCGGGGCCGGGGGCGGAGGCGCGGACAGGGAAGCGCGAGGCTGGGCGTCACTCCCCCTCGCACAGGACCGACCCCGCACGCTGGAGATCGAGCTTGCGCGGGCCGTCGAGGTCGGAGAGCTCGTGCTCTGCCTCGCCTCCGTCGAGGCCCAACGCATCCAGGCGTTTCAGCTCCTCGCCCCGCGCTCCACGGTGGAGGCGCGCACGACGCCCGCTCCCGCCCCCGCGCCGGCGGACCTCGAGGCGCTCGGCGATTTCCGCCCCACCTTCTATTGGACCACGCACGAGGAGGACTTCACCGGCCCGGCGGACACGCCGCTCCTCCTTGCGGACGGCACGACGCTCGGCCGTTTCCCCGCCGCCTTCGTGAAGGCCCTCGGGCTCGAAGGCTCCGGCCGGCTCCGCGACGGCCGCGTCCTCAACGTGAGCGGAAAGGCGGGCTCCTTCAACTTCGTTGACGCTGCCTACGGGATGGGCGTGCGGTCCTACCACCTGCTCCCCTTCCGCTCGGTCGCGGTGGACAAGAAGGAACTCCCGATCGGCTCGAAGCTGTACCTCCCGGCCGCACGCGGCGTCCGCCTTCCCGACGGCACCGTCCACGACGGGATCTTCTATGCCCAGGATGTGGGCGGCGGGATCAAGGGAAAACGGTTCGACATCTTCATCGGCCGCAAAGCGCACCAAGCGGCCTGGGAGCGCGCAGGCGTCGGGAACATGAAGCCGCTTGCGCTCTTCAAGTGCACGGGGTGAGGCCGCGCCCCCAGGCACAGGTCGGCCTTCGAAACGGTGAAGCGATTCTTGCGCGGGCCCCGGGCACGGCCAGGGCGGCGGCGCATGGACCCTCGCCCTCGACTATCGACGGCCCTGCCTTCGCTTCAGGGCCTCTCTCAGCTCGCCTCGCCGCTGATCCGGAAGCGCATGCAAGACCTGTTGGGCGGTCCAGGCCTTCATGACTTCGCGGAGGAGCCCCGGGTAGCGCCCCTGGAGGCCGGCGTCGAGGCCGGGTCGATCCAGCACACCGAGGGCCGCGACGATATGCTCGTCGATGCGCGGGCCCAGCAGCCGCTCCACCTCGTCGAACGGCAGCACCTGAAACTGCTCCCGGACCGCGCGATCCATCGCCCGCGGGGGGAGGGCGTTCGCGACGACGGCATCCGGAACGCGCTGCACCGTCAGCTTCAGAAGCTGGGGGTCCGTGAGGGGCCAGCGCAAGAGCTCCTGCACGCCGACTTCCAGGTCCTCCACCTCCAAGTTGAGCAGCGGATTCTGAGGCGCGTTCGCGACGGTCTCCTTGAGCTGCGCGTAAGCCCGCATGCGGGCCTGTGTGGCGCCGCGCAAGTCCCCCTTGCACATGCAGAGGTAATTCTCGGCGCGGGCGTCCTCGATTTTCGCCCACTGGGAAAGCGTTTCCATGCTGCTGCGTGCCGAGAAGGCCCCTCGCACGACGACGCCCCCCGAGGCGAGGAGTACCAGGAGCGCCAGGCAGGAAAGGGCGAACGCGACGCGCGAACCTTCCGAGGGTGGTGCCGGCTCCGGCGGCAGCATGACGGGTGCGATGGGAGGCGGCGCCGCAGGCCCCGACCGCGCGGTCATACCGGCGGCGGTGGGAGAACGGTTGCCGGGTTGCGGCACCGTCGAGCGGGCGGCCACGGCCGGGGGAGGCACGGCGCCGGCTGCGGGCAAGGGGACGGCCCCGGAGGGAGCTTTCGTGCCCGACGGGGGTGCCACGGCGCCGTACGCGGCGGCGTTCGGGAAACCCGCGGGGCGGGAGCCGGCCTCCGAACTCGAGCTGTCCGGTGGCTGGGACAGCCCGGCGGGCGCGGAGAGGCGCGCCGAGTCCGGGCGCGAACGAACCGACGTGTCCTGGGCGGAGATCGGCTTTTTGAGGCCCCTCGCGACGTGGACGGCGGTCGTGCGCGCGCGGGAGGGCCGGGACCCGTCCGCCGGCGGCGCGGCGGCCTCGGCTCCCGCGATGGGCGCGACCGCGTCCGGGGGCGGAGGGACCGGCCGAAGTCGGCCCGTCCGGCCCGGAACCGGCGGCGCCGGGGGTGGTGGAGCGAATCGCGGGGGCTCTTCGGCGGGAAAAGTCGCAGGCCCGGCCTGGGGGACGGGGCTGTCTGGGGCGGGCGACGGCGGCGGGCACATGGGCGCGAGATGAGGAGGAGCCTGGTCCACAGCAGGCCCCTCCAAGAGGTCGATCAGGTCGGCGGGGTCCATCGCCGGGGGACCGGCGACCGCGGCCTCTTCTTGCCCGCCGCCGACGCCCGGAAGCGTCGCGCCCGCCGGAGCGGCCGGACCCGGCGGCGTCCCTTCGCGGAGCGTCAGCCGCAGGTTGCAGGTCGGACAGAACGACTCGAAACCCGGATCGTAGGTCCGCACGGTCAGGCTGAACCCGCAACCGCAATCGTAGTGGTATTTCATGGCGCTCGGCGTTGCCTCGTTGGCCTTCAAGGTCGTTTCGGTAGGTTTGTCGTGTCCCTCGTGAGCCTGTCCCGCCTCAATCCCGACAGGGGAAACGAAGGCTCAAGGATCAATGATCAATTTTCAGGCAAGGCTCAGAGTCGGCGATTCCGTGCCTGGGCTACGTTCCGTGGTGGTCATTGAGAATTGAACCTTGAGCCTTATCCGAGTCTTGAAAATTGAGCATTGAACCTTGAACCTTTGCCCCCCGGGTCGCGCACGCCTCGAATCAAGGTTGAAGGCCCACTACTGGTTCTCACGGAGGAGCTGGTCGAGCGCTTCGACCCTGTCCGGAATCGTGTCGAGGATCTGGTCCGCGGTCAGCTTTCCGAGGCATTCCGTTTCACGCCCCGCGACGAAGGGGATCAAACCTTGGGCGGGCAAGCGATCGGCGCGGCGGGCTACGAGGCCTGCCAGGCGGGGCCCCAGGACTTCGAGAATCCACGTGGGGTCGCTTTTTTTTGCCAGCAGTCGCGCGACCTCGGCCGTTCGCTCGGGGCCCAGGGCCGCCCGCAGGTCGGCCTCGTTCGCGGCCCCGAGGGCCACCCTCAGCACGGCCGTCTCGGGTGGCAGACCGTAGAGCATCGGATAGCTTGCGGCGCGAGTGAGCCAGTCGCGGCCCCATTGCGTGTGGACCGCGCCCCGCTCCAGTTCCTCCGCGCGGTCGAGATCGGAGAGGGCCTTCAGGAAAAGCGGTCGGGCCTCTTCCGGATTTCCCGCCGCCGCCGCCCGCTCGCCCTTGAGCTTCAGGCGCATGGCGTCAAGGTGGGCTTCATAGATCATGCTTGCCTGGAGCGCCCCCGCATGCACCCGCCAGGCGATCGCGGCGCCCGCGAGGGCAAGCACGAGCATCAGCGTCGCGAAAACCGGGCGCGAACACCAGTAATGCAGCCACTCGGGCAAAGAGCGATACTCCGGACGCTCCGTGAGCAGCGCCCGTTCACGCACCCTTCGCGCCGTGCCGGCTCCCGCACCCACGGCCGCACCTCCGGCGGAGCCGCGCGGACCCCCGGCCTCCACCGCCGCTCCGCAGACGGGGCAGCGCTCCGGGAATGCCCCGCTCAAGTCCGGGAGGAGACGATAGCCGCAGGCGCAAAGGTGACCCGGCTCGGAGGTGCTCATGCCACCGCCATGGATGGATGCACTTGCAATGGGAGTCGCGGACGCGCGGCCCCGATCAGCCGCCGCGTCGCCAGGCTGAATCCGTGGGCAGCGGGCCAGTGGTCAAGCAACGTCTCGTGGTGGCGCGAATGCTATTCCCCGGCATGCCTTGCGGTCCGGCGCAGCCTATTCCGGGGAATAGCCTACCGCGGCCGATGGCCGCAACCAAAGACGAACACGGATGCTACGCTTGTGGCACCCCTCACCTCGACCCTCTCCCCTACGAAGGGAGAGGGTGGCTATTCCTCCGCCGGATTTGCGCTGATCGCGCAAATCCAGCGGAGGAATAGCATACAAGGATCCCGACAGGAGAGCAATCCGAATCAAAGACCCGATCAAGCCGGACCGCTGCCGATCGCGCGCGCCCGCGACGTGCGCCCCTACGGCGAGCAGCCGACGTCGAGCGGTGCCCCCAGTGCGACCCCTGAAGCGGCTGGCCGCAACCAAAGTCGGAATCGGGAGCCAGGAGCCCGCGGGCGGGGCCGCGCCTTCCTCACTGCGGATACGTCCGCGCGATTTCGACCACCAGGCGCGCGAGCGCGGCGACGTCGTCCAGGTGGATCGTCTCCACCATCGAATGCGACGAGCGCATCGGCCACCCCACCGCGAGCGTACGCGCGCCCACGTTCGACCAGACCGACGCATCGTTCGCGCCGCCGGTCACGCCGAGCTGCAGCGACACTCCCGCCCGCGCCGCCGCCGCGGTCAGCCGGGCCGTGTCCTCCGCCTGCGCGACGTAGCTGCCGTCCAGCGCGCGAAAGACCGGGCCGCCCCCGATCCGCGCATGCGCGAGCCGGTCCCCTTCCACGGGGGAGTCGCTCGTGACGAACGTGTCGATCGCCACCACCACGTCGGCCTTCGCCCGGCCGTGCAGCGCCACCGAGCCCGCCAGCCCCGTTTCTTCCCCCGTCGAAAAGACGAAGAGCGCCTCGCGCCCCGGGGGTATGGCTTTCGCCAGTTCGCGAATCGCCAGCACCTGCGCGACGCAACCCGCACGATCGTCGAGGGCCCGGCCGCAGACCACCGGCCCCGCGAGCCGGTGCAGCCGCTTCGCCGGAGTCACCGGCTGCCCGGCCACGACACCGAGCAGGCGCGTTGCCTCTTCCGAATCCGTTCCCAACTCGACCCGCAATTCAGCCACGTCCTGGGCGGGTCTCTCCCCGCAGGCGACCACGCCCTGGACCGGGCCCTTGGCCGTTTCCACGAGCACGGGAATCCCCTGCAGGAGGTTCGGCAGGAAGGCGCCCCGGGCCTCCAGTCGCAGCCGTCCGTCCGCGTCGATGCCGCTCACCACGAAGCCCAGCTCGTCCAGGTGGGCCATGAAGAGGATGCGGTAGGGTCCCGCCCCGATGCGGACGAGCAGGTTCCCGGCACGATCGACCTCGGTCGGCACGCCCGCCGGCAGGAGCGCGAGCACGGCGTCCCGCACCGGTCCCTCGAAGCCCGAAACCCCGCGCGTCCGCACCAGCGCGTCGAGGAGCCGGAAGACCTCTCCTCGCTCTTGGGAGTCGGCCGCGGACGCGCCGCCGGGTTCCGCGGCGACGCATGCGACGCACGCGACGCACGCCCAGACGAGCGCGGACCCGAGGACGAGGGGCCAATGGAAGGACCGCGACGCGCGACCGAGCTCTCGCCTCACCGACCACCTCCGGGCGCGCTACCGCCCGCGCCTTCGCCGCGGTCGTTCCCGTCGTTCCCGCCGCTTTGGAGGTCCCCGCCGACCAGCCGGACGAGCGCACCGGCCAGGGCCTCCGCGTCCCCGAGGTCCGCCACCTCCGTGGGCCGGCCGCGATCCTTCACCGCGATCCCGGCCAGGTGACACTTGAGAAAGCGCCCGAGGTCGTCGACGCCGTGCGGCACGCCGTACTCGACCCGCGGGGCATCGCCGACGGCCGCCAACCACCCCTTCTCCGCCGCCGTTTCAAAGACCTCGCCCCCGCGCAGGATCGAGCCGCCGCCCGGGCGCCCCGGGAAGGCGTCGAGCGCGAGCAACAACTCCGGCCGATACGCCACCGCAAGCCGAAAGAGTCCCTGCTGGTGGTAGTCGTCGAGTCCGGTCCAGGCGAAGACGAACCGCAGCCCTTCGGGCGGCGCGGCCATTCGAGCGGCCCAGACGAGCGCCGCGCAGAGCGCACGACGCCCGATGCCGAAGGCCGCGGCCCGGCCGCCGGCCAGCGTCGTCCACTCGGGGGCGGGCGTCACCGGCGCCAAGAGCGGCGGCGCGAGCGGCGCCTCCCGCAGGTCGTGCCAACCGGGGTCCACGAACGCCTGGTCGAGACCGAACGATGCGTCCGGCCTCGCGCCGAAATGAAAACTTCGGGCCACGACCACGGCCGGGAGCCCGTCGGCCATGCCCCCGAGCCGCACGCGCCGGCCTTCGAGCCCGGCTTCGAGCGGACCCGACGGCTCCGCCGGCCGGCCGGGGCGCGCGAGTCTCAGGTATGCACCTGACTCCCCCGAAACCAGCCAGCCCGGCGTGTCCAGCGGCGCCGCGACCAGCCAGGTGCGCGTCCCGTGGCCGACCTCCAGCACCAGATTCCCCTGCGCGTCCGTCCGCGCCGCCGTCCCCCCGCCCAACGGGAGCCACGCCGCCAGCTCCCGTCGCACCTCCCCCTCGTTCCCGGCGATCCCCACGCAGTCCACGAGGGTCCGCGTCGCACGGCGCAGCCAGCCCTGCTCGTCCTTGCCCGCACCCGCGGACGGCGGCGCCGGAAACACCTGCCGGCCTCCGACGAACGTCATCTCGACCTTCGCTTTCAGCAGGTCTTCGGTGGGGCCGGCGAAGACGTCCCGGTCCAGCACCACGAAATCGGCGACCTGCCCCTGCCGCAGCTCGCCCTTGACCGCCTCCTGGAACTCCGCGTACGCGGACCCGCGCGTGTACGCGCGGACCGCGCGCGCGAGCGGCAACCGAAAATTCGGTTCCCGCCCGCCCGCGGGCTTTCCCGACTCGTCCTGGCGCGTGGTCGCGGCGTACAGGCCGCGCAGCGGGTCGAGCGGCTCGACCGGCCAGTCCGTCCCGAACGCGAGGGCCGCCCCCGAGTCCTCGATCGCCCGCCAGGCGTAGCCGCCCACGCGCATCCGCTCCGCGCCCACGCGGTCCTCCGCCCAGCGCATGTCGGTGAGGAAGTGGCACGGCTGCATCGAGGCCACGGCGCCCAGCACGTGCAGACGCTGCATGTCCGCCGGGTCCAGGAGCTGCGCGTGCTCCAGCCGATGCCGGCTGTCGCGCGCGCCGTTCGCCTTCCGCGCCGCCTCGAACGCGTCGAGCCCGAGCCGAACCGCGCGATCCCCGATCGCGTGGAGGAGCACCTGGAAACCTTCCTTGTCCGCCGCGCAGACCTGGTCGCGGAGCGCTTCCCAGGGCGTCCGCAACACGCCGGTCGAGGCGGGCCGATCGGAGTACGGTTCCAGCAGGGCTGCCGTCCCGGAGCCGAGCGTGCCGTCCACGAAGCCCTTGAGCCCGCCGAACCGCAACCAGGGATCGTTCGCCGGATACTTGGCGCGCAGCTCCTTGTACGCCGTCAGGTCCCCGCCGAGCTTCCCCCAGACCGTGACCCGCGCGGTCAGCTTGCCGGCCTTGCGAAGAGCGTCGTAGACATCGATCCGGCCGCTCCCGTCTTGCACCGAGGTCACGCCGAAGCGGCGCGCCTCCGCGAACGCGCATTCCAACGCGACCTGCTCCTGCTGCGCCGACCGCCCGCCCTCCTCGATCTTGAGCAGTTCGGAGGCGCGCTCCTTCAGGATCCCCGTCGGGGCGCGCGTCCCGGCGTCGCGTGCGATCTCGCCGCCGGGCGGATCCTGCGTCCCGCTCGTGATGCCCGACCGGTCGAGGGCTTGCGTGTTGACCCACACGACGTGCCCGTCGACGCGCTCGAGCGCGACGGGATTTTGCGGTGCGATCCGGTCCAGGTCGGCGCGCGTCGGCCAGGCCTGTCCGGGCCAGAGCGTATGGTCCCACCCGGCGCCGAGCACCCACGCGCCGGGCGGCGTCTTTTCGACCTCGGCGCGCACGCGGGCGAGCACGGCCTCCAGGCTGGTCAGTCCATTGAGCGTGAGGGCGTCGAGGGAGGCGCCGCCCTCGGAGAAGTGCAGGTGGGCGTCGTTGAAGCCGGGGAGCACGAGCGCATCGTGCAGATCGAGGACGCGGTCGAAGGACGCGGGGGGCAGGAGGCGGCCCTTGCGGGAGTCGCCGGGCTCGACCCATTCGAACCGTCCCTGGCGAACGGCGAAGTCCACGGACACGCGCCGGTCGGAGGCCGGGTCGGGGACGCGGGCGTTGAGGACGAGGAGGGAGGGTCCGGCGGAATCCTCACCGGGCGCGGCCCGGCCGGCGGGCGCGAGCGCCGCGAGGACGGCGAGAAGCAGGAAGGCGAATCGGCTGCGACCTCTTTTCACGGCGCATCACACCTCGAAATGTCTTGCCAACCGGCGGAGTGCCTGTTATCGTAAACTGTTCTAGGATAAGGTTACGCGGAAAGACACTGAAACGGGAGAGGAGGGTTCCTCGCCATGAAGCGGGACGAGCCGCGAACGCCCATTCCCCGGGAAATCAAGCTCAAAGCGGACCACCTCGCGAAGAAGAACGGGATCCCGTTCAGCGAGGCGCTGAAAGTCGCGACCGGCGCGGAGCGGCTCGGGGACCTGCTGCGCCGGCTCATGGAAGAGGACAAGGGGCGGAAGCTGGCGGCACAGCACGGCATCCCCTATGCGGAAGCGCTCGAGGTCGTTCAAGGGAAGAAAAAGCTCGAAGACGCGTTGGCCGCGAAGGCCCGACAGGAGCAGGCCCGCAAGCTGGCGGCGGAGCACGGCATCTCTCCGTCCGCCGCCGAGAAGGTCCTGGCCGGCGAAACCACGCTCGAGCTCGCGCTGGCCGCGAAGGCCAAGCGCGAAGAGGCCAAGCGGATCGGGGTGCAATACGCCCTGCCGCCCGCGCTGGCGGAGAAGGTGGTTTCCGGCGAGTCGACGCTGGAGGCCGTTCTCGCCGAGAAGGCGCGACGCGAGGAGGTGCAGCGGATCGTGCGGGAGCAGGGACTGCCCGCGCCGATCGCCGGCCAGGTCGCTTCGGGCAAGTTCACCGTGGACGAGGTCAAGAACTTCCGGGCGCAGAAAGAGCGCATGCGCACGCTCTCAAAGGAGCACAGCCTCCCGCCTTCGATCGCGGGTCAAGTGGCGCGCAACCGCCTGACGCTGGGCAAGGCGCTCTGCATCACCCACATGAAAGACCAACTCGCAGCGCACGCGCAGCGTTCGTGCCTGGTGGAGGCCTTCGAGGCGAAGCGGCGCATCGTGCTGCGCATCCATCCGCGCCGGCGCATCGAGGGGGTCGTGACCGAGGTCACGAAATTCAATTTCAAATTCAAGGAAGTGGAGGACGGGCCGGAGGTCGAGTACTTCAAGCACGAGGCGAAGCTCGCGTACGCGCCGGAGGATGCCGCCGCGGTGGAGCCGGCCGTGGTCATCGACGAGCAGGTGGCCGCCCTGAACCTGGCGCCGATCGTTCACCGGCGGGACCGGAAGCTCATCAAGAACGAGTTCCTGCAGACCCTGGTGGACGATCAGGCCCGCTTGACCGTCACGCTGCTGGAAGGGGAAAAGTTCGCCGGCCGCATCGAGTGGTTCGGGCTCTGGGAATTCGGCTTCATGCTCGACAACGGCCACAAGGTCACGGTTTTCCGGCACGCCATCCAGGACCTCCTCACCGACCAGAAGGCACGGAAGCTGCACTCCGCCTCGTAGAAGCCCGTAGACGAAGTCTGTCCTGCTCTCGAACCGATCGCACCGGGGTCCACAGCCAGGTCGCCCGACGCCCCGCCTGAAGGCGGAACTACGAACGGTGGCGTCGGCCTTTGGGGACCGTGGCCGCTAGCGAGTGGCCCGTTGACGAACTTCGGACACAGTCGTCAACTCTGTCCCGGCGGGTCGTACGCCGTGCGGACGTTCGCGCGGGCCGGCCTGCGCTCCGAAGCCCGCGTCGAGCGAGCGAAGGAGGGAGGCCCGCGCCCCCAGGCATCGTGTCTGGACATCGGCAACAGGCCACGAGGAGGGGCGACGCGCGGTGCCGGGAGGATACCACACGGGCGCCTCGAAGATCAAGCGTCGGGCCGGATCGTGGCCCAAGGCATCGGTTCCTCAGACGCGACGGCTACCCCCGGAATCGGCTGTTCGTAGTTCCACCTTCACTCGGCCCGTGCCCCGTGATCGAAAACGGATGGACGCGAGAGCCACAGCGCGGCGGGGCCGCAGCCAAGCGACGACGGAACCACAGATTTCACAGATTAACGACGATTTCACAGATTCGTAATCGGTGTAATCGCGTAGAATCTGTGAAATCTGTGGTTTTCGTGGCGTTCGACACAAGCAAGAATTGTCGCAAGAAAACAAGCTTCGGGCGATTAGCAGCACAGCTTCTGCCGATTGAGAGCACATGGACGACCCTCGCACGCGCGCCGCGGAGGCCCAGTCCGCGCGACCCGCACGCATATGGCTTCGCTTGTTTGTGCTAGGCCTCGTGGTCCTGGCCCTCGGGGTCGCTGCCCACGTGCACCTCTCCGCGGAGCCCCTGTACACGCACCCGGCGATCTCGGACGGGACGTCGGTGGACGACCTGCTGCGCGTGCTCCTGCTGGATTCCTCGGGCGCGGACCAGGAGAGGATCCTGGGCGCTTTCGCCGACACCCGGCGCCCTGACGAGGGGTGTCGCGCGCTGGCCTCCCGAAACGGACGCGTGGTCGTGCTGGTCGCCGCGAACGGGACGTGGACGCACCGCGACGGGTACGACGCGGTCTGGGACCGGGAAGGGGAGGACGTGGACCTGGTCGTGCTCATCGCGGGGCGCGGAAAGAGCGTGGGGCTTTTCGGGCGGGGCGGACGCGGCGGGCGGGCGCGGACCGGACGCGTGACCGTCGGGGCGGGCGGCGGCGGCGGGTCGGGGCTGCTCCTGGGCGGCGACGGCGGAAACGGGGGCCAGTCCCTTCCCTCGAGTCGCATCCTGGTCGGGGCGAACGCGAACGGGGGCCCAGGAGGCGGCTCCCTGCTTGCGGCCGGCCACGGCGGGCGCGGCGGGACCGCGCGCCTGGCCTCCCCCGGCGCGCCCGGGCTGCTCGGCCGGAGCGGCGACGGCGGACGAGGGCTCGTGGGCGGCGCCGGCGGCGGGGACGACTAGTGTCCCGTCCAGCCTCATTCTGCGGGTTCGGCGCGTGCCGCGTGAAGGTTGGCGGGCCTCCGCCAGATTCGTCGACCCTTGGAAATGGTGTAGACAGGACACTAGCGGCCGTGGACCAGGTGCGTCCACAGTCCTCGAAGGCCGACGCCACGGTTCGTAGTTCCGCCTTCAGGCGGAGCGTCGGGCGGCACGCCAGTGGACCGCGAAACGAGCTTCGGAAAGCGGGACCAGACTTCGTCAACGGGCCTCTGGGACGCGGTTTGCCGCGAAGCCGCCGGGCCTCAGACGGGCCAAGGTCGTGTGAATCCAGGTGCGGACGCATAGGCCACAAGGGCCGCCCTTTCCTGGCGGGATGAACTGCTCTACTCCCGCGAAGGTGAGCATAAACTGGACGAGCGCGGGAAGAGGCGAAGTTCCGAGTGGCAACTTGCGCCGGCCACCAGACCTTGTGGTGCCGGGCGGCCCCCCGGCACCCCCCGGCCCCCCCGGAAAGAAAATGGCGCGAGACGGTCACGTGACCTCACATACGCCGACGCCCGCGCATTGCCCACCCACGCTTGACGGCCACCGCAGCGTGGGCCATAATGAACCTGCCAGAGGGGCCGACGACAGGGTGAGGCCTCATCGCAGCCGAGGGCAAGCATGGCGGATTTCTCGGATCGAGTGCTCGGGCAGATCGCGGTGCGCCTGGGCTACGCCTCGGCGAAACAAGTCGAGGATGCCCTCCGCGCCCAGGAATCCCTGCCGCTGGCACCGCCGCTCGGCGTGCTCATGGCCCAGCGCGGAATGCTCACCGAGGCGCAGATCGAGCACTCCCTGCGCCGCCAGGCCGAGCTGCTCGGCCAAGTCCCGACCCAGGACGGTCTCCTGGTCGAAGGAAAGGCGTTCGGTCAGATTGCCGTCTGCAGTGGGCTCGTCGGTGCCGAGGCGGTCAACGAGGCGCTCAAGCTCTGGGCGCGCAGGGCTGCGGAGGGTCGACTTCAGCGTCTGGGCGAGATCCTGTGCGAGCTGGGCGCCCTCGGGCCGGATGGAGTGGTCCGAATCCTGGAAATCCAGGCCGGAGCTGCGGCATCGGTCGCGTCCGCGCCTCACGCGCCCGGGCCGGCCGTGTCGGAGGCGCGCCCTGCCGCACCGACCGAGCCGCCGCCGGCTTTTCCGTCCACGGTCCTCCTGGCCGGTAACGCGCCGCCGCGCACGGACCTCGGTCCCATTGCTCCACCTCGGTCTGCGCCGGAGTCCGTCGGCGCGTCACCGGGACTCGCCCCGACTCCACGCCCCCCCGAGCACACGCTGCAGCCTCTCTTCGCCGAAGGCGCCGTCCGCGAGGCCCCCGCGACGCCCGCGCCTCCCCGGAGGCTGGCGAAGCTCGGCAAGTACGAATTGGTCCAGGAACTCGGTCGCGGCGGAATGGGCGTCGTCTACAAGGCCTACCACACGGAGCTCGAGGCCTACTTCGCCCTGAAGGTGGTGCTCCACGGGCGCGCGGAAGACACGGACTCCATGAAGCGCTTCCGGCGAGAAGCCCGGGCGGCGGCCCGACTCCGCCACCCGGGCATCGCCACCGTCTTCGACATCGGTGAGGAGGAGGGAAAGACGTATTTCGTCATGGAGTACGTTGAAGGGAAGAGCCTGGCGAAGGTCCTTGCCGATCCGGCCGCCACCGGTCTCAGCTCGCCGCCCGTGCCTACCCCGCTTGCCGAGGGCGGATCGATGCCGAGTCGCTGCGCCCCTCGTCAACGCTGTGCGCTCCCCGCTCTCGTCGCTGCGCGCCTGACCCGGGAGATCGCGGAGGCGCTTCAGGCGGCGCACGACGCCGGCGTCCTTCACCGCGACCTCAAGCCCTCCAACGTCATGTTCGACCGGGCCGGGCGGACGAAGCTCGTGGATTTCGGCCTCGCCAAGATCGTGGACGCGCCCGGAAGCTTGCGCACGCCGGATGGCGCGATCCTCGGAACTCCGGCCTACATGAGCCCGGAGCAGGCTCAAGGCCGCGTCGGCGAACTGGGCGTCCGGAGCGACGTGTACCAACTCGGGGCGCTCTTTTACGAGCTGCTCACGGGCCGGCCGCCCCACGAGGGGACGTCAGCGTTGCACATCCTGACCCGGGTGGTTGCCGCGGAGCCGCCACGCCCTCGGGTGCTGGTCCCGGCGCTCCCCCAAGCAGCGGAGTCGATCTGTCTGAAGTGCCTGGAGAAGGACCCCGTGCGGCGGTACGCCACGGCGGCGGAGGTCGCGGCGGACCTCGGGCGCTTTCTGGATAGCCGGCCGGTGCATGCTCCGGCCGTGTCCAACAGCAAGCGGCTGTGGCGGAAGGCGGTCAGAGCGCGGCGCGTCGTCGCGCCGAGCCTGGCGGCGCTGCTCCTCGCCGGCGGCCTCGGCATTTACCTGATGCGGGGAGGCCGCGACTCCGCGGAAAGCGAGGCCCGTGTGGCCCCGCTTCTCGAATCCGCCCGGGGCAGCCTGGACCGGGCAGCCCAGCGGCTCTGGTACACGAAGGATGCCCGGCCGGAGGACCATGTCCCCGCGATCGACGGGGTCGAACAGCTTCTCCGCCAGGCCATCGAGAAGTCGCCTCGCTCGGCCGCGGCGCATTACCTTCTCGGGCGGGCGTTCCAACTCCGCGGCGATCAGGACCAAGCCGACGAGTGCTGGCGCAGGGCCGTCGAGCTGGACCCGGCGTTCGGACCTGCGCATGTCGAACGCGGGCGGGCCCTGCTCGTGCGCCGGCTCGCCGCCGGCTTGGCCTCCGCCGAGGGCGGCGCCGGCGGCCTCCATGCGGAGACCGACCGCCTCGCCGCTGAGGCCGGCCGCGAGCTCTTGGCCGCGCTCGGCGGGGCCGGCATGGAGGATCCGCTCCGGCGGCAGGTCGCGCTGGCGCTGCAGGCGTGGAGCCAAAACGAGCTTCCGGTCCTCAGCAAGGTCGCTACGGAAGGCGCGGCGCGATTCGGTCGCGAAGCCGGAGCCGAGGATCTTCACTGGCTCTTCGCCTTGTCCCGGGAAGGCGACGAGCGCCGCCGCGCTCTCGACGTGGCGATCGAGCTCCGGCCTCGGCACGCCGAAGCGCTTCTGTGCCGCGGCCTCGCGCAAAGGGCCGCCGGGGATCTCCAGGGTGCCAAGCGGGACTGGCAGGCGACGCTCGATGCCGCGCCGCGCGGATGGGCTGCCCGGCGCGTGACCGAGGACCTGCTGGCCGGGGCCGGGGCCGGGGCCGCGGGTGGAAAATAGCCAGACGGTCGAGACCACGCGGGTGCCGTGCGCCGCGGCGTGGTTCAAATTCGGCGTACACTCGCCGATTGGCTACTTTCCGTAGGGGCACGGCGTTGCCGTGCCCACGAAGCGAGGCACCGTGGTCGATCATGCGCGACGTCCGCGGCAGTTTGAACAATGCCCATGCCGCGGCTATCCCGCACCATGTGAGTGAACACCAAGCCGCCCCCGCGCAAGGTGTGCGAGCGAGGAGTGAAGGAGGAGAGCATGGACCGGGGTGAGGGCTCACCGGCGCCGACCGAGGAATCGGGCGGGGCCGCTGAAGCGGTCCTGCCGCCCGGCCGCGGGCGGTTCGGACCGTATGAGCTGATCGGGGAGATCGGCCGCGGCGGCATGGGCGTGGTCTACAAGGCGCGCGATCCGCGTCGTGCGGAGCTTGTCGCGATCAAGATCCTCCTCGCCGAGGCCTACGCCTCCGCGGACCAGGTCAAGCGGTTCCGGCGGGAAGGCGAGATCCTCGCACGCCTCCGGCATCCCGGCATCGTCGCAGTGCACGAGATCGGCGAGGCCGACGGCAAGGCCTACGTAGCAATGGAGTACGTGGACGGGGCGAGCCTGGACAAAGTGCTTGCGGATGCGGCGCAGCCACCGGCAGCGTCCGTCGCCGCGCACCGGCGTGCGGGCCTTGACTGCCGCACCGCCGCGGGCATGACCCGCGAAATCGCCGAGGCATTGCATGCCGCGCACCAGGCGGGCGTCATTCACCGCGACCTGAAGCCCGCCAACGTCATGCGCGACCGCGCCGGGAAGCTGAAGCTCATGGACTTCGGCTTGGCCAAGCTCCTCGACTCGTCCGCATCCGGGTCCACGGCGAGCGGGGCCTTGCTCGGAACGCCCCAGTACATGAGCCCGGAGCAGGCGGAAGGGCGCGTTCGTGCTGTTGGCGCGCGGAGCGACGTGTACCAACTTGGGGCGCTCTTCTACGAGCTGCTCACCGGCGGGCCGCCGCATCGGGGTGAATCGACTCCGGAGGTCTTGCGAAAGGTAGTCGAGGAGGAGCCGAGCCCGCCCCGCCACATCGATCCCGCGATCGCCCGAGACGCCGAGACGATTTGCCTCAAGTGTATCGAGAAGGACCCGGCGCGCCGTTACGCGAGCGCCGCGGCGGTCGCCGCCGACCTCGAGCGATTCTTGGCCGGCGGGCGCATCGTCGCGCGGCCGTTCTCGACCGTCGCTCGCGTTTGGCGCAAGGCGGTCCGGGGCCGAAGCGTGGTGCTGCCTGCCGCCGCCGCGGTCGGCCTCGGAGTGGCCTTGTGCACGCTCATCCTCGCCGGGCTTGCCCGCGACGCCCGCGAAAGGGACGGACAGCGACTCCTGGAGAAGGGCCGCGTCGGCGTGGACAACGCCTTCTCCTACCTCTACAACAAGGATGCGAAGTACGAGGAGCTGGTGCGGAGAGTGGAGGAGGGCCAACCCTTCGTCGAGGAGGCGATCCGGAAGCTGCCCGATTCCGCCGTTGGCTACTACCTGCTGGGCCGTGCCTGGGACCTCCGCGGCTGGGAGGACCGGGCTGACGAGTGTTGGCGCACGGCGATCGAGAAGGACCCTCGCTTCTCGGAGGCGCACTTCCAGCGCGCGCGGCTTCTCTTGGCGAAGTGTTTCGAAGCGCAGCTTGCGGCTTCGGAGGAAGAGAGAGCGGCGCGGCGACCGGAGGCCGAGGACCTGGCAAGACAGGCGCAGGCCGAGTTGAAAACCGCGGCGGCCGGCGTGGGCCTCCAGGATCCAGTCGCCCGCGCAGTGGCGGAGGCCATGCTGGCTCAGAGCGGCGGCGACCTCGACGGATCGGCGCACCTGACCCGGGCCAGTCTCGCCAAGTTCGGGGGTCAGCCTGGAGAAGAGGATTTGTACTGGCTCCTTGGAGTTGCCGTCGGGGGCACCGCGGAGGGCATGGGTGGCCTCGACCGGGCGATCCAGATCCGACCGAAGCACCTGCATGCGCTCTTCGCTCGTGCAAACCTCCACCAAGCCGCGGGGGACCTGAACGCCGCCATCCGCGACTTCGACGAGGCACTCCGCATCAACCCGCGCTTCACGATAGCCCTCAGCAACCGCGGCAACGCCCGGCGGGCGAAGGGCGACCTGGACGGCGCCATCCGCGACTTCGATGAAGCACTCCGCATCAACCCGGGCTACGCCAAGGCTCTCTACAATCGAGGCATCGCCCGCCGCGAGAAAGGCGACCTGGACGGTGCCATCGCCGACTACGGCGAGGCTCTGCGCATCAATCCGCGCTACGTCGATGCGCTGACCAATCGCGGCCTCGCCCGCCAAGCCAAGGGGGACCTGGACGGCGCCCTCCGCGACCACGACGAGGCCCTGCGCATCCATCCGCGCTACGCCGGAGGGCTCACCAATCGGGGCGCCGCCCGCCAGGCCAAAGGGGACCTCGACGGAGCCATCCGCGACTACGACGAGGCACTCGGCGTCGACCCGAGCTTCGAGGTTGCGCTGTCCAATCGGGGTCTCTGCCGCCAAGCCAAAGGTGACCTCGACGGCGCCCTCCGCGACTACGACGAGGCCCTCCGCATGGATCCGAGCTACGCCGAAGCCTTCTACAATCGCGGCAACGCCCTCCGCGAGAAAGGCGATCCGAATGGCGCCATCCTTGCCTACGAGGAGGCCCTGCGCCTCCACCCACGCAACGCCCAGGCGCTCACCAATCGCGGCCTCGCCCGCGCGGCCAAGGGCGACCTGGAGGGCGCCATCCAAGACTACGACGATGCGCTGCTCGTAGATCCGCGCTACCTCGAGGCACTCAACAATCGCGGCGCCGCCCGCCAGGCCAAGGGCGACCTGGAGGGTGCGATCCGCGACTACGACGAGGCCCTGCGGATCCGCGCGGTCTTGCCCGCCGCGCTGTACAATCGAGGCCTCGCCCGCGCCGCCAAGGGCGATCTGAACGGCGCCCTTCGCGACTACGACGAATTCCTGCGCATCAATCCGCGCTCCGCCGATGCGTTCACGAATCGTGGCCTCGCCCGCCAGGCCAAGGGCGATCTGGACGGCGCTATCCGCGACCACGACGAGGCCCTCCGCATCAACCCGAGCTACGCCGGTGCGCTCACCAATCGTGGCTCCGCACGCCGGACCCAGGGCGACCTGGACGGCGCCATCCGCGATTTCGACGAAGCGCTGCGCATCGACCCGCGCCTGCCCGAGGCGCTCGCGAGCCGCGGCCTCGCCCGCCAAGCCAAGGGCGACCGCGCCGCCGCCATCCGGGATTGGGAGACGCTCCTGCAAGTCGCGCCTCCCGGCTGGCCCCATCGCCAAGCCGTGGAGCGACTGCTCGCCAAGGCCAGGGCCGACAAGTGACCTGATCTCCGACCACTCCCTCGCGTCAGCCACCGAGGCCAGCCCCTTGAAGGGGGTCGCGCCACGATTTCGCCTGCCGCAAGCAGGCTATTCCCTTGAGCATGCGGCTTGCGAACGCCTTGTGGTGCGGGACTTCCGCCTTCGCGCGCGGCGCTTCGGTGGACGGGTCCGCCCTGCACCCGCACCCGCAGGGAAGGTCCGAAGCACTTCCCAGCTTCCCGTCGAGCTTCCTCCGCACCCAACGGGCTGCATGATTTCCACACGCGCTGTCCCATCGGTGCAGGGCGGAAGCCCTGCACCACAAAGGGCTCGTGGCCGGCGGAGGAGAGCACTGGAAGTTCGCCCATTCCCGCGCTCGGGCACGCGATGCTCCATTTTGAAAGAGTCGAATCCTTCACACACCTTGAAAGGGCTGGGCCCTGGGGCTGGAGGAGGCTCCGGAATCGGAATTGGTCCTCGGCGTGCACCCCGGCTCGGGCCTCGGACTCAAAGCGCCCCCCCCTCCCGCCGGCGCCGCCGCCGAGGCTTTTGGCTTGCGTCGATCCGCCGAAAGCGTATAATTGCTCCGTTTTACGTCGCCCCTCGGAGGGTCTCCCCGTTCCCAAAGACCCCGCCCAGCTCCCCGGCCTTGACGAAATCCGCGCGGTGCTCTTCGACTTCGGAGGCACCCTCGACTCCGACGGCGGCCATTGGTTCGACCGGGCCTGCCGGCTCTACGCGGACCACAGCGCGCCCGTGGACTTCGTCTCCCTCAAAGCCGCCTTCTACGCCGCGGACGAGGCCCTCGAGGCGGACCCGAAGACGCGCAGCCTGGGACTCGCCGCACTCCTCGAGCGCATGTTCGACCTCCAGGTCCGTCGGCTGGGGCTGCGCGGTCGCGCGGTCGCCGCGCATCTGGCCGCCGCCTATCGCCGCCCCATGGAAGAGAGCCTTGCCGCCGCGCGCCCCGTCCTCGAGGCGCTCGCTTCGCGGTACCGGCTCGGGGTCGTCTCCAACTTTTACGGGAATCTGCGCGTGCTCCTGGACGAAGCCGGCCTCTCCCCGTTCTTCGGCGTGATGGTGGATTCCGCGGTCGAGGGCGTTCGAAAGCCCGACCCCGCCATCTTCAAGCTCGCGCTCGCCCGACTCGGCGTCGAGGCGCGCGCAACCTGCATGATCGGGGACTCGCTGGAGAGGGACATCGCACCCGCGCGAGCGCTCGGCATGCGGACCCTCTGGCTCCACGAGCCCGAAAAGACGGCGCCGACGGCAGCCGCCTACGACGCGGATGTGACGCTCCTTGCCCAGGTCCCCGAAATGCTGCGGGTCGCCCTGGCGCCCGCGGGGAGCCGCGCATGAGAGCGGGCATTCTCGCCGCGGGGACCGGCGCCCGGCTGCGCGCCGGCGGGATCGCCACGCCCAAACCGCTGGTCAAGGTCGGCGGTCGCGCGCTCATCGACCGGCTCCTCGACGAGCTTCGTCGCGCGGGCGTCACGGAGGTCGTGGCAATCACGAACGACGCCTTCCGCGAGGTCGCCGACCACTTGCGCGCGCAGGCGATCCTCCCCGTCAGAGTCGTGGTGAAGACCACGGCCAGTTCGTTCGAGAGCCTGTGCGAAATCGCGCCGCACCTCGAAGGAGAGCCCTTTCTCCTCTCGACCGTCGATGCGATCTACTCCCCCGGCACGCTGGCGCGTTTCGCGCTCCTCGCGGGCCGGGCCGACGGGCGCGCCGCCACGCTCGCGCTCACGGACTACGTCGACGACGAGAAACCGTTGCGCGTGTTGACGAACGCCGCGGGGAGAATCACCCGGCTCGGGAGCAAGGTGGAGTCCAGCCGCTGGATCACGGCCGGGTTCTACCACTTCAACAACGAGGCGACTCGTGAACTGGTAACCGCGCGCGAACGCGGCCTGCCCGCCCTGCGGGGCTTTCTGGAACATCTGGTCGAGCGGGGACTGGCCGTATACGGAGAGCCGGTGGGCCGTACCGCGGACGTCGACCGGCCCAACGACATCGAGTCGGCGGAGCGACTCCTCGAGGACACGCCCCCGGGCCGCTCTTACCTCGCGGTCCTCCGCGAGGAAGTTTTCAGCCCAGGCAAGGTCGAGGACGACGCGCGGATCCTGCGCGCGGTGGCGGCGCGCCTGGTCGCGGCCGGCGACCGCGTGTCTTTCCTCCGCGGCGAAGAGCTGCCGGATGCCGCCTGCCCCGCGGACGAGGTCCTGGCGATGTGCCAGGGCGAGCGCGCGCTCACGATCCTCTCGAAGTGGGAAGCCGCGGGCGTGCGACTCGTCAACACGCCCTCGTCCATTCGCAACTGCTATCGCGACCGGATGACGCCGCTGCTTTCGGCCGCGGGCGTGCCGTTCCCGGAGAGCCGGCTGGTCCCGACGCGGGACCTGGCCGCGGCCGCGGACGCCATGGGGTTCGAGGGCGGGCTCTGGGTCAAGCGCGGAGACGTGCACGCCACGCACCCCGAGGACGTCACCCGGGCCGCCGGGCCCGAAGGGCTCGCGGCCCTGGCCGAGCGGCTCGCGGCTCGCGGCATCTCGAGGGTCGCGCTGCAGCGGTCCGCGCCCGGCCGCACGGTGAAGTTCTACGCCCTCGCCGACGCGAGCTTCTTCCGCTATTATCCGCCCGACGCCGACGCCGAGGGACTCCGCGCCGCCGCGCAATCCGCGGCCGCGGCGCTGGGGGTCGACGTCTTCGGCGGCGACGCCCAGGTGGCCGAGGATGGACGGGCGCTGATCATCGACCTCAACGACTGGCCGACCTTTTCGCGCTGCCGCGAGGACGCCGCGGACGCGATCGCGCGCTACGTGCTCACGAAGACCCGCTGACAAGACCCAAAAAAGACCCTGCATTCCCAAGGGATTTGGAGGCCTGGACGATGTCGGAACTCGCGATGCCCCAGACGGCCGTCGCCACCCGGTTGCCGGAGGCCCAGAAGCCCGCGGACGCCGCGACTCATGCGCCGCCGCCGGTCCTGCCCCGGCTCGTCACCTCCATCCCCGGCCCGAAGTCCGTCGAACTGTTCGAGGCCGAACAGAAGCTGATCTCCCCCGGCCTGCAGCGCATGTCGCTGCTCGCGCGCATCGCCGTCGCCTCGGGACGCGGCGCGCAGCTCACGGACGTGGACGGGAACACGTTCGTCGACTTCATCGCCGGCGTCGCCGTCGCCAGCCTCGGACACAGCCATCCCAAGTACATCGCTGCCATCGACGACCAGGTCCGCAAAAACGTCGTCGGCAGCTTCACGTCCCCGGTCCGGCTCGAACTGCTGCAGCGGATCGCGGCGGTCACCCCGGGGAACCTCAAGAAGGCGCAGCTTTACAGCGGCGGCGCGGAGGCGGTCGAGGCGGCCCTCCGGCTGGCCAAGTCGCACACCAAGCGGTTCGAAGTTCTCGGCTTCTGGGGCGGCTTTCACGGAAAGACCGGGGGCGTCCTGCCCCTCATCGGAGACGAGTTCAAGCAGGGCTGGGGCCCGCTCGCGCCCGGCGTCCACCAGACGCCCTACGCGGACTGCTACCGCTGCCCGATCGCCCTCAAGTACCCCTCGTGCGGCATGGCTTGCGTCGAGTTGACGAAGAAGCAGCTCAAGGCCACGACCGCCGGCAGCCTCGCGGCCATCATCGCGGAGCCGATGCAGGGGACCGCGGGCAACGTCATCCCGCCGCCCGAGTTCATCCCCGCGATCCGCGAAATCGCGAAGGAGAACGGCGCGCTCTTCATCGCCGACGAGATGATCACCGGCTGCGGCCGCACGGGCAAGTGGTTCGGCGTGGAGCACACGGGCACCGTGCCGGACATCATGACGGTCGGCAAGGGCCTCGGCTCCGGCTTCCCGGTGAGCGGCCTCATCTCCACCGACGAAATCACGCAGGCCAAGCCGTACGCGAAGCCGTCCTCCTCCTCGTCCAGCTACGGCGGCAACGCGCTCGCGTCCGCCGCGGCGAACGTCACGCTCAAGACGATCGCCGAAGAGGACCTCGTCGGCAACTCCGCGCGCATGGGCGAATGGATGCTCCACCGGCTGCGCGAGCTGCAGGAGCGGTTCCGGTTCATCGGCGACGTCCGCGGAAAGGGCCTCTTCCTCGGCATGGACCTCGTAAAGGACCGGACCACCCGGGAGCCGCTCGATGGGAAGACGATGGAATGGGTCTACATGGAGTGCCTGAAGCGCGGCCTCCTCGCGATGATCTACAGCGCGCGCGTGCGGATCAACCCGCCGCTCACGCTCACCCGGGCGGAGGCGGAGGCGGGCCTCGGCGTCCTCGAAGAGGTGTTCGGCCTGCTCGCCAAGAAGCTCGGGGCCTGAGCGGATGCTGACGGGCGCCATCGTCGGCTTCGGCAAGGTCGCGGAGCACACGCATCTCCCCGCGTGGAAAGGGGCGACCGGGGCGCGCATCGTCGCGGTCGCGGACCCCTTCCCGGAACGGCGGGCCGCCGCGGCCGCCGCGCTCCCGGGGGTGCGCGCCTACGCGACCGCGGCGGAGCTGTACGCCGCGGAGCGGTTGGATTTCGTGGACCTCTGCACGCCTCCCGCGTCGCACCCGGAGGGGATCGTGGAGGCGCTGCGTCGCGGGGCGCACGTCGTGTGCGAGAAGCCGCTCGCGATCGATCGCGAGGGCTTCGGAAGCATCGCGCGCGCGGCGCGGGAGTCGGAGCGGGTCGTCTACTCGGTGCACAATTGGAAATTCGCCCCGCTCTGGAGAAAGGTGAGGGCGTGGCTGGCCGGTGAGGAGGAGGCGCGTGGGGAGCCCGCCGGGATTGGGCCGGCGACCTGTTTTACGTGGAGCGCGCTTCGCGTGTCGAGCGACCGGGGCGCGGTCGCGACGGCGAGCGACTGGCGACTGCGACCGGAAGTGGCCGGTGGCGGGGTCTTCGTGGACCACGGGTGGCACGCGTTTTACCTGTGTCAGGCTGCCTTCGGCGGCGCGCGGCCGCGAAGCGTGTCCGCACGGCTGTGGACCGTTCAGGAGGGACTGCCGCTGGAGGACACGGCCGCGGCGACGATTTCGTATCCGGGCGGAGAGGCGCAACTTTTCTTGAGCTGGGCGGCCGGCATCCGGAGAAACCACGGGGTGATCACGGGGCAGGACGGCGCGATTCTGCTCGAGGATGAGCGCGCGGTGCTCTTGCGACGCGGGCGAGAGGCGGTGACGTGGAACGCGGGCGAGGCCCTGTCCGCCCATTCGCACCACCCGGACTGGTTCGGGCCGGTGATCGAGGATTTTGTGAGGGAGACGCGGGAGCCGGCGGCTCGGGGCTTGAGCTTGAGGGAAGCCGAGGCCTGCCTGGCGATCCTGTTGGCGGGGCGCGAGTCCGCGGGGCGGGGATCGGGGCCGGTGGAGATCGGGCCGGCGTGAGGGGGGAGGGGGACAAGTGGATGCCGCGGAGCGGAAGAACGGGGCGACGAAACACAGAGGCGCAGAGACGCGGAGGAACTTGCGTGGAGCGAACAGCCGCAGCGCGGCGCCATCCCTTGAGGGAACAAAAGTGCGGGAAGAGAGTAACCGATGAACGTTGAGACCCGGCCGCGCGTGCGACGCGCGGTGGTGGTGGCGCCGGCGGAGGAGTCGGCGAAGCGCGTGGTCGGGATGACGGCGCTCGAGCGACTATTGAAGAGCGCGCGACGCGCCGGCATCGAGCGGGTGCTGGTGGTGCCGCCGGGAGGGGGCGCGCAGGGCGCGACCTTGGCGGCGGGTGATCCGGCACTCGGAGACGTCACGTGGGCGGCCGCGGCGGGGGAAGAGCGACAGCGCACGGTCGAGACATGGTTCGAGGCCGGGGAACCGGTCCTGGTCCTCGATGCGGGCTCGTGGCTGTCCATCGACTTTCTGAAAGAGTTGGCGAACGGGCCCGCTGCGCAGGTCCCGGTCCTCGTGACCGCGACGGCGCGGGCGGGCGCCGAAGACGCGGGCGCGCAGAGAGTGCGGGTGAACGGCACTCGAGTAGAGGGGCTCGGAGGCGCGCCGGGAGTCGAGGCGCTGGTGACGCCGGGCGCCGCGCTCGTACCCGCGGAAGACGTGGCGAGCCTGGGGTTCCTGCTGCGTTCACCGGCGGACGCGCACCCGCTGGAGCTGCTCGCGCGGGGCGGCCGCATGGAGCACCGGCCGGCGGGCAAGGCGCCCTGGCGCTCCTTGCGGGGCGAAGGCGCCTGCGCGCGCGCCGAGACGGCCCTTTTGCACTCGCTCATCAAGGACTCCGACGGCTTCATGGCGAGGAATTTCGATCGCTACATCTCGCTGACGCTCTCGCGACGGCTGGTCTCGACGCCGCTCACGCCGAACGCGATCACGCTCCTCGCGACCGCGATCGGGATCGGTTCCGCGCTCGCGTTCGCGGGCGGCAGCTACGCGTCGACCGTCCTCGGCGGGCTGCTCTTCGTCGTCTCGACCATCATCGACGGCTGCGACGGCGAGGTGGCGCGCCTGCGCATGGTCGATTCGAAGGCCGGCTACTACTTCGACATGATCGCCGACAACGTCGTCTACGTCTCGATCTTCATCGGCATCACGCTGGGGTTGGGACGCCTTCATCCGACCGTCAACTACCTCCTCCCCTGCCTGGTGCTGATCACGGGGCTGCTGATCAACGGGCTCGTGTTCTGGATCGGGATCCTGCGGAGGGACATCAAAGACCTGCCCCCGGTGCTCGCGGGGTTCGAGCGGATCGCGAACGGCGACTTCTCGTACATCGTGCTCGCCTTCGCCCTGTCAGGGCACATGGAGTGGTTCCTGTGGGGCGCGGCGGTGGGGACGCACGTCTTCTGGATGACGCTCACCCTGCTCCTCGTGCTCGAGGCGTGGGCTGCGCGCGGGCCCGGCTCGGCGGCGAACTGCGGGCCGTGACGTCGATTTCGGAGACCAACGAGTGAGCGGCGGGACGGCGACCCTGGGAGAGCAGGCCGGCGTCGCGGAGGCCGCGGCGGCGACCCTGCCGACGGTCAGCGCGGCGGTCCTCGACGCGCGCGGCGCCGGCGCATGGCTGCGCGTGGGCGGAGGCCCGCTCGTGCTGCGGCTGGCCAGGATCCTCGCGCGGCTCGGCGTGCGCAGGCTGGCCGTGCTCGCGCCCGCGGACGCGCGCGAGCTGCCGGCGCCTTCGGGCGCGACGATGGAGCGGCCGGCAAGCCTTCGCGCGTGGACCGCCGAGAGGCGGGTCCTGCTCGTGGACGCGTCGGTGCTGATCGACCCGCGGGCGCTGGAGGCGCTGCTCCGCGCCCCCGACTTGCGACGGCTGCCGCGGTCCCTGGAAACCGGGGCGGGCGGCATTTCCGCCGCCGTGGTTGCCGCCGTCGATGCGGAATGGCAGGCCGGGCTCTTTCCCGGGGCGTCGGACGCGCTGCCGCTCCTCGACCTGCAGGCGATCGACACGCACCACCGCGAACAGCGCACGCAAGTCCCTCTGCACTTGCGGGAGCTCTCGACTCCCGCGGAGGCACGCCACGCGACCTGGGAGCTGATCCTGGCCACGCAAAAAAAAGTGCAGGATCTGCCGTCCGAGTACATCGACCCGCCCTTCGAGAACGCCCTCACCTACGCGCTCTGCGCCACGCCCGTGACCCCGAACCAGGTGACCTACGCCTGCTTCCTTGTGGCGGTGGGGATCGGTTGCCTTTTCCTGCGCGGGGAGCTGCTCCTCGGGGCCGCGCTCACGTACCTCGTCGAATGGCTGGACGGCGTGGACGGGAAACTGGCGCGGGTGAAGCTCCAGTTCTCGAAGATCGGCGAATACGAATCGATTTTCGATTATTTCTACGAAAACTTCTGGTGGTTTTCGATCACCTGGTCGGTCGCGGGGCTGGGTCACGGCCTGGGTGCGTGGCGCGCCGGCGGGCTGCTCATGGCGTGCGACCTGGTGGAGAACATCCTGGTGACCCTCTGGAGCCTACGCGGGGCCCGGATCAGCCTGGACGAGCTCGCGCCGATCGACGCGCGCTTCCGTCGCATCGGCGGCCGGCGGAACATCTACTGCGCCCTGTTCCTCGTCGGCTTCCTGCTGGGCTTCCCCTACGAGACCCTCTGGGTCGTCGCGGGGTGGGCGGCGGTGACGGCCGGTTATCATACGACGCGGTTGGCGTTGAACTGGCGACGCGCGCCGACGTTGGGAAATCCCAAAGCCCAAATCCCAAATCCCAAAACGACGGCGCTGCGGCTGACGAACGATGGAACCACGGATGTCAAGAATACGTAGCGTGCATCGTCGTGTGGAGGCTGTTCAACCCAGAAAAAATCCTCAGCGTCTCTGCGTCTCTGTGGTGAAAAAAGGCTGCCACTCCAGGGCGCTATTGCCGTTCTTGCCCCTTCTGAGAAGACTCTCAACCCGCGCATCGTGCTGAAAAGGCACACCGTCCGTCGCTACATCTCAATTCTCCAATTCTCAATTCTCAAATCGCCATGAAGCTCTTCCACCGCCTCATGATCGTCGTCGGCATCGCCCTCTTCGCCGGGCTCCTCTGGGAGTGCGGCCCGGAGGAGTTGCTGAAGGCGATGCGTGGCCTGGGCTGGATGCTCGTCCCGTTCGTGCTGCTCGAGGGCGTGGCCGACGTGTTCCACTCGCTGGGGACGCGCCTCAGCTTCCGGCGCGCCCACCGGACGATCCCTCTCCTGCGCATGTTCCGGATCCGGCTCGCCGGCGTCGCGATCAATTATGTGAGCCCCACGGCGGGCATGGGCGGGGAGATCGTGAAGGGGACGCTCTTCGGCCGGTTCTGTCCGGGCACGGAGGTCGCCTCCGCGCTCGTGATCGACAAGCTGTCCATTGCGATCGCGCAGCTCTCGATGGCCACGATCGGCGGGTCGCTCATCCTGCTCTGGCTTCCGTTCCCGCCGGTGCTGACGGGCGTCCTCTACCTGACGAGCGTCCTGCTGGGCTCCGGGATGCTCGGCTTCCTCTATTTTCAGAAGAGGGGACAGCTCGGGCGCGTCGCGGGCTGGGTCGGCGGCCTCGTCGGTCGGGAACGGTTCGCCTCCTGGGTCGGCGACTCGCTCGTGAAGGTGGACGCCGCGCTCGCGACCTACTACCGCGAGAGCGGCGCGGATCTCGGCTGGTCCATCCTGGCCCACGCGCTGGGCTACGCCTGCGGGATCGTCCAGGGCTGGCTCTTCCTCTGGACGCTCTTCGGCCGCAACTCCATCGCCGACGCCTCGACGATCTGGATCCTCGGGACGTGGTGCGACATGGCGGGCTTCATGATCCCCGCGGGGCTCGGCATCCAGGAAGGCTCGCGGATGATCATCTTCAAGGCCCTACACCTGACCTCGGCCGTGGGGTTCGCCTTCAGCCTCGCGCTCCGGATCGAACAGGTCTTCTGGACCGCGGTCGGGTTCGGCCTCTACGCCATCGAATACCGGGAGCTGGCGCGCGCCCAGGCTGGGTTCGGAACGGCCGAAAGCGAGTGCGCCGCCGCCCCCGTCGCCGCGCCGACCGCCGCCGCGTCGGTGCCGGAGGCCTGCGAGCTCCGCCCGTGACCGGACGTTGGGCCGCGCCCGCCCTCGAGGCCGCCCTGCTCGTCCTCCTCGCGCTCTTCCACCTCCTCACCCTCCGCCAGGGTCAGTACTGGGGGGACGATTTCGCCCAGTACGTCCTCCACGCCCAAAACCTGGCCGCGGGTCGCGCCTACGCCGAGACGCCCTGGCTTCCAAATCCAGGCTACGCCCAGCTCGGCCCGCGCGCCTATCCGCCGCTCTACCCCGCCCTGCTCGCCGTCGTCGTCCGCGCGCGCGGACTCGACCCGCAGGCGCTGAAACTGCCCGGCGTCCTCGCGCTGCTCCTCTGCGTATTTTTTTTGAACCGCCTCGCCGCGCGGGGCCTGCCGGCCTGGGCGCGCCTCCTCCCGGGTCTGCTCTTCGGACTGAACCCCTTCCTCTGGGACTTCAAGGACTCGATCCTGTCCGATCTCCCCTTCGCGGCGCTCCTCCTGGGCGCGGCGACGCTGCAGGGCCGTGCGCGTGTGTCGGGGAGGCACGCGACGGCCCTCGAAGGGGCGCTCCTCGGCGCGATTGGGTTCCTCGCCTTCGCGACGCGGAGCGTGGGGGCGCTGCTGCCGGCCGCGGCGCTCTTCGTCGATTGGCGCGAGCGCGGGCGACTCGCCGGGGGTTTTGTCGCCGCGGTGCTCGGCGTGTGCGCGGGGCTGGCCCTCTTCCTGCACGCGCTCCTGCCCATGGATCGGTCGCAGGTCGAGTACTTCCACACCAGCGCTCGCATCGTGGCCAATAACGTCGCCGAATACCTCTCCGCGCTCGGCGGCTTCTGGGAAAACGGGTTCTCCGATGTGGCGACCGCCGTGCTCTTCGTCGCCGCCACCTGCCTGGCCGCGCTCGGATTTCGCGCGCGGTGGAGGGCCGGACTCGGTCTCCTGGAGGTCTTCGGCGCCGTTTACCTCGCCCTGCTCCTTCTCTGGCCGGGCGGCGAACAAGGCACGCGTTTCCTCCTTCCCGTCCTGCCCGGGTACTGCCTGTGTGCCGTCGAAGGGGGCTGCCTCTGGTGGCACGCGTGGAAGGACCGGCCGAAGCGCGCCCGCGTCGTCGTCGTTTGCCTCGTGTCGCTGCTCGCTGCGATCGCCTTCTCGTACGTCGGACGAAGCTCGCGGCTGGACGGCACGGAACTGCGCTCAGGGATCGGCACGGCGCCGGCACGGGAACTCTTTCGCTTCGTCGCCGAAAAGCTGCCGCCGGAGGCGGTCCTCGTCTTTCGGAAGCCTCGTGCGCTCGCGCTCCTGACCGGGCGACGCGCAACCATGTACTCCCCCGCGGAGAAGGCCGCAGGCCTCTGGACATGGGGGCGGGAGGTGGGGGTCACGCACGTGGTCGTCGGCCGCCGCTTCGACCTCGACGCGAAGGCGCTTTCGCCCGCCGTCGCAGCCGCGGTGGCGCAGGGCCGGATGGCCCGCGTCTGGCGCAATGCCGATTTCGAGGTGTACGAACTCCGGTAGCCGGACCCCCGCCTGCGACACGTCCGGCGGATCGCGCGCCGGCCTACCTCGCGGCGGAGGACCACGCCGGGTCGGCAGCGCACTCGAGGGGCCCCGGACCAAAGCCTTTGCGCACGGGACCCGTTCCTTGGCTTCCCGAGAACACGGCTAATCGCATCTGCATTTCCACACATAACTTGCGTGCTTTCAGAATTTCACGGAATTCCGTGGCAGTTCCTCCCCACCCTCCCGAGGTATCGGCGAGCGCGGCGCCCAGGCCCCTTTCGGACCGGGCGGGCCGCGACGATCGCCCTGCGGAGGAGACGCCATGAGAAGCCTGGGTACGACGCTCGTTCTGGCCGGCATCGTGGGGACGTTCGCGATCTCGGCCTTCGGCGACAACGCGGAGTCGCGCGAGCGGCGCGAACGGGAGGCGCGGGACCGCCAGTCGCAGGAGGCGGCGGAGCTCGCGGCGCGCAAGCCCACGACCGAAAAGGAGCAGCTCGAGCAACTCTTCGCGGCGGCCTGGTCGAATCTCCTCGAGCCGCCCCACGTGGCTGCGCTCCTCCAGCTCGTCGATGCGCGCTACCACTACGCTCAGCGCGCCGGACTCGCGGACCTCCGCGTTCGGATCGACGAGCCCCTCCTGTCCCAGCAGATGGAGAAGCTGCCGCTCCGCTTCCGCCTGCTTTGGAAGGCCCCGGGCCGGACGAAGGTCAAGTTCGAAGGGTTGGAGCAGCTCCCGGCCGAGGCGCGGCAGGTGCTGGAGGCCTCGACTTCCGGCTCGGGCCTCAACGAGCTGGGCAAACTTTTCTTCGATGAGCCGCTCGCCGAACAGGCGCAGGGCCGCCTGGTGCTGGTCCTCCCCGACATCCACATCCCGAATCCCGTCACGCTCCCCTTCTCGTTCATGTACTACCGGCCCTTCTATCTGCAGGTCGTCATGGTAAGCACGGACCCGAACGCGAAGGAACCGGTGAAGTGCTACTGGATCGATCCGAACCCGGACCCGCTGCCGGTATGCGGGCTCTTCCCGCAGGTCGCGACCGACATCCACGTGGCGAAGTCTTTCGTCCTGACGCACACGGAGTCGGGCTTCTCGTGCGCGTGGACCCGGCCGGTTCATCTCCCGGTGCTGGAGGGACTCGTCCCGAAGCACCTGGTGGTCGGGATGGCCCACTTCAGCCAGCCGTTCGTGGACGACCCGTTTCCGCTGTCCGTCCCCGAGACGCTCACCTTGCGCGCTTACGCGCCCTTCCCCAATCTCTTCACTCCGCAGCAGTGGGTGCTCTCGGGCTACGCGCAGGTGGGCGCCGCGTCGATCGCCGTGGGCTTCAGCGAGCATCGCGTGAACCAGGGGATCTCCGAGGCGGAAATGGCGGAGCCCGCGGGTCCGCGCTTTCCGGCGATGCCCGCCCTGCCGGTCGCACGGTCGGGCGCGGTCGGGAGCGCGGCTGAGACGGAGAGGCTGTACCGCCTGGCGGTCTCGGCCGCGGCGGGCGGTGACGCAGCGGGCGCCACGCGCCTGCTGCGCCAGCTCGGGGAAGGGTTGCAGAACTCGCACTTGGGGAACGAGAGCGGGACGGCGGGCACCACCGACGGGAAGAACGGCGAGCCGGCGGCGGGCACGGCGACGAGCGAACTCGCGGCGGCGCATGGCGGTGGCGAGGGCGAGGGCGAGGCCACCGCGAGCGAGGTGGACCCGAGCAGGCTCGGAAACGGCTCGGGGAGCGGCAGCGGGGGGGCGACCGTCGGGGCGTCGGCGACCGCACCGGCGACCGCACCGGCGACCGCGACGGTGGGCGGGGGCGGCGCAACGCCGGCAGACGACGCGGCCGCGCGACTCGAGTCGCTCCGGACGCGCGTCGAGGCGGCCGCCCGCGCGCTGGCCGCGCGCCTGCACGGCACGCCGGCGGAGGAACAGGTCCTGCGCGCCTTCGCGGCGGCAGCCGGCGGCCGGGCACAGGGTGGGAAGATCGGCGCGGCGGCGACGGCGACGGCTGTCGAAGCGGGCACGAACTCTTCGATTCGTGCGAGCCTGGCGCCGGGCGGTTTCGTCGGCACCTTGGCGGCCGAGTCCTCGAAGGCGGCCGGGGAGCGCGAACGCGCGGCGGCCCTGGCCCTCGGGCGGGCTCGCGAGATGGAAGCGGACCGTCGTTTCGGGCCGGCCCTCCGCGGCTACCGGGACACGACCAAGGCCTTCCCGGAGACCGAAGCGGGACGGAGCGCGGGGTTGGAGGCGCGACGGCTCGGTGCGGATGGCCGCGTCCTGGCGCTGGTCGAACGGGAGTGCGCGGCGCGGGCGGCCGCGGTGGAGGCTCTCGTCGAGGCCAAGCTGTACGAGCGCGCGCTCCGCATCCTCGACCAGGAGCTGCGGGAGTGCCCACGGGAAGAGTGCCTGCAGCGGACATGGAAGCGAAAGGCGCAGGTCGAGTCCCTGCGGTAGGGTGTCGTGGTGGCCGTCGCCATCGTAGGTGACTCCGGGAGCGAGCGTGGACGCTTCCGTCGGCTCCGGAGCGCATCGACCCGGACGCATGGGGGCGTCGGGTCGCCGGGCCGGCCGATAGGTTTTTGAGGTTGTCGCTTGCGTAGCGCGAAGCCGGAGGGTAGAATCCCCGGATCGGCCGGTTGACGCGCCCTACATGCCCTTCCCTCTCCGGCCGGAGCCCTGTTGCCCTTCACGTTCCTGCCGGCGACTCGGCCCGTCTTCCCTGCGCAGGTCGTCCCCCGGCCGCGCGGGCCGGCGGGGCGGAAACGCCGCGATCCAACCCGCGGAGCCCCTCCCGATGCGCTCTGGACTGGACCGGTTGTGGCGCTTCGTCGTCGAGCGACCGGTGCTGACCCTCGCCCTGCTCGCCTGCACCGCCGCGGGCCTCCTCCTCTGGCACATGTCGGCACTCTCGCGGGGGCTGGTGGAGTACAAGGCCCTGCAGGACGCGGGCATGTACGCCGACGCCATCTCGACCTTTCGCACGATCTACACCTCGGAAGTCGTCGAGCCGGTCCGCAAGCACGGGATCCAGGTCACGCACGACTACACCGAGCACCCGGGCGCGATCCCGCTCCCGGCCACGCTCAGCCTCCTCCTCGGGAAGCGGATCGGGGAGCTGAACTCCGGCGTCGAAACGAGGCTCTACAGCCCGTTCCCCTTTCCGTGGCGGACGGCGGAGGGCGGCCTGCGAGACGAGTTTGCCCGCGAGGCGTGGAAGCGCTTTCAGCAGGCCCCCGAAGCGGCTTTCTCGCGGTTCGAGGAGCTCGGCGGGCGCCCGGTGCTCCGGTACGCGCGCGCGGACCGCATGCGGGCGGCGTGCGTCGATTGTCACAACAGCCACCCCGACTCTCCGAAGCGGGACTGGCGCCTGGGGGACGTCCGCGGGGTCCTCGAGGTGGTCGTGCCCATGCACCGGGTGCAGGCCGAGACGCGGGCGGGACTCTTGGGGACGTTCGCGCTCCTCGCGGGCGTCACGCTCGCCGGCGTGGGGCTGCTCGCGCTCGTGGTGGGGCGGCTGCGCAGGACGAGCCTGGAGCTGGCGGCCCGGGTTCAGGACCTCAAGGAGCGCGAAAAACAAGTCGAGACGGCGAACGCACAGCTCCGGGTCGCGCGGGACGAGGCCGTCGCCGCGAGCCGCGCAAAGAGCCGCTTCCTCGCCGTCATGGGGCACGAGCTGCGGACGCCCTTGAACGCCATCATCGGCTACAGCGAGCTGCTCGAGGAGGAGGCCGCGGAGCTCGAGGAGGACAAGGACCGTTTTCTGCCCGACCTGCGCAAGATCCACAGGGCCGGGGAGGGGCTCCGCGAGATCGTCACCGAGGTGCTGGAGTTCTCGAGCGTCGATGCCGGCCAGGCCGACCTCCAGCTACAGCACCTGGATGCGGCCGGACTCGCGCGGGAGGTCGCGGCCACGCACCGGCCGTTGATGGACGAGGCCGGACACGCCTTCGGGGTCGATTGCCAGGAAGGCGTCGGACAGGTTCGTGCGGACCCGATGAAGTTGCGCTTCTGCCTGTCCACGCTGCTGGCGAACGCGCGCAAATTCACGGAGCGTGGGAGGATCACGCTCGGGGTCTCGCGGGAGACCACGGAGGGGAAGACCCTGGTTCAGTTCCGCGTCGAGGACAGCGGGATCGGGATGTCGGCGGAGGAAGTGCGCGGGCTGTTCCAGCCCTTCGCGCTCGCGGACGACTCGACCACGCGCAAATACGGCGGCATCGGGCTGGGGCTCGCGACCACCCGCAGCTTCTGCCGGCTGATGGGAGGGGACGTGACGGTCACGACCGTCAAGGGGCAGGGGTCGACGTTTACGCTGCGGCTGCCAGGGTGAGGCGGAGTTGAGATTTCGGATTTCAGCGTTCCGCCCCCGCTACGCCCCCAGGAACACCCACGCTGCCAGGAGTCCGCCGGTGCCGAGGCCAAGGACGGCCAGGGCCGTGCCGGCGCGGCCGCGGAAGCCCGGCCCGCCGCCGGTGAGCACGATGCCGGTCTTCACCAGGGTGTTCGACACCGTCGCCAGGACCACGCTTCGGACCGCGACCTCGGCGGTCGAGGAGCCGTCGAGGGTCGCCTGCGCCATCGAGAGCGTGATCGCATCCACGTCCGTCAGGCCCGCCAGCATCGCCGCGAGGTACACGCCGCGGTCGCCGAGCGAAGACCGTGCGAGCTTGATCACCACCACGACCACCGCGAAGACGACGGCGAACTTGATCGCGGGGAGGAGCTCGAAGGGGTTCTTGAGCTGGACTTTCGCTTCCCCGGCTTCCTGTTCGGCGGACGCGGGGGTGCGGGCGAGGAGCCCCGCCAGGACGAGCCCCAGGAGCAGGGACGCGCCCAGGAGCGGCGCGAGTTCGGCGGCCAGGGCGGGGTTGACGGCAAGGGCTTCGACGAAGAGGCGAGGGTACAGGATCGTGCACGCGATCACCACCGCCATGGCGTAGGGTTTCAGGAGGGAGGGCGCCGCCCCCCGGCTGCGCTGCGAGAAGGTGAGCGTCACGGCCGTCGACGAGGCGAGGCCGCCCAGAAGGCCGGTGAGCCCGATCCCCGCCCGCGGGCCGACGATCTTGACGAGGAGGTAGCCCGCGAAGCTGATCCCCGACATGAGGACCACCATCCACCAGACCACGTACGGGTTGAGGAGGCCCCCCGGGCCGAACGCGCGGTTCGGCAGGATGGGCAGGATCACCAAGCTGACGAGGCCGAATTTGATGGAGTTCGAGATGTCCTCGGGACTGACCTTGGTGACGAGGGCATGGAGACTCTCGCGGTAGGCGAGCAGCGCCATCGCGCCGAGGGTCACGGCCGCGGCCTCGAGGTAGCCGCCCTGCTGGACCAGGGCCCCGATGAGGAACGCGAAAAGAAAAGTGACCTCGGTCGTGACCCCCTTGTCCTCCTTCACGTCGGCCACGTACGAGATCGCGGCGAGCGTCCCGACGCACGCGAGGGAGACGACGAGGACCGCCACGTTCGTCGCGGCGGCGACCGTCGCCGCGAGGCAGCCCATCGCGCCCACCAGGGAGAAGGTGCGGATGCCGGCGAAGGGACCGCGCCCCGTCTCCGTCTGCCCCGCGCGCTGTCGCTCCAGCCCGAGCGCCATCCCCAGCAGGCCCGAGAGCAGCACCTGCCAAAGGAAGGGCAGCAGGTTTTCCGACGACTTCAGGCCCATGGCGCGGCGCGCCCTCCAGTTCAGGCAAGGAAGAAAAAGGGGGCTGATCAGGTGAACACCTGACCAGCCCCCGAGAGGGTTCCAGTCGATCGGAGCCGGGTGGCGGCGGGACGACTACCGCTCGCGCTTGGCCTCCAGGAACTCCTTGAGGAACAGCCGGGCCTGGCTGTCCGGGATCTGCTGGGGCGGATGCTTCATCGTGTAGGCGCACACGCTGGTCAAGGGGCCGCCGAGCTTGCGCTGACGGGCGATCTTGACGAACCGGATGGCATCGACGACCACGCCGGCGCTGTTCGGCGAGTCCTCGTCGGACAGGCGCAGCTCGATGTTGATCGGGATGCCGCCCCAGTGACGCCCCTCGACCCGGATGTAGGAGATCTTGTTGTCGTTCTGCCACGGCACGTAGTCCGACGGGCCGATGTGGATGTTCTCGTCCTGGAAGTCCTCGCCGAGGATCGACTTCACCGCCATCGTCTTCGACTTCTTCTTCGACGCGAGCCGGCTGCGATTGAGCATGTTGAGGAAGTCGGTGTTTCCGCCGGTGTTGAGCTGGTAGGTCCGGTCCACCTTCACGCCCCTGTCCATGCAGAGCTGCGCGAGGGTGCGGTGGAGGATCGTGGCGCCGAGCTGGCTCTTCACGTCGTCGCCGACGATCGGGATGCCCTTCTCCCGGAACCGGCCCGCCCATTCCGGATTCGAGACGATGAACGCGGGCATGCAGTTCACGAGGCTCACGCCGGCCTCGAGCGCGCGCTCGGCGTAGTACCGGGCGGCCTCCTCAGACCCGACCGGGACGTAGTTGAGGAGCACCTCCGCGCCGCTGTCCTTCAGGATCTTGGTCACGTCGCAGGGCTTGGTCTTCGAGGGCAGGAACGTCCGGTGCGCGGGGAAGTCCTTCATGTGCTCGCTCACGCCGTCGAGCACGTGGCCCATGCTGACCTTGACGCCGGTCTTGGCGAGTTTTTCGCAGATGGTCTTCGTGCAATTGGGGAGCGCGAAGATCGCCTCCTCGAGGGGCTTGCCGATTTTGCGTTCGTCGATGTCGAAGGCCGCGACGAATTCGATGTCGTGCGCGCGGTAGCCGCCGATCTCCTCGTGCATCAGGCCGATCGAACGGAGGGACTCGCCATGGCCGTTGCCGTTCCCATTGCCGTGGCCGTTCCCGTTTCCATTCCCGTTGCCATTCCCGTTCCCGTTTCCGCCGTTCCCGTTCGACTTCCGGGCCTGCCGATAGAACTCCACGCCCTGGATGAGAGAGCTCGCGCAGTTCCCGACGCCGACCACGGCTACCCTGATCTTATCCATGCTACTTGAACTCCTTGAGAGACCGACAACATGCACGTTTCACGACCGCGCGTCGTCCGCCAAGATCCCCGCAGGGGATCTAAGGTTCCTCCTCACGACTAGAACGGAAAGCTGAACCCGCCAAAGACGTTCACTCCCTCGCGCCCGTAGGACACGGTGATGCCGCCCACCACGTTGGGCCGGGACAACAGGCGCGCCGTCGCGCCGGGATTCACCTGGATCTTCGAAAAGACGTCTTCCCCCGAGAACACCTGCCCGACGTCGAGGTGCGGGGCGACCTCCAACTCGATCTTGTAGCCCAGGATCTTCGTCCGATAGATCCGGATCCGCTCCTCGAAATTCAACAGCCAGGCGTGGCGGTCGATGAAGCGATCGCCGCCGAAGGCCCGGAGCGAATTCGACCCGCCAAGCGAAGCCTGCTCGAAAAACGGCGCGTCCGGCCCGCTCGTAAAATCGAGCCGCGCGCGGCCGACGAAGACGAACTGGCGGTCTTCGCCGTGCGGGAGGAACTTCCGGCCTTCGACGTTCCATTTTTCGAAAACCGTCGGGGTGTCGCCGGCGATCCCCGTGACGAGCTCGAACTGCCCGGAGAGCAGGAGCCCCTCCGTCGGCGTCTGTCCGTTGTCCCGGGTATCGTACGAAGCGTACAGGCGGTGGCCGAGCAGGGTCACGCCATCCACGCCGCGCGCATCCGGGAACACGTCGCCCGTGAAAGGAAGCGTGTCCACGGTGCCGCGCCCGATGTCGACGTCCCGGTAGCGCTCCCCCACGCCGACGGTCAGATGCGGGGTCAAGTTCTTGCCGAAGCCGAAGCCGTAGGACAGCTCCTCGACCTTGTGGTTGGATTCATCCCGCTCCCGCGAATCGGGGCCGAAGCCGTAGAAGCGCTCAAACCCGTCCTGGAAGTATTTGACCTGGGCCTCCACGGCGTACTTTTCATCGAAGATCTTCTTGTCGGAGTACTTGAGCCGGATCTCCCGGTCGACGATGCTCGAGTAGGACAGGACGGCCTTGTATTCCTGATGGTCGGAGGGATAGCCGAACGCGACCAGGCCGCCCGTGAAGCCGTTGTGAACGTTGTATTGCGCGAGGGGGGCGATGACGTGGGTGATTTCGTTTTCGGGATTGGTGATGAGGAAGACGCCGACCGCGCCGAAGGTGTCCCCCTCATCGCGATTGCCCCGGTAGGTCGGAAACGGGTAGAAGTGAAGCTCGTCTGCCGGCGCGAGGCCGCCCGCGAAGGCGAGCAGGACGAGAACGAGTGTCGCGCGGGCGAGGGAGGGGCGGCGACCGCAGGAAGGACGGCCTTTTCGGTCGACCACAAGCATGCTCCGAAAGGACGACGCCCGGCGGGCAGCAGCCCGCGCCCCCCGGCGTCACGACGAGCACCCCTCATCCTCGAAGTCCCCCTCGACGCGTAAGCAGGAGAAGCGCCAAAGGAAAGCGCGGCATCTTAGCGAGCGTGCAAGGCGGTGTCAATAAAAAACTTCACCCGCGTCGCGGATTATCGGACGCGCGCAGGAGCGTCCCCGCCGCCATCTCGCGGGCCTGCACGCCCTGGGTACCGCCCCACAGAATTGGGTGACCCCGTTCCTCGGCGATTTCGGCCGCCAGCTTCCCCCCTTCGCGCTGCGGCGCCTCGGGGCGCAGGCCGTTGCGCTCGCTCGACGTAGTTCTCCGTTCCTAGGCCTCGCTCGCGCGCCTCGCGGGCGGCCGAACCTGCCTTCCGCCACGGGTCACCGACTTCCGTGGAGCGGTACTGAGCGGCCGGCGCGCGCCTACCGCTTCTTCATCCCCGTGAACAGCGGCAGGTTCCCCTTCCGGACCTGCAGGACGATCATGTAGCTCGCCGTGGTCCACGCCGGCCCCATCCCCCGGTCGGTGTTCGAGTGCAGCGCGATCGACTCCTCGGTCGGCCGGGCCGAGAAGGAGCCGTCCGGCCGACGCGCCGCCAGGAATTCCAACTGGAAGAGGTCGTTGAGCTTCTGCCAGAATTTCGCCTCCAGGTGACAGCTCGCCACCGACGCCGCCAGGAAGTGCATCACCGGCGAGACGTGACCGTGCGGAAGGTCCGCCATCGTCCGGTCCAGGAACCCCACCATCTTCGGGAAGAACGGATGGTTCCGCTGCGAAAGCAGTGAGAACGCCACGATCGCCCCCGCCGTCCGCCCGGGGTCACCGTTCCCCTTCTGCCCGGGGTTCGGGCTGTATCCGACCCCGCCGTCGCCGCCGCTCGTCTCCTCGATCCAGGCCATCGCCTTCCGCACCGGCTCCGCCGGTACCGCGATCTTGAGCTGCTGCATCATCCCGAGCGACGCAAGGCAGTAGTTGGACATGATCTCCAGTTCGACGTAGCCCAGCGCGTTCGGCCCCCCCGGCCCGTGCGCCCACCCGCCGCTCGGCTCCTGGTTCTTCAGGATCAGGTCGCGCAGCTCCTCCAGTTTCCGCTTCACCGCCGGGTCCGGGGAGCGCCGGTAGCACTCCGCCAGAAAGATCGGCGCGTAGCCGAGCTGCCAGTTGATCTGGTTCCAGTTCCCGCCGCTGCCGCCCAGCTTGCCCAGGCCGTGCTCATCGTCCTTGCCGGCGTTGGCAAGGAGGTACTTCAGGCACTTCTGGAGCTGCTCGGCGCCGGGGCCGCCCGACGGGGCGCCGCCCGCTGCCAGGAAGGCGAGGCCGGCCAGGGTCGTGACGACGACATGGCCGTTCAAGCCGCCGGTCTGCGCCTCGAAGGAACCGTCCCCCTGCTGCGCCTTCGCCAGCCACTCGAGCGACTGCGCGCCCATCCGGTCGCAGCGCGGACACTTCACCGGGCAGGTCGAAGCATGCTTGCCGAGAAACTCAGGCTTCAGCTTGATCGCGGTCTTCTTGCCGTCGCGGAATACCCCCAGGTCGAGGCTGCCGTTCTGCACCTGCGCGGCCCGATCGACGGCATCCACCAGGGCGTAGACCGGATCGGGCTTCTGCGGCAGGGCGCCCGACCCCAGGGCCATGAGCACGTCTCCGACCTTCAGCCCCGCGCGCTCGCCCGCGCCGCCCGGGAGGATCGTGACGAGCTTGATCGCCGCCCCGCCCTCCGGCACGCCGAACGCGCGGGCCTCGTTCTTGCCTATCGGCAGTCCCTCCGCCCCGAGGCTGCCGAGATTGAACGCGTCCGGACCGTCGTCCCCCGGAAAACCCGGCTTGGCGGGCGCGTCGGCGACGAGCAGGGCGAGGACGGCGAAGACGAAGAGACACACGAGGGGAGCCAGGCGCCGACGGGGCATGCTTCCTTCCTCCGAAGCCGACCGACTGAAATGCGAGGACCCAGTTCGCGCGGGGGCGGGATTATACCAGAAGGGCGGGCCCGCGCAACCCCAACCGCCACTACGATACCGGGCCTCGGCCCGAATCGTTGGAAAACCGTCGAGGGTCGGAAAAATCGGGAACCGCGCGCGGGCGGACCGCTTCCAAGCCGTATCCGTCTGGAAGTCACCAGGAAGCGAAACCCGATCGGAGGTTTTCTATGCGGTGGAATTTGGCCGGAGGCCCCTTGCTGTCGGGGCTCGCCGCGGGGCTGGCGGCCCTGGCGTTGGTCGGGCCGGGTCGTGCGGTCGGTTGTGGCACCGAGGAGTTGGAAAGGGCCGCCGACCGCGCGGGCGCCCCCTATGCCGGGGAAGCGAAAATGCGGCGGCCGACGCGACCGCCGGGCGGCGTGTGGCCCGACTACAACCGCTACGTCCAGTGGTATGAGTCGGTCCCCGAGGCGCGTCAGGCCGCGCTCCGGCAAGGACGCATGCTCTTCGTGATGCAGCTCGTCGGCAACCTGCGCGACGACGGCTGCTGAGCGGCCGGCCAGCATACGAGAACCGTGACGTTCTCGGATCCGTCCGTGTCCGCCCTCCTGGGCCGCGAATTCATCTGCGCCTGGGTCAACACGCGCCCGGAGCTTCCCGCGACCCATTTCGGCATCATCCCGCCCGACGCCATGGACTGGCGACGCAACTTCCCGCAGGGGACCGGGAACACCAACGTGACGATGTTCTTCTGCTCGTCGGACGGTCGCGTGCTTTCCCATCTCGAAGGTTTCTGGGCGCCCGCGGCCTTCGTACGCGAGGCCCGGTACGTCCTGCAGGCGCGCGACCGGCTGACCGTGCGCGGGGTCGAGGTGCCGGAGAACGCCGCGCTGGAGGGCGTGCGGGACATGCATCGCCAGGCGATCGCGGACTACCGCTACGAGGGCGGCCTGGGCTGGAGGGAACCCGGGGAGTCCCCCGTTCCGATGCACGAGCGGCCGCGTCCCCCGTGGGACGAGGAGGGCCGTCGTCGGCCGCACCCGATCGACAACGCGTTCCTTCAACTGATCCGCTTCCACGAATTCGAGTTGTCGAATCCCCTGCGGCGGGTGGACGGGGCGCTGACCGAGCGCCTCCCCATCATTCAGACCGGCGGCTGAAAGTAGGGCAACGGACCGCCCACCGTGCGTGGGTGAACCCAAACTCTCCGAGCCTTCCCCGAACGGACGGGGCGACCCCGCGTCGTCCCGTCCTTTTTTTTCAACGAGCCGAACTGAAGCTAAAATCGGTCTCCCCGTGGGTTGCCAGAGATCCTCACCGGTAAAGGACGGTGGACTCGGCGCCCGGCCTCTGCGTCTCCGCGTCTCTGTGTAAGAGTCTCACCTTCGACCCACTCGGCCGGCCCGAATTTCAAATTGCAAAAAGTCAAATTTCAAATTTCAAATCTCCCTCGCGTCTAGCGGGGACGCGGAGCCATGATCCAGCCATTTGTCGCCCACGGTCGAGTTTAGCCTCAGTTCGGGTCCTTGTTTTTTTTTCATTGTGCATGCGCGAAAAGGGCGGCATTCGCGGTTCCGTCCGTCCCTTCGCGGTGCCCATGGGTTTCCCTTGTGCCGATGCCCTCCCCATGCTAGTCTCGCCCGCGAAATCCTCCTCCCGAAGTATTGGACGGAGCGACTCTCTTGCATAGGTTGCACCTTTCCTGGCGGGTCCTTGGCGGGTTCCTCGCCGCGGGTCTTCTCGCGCTCGCGCTCCCGCTCCCGGGCCAGAACGCCCCGCCTGCGCCCACGCCCGCGCCCGCGGCCGGCTCCGCGCTGGAGTTGCTGCAGCAGGCCATGAAGGAGCTCGGCGAACGTCCGGACTATGACGCGCGGCTCTCGGTCGAGACCAACCTCCCGGACGGCGAAGAGGTGAAGACGCTGCTCGGCCGCGGGCGCATTGCGACCGGGGAACTCGGCCACTTCTGGGTCTATTTCGCGGGCGCGGGTGCGAAGGACCTGGAAGTGTACGTGCGGGGCCGGGCACGAGCCGCGCGCGAGCTGGAGGACGGCAAGTGGGCCGCGGCCTCGGGCGACCGTGGACCGGGCCTGCTGCCGGTGTTCCGGTTCCCGACCGACCTCTGGCTCACGATCGGCAGCGCGATCCAGAGTTGCGATCGGGGCGGCACGCAGTGGATCGGGGGGCACGAGTGCACGCTGCTGAACGTGGGGCTTCGAGCGGAGGCGGTCCAGGACCTCGCCGCCGCCTGGAAAGGAAAGTTCGCTCTCGACCCGGAATCCCTGCTTGCGAGCGCGATCGTCTGGATCGATGCGGCCCGGGGGCAGCTCGAGGCGGCCACCCTGCAGGTGGATGCGTCGGCGCGCGCGACCGCGGGGGTCAACCCCGACCAGGTCCCCCGGCTGTATTATTTCCTTCGGTTGGAAATCCCGAATCGGCCGCGGGAGCAGCCGGTCGCGTTCCCGGCCGACGTCGAGACGCTTTTGAAGTGAGGGTGGGCGTGAGCTACTACGCATCGGACCTGCTGACGGGGCGTGTCGCGCTGATCACAGGGGCGGGGACGGGGCTGGGCCGTCGGATGGCGGAGCGCATGGCCGGGGTCGGCGCGCGCATCGCGCTGGTGGGCCGGCGAGCCGACAAGCTGGGCGAAGTGGCCCGCGCGATCGAGGCCGCCGGCGGCGCCGCGGCCGCCTTTCCGGCCGACGTGCGCGACGTGGCGCAGGTCCAGGCCGCCGTGGACGGCGTGGTGGCGCGCTTCGGCCGGCTCGACATCCTGGTCAACAACGCCGCCGGCAATTTCCTCTGTCCCGCCGAGAAGCTCTCGCCCAACGGCTGGAACGCCGTGATCAACATCGTCCTCAACGGGACGTTCTTTTTTTCGCGCGCCGCGTTCCCCCACCTGGCCAAGGACGGGGGGTCGATCCTGAACATCCTCGCCGCCTACGCGTGGCTCGCGGGGCCGGGGACGGTCCACTCCGCGTCGGCGAAGGCGGGCGTGCTGGCGATGACGCGGGCGCTGGCCGTGGAGTGGGCGCCACACCGGATCCGGGTGAACGCGATCTCCCCGGGGCCGATCCACACCGAGGGGACCGACAAGAATTTGTGGTCCGCGGCTCCGGATCTGGAGGCGAGAATCATCCGGCAGGTGCCGCTGCGGCGGCTCGGCACGGCCGACGAGGTCGCGGACGCCGCCCTCTTCCTCTCCTCCGACCTCGCGCGGTGGATCACGGGGCAGGTCCTGCCGGTCGACGGCGGGCACTGGCTGGGGAACGGGGTGTACGACTGGAACCCGGCGCGGGGGACGGCCGCGACGTAAAATCCCAAATCCCAACTCGGGCGAAGGCCCGAAACCTAAACGGACGACGAAACCACCAAGCCACCAAGGCACGAAAAGCACGAAGGACCGTCACTAAGGGGGGCGAGTTGGCTCGGCCGAAAAGCGCCTTTGTGGTCTTCGTGACTTCGAGTCTTTGTGGTTTCGTCGCCTGCGAATCTGGAGACGCTTTCAAGAAGTCCACCGGTAGGGGTCCAAGGCAGGCGCGCGCCCGAAACCCAGAGACGATGACGCCACGATAGTACGCGGTGCAGCGAGGTGGAACCCCACGAGGAAGGAGGACGCGCCCCGCCGCTGCCTCACGGTCGCCGTTCGGCGGGTTGGCCTCGTCGCGCCTTCGTTGTGGAATCCGTGGTTGCCCTGAGATTCGACCGGAGCAGAAACCGTGGTGTGAATTCTCAACCCTCAAGTCTCAATTCTCAATTCCCGGTGCGCGCCCCCGCGATCGCCGAGGCCACCGCGCGCAGCACGTCCCCCACGTCGAACGGCTTCGGCACGCACACCACGCGCGCCTCCCGCAGGAAGCCGCCGCTCACGTCGCTCACGGTGTCCCCGGTCGAGAAGATGACCTTCGACGCCAGGGCCGGCCGGTGGGTCTGGATCCAGCGGAAAAGCGCGCGCCCGTCCAGGTCCGGCATGCGGACGTCGGAGAACACCACGTCGAAGGGCTCCGCCTCCAGCGCCGCGATGGCCTCGCGTCCGGTGGACACGGCCACCGGGCGGGCGCCGGCGTCCGCGAGCAGCCCGTGGACCAGGTCGCGAATCCCCGCATCGTCGTCCACGATGAGGACGCGCGCGGGCGGCAGCGCGGGCGCGGGCGACAGGACGGCCGTGTCCTGGGTCGGGCTCGCCTTCGCCGACGGGGTCGAAGCTTGCGGCAGGCAGATCGTAAACACCGTCCCGCCGCCCCCTCGATCGAAGGCCTCGATCCGGCCGCCGTGCCCTTCCACGATCTGGCGCGTGATGCTCAGTCCCAGGCCGGTCCCTTTCCCCACCGCCTTCGTGGTCACGAACGGCTGGAACAGGCGCTGCCGGACCGACGGGGCCAGCCCGGGCCCGTCATCCTCGACCCGCACCTCCACCTCGCCCGGCCGGCGCAGTCCACGGACCCACACGTGCCCGCTCCCTCGCGCGTCCACCACCGCCTGGTAGGCGTTCACGATCAGGTTCAGGAACACTTGCTGGAGCTGGTACTCGTCCGCTTCCACGGTCGGGAAATCGGCCGGGATCAGGACCTCGACGGAGACGTTGTTCACGCGCATCTGGTACCGGAGAAGAGCCAGCGTCCGCTGGATCATTTCCAGCATGACGACGGGCGCCCGCTCGGACGCATGCTTCCGCGCGAACCCCAGCAGCCCGCGTACGATCTCGCGGCAGCGAATCGCGCCTTCGTCGATCGCCGCGATCTGCCGCAGCACCGCCTCGTCGGTGGACTGACGACGGAGCAACGACGCGTAGCCGATGACGGAGGCCAGCGGGTTGTTCAGCTCGTGCGCGATGCCCGCCATCAGTTGCCCGAGCAGGGAGAGTTTCTCCCCCTGCACCAGGTCCTCGTCGCTCGGCCGGAACGCGGGGACTTCGCGCAGCACGACCAGGTTCCGCGGCTCGCCGCCGGGGTCGTCCGTGCCTTCGATCGAGAAGCGGGAGACCAGGTATTCATGGCCGGCCCGGCGCACGCGCGCCCCGTCGGTGAGCGGGACCTCCGCCTCCGGCGCGACCTCCCCCAGCGATCGACCGCGCACCTCGGTCTCGGTCACGTGCAGGATCCGACGCATCGCGGCATTGAGGCGCAACAGGTGGTTCTCCTCGTCGAGGACCAGCATGCCTTCCGGAAACGTGTCGAACGTCCGCTCCCACGCCCGGCGGTCCCCCTCCGCGTTCCGGAATTCCTCGGACTGCGCAAGCGCCGTGGCGAGGTGGGCGAGGACCGGGACGAGGTTGTGGATGTCGAGGGAGCGGAAGGCATGGGTGGAGCGGTGGGCGAAGGCCAGGATCCCCAGGCTCCGCCCGCGCATGCGCAACGGCTCGACGATCGCCGACCCGTACCCTCGCTCGCGGAGACGGGCGAGGTCGTCCGGTTCGTCCCCGGACCCGAGGTCGTCCCAGCGGACGGTCATCATCTGGCGGCGCACGGTATGGAAGAGCAGGTCGTCCCCCTCGGCGGGCCGGAGGCGCGGCTGCGGAGCGCCGAACCCGTCCACCGCGCAGAGTTCACGCGCCTCTCCGGTGTCCGCCCACGCGAAGACGCCGACCCAGTCGAAGCTCACCAGGCGGCGCAGCTCGGCCGCGACCAGGGGAAAGGTGCGCTCGAGCGGCCCTTGGGCGAGGAGGGAGAGCACGCGGTTCAAACAGGCGAGGCTCGTCTCACGGGTCTGTCGCTCGACGGCCTGCTCGTCGAGAAGCTTCCGCAACGACTGGGAGCGGCGGATCTGCGTGAAGACGGGTCCGGTCATGCGCGCGATGGAGGCGAGCGCGTCGCGCTCCGCGGCGTCGAAGGACTCGGACGTGGCTTTCAACAGGGCGAGGCAGCCGGGGGTGCAGCCGTCGGGCGCGGGCACCGGCTGCCAGAGGAACGCGCGCCGATCGCTCCCCGCGCACCGGCCGGAGAAGGCCGACCAGGCTGACGCGGCGTCGGCCAGCTCGGCAGGAACAACCACCGACAGTCCGCGGAGCCAAACGCGCGGCGATTGGGAAGCGGTGCCCGCGGGGGCCATGAGGGCGAGCGCCCGGCAAGGCCAGCGGGAGGCCAGCCGTTCGAGCAGGGCCTGTGCCAGATCCTCCGCGCCCCGGGAACTTCCGAGGAGACGGGCGAGATCGTTGACGAAGTCGTCGACCGTGGTGTGGGTGTCGCTTACGGCGGTCGGCATGTCGCCCCCTTCCATTGGCTTTCCCCCGCAGGGCCGGGCCGGCAAGGAGGCGCAGGGAAGCCCCGGCCTTTCCGGGGCTTCCCCGATCCTCCCCGCACTATTGTCGGCAATTTCGGGCGGGACCTTTGGAGAGGGGCGAGGAAATCGGGCATGGTTCAAACGTAGGTTACAGCCCACTTTTTTTATATTTTTTTTGTTTCTGGACCAAAATTTTTAGAAAATGACGAAAATCATAGTGTTTTTGCACCACTTTTGGTCAGAATTAGAAGAAAAAAAATTTTTAGTGTTGTAAATAGTTCTATGTTA
>JACPWG010000001.1 GCA_016197205.1 Planctomycetota bacterium
AAAGGCGAGCCCATGGAGTTCGTGAGCTTCGAGGACACCACGGGGATCTACGAAACGACCTTCTTCCCCCAGGCCTATGGCCGCTTCTGCCGCCTCCTCAACCGTAGCCGGCCCTACGTCTTGCGCGGCAAGGTCGAGGAGGACCAGGGCTCCATCTCCCTCGTCGTCGAACAGGTCTCCCTCCTCGGCCAGGCCCCCGGCCGACCAGGCCTACGCCCCCCCTGATGCCCCGCTGGATCTGTCTCCGCCGGTGGGGGAACGCTGCGTTCCGTCGCGCTCGGGAGGACCAGGAGGAAGTGACGTCGGAGGGCGGCGATCGGCTCTGCTTCCCCCGCGCGGCGGTTCGGAGTTCCCCCTTCAGGCGAAGGGTGGGTCGGCATGGCTGTGAAGAGCGGAGCGAGGTGTTTTTCCCTCTCTCCCTGATAGCGCTGAGCGTTGCCCGGAAATCCTCGCTGGACCCCGCCGGTCCCTACTTGGCCCCGCGCCGCCTTCTGTGAGGGAGCATCTGATGCACGCCCTCGGCCTACGGTCGTACTCCGTACTCGAACCCGTTCGAGTACGCGCACGAGTACGAGCACGAGTACGAGCACGACGCAGGTCGGACAAGGCGTCCGAGACTTCGGCGGTGGCCAGCCCCCGAGTTGGGGAGAACGATCAGCGCGTGCCGGGAGAGGGCGGGCTGAGGGCTGCCACGGGCGCCGCGCTCGAGCCCCATTCGCCGCACCCTCTACGCACCCGGCGCCTCCGGGACGTCCCGGGTTTCGCGGAGCGCGCCGTGGCCTCACGGTTCGTCCAACAGGAATTGAACCGCGGACTCCAGTTGCACGAAAGCCCGGCGGCACTCCTCGTGCCCCGGTCCGCCGCCCGGATGCAACTCCGGCCCGGAGTGCACGAGGCGGACCCGCCCCTTGCGATCGATGAGAAACGAAGCGGAGGTCGCCGTGCGCGCCCCGCCCGAGAGCCAGTAGTCGTTGAGCGTTCTCCAGTCCGTGTCGAGCGCGATCGGAAAGGTCGTCTTCCAACCGTCGAGCATCTCCTGGACGGAGGCGAGCGTACGGTGAACACCGTAGGGCTTCGGATGATAAAAGCCAAGCACCAGAAGGCCGCGCCCCGCGTACCGCCGGTGAAGGGTCTCGAGCGCGGGCATCGTCGCCGCGCAGTACGGGCAGGTGTTCGTGAAAAACCTCATCAGGATCACCTTGCCGCGAGCGTCCGACACCTGTCGCGGCTCCCCACGAAGCCATCCCTCCGGCCTCCAGGAGGGCGCCTCGCGACCGACCAGCTCCGCTCCCTCCCGCGACACGAACGCCGCCTCCTTCCGCCACGCCTCCAGTTCGCCCGCGAGCTGCCCCGCCAATTTCGCCGGCTCGGCAATCCTCTCCCGCCCGTCCGGCACCACGAATCGGGTAATCACCCTACCGTCCCAGGACAGGATCAAGACCTCGGGAACCTCCACGCCGAACCGTTCCGCCGCGCTCCGCTCGGCCCGCGCGTCCACCCAAACACGCTCAAAGGAGCAGCCGGCGGCGACAAGGGCTGGGTGGACGAGTGCCTCCGCCAGGGCCCCGGGCTCGCCCTGGGTGGACTTCGAGAAGACCGCGAGGACCGGCCGGCCCGACCGCGCAGCCGCCCGGAACGCCTCCTCCAGGGACCGCCCCCATCCCCCGTCCTCGCCCGCGGCTCCCACACACAGGGCGAGCGTGAGCAGGAGTGCCGTCGTCCGAACCCCCTCGATTCTCGTCATGTCGGCGCTTTCCTTGCGACCCCTGCCGGTGGAAGCGTGTTTTTCCGCAACGAACTTCGGTGCACCGAACGCCGGAGAAAAACACGCCTCACGGACTCTGCGACGGTACACGGGTACGCATCCGTGTGATCTCGTTGATCCGTCGCACAATCACGCAGGAGCTGGTCTTCCGGAAAACGATTTCTCAGGAGAAACTTCGAGAAATCGGCGAAACTCGAGGTTCGCCCGTCGCGGGTCACCGGCGGGACTGGTTCCCAGAAAACGTCGGCTACGCTGAGACCGCTCCCTGGCCCTGAGTACCGCCCCACAGAATTGGGTGACCAATTTCCTCGGCGATTTCGGCAGCCTGCTTCGTTGCGCTAGCTCGACGTAGTTCTCCGTTACTACGCCTCGCTCGCGCGCCTCGCGGGCGGCCGAACTTGCCTTCGGCTATTGGTCACCGACTTCCGTGTAGCGGTACTGAGCGAGTCCCGAAGGCCGAGGGGAATGGGTCGCGGTTCGGTTCTGCGGTGCTCCTCGACTCGCGGTCTTTTCGTCCTTCAGTGTCTTTGGCGTTTCCGGTGGCTCGTCGCTTGGGTCCCGGGCATCGGCTGCCCTGTGATACAACCGTGCAAGTGCTCGCTTCTCTGGAAACGAATTCTCGGTAGAAATTTCGCGACATGCGCAGTTCACTCTTCGCAAGTCGCGGGCAAGACTGAACCCGAGGGCAACGTAGGCTATGCTGAGACCGCTCCCTCACGGTCGCGGTTCGGTTCAGGGTGCTCCTCGACTCGCGGTGTTTTCGTCCTTCGGCGTCTTCGGTGGCTCGTCCCCGTTTTTCGCTTCCGACTCCACCTCTCACTTCGTTGGGTTGCGGCCATCGGCTGCTCTGGGACACCAGCACCGAAATGCTTGTTTTCGGGGCAACGAATTCCCAGCGGAAAATTCGCGAAAGTAGCTAGATTCGCGGTTCGTCTTTCGGTGTTTTCGGCGTCTTCGGTGGCTCGTCCCTTTGCTTGCGGCCATCGGCTGCTCGGGGAAAGCGGCGGTTCCGTCATCCCATGGCTGCGCCGCACCTGCGTCCTTCGGCTGCGCCGGCGCCGCGTGCTCTGGCCTCGCACCGGCAGCTCGCCGGGCGAGTCGCGGCGTCCCCCGCATCCACCGCGTGCCCGTTTCCCACCGCGCGGCCACCTACTTCGCCGGCGCCCGGCCGCTCCCCTTGCACTTCATGCAAGGCCGGTGGCCGACCCCTTCGCAGTCCGGGCAGTCCACAAACGTCTCCCCCGTCCCGTTGCAACGACCGCACCGGTTCTTCCCGGAGCCGGAGCAGTTCGGACAGGGCATCCGCCCCGAGCCCGAGCACTTCGCGCACCGGACGGGCTCGTCATACGTCTCGTCCCCCGAGCCCCCGCATTCCGTGCATACGGTGAACACCCGAGGACGCACCTGCACCTGTCCCTTCCCCTGGCAGCCCGGGCAGGGGGAGCCCTTGTTCTGCACCCGCTTCGTCGTGCTGCCGCGGCCGCCGCACGCGGTGCAGGTCGAGCGCCCCTTCCCGTGACACTCCCCGCAGGCGACCTTTCCCTCCCGCCGGCACGCGGGGCACGCGCCCGGGAGCTGCTTCTTCCCCCTGCACCGCCCGCAACCGTGCTCCCCCTCGCCGCCGCACGCACGACACCGCTCCGCAGCGGGGATTCCCTGCCGGTCGCCGAGGTCGATTCGGACCTCGTCCAGCCGCGCCATCCACTGCTCGAGCTGGTCCTTCGGCGCAGGCTTCCCCCCGCAGAGCGCGGCAAGGTCGTCCCGGATCGAGCCGACGAACGTTCGGAAGTCCGAGAAGTTCGGGTCCGCGCCCGCACGCCCCAGCGGCTCGGTCATGTCGTACCGGCCGTTTCGGACGAAGTTCCCTAGCGCCCCCACGAGCTTTCGCACTTCGTCGCGCATCGACTCCTTGATTTTCTCGATCTCGAGGTTGAACTGCGTCACCGTCCGACGGTCTTCCACGTACTCCAGGGCGGTCCGGTAGGCGGCAATGGCGTCGGCCAGCCGGTCCGCGGTACGCAGCCCCTCCGCCTTCGCACGCGAGGCGTCGAAGGCGGCCGCTCGCACCTCCTCCTCGAAGCGCGCGGCCTCCGCCTCCATCTCCGGCATCCCGAAGGCCGCGACCGGCCGCATCGCGAGCAAAGCCTGCTTCCAGTTGCCCGCGGCGCGCAGCCGCGCGGCTTCAGCCTTCACGGCCTGGAAGCGCTCCTGCGCCTTCCGCCGGAGCTCCTCCTCCAGCGGCTCGAGCTCCGTCCGGAGGGCAGGAACCAGCTTCCCGAACTGCCGCCGCAACTCCGCGAACCGATCCAGCGCCGCCTGAAATTGCTCCTGCGCAACGAGGTCGCGCACCTCGCCCTGCGCGGCGGCAAGCGCTCGCCGGGCCTCCGCCTCCACGCGCGCGCGTTCCGCCGCGTCGATGCCCGGGACCGGCGCGCCGGCAGCGCCCGCACCGGCTCGCCCCGCGGTCGGCTCGGCCGGCGTCGCCGCTGACCCGGCGCTTCGCCCCGGACGCCACGGATCGCCCTCCGACGGCGAGCCCGTCTCCTTGGCGCCGCCGTCCTTTCCGCCTCGTGCCCCGGCGGGCAACGCCCCCGCGCCGACGCCGCCTCGCGCCCCGGCCTGCGGTCCCGTGGCACTCGTGCCGGCGCCCGCGCTCGGCGTTCCCCGCGCGTCCGAGCCCGCGCCGCCCGAAGTTGCGTTCGCGGCTGTGCCCCCTCCACCCGCGCCCGCGACGTCGCGGCCCCGCGTGCGCCCCAGGGCCAGGTAGCCTCCCGCGAGCAGCGAGCCGATCCCGGCGAGCCCCAGTACGAGCATCCACACGACGATCGGCATTGGCGCTCCACGCGCCCTCTTCCTCGGGTCCAGGGTCGAAACCAGACCCGTGCGCTCGCCGCTCACCGCCGCGGGAAGTTCGACGCGCGCGAGCGGGCCGGTGCGAGGCTCCGCAGCGGCCACGGAGGACGACGGCGCTCCGCGGTCCGCGGCTTCCCGCACGCCGGCCCCCGCGGGCGCTACCGCCTCCTCCTCGCAGACCCGAGCCAGCTCCGTCCGGGCGGCGGCCGCGGTGTCGAACCGGTCCTCGGGCAGCACCGAGGTGAGTTTCTCGAGGAAAGCCGCCACGCCCGCCGGGATGCCGGGGCAGAGCGCCGCGAGCGGCTCCTTCGCCTCGCGCGGCAGCCGTCGCGTGAGCAGCTCGTGGAAAAGCACGCCGAGGGCGTAGAGGTCGACGCGGTGGTCCGCGGACTTCAAGTTCGCGGCCTGTTCGGGGGCCATGTAGTTCCGCGAACCGATTCCGCCGATGGTGAGCGAGCCCTTCGTGGTCGGGACGCTCCCTTCGGCATCGACGCGCGAGGAGGACTCCAAGTGGGTCCCGCCCATGTAGGCGATGCCGAAGTCCGCGACCTTGAGCCCGCTCTCCACGGACAGGAGGACGTTTTCGGGCTTGATGTCGCGGTGCACGACCCCCTTCCCGTGGGCATACTCCAGGGCGCCGAGGATTTCCGAGACCATGCGGCAGGCTTCGTCCACAGGCACCGCGCCCCGCCGCAGCCGCTCCCGTAGGCTCTCCCCGGTCACGTGCTCCATGACGAAATAAAAATAGTTCCCCTCGATGCCCCGGTCGAAGACGGTCACGATGCGAGGGTGGTTGAGGGCCGCGAGGGTGACGGACTCGCGTTCGAAGCGGGCCACGAAGCGCGGGTTCCGGGCGAGCCGCGGAGGGAGGATCTTGAGCGCGACGGTACGGCCCAGCGAGAGCTGGACGGCCTCATACACGGCCCCCATCCCGCCGCGAGCCAGGAGCCGAACGACGCGGCAGCCGCCGAGCTCCTGACCGGGGGAGAGCAGCTCGTCCGTCGTGCGGATCTTGGTGGAGGGCCCGCGCAGGGCCGCCGCCGCCGCCGGGCCGCCGCCCTGCAGCGTCCCCTCCGCGGCAAGCGACGTGACGGTATCGACCGCGGCCAGCGGAGCGCCGCAAGTGCGACAGGCGTAGGTCTTGCCCGCTTCGGCCCGGGTGACGTTCCACTGCAGGCCGCAGCCTGAACAGCGCAGGAGCGGCGCGCCGGCCTTTCGGAGGCCCGCGAGCACTTCTTCGACCGGCACGATCCCGCGCTCGACGAGCAGCTCGCCGAGCCGTCGCCGCTTCCCGTCCGCCTCCAGCGCCTTTTGCAGACCGAGGGCCTCGCGCACCTGCTCCGCCGTGCACCGCCCTTCCCGCACGAGGATCGCGCCCAGTTCCAGTTCGGACTCGGCCGGCATCGGGGCCTCCGCAGCACGTGCCCGTCCGCTCCCCTGCCCCCGCGCTCAGCAGCTCTCGGGTTCCCGTACCGAACCGCGGAGACGCTGACGACTGCCGTTGAACGAAGATTCCTCTGCGCTGCTAATCGTTCGAAATTTGTTTTCTTGCGACAATTCTTGCTTGTGTCGAACGCCACGAAAACCACAGATTTCACAGATTCTACGCGATTACACAGATTACGAATCTGTGAAATCTGTGGTTCCGTCGTGGTTTGGCTGCGGCCCCGCCGCGCTGCGTCTCCGCGCCTCTGCGGTTCGTTCCCCACGTTCAGGGGCCGCGGCGCCGCCACGTCGCGAGCCGGCCGGTCGCCGTCGAAGTCGTATCCCGCCGAACCGCGACCTCGTTCAGCGGCACCCAGCCATCCACCTCACGTCCGCGCCGTCTCTTCGGCCTCCTCCTGCGCGCGCTCGTGCCGCTTCCGGTCCGTCGCCGAGAGCATCTTCTTGCGCAGCCGGATGTGGCTCGGCGTCACTTCGACCCATTCGTCGTCGTCCACGTATTCGAGCGCCTCTTCCAGCGAGAAGACCCGCGGCGCCGCGAGCACGACGGTGTTCTCGGCCGTGCTCGCGCGGAAGTTGTTCAGGGCCTTCCGCCGGGTCGCGTTCACCACGATGTCCCGGTCCTTGCAGTGCTCGCCCAGCACCATCCCCTCGTACACGTCGTCCCCCGGCGAAACGAAGAACTGTCCGCGGTCCTCCAGTTCGAAGAGGGCGTAGGCCGTGACCGTGCCGGCGGCCATCGAGATCTGCACGCCGGAGCGCCGGGTGGGGATGTCTCCGCGGTAGGCTTCGTACTGATAGAAGCTGTGGTACATGATGGCCTCGCCGCGCGTCGCGGAGAGGATCTTCGACCGCAGGCCGATGAGGCCGCGCGCGGGCGCGTAAAATTCGAAGTGCACGGTGCCCGCGTGGTTCTGCATGGTGGCGACGGTCCCCTTGCGCGCGCCGAGGAGCTCGATTACCTTGCCGCTGTAGCCCTCCGGCACGTCCACGGTCACGTATTCGATCGGCTCGAGCCGGCCTTCCGGCGCCTCCCGGTAGATCACCTGCGGCTTCGCGACCTGCAGCTCGTAGCCCTCCCGCCTCATGTTCTCGATCAGGATCGACAGATGCAGGAGGCCGCGGCCGGAGACCTTCAGGGCGTCGACCATGCCGATCTCTTCGACGCGGAGGGCGAGGTTGGAGCGAAGCTCCCGGAGCAGCCGCTCCCTCAAGTGCCGCGACGTCAAGTAGCGGCCCGAGCGGCCCGACAGCGGGCTGTCGTTCACCGCGAAGACCATGGAAATGGTCGGCTCTTCGACCGCCACGGGCGGGATCCGCTCCTGGCCGTCGGGTGAGGTGAGCGTGTCGTTGATGTTCACGTCCGGCACGCCCGCGATCGCGGCGATCTCGCCGGCGGGGGCCGAGACCGCCTCCACCCGCTTCAGGTTCTCGAAGACGTAGAGCGCCTCGATGCGCGCCTGTTCGATCCGGCCGTCGGCCCGGAGGACCGACATGGGTTGCCCCACGCGGGCCGTGCCCCGGAAGATGCGCCCGATCGCGATCCGGCCGACGTAGTCGTTGTAGTCGATGTTGGAAACCAGCATTTGGAACGTGCCGGCCGCGTCCCCGACGGGGGGCGGGATCTTCTCAAGGATCGCGTCGAAGAGCGGGACGAGGTTGGTCCTCGGATGGTCGATTTCACGCTTCGCGTAGCCGTCCCGGCCGGAGGCGTAGAGGACCGGGAAGTCGAGCTGCTTGTCGTTCGCGCCCAACTCGAGGAAGAGGTCGAAGATCTCGTCGAGGACCTCGTGGGGCCGGGCGTCCGTCTTGTCGATCTTGTTCACCAGCACGAGCGGCTGGAGGTTGTAGGAGAGCGCCTTCCGCAGCACGAACTTCGTCTGCGGCTTCGGCCCCTCGAACGAGTCGACGAGGAGGAGCACCCCGTCGGCCATCTTCAGGACGCGCTCCACCTCGCCGCCGAAATCGGCGTGGCCGGGCGTGTCGATGATGTTGATCTTGGTGTCCTTGTAGACGATGGACGTGTTCTTCGCGAGGATGGTGATCCCGCGCTCGCGCTCGATGTCGTTCGAGTCCATGACGCAATCGACGACCTTCTGGTTCGAGCGGAAGACGCCCGTCTGGCGGAGCATCTGGTCGACGAGCGTGGTCTTGCCGTGATCGACGTGGGCGATGATGGCGACGTTGCGGATGTCCATGGCGGGGGTTGGGGCTCCCTCGGGAATTCTGTGCAGGTCCGTAAATGAAGGTGGTCGGACCCGGGACCTCCGCCCCGGACCCGACCGAACCGGGCAGTATACCCGCAAACCCCCGGAAGCTCAAGGGAAAGCGGCGGATCTCCTTGACCCCCCACCGTCCCCGGCTATAATGCGGCCCGGCCGCGGCCCCTCCCGCGCGCCGCCGCTCTCGGCCGCTCTAGCGGCCCGTTGACGAACTTCGGACACAGTCGTCCACTCTGTCGCGGCGGGTCGTAACCCCTGCGGCCGTTCGCGCATGCCGGAGGCCCGCGCCCCCAGCCCTCGTGCCTGGACTTCGTCAACGGGCCACTCGTCCCCCCGGGCCTGCGGGGACGCCCCTCCCGGAGCCCCGCATGGACGTTTGTTTTTCCCTCCTCCTGTCCTTCGTCGCGGCCGTGTTCCCGATGGTGGCCTACATGGCCTTCATCTGGTGGATGGACCGCTACGAGCGCGAACCGCTCTGGCTGGTCGCCTCCGTTTTCTTCTGGGGGGCGATGGGCGGGATCGTCCTCGGTTGCCTCGGCACCAAACTCCTCGACCTGCCCACCTCCCTCGTCCTCGACTCGAAGGCCCGGAGCGCCCTCCAGACCGTCCTCTGGGCCCCCATCTCCGAAGAGCTTGCGAAGGGGGTCATCCTCGTTCTCGTCTTCTGGAACCGGCAATTCGACAACCTGACCGACGGCATCGTCTACGGCTCCGCCACGGGGCTCGGCTTCGCCATGACGGAGAACTTCCTCTACTTCATCCAAGTGTGGCAGCAGCACGAGCCCGCGGGCTGGCTCCTCAACGTCGTCATCCGCACCGGCTTCAGCGGCGTGACGCACTGCATCGCCTCCGCGGCGTTTGGCGCCACGCTCGGAGTCGCGAAGTTCGACGCGCGTGGCCTCGGTCGCGTCGCGCTCCCGTGCGGCGGGCTGGCGCTGGCGATGGCCGTGCACGCCCTCTGGAACACCCTCGTCCTGGCCACACGGAGCGGCGGCGGCGCCTATCTCCTTTTGGCCATGGGCGCGACCGCCGGCGAGGTCGTGCTCCTCATGGTGCTCCTCCAGGTGTCCCTCCTGCGCGAGTCCCGCATGATCCGGGTCGAGCTTGCCGAGGAGAGCAAAGGGGGGAACATCCCGGCCGCCCACCTGGGCGTGCTCCCCTTTTATTTTCGGCGAAACCGACCCGGCTGGCTCCCCGCCTCGGTGGACCGGAGGCGGTACGTCGAGCTCGCGACCCGGCTCGCCTTCCGCCGCGCCCAAGCCCGGTCCTGCTTCGAAGGCCGGCGGAAGGCCCTCGAGGAGGAGATCCGTTCGCTGCGCCTGCAACTCCATCACCTGCTCGGCGCCCTCTTGCCGCCGCTCGAACCGACGCCGGGGCCGCCGGCCGTCCCTCCGGGAGAGCCGCCGATGGCGGACCTCGTGCCCTAGTGGCCCGTTGACGAACTTCGGACACAGTCGTCCACTCTGTCACGGCGGGTCGTAACCCCTGCGGCCGTTCGCGCGGGCCGGCCTGCGCTCCGTAGCTCGCGGCGAGCGAGCGAAGGAGGGAGGCCCGCGCCCCCAGGCATCGTGTCTGGACTTCGGCAACAGGCCACGAGGGCCCGTAAGAGAGGAACTTGCTCGTTTCATGCGCAGGGGGGCGACATGAATTCTCAATGCTCAATTTTCAAGACTCAGACAATGCTCAGGGTTCAATTTTCAATGGCTACCCTGGAACGTAGCCCGGGCACGGAATCGCGGACCCTGAGCCTTGAACTTCGAGCCTTGTCTGGAAATTGAGCCTTGAGCCTTTTCATGAAGAGCCCCCTGGTTTCCGAGCCGCAGGAGTAGTTTCTTTACGGGCCCTTAGCCGGACCCACGCGCGCTCGACGCCTCGGAAGCGAAGGAGCCAACGTGCCTCTGTACGAATTCAGCCACTGCCCCCGGTGCGGCGGCCTGCTGGAACTCAAGCGTCCGCCGACGGAGCATCGCGAGCGGCAGATCTGCCGCGACTGCTCCTTCATTTTCTACCAGGGGCTCAAGGTCGCCGCCGGGACCCTCCCGGTCCGCGACGGACGTCTCGTCCTGATCCGGCGCGGCGTCGAACCCGGGATCGGGCTTTGGAGCTTCCCCTGCGGCTACATTGAAAAAGACGAAACCCTGGAGGCCGGCGCGGTCCGCGAGACCCTGGAGGAGACGCACCTCGAGGTCCGCCTCACGGCCCTCCTCGGCGCCTACTCCTATCCGCCCGCGCTGAGCGACAGCCGGGTCGCGGTGCTGGCCTACCTGGCGGAGGTCGTCGGCGGGGAGCTCTCGCCCGGGGACGATGCGACCGATGCGAATTATTTCTCCTACGAGGAAATCCCCTGGAAAGAGATCGCCTTCCGCAGCACGCTCGACGCCATCCGCGATTGGCGTGCGCATCCGGCGACCCCGCCGTCGGGCCCGCGACCCGCGTAGTGGGCCTTCAAAGTCGTTTCGGTAGGCCCTTCGTTTCCTTCGCAGGAGCGTCCCGCGTGGAAATCGAACCGCGACCGTGAGGGAGCGGTCTGGGGGCGTCCTGCCATTACCTCCGGTTCAAGGCCGCCGACCCGCATGGGAGCGCCCCGCGAACCCATCGGGCAGCGAGGTCGAACACGCGGCTCTGGAAGAACGCGCGGAGACCGCTCCCTCACGGTCGCGGTTCCGTGTGTCCGTCGCGAACCCGTTCCGCTTCCTTCGTCCCCATGTCATGCACCCCCAGGATCGATATTGAAGGTCCACTAGTGGCCCGTTGACGAACTTCGGCCGGAGTCGTCGATTGCGGCTCGGCCGCGGCGGGGAATTGGAGGTGAGGGGCAGGGGCCGAGGCCCCGCCGGCGCGCGTCCGAACCTGTCGCGCTACCGCGGGAACACCGGGATGCAGCGTAGGACCTCGTCGCGGCCGAAGGGCGGGTGCAGGTAGCCGTCGGCGCCTCGAAGCACCGGAAACGAGGCGGCGTCCTCGCTCGTCCGTCCGAGGACCACCGCGATCCGCAGGGCGGGCCGGGCCGCACGGAGGAGTTGGATCGCCCGTTCGGTCCCTGCCGGCGGAAGGTCGAGAAAGGCCACGTCGATCTCCTCGCTTCTGACGAGGTCCACGACCCGGACGGGGTCCGTGAGGACGCGCTCCGGCCGCTCGCGGAAGAGCTCGAGCCACAGAAGGCGGCGCTCCTCGGTGATGGCCAGGACGACGGCCCGGTCGAAGGACGTGGCGGGGCACGCGCCTCCAGCCCTCGCCGCCGCGGTCCCGATCGGGAGACGCACGGTGAACGTCGTCCCCTTCCCGGGAGAGCTGATGCAGGAGATCTCGCCGCCGTGGCGGCGAACGATCTCGGCGGACATGTAGAGACCGAGCCCCGCGCCCCCACCGGCCGGATCCGAGCCGTCCTTCGTCGTCACGAGAGGCTGGAAGAGCGTCGCCAGCACTTCAAGCGGTATCCCGGGCCCGTCGTCGACGAAGGCGATCTTCACGTCTTCCCCCTCCCGACGGAGCGACACGGACAGGCGGCCCCCCTTCGGAAGCGCCTGCCGGGCGTTCAGGAGGAGGTTGAGGAACACGCTCTGCAAGAGGCCGGGGTTCGCCTCGATCATGCCCACCGGCTCGATCGCGCGCTGCACGGAGAGACCGTGTGCCGCGAACTCGCTCGCGGCCAGGCCGATCGTCTCGTCGAGGAGGCGGGCCAGATCCGTCGGCTCCAGCCGGTCCTGCTTCCGCTGCGCGTGCGCGAGCAGGGTTTCGCAGAGCGCGAGCCCTTGTCCGACCGCCCGCCGTACGACACCCTCCGCGGTCTCGAGCTGCTCGGGCGGCAGGGCCACGAGGTCCGTGCACAGGGCGAGCTTCGTGAGGATGTTCTTGAAGTCGTGCGAGATGCCCGCGACGAGGAGCCCGAGCGTCGCGATGCGCTCCGTCCGGGCCAGCACCGCGTGCACCGCGCGCAGCTCGTGCAGGTCGACGAGATACCCGATGTGGCCGGAGGGGGAACCGTCCAGGTCGAAGAAGCGGCGGAGGGCGAGCGCGCCGTGAATCCTCCTGCCGTCGGCCCCCCGGAACTCCTGCTCGACCGGGGACTCCGCCCCCGCGTCCGCCCGCTCCACGGCGCCGCGCGCCGCGTCGCCGAGAAGCAGCTCCAAGCCGTCGCGACCGAGCACCGCGCCCGCGGAATGGCCGAGGAGCCGCTCGCACTCGCGATTCCAGAGGGCGAGCTTCCCGCCCGGGTCGGTCGCGAAGATCGCGACCGGGACGTGGTGCAGCACGTCCTCGAAGCGGTGCACGACCGACTCCAGGCGCGCCTCCAGGTGCCAGCGCTCCGTCAGGGCGGCGACGGCGGCGGCCAGGGCTGCGAGCATCGCGACATCGGCCGGGTCAAAGGTCTCCACCTGGCTTCGCGAGTCGACGTACAGGGCGCCGAGGATCCCGAGGCTCGACTCGAGGGGGGCGCAGAGCACGGACCGGATCCCGGTCTTCGCCATGCTGTCCGTGCCGGACGAACCGGGTGGGACCGAGGTAAGGAGGCAGACCCCCTCGCGCAGGCACGCATCGAGGATCGTGCGGGAGACGGCGACAGGTTCGCCGCCGTCCCTGGGATCGAGGGCGCGCGCGACGTGAAGGCCGGGGAAGCCCGGCTCGCGCGGGAGGAGGACCGCGACGGCAGCACGGCAGCCGGAGAGGGCCGCGAGCGCGCAGTCCAGGGCCTCCTCAATCGGGCCCGCCAAACTGCGCGAGGCCTCCCGCGGGGCGTACAGGCGGAAAAGCATCGGCAGGACGACCACGAGCCGCGCGGCGTCGAGCTCCCCGCCGGGCCGGGCGAGGTCCGCCCAGAACGCGGGCTCGCGCACCGGGAGCACGCGGCAGAGGACGGCTCGATCGGGCGACCATGGGGAGTCCACGCCGAGCAGGACGGCGCCGGACTCGGGCTCGAGGACGGGCGCCGTGACCACCGCGTACTCCAGGGCGGTTCCCCCGACGGCCAACACGTCCCCCGGGGCGAGGGAGCGGCGACGGACCTTCTCCCCGTTGAGAAAGGTCCCATTGTGGCTGTCGAGGTCCTGGACCAGGTGCGCGCCGCCCGACCATTCGATCGCGCAGTGCCGCGCGGAAACGGCGGGATCGTCGAACCGGATTTCGCAGGCGGCGGCCCGGCCCAGGACCAGCCGTCCAACTTCAGGAATCCGAAATCGTCGTCCGACGCCGCGTCCCCGGATGACCCGCAGTTCCCCCCTCATGCTCGGACCTTTCCGCTGCCCGGTGCCGGAAGAAAACGCTCGCCGCGACCCAGCCGTTCGTCGAGAGTACCGCGGGCCTCCGAGGGCGTCAAATGGTTTCGTCGGCCTCCTGTCGCCGCACGCTCTTCCGCCGAGGAAGAGCTTCGGGGAGAAGAGACCGCCCTTTTCCGTAGGGGGAGGGGAGGGGTGCCGCGGACGGACGCCGTGTTCGGACCTGGTCTACGGGTACCCAAGGGGGACGAAGAGTCATCGGACGCGGTCGTTGGCAGGGCGGCGAGGCGGGGCATCGCCGAGGACGCGTCGGATGTGCGCAAGGAGGGCGGCGGGCTGAAAGGGCTTGTGCATCACGGTCACTACCCCGGCGACCTTCGTGAGGAGGTCATTGACCAGGGGGACGGTGTCCAAAGCGCTCAGGACGATGATCGGCACCTTCGGCCCGTCGGAGTCGAGTTGGGCCGAGCAGAACTGGAAGCCGTCCATCTCCGGCATGGCGAGGTCGAGGAGGATCAGGTCGACCGGTTCGGTTCGGAGGAGCTCCAGCGCGGCCTTGGCGTTCGGGGCCGTCAGGACGCGATACCCGTTGGTGTGGAGGATCGCCTCGACGATGGAGAGGATGTCCCGGTCGTCATCGATGGTCAAGATCGTCTTCGAACTCATGCCCGCATCCTGACTCGCCTGGCCGAAGGGCACGAACACCTGAAGGACGCATTCTACTTTGGGCAGGTGACGGGGGCAAGGACAACAAACTGCGAGGCCGGCGTCCGTCGGCGCGGGCCTCGAGCCGGGGCTGCGACCGTCGCCGGTCCCGAGCGCGGCGCCCGTGGGCCTCACGTTCCAGCACCTCCTCACGGTTTGCCTCGGTAGGGGCGGGGGAGGGGCGGGGGAGGGGCGGGGAGGAAGTCGAGGCGGCCGTGTCCCGCGGACACGGGGACGAAACCGCGGAGACGCAGCGGCGCAAAGGAACAGTAGTGGATCGAACTCCGGGCACACGTCGAAGGAACGGAGAACGACCCGCTCTCGACGCCGGAGGGCTCCCGGGCCTTCTCCAAGATCCTGGCCGAAACCCTCGATCCCCGCGACAGGGCGGAATTCCAGGCCCGCCTGCTGGGGCGCCGCGTGACCGGGGCCGGGTTCCCGGTGCCGCTCCTGCTCATGTACGCGCGCCGCGACCCGACGGTCCCGCCGCGTTTCGGGGAGACGTTTCGCGAGCGGATCCCGGACGCGCGCTTCGTGTGGCTGGACGAGGCCTCCCACTTCGCCCACGTCGACGCGCCGGAGCGGCTCGTCCCCCACCTCGTGGAGATTCTGGCACCGTAGCGATTGCGTGCCCGTACGCAGTGTAGCTCTCCCGAGCGGGACGGTTCCGCCGCCCTCTCCCACGATTGCCCTTGGCGGACAGCTCGGCAACCGCTATACTGCGTGCAGATGGCCCCTTCTCGCGAGGTGTGGACATGACGACGACGCCGGAGACCCGGGAGCGCACGATGGGGGAGGTTCGGGTCACACTTGCGCTTGCAAATTTTGCGGACGAGGAGAACTGCCGAAGAGGACTCCTGCCTCCCCCGCAGGTCCGACGAGCCACAGTCGAGGCATTGGTCGATACCGGCTCTACCCGCTTGGTCCTGCCCTCTTCCGTCGTGCAGATGCTCGGCTTGGCTGTGCTTGGCCGGATCCCCGTGCGCTTCGCCGATGACCGACGAGACGTCCGAGACCGCGTGGGCATCGTGAGCTTGGAACTGATGGGCCGGAAAACCGAAGTTGACGCAGTGGTGGAGCCAGGAAAGTCGTACGCGCTTCTCGGCCAGATCCCCCTCGAAGGACTGGATCTCCGCGTCGATTGCGCCGGACGACGGCTCATTCCGAATCCGGAATCGCCGGACGCGCCGCTCTCCGAGATGCAGTAGCACGCGCTCTCCGCCACCACCCCGCCTCCGCCTTCACGGCGAGTCGAACCGCCACCCCCCGCGCTCGCGAAGGAACGGCAGCCGCTCCTCCGCTCCCTCCGACCCGCCGCTCCGGCGACGAAAGAGCACGGCCGCGCGCTCCCCGCGCAGCTCCACCCGCACGATCTCCGCACTCCGCAGGTCCGGCGCGTGTCCGCCCAGGTCAGGGCCCGTCGTTGCGCCGGCCTCGCCGTGGTGGGAGGCGGCGAACCCGACGAAGTATTCCCTCGGCCCGGCGGTCCGCCAACGCTCGGGGTCAAGGCCCGAAAACCGCACGAGGGCCGGCCGATCCGGCTCGGGCGCGGCGTCGATGTCCTTGCGTAGCTGGTCGAGGGCGGAGGCGAACGCCTGCTGATGCCCGGCGGAAAAGAGGTCGTAGAGTCCTCCCCAGTCGCGACGCGCGACGGCCTCATAGACGCTCGCGAAGGCCCGCTCGGGCGTGGACAGGTCCGGGCCTCGACCGAGCCAATGCCACGCGACGAGGGCCGCGAGAAGCAGCGGCGAGGCGACGAGGACTCCGGAGGTGAGCCGGGCCGCACGCGGCAACGCCGACATGCCCGCGCCCAGGACCGCGGTCTCCGCCTCGATCGCGGCCACCACCTCGCGCGCCCGCGCGATTTCCTCGAAGCGGGCCCCCAGCAGGTCCGCCCGCTCCCGCGTCTCGAACAAGCGAAGCCCAAGCTGCACGAACAGGGGCGCCTTCTTCGCCTCCACGTCTTCCCGGTCGATGCGCCGGAGGTCGGACTGTTCACAGTAGGCACGGCTCTGGACGTCGAGGTCCCGCAGGGCCTTGTCCCGCTCCAGCGCGAGCCGGTCGCGCTCGGCGCGCGCGGCCTTGAGCGCATCCCGGACCGGCGCGGCGTCGGCTTCGGCGTTCGCGTGGCGCCGTTTCAGGTCCTCGAGACGTTCACGCAGGCGGACGGCGCCGGGCCCAAGCTCCGCGCGCACGCCGACCGGCGGCCCGTCCGGCCCCTGCACCGCGGCAGGGCCGTTCGCCGTCGCAGCCGGCTTACCCCCCGCTCCGATCGTTCCTCCCGGAACCAGGCTCCGCGCGCGCTCCTCTTCGAGCGCGGACAGCTCCTCCTCGAGCGACACGCGGTCCCGTTCCAGGCGCGTGAGGGCGGAGTCCGCTGCCGCGAGGCGATCCGTCGCGGCCCGCACTTCGGCGTCCTGTTGCCCGAGCCGCGCCGCCCAGGAGGCCGCTGTCCGGGCCCGTTCGGCGTTCAACTCCGCGACCAGGCGCTCCAACTGCTCGATTTCCCCCGAGAGCACGCGGACGCGCGCGTCGAAGCGGCCCAGCTCCTCCGAGTAGGGTGAACACCCTAGGTCCGGAAGCCGGGACCAGGCCTCGCGCCCGAGGGCGCCGCACAACCGGTCGGCCTCCCGGCGCCGGAGCCGGGCCTTCCAACCGATCCACGCGAGGCGGGCGCGCGCGTGCAGGTGCCGGAGGGCCTGCGAAAAGTGGAGCAGTACGCGTCGCGGAAGCGCCCTCGCGACGTGTGTCGGCGGCGAGCCTACGGGCTCCTCGAATTCAGCCATGTCGGCCGGCTCCAGGCCATGCAGCCGTGTCGGGGAAACGCCACGAAGAGGGAGAAGGGGAGCATAGCAGCCGCCGGGAGCGAAGGCAAGCGCCCGCGCAAAAATAACCGCGCAGCTTCGGACCTCGAGGCTCCTGGGGGCGCGGCCCTCTGGGCCGCGCCCCCAGGCATCGGTCGATCCAGGAAGATGTCAAGTAACTCTTGCGCGGGCGCCCAGCATCCGGCGGCCGAGCGATCCTTGCAGGCCGCTTGCGCCGAGCTATAATGGAGGCTCCGGCACGGCATCACGTTGGCGGCACCTCCTCTCCGGAAGGAGCCCTATGCAATCCAGAGCGCTTGTCGGCCCGGCGGTGTGGTTCCTGGTCGCCGGCGCGTTCCTCCCCGCCCAGGCCCAGGAATCCCCACCCCAGGCTCCCCCCGCGGCCGCGCAGCCGGCGGCGCCACCGGCCGCGAAGCCGCCCGCCCCCCCCGAGCCCGGCACGCCCGGCTCGGTCGAAGGGGAAGCGGTGGTCCTCGACCGCGGACTCAAGCTCTTCCAGAAGGACCGGCGCATCGAGGCGGACGGGGTCGTCTGCCTCCAGAAGGGACTCCTCGAACTCTACGCGTGCGGCGAAGGAGGGAAGGACCACGAGAGCATTCTCGTTTTCCCCTTTCGCGCGCAGCAGCTCCAGCTCGGGCTCATCCTGCTGGGCTTGCGCGACAAACACGAGCAGGGGGGAGGCGGCCCGCGCTTCCAGGGAGACCCCACGCGCCCGGTCGGCGATCGCGTGCACCTCTCGATCGAATGGACGGGGCCGGACGGTCGCAAGGAGACGCGACGCGCGGAGGACTTCGTCGTCGACGCCAAGACCGGCGCCACGGCGCCGCACGTCGGCTGGGTCTTCGCCGGCTCGGAGTTCGGCGAGGAGCGGGACCCGGGCACGGGGGAGCCGACGGGCCGCAAGATCTACCTTGCGAATCGCTACAAAGTGATCATCGCGATCCAGCACGATCCGACCGCGGTCCTCGATTTCCCCCTCGATGCCGGCCAGAACTGGGCGGCCGCGCGCTTTTTTTGCAACGAGAACGCGATCCCCGCCGTGGGAACCCGCATCAAGCTGGTCCTTCGTCCACCGTCGGAGGACGAGGCCCGCGAGATGGAGCGCATCGAGAAGGTGGAGAGCGCAGCGAAGGACGACCCGCCGAAGCCGGTCGATCCGCCGAAGAAGGAAGAGGGCAAGCCCGCGGAGGGCGCGGGGGCGAGCGGGAGCTAGTCCCCCGTGGACGAACTTCGGACACACGCGTCCCCGCGGCTACGGCGCGGTGTAAGCCTTGTGCCGGCTCGCCCGGGCCGGCCTGCGCTCCGCAGCTCGCGGCGAGCGAGCGCAGGAGGGAGGCCCGCGCGCCCACCGCGCCGTCCGCGGCAACCCAAACCGGACCGCACCGGGGGACGAGGCTTGTTGACCCCTCCGGCCCGGTCCGCTATACTCCCGGCCGGCGAGTCGTCGGCCTCCCCCTTTCCCGTGGCGGAACCTCCCGTGGGCAAACCCGTCATCGAGCTCGAGAAGGCGGTGAAGACCTACCGCGTGGAGGACGTCGAGGTCCGCGCGATGCGCGGCATCAACCTCACGGTCGAAGAGGGCGAATACGTTTCGATCATGGGCCCCTCGGGCTCGGGCAAGTCCACGCTCCTCAACATCATCGGGTGCCTGGACACGCTGACCAGCGGCACCTACCGGCTCGACGACGAGGAGGTGGCCAACCTCTCCGAGAACGATCTCGCGCGCATCCGGAACCGGAAGATCGGTTTCGTCTTCCAGTCGTTCAACCTCATCCCGCGCGCGACGGTCCTCCGCAACGTCGAGATCCCCATGATTTACAGCGGCAAGCCGAACCGCCGCGAGGTCGCGAAAGACCTCGTCCGTTTCGTGGGCCTGGAGAAGCGGCTCCTTCATACGCCCAATCAGCTCTCGGGCGGCGAGCAGCAACGCGTCGCCATCGCGCGCGCCCTCGCCAACGACCCCGCGATCATCCTCGCCGACGAGCCGACCGGGAGCATCGACTCCGCTACCGGCGAAAAGATCATGGCGCTGCTCACGACGCTGCACGAGCAGGGAAACACGGTCATCGTGGTCACCCACGACGAGTACGTGGCCGGCATGACCAACCGGATCATCCGGATCCGCGACGGCAAGATCATCCGCGAAGACTGGATCGTCCACTTCTGACGGTGACGGCAGCCTCATGATCCTCCTGGAGAACGTCCAGTCCGCGCTGACCGAGATCCGGGCGAACATGTTTCGCTCGGTCCTCACGGTGCTCGGCATCGTGATTGCCGTGATGGCGGTCATCTCCGTCGTGTCGATCCTGCAGGGGATGTCGATGTACATCACCGAGTTCATCCAGGGGATGGGCTCGGACGCGATGTGGGTCGTGCCCTACCAGCCGCCCGGGCGCGAGGGGACGGAAATGGGGAGGATCGAGCTGACGTATGAGGACGCGCAGGCGATCTACCTCGCCTGCCCGCAAATCAAGAAGGTCGCGCCGATGCTCCAGACCAGCTCGGAGCTGGTGCACGGGACGAACTCGTGCTCTTCGACGGTGATCGGCACCAACTCGGACTTCCCCGAGATCCGCAACTGGTACGTCGACCGCGGTCGCTATTTTTCCGAGCTGGACATGCGCCACCGCAAGAACGTCTGCGTGCTCGGCCGCGAGGTCCTGCGGAAGCTCGGCGTCACCGAGGCGATCGTCGGCGACCCGATCCGCCTGAACAACCGGCAGTTTCGCGTCGTCGGCCTGCTCGAACGCAAGGGGAGCTTTTTCGGACAGAGCCAGGACGACATCGCCCTCATTCCGTTCCTCACCGCCGAGAAGATCTACGGCGCGGACCTCGCCCGCCACATCTCCATCCTTTCCCAGGTGCACCACGCCGACATGACCAAGGACGCCACCGCGCTCATCCGCGAAGTGTTGCGCAAGCGCCACCACCTCGGCGACAAGCAGCCGGACGATTTCCAGGTCTCCACCCAGGATCAGATCCTGGACTTCTTCAACAAGGCCACGAAGCTCACGACCGTCGTGCTCGCGGGGATCGTCGGGATCTCGCTGCTGGTCGGCGGCATCGGGATCATGAACATCATGCTCGTCTCCGTGACGGAGCGGACGCGAGAAATCGGGGTGCTCAAGGCGCTCGGGGCGAGGCCGAAGGACATCCTCGCGCAGTTCCTGGTCGAGGCCATCCTGCTGAGCCTCCTCGGCGGCATGATCGGCGTCGTGCTCGGCTTCGCCGTCGGGTTCGGCGTGTCGGCGCTGTCGCCGCTGCCGCGGGCGTTCGTGCCTCTCTGGTCGGTCGGGCTCAGTCTGCTCTTCTCCGGCGGCGTGGGGGTGTTTTTCGGCATGTATCCGGCGATCAAGGCGGCCCGGCTGAATCCGATCGACGCGCTCCGCTGGGAGTAGTGCCGGCGACGCAACTGCGGTTTCCCCTTGCCAATCTCCAACTCGGGCGAAGGCCCGAAACCCAAACGGACGACGAAACCACCAAGCCACCAAGGCACGAAGACCACGAAGGACCGTCAGTGAGGGGGCGAGTTTGGCTCGGCCGAAAAGCGCCTTTGTGGTCTTAGTGACTTCGAG
>JACPWG010000064.1 GCA_016197205.1 Planctomycetota bacterium
ATTTGCCTCCGTGTTACGCACCCCGCGAAGCGATGTTGAAGCCCCGCTAGTGTCCCGTCTACGCTAATTCCAAGGGTCCGCCGCTGTAGCGGAGTACGCGTTCGGTGAACCAGTCATCCCGCATGTCATCCTGAGCGGAGCGCCGCAGCGCGAAGCGAAGGATCCAAGCAAAAACGGACGCCCAACCTTCTCGACCGGCCCTCGGACCGTGTCGTGGGCGAGCCAGTGCCCTGTCGAGAAAAGCGGTCGCTACGCTCGGTTCGGATGCTTCACTTCGCTCCGCGCTGTGGCGCTTCGCTTCGTTCAGGATGACCTGGGGCGAACGGGTTCCCTGAAAGCTCTACCTGACGGGAGCCGGCCGACCTCCACCGAGCGCTCGGCGAACGAGCAGCATAGGCGTAGACGGGACACTAGGTTCCGTGGTGGTCATTGAGACTTGAACCTTGAGCCTCGTCTGAGTCTTGAAAATTGAGCATGGAGAATTCCTGTCGCCCCCCTGCGCGTCAAACGAGCAAGTTGTTTTCTGACGGGCGCTTGCGTCGTCATCGCCGATCCGGCATGAGGAGCGGGATCGCCTGGCGACCGTGTTTGCGGTAGACTCGGAAATCGGAGTCGAACGTGAGCACGCTGCCCTGGTCCTCGATCTCCGCCATGCGGACCAGGCAGGCGTCGGCGAGCGACATCGGCACGTTGTCGTACCGCTTGACGAGGCGTCTCACCGAACCGGTGTGCTCGACCAACCGAAGGGGAAGGGCAAGGGTCCCGCTTTTGAGGAGTTCGAGAACGGCCGCCGGGCCGCCCGGAGTCAGTCGCAGGAGGAAGCATGCCTCCGAGAGAACCGCCTCGCACGTCAGCAGCGGCGGCTCGATTTCGTCGAGACGTTCGGCCACCCAGGAGTGCCAACGGTCCTTCGCGTTCAGGGCGGCAACCAGAGGACCTGTGTCGAGGATCACCAGACGCCTCACTCGCCGTAGCCCTTCATGTGCGCGCGCCCGACGCTCAAATCGCGCGGCCCCTCCACGGATCCCACGACGTGTCGCGCGACCGCCAACGCGGAAATGCCGGCCGTCGTCTTGCGGTCGGACAGGAGTCGGTCGATGGCCTGACGGACGACTGCCGAGCGGCTGGTCCGGCTTCGCCGCGCCAGATCGTCCAGTCGCGAGAACTGGCTTTCGGGAAGCTTCAGGGTCAAGGTTTTCATGGGGGCCTCCATATTACGCATCTGTCAGAAGTATAATACGGCTCAGGCCGCGCGTCAAGAGGGGGGAACGAGCAGGGGGTTCAGTGGGAGCACGCGGGATCGACGGCTCACCTGGAGTGCTTCGGCCGTTTCAGGCCTTCACCCCGAGCTTTGGCCGGTTGTCTCCAGGACGCGTCGTCCTCCTGTGGCGCGGTTGGTGGTTTCGCCCTCCAGCCCCCCAAGAACAGCATCCCGCAATGGGTAACTGGCAAGACGGCATTGCTCAATTCGGGCGGCGCATGAGAGTAGCCCTTTCCACGGTATTCTCGTGGCCTGTTGCCGAAGTCCAGACACGATGCCTGGGGGCGCGGGCCTCCGGCCAGCGCGAACGTCCGCACGGCGTACGACCCGCCGTGACAGAGTTGACGACTGTGTCCGGAGTTCGTCAACGGGCCACTAGCGACCTGGGACGCCCCATTCCACGCCGGAGTACGATTTCGTTGCCCCTGAGCTCGTGTTCGCCGTAGAATCCAACTCTGTTGCGGCTGGTCCGCACTGGTCCATCCATGTAACTCGGCGCAGAAAATCAGCAATCAGCAATCCCTCGAGGTTTCGCCGGCATGCCACCACTCGTGCGCCCCCGCCCTCTCCGCGCCGCCGTGTTCGCCCCCGCCCTCCTCCTCCTCCTCGCCGGCGCGAGCCTGCCCGCGGCCTCCGCGCAGACCCCCGCGCCGGATTTCACGGGGCGGCGCGTGTACGTCGCCGAGACGCCCGACGGCGGCATGAGCGCGCTCGAGCCCCTGCTCGCCGAGTCGAGCCGGCGGCCGGGGCGCGACTACTATCTCGTGGTCGTCGGCCACACGGGGTCCGGCAAAGAGGCGCACCACCGCTACGAGGACCGGCTCTATGAACAGTGGCTCCGCCAGGCCGCCGCGCTCGGGCAAGCGCTCGACCCGGATCGCGTGGTCATCCTCCTGCTCTCCATCGGCGACCGACAGGTCTCGGTCCGGCCCGGAATCGCCTTGCAGCGGGACTATGGGCTGCAGGGCGCGCGCATCGATCAGGAGCTGGTGCAGCCGTATTTCCTGCCGTTCGCGAAGGCCGGCGACCACGTGGGGGGCGTTCGGACGCTCCTGGCGAAGCTCGAGGAGTGGATCGAGCGGCGGCGCAACGAGACACGGCGCGCGGAAGAGGCCGCCCGCGCTGAGCGCGAGCGCCGCAAGGCCGCGGCGAGCGCCCGCGTCGAAGAAGCGAAGGGTCTGCGCGCGCGGCTCGTCGCGCTGGAGCGGGGGAGCGCCCAGGAAGGGTTCGCGGCCGGCGAGGCAGGTCGCGTGCTCGCGAGCACCGAAGAGGAGCTGGCGGCCGCGACGCGGATGCTCTCGGGCCACCCGGAGGGGGCCTACGCCGCCGCCGACCAGGTCCTGGGTCGCCTTCGGGAGGTGGAGCAGGTCTTCGGCAATCTCCGGGCCCTGCGCGACCAGTGTCGTGCCTTGATCGATGCCGCCGAGCGCGACCTGGAGGCGGCGCGTACGGCGGCGGGCGAGGCGCGGGCGCAGGGCGTCGACCTGGACACGCTTGCGGGCGACACGGAAGCATGGGGGAGGCTGGTCGACGAGGCGTCGTCCGCCGCGAAGTACGACTATCCGACGGGGATCGCCTCGGCGGCGATCGCGCGCGCGGGCATCGCCCGGGGTCGGGAGCGGATTCTCGGTCTCGTGGAGCACGCCCGCGTGGAGGCCGAGCGGCGCTTCTACACGCACCGCGTGCTGCCCGGCGCCGGGTGCGCCGTTCTCCTGCTCGTGGGCGCGGTTGCCGTCCTGCTGCTGCGCAGGCACCGGACGCGCCGCTATCACGAGTCGAGCGCCAGGCTTTCCGCGCTTAACCAGCGCATCCTCGCCGTCATGGACGGTCTCGAGCAGCTCAAGCTCCGGCATCGGTACGTCGTGGCGTCGGCGGGCGGCGACGAGAGCCGGCTCGCGGGGACGACCCTCGCCGTCTGGCGCAAGCTGGCGGAGACGCTCGAGTCCACCCAGGCGGTCTGGCTCGGCCAAAACGAGCTTTCCGTGCGCGCGCGCAAACTCCTGGACGGGGAGTCGTGGTGCGGTACGCGCAACATCGCGGAAGCCGAAATCCTCATCCGGCAGGCGGCGGAGACCGACGGCGCGACGGTCGAGACCGGACTCGCGGAAATGGGAGCGGCGCTCGAGCGGCTCGAAAAGGGGCGCGACGAGGCCCGGCGTCTCTTCGGCGAAGTCGCGGCCGCGCGCCAGGCCGCGCTCGCCGCCGCGGAGTCGATCGGGAAGGCGGGCTACCCGCTGTCGCCGTACGCCGACGCGCTGGCGGAGCTGGACCACCGCGTCCTGTCGGCGGTCGCTCGCCAGGCGAAGGACCCGCTCGGCGCGCAGGAGGAGGCCGCGCGCTGCACAGCGCGCGCCCGCGAGATCGGCGCACGGGCCGTGGCGATCGCCGAGGACATCGCCGGGCTCGCGGCCCTGGGCCGGCGCATCGACGCGGGGGCGGAAAGCGCCCGCGCGGCGCGAGTGGAGGGCTTCCTGCTCACGGAGGAAAACGGCAATCCGGATCCGCTCCTCGCCCTCGCCCGGGTCGAGGCCGAGGAGGTCCGGCAGTTCGTGGGCGCGGCGAACCATGACGCCGCGACCGAGCACCTGGCCAAAGGGAAGGACCTCCTGGACCGCGCGGAGCATGTGGTGCTCGCGCAAAAAAAGGCGCGAGCCTTCATCCGGGAGGACGTGCCGGCGCGCAGGGCCGAGACCGCGCGGCTTGCGTCGCTGCTGACGGAAATGGACGCGGCGCAGGAGACGCTCGTGCGCGACCATCGAGCCGACGCCTGGTCGCGCGTGGCGGGCTGCGCGGGCCAGGCCCACACGTGGGTGGCGGGCTTCGAGGCGCGGGTGGCCGAGGCGGAGCGGCTCGCTGCGCCGGAGCGACAGGCCTATTTCCGGGCGGCGAACGCGCTCGAGGGGATCCAGGCCGACCAGGAACGGACGTCGAATGCGCTCTTGGCGGTGCAGGCGCGGCTCGAGGAGCTGGAGGGCGCGCGCGGCGCCGCGCTGGCCTTCCTGGCCGCGGCGGAAGGGCGGGCGGCGGAGGTGGAGCGCTTCTGCGCCGCGCAGGGCGTGCGGGTGCAGGCGCAGGCGAGGCGCAGGCTCGAGGAGGCGGCCGGCACGCTGCGGGCGGCGGTCGCGGCGGCGATGGAGCGGCCGGCGAACTGGGAGTCCGCGCTCCACGCCCTTGAGCGGGCGGCGGCCGACCTGGCGGACGGGGAGAAGCGTGCGCGGGCGGACGTGGAGGCGTTCGGGCGGCTGCAGGTCCGCATCGCGGAGGCCCGGCGCGGGCGTGACGGCGCGCGTGCCTTCATCGAAGCCCGCACCGAAGACCGGCCGGCGGCGGCGCAGAAGCTCGCCTCCGGCGAGGCGGTGCTTGCGGAAGCCGAGCGCGCGGCGGCGACCGGCGCGTTGGCCTGGGACCTCGCCGCGCGTCGGGCGGAGGAAGCGCTGCAGCTCTGCGACCAGGCGAGGCAAATGGCTGAAGAGGACGTGGCGCTCGCTGCGAAGTGCCGTGCGGAGGTCGACCAGAGCCGGCGCATGCTCCAGGATGCGGCCACCTTCCAGCGGCGGGGCGTGCGCATCGAGCTCGCCGGCGCGGCTTCGCTCCTGGACCAGGCCTGCCGCGCGTTCAGCCGGATGGACTACGAGGAGGGGGTGAGGCTGGCGAACAGGGCCGAGCTCGAGGTGCGGCAGGCGAGAGGTCGCGCCGAGTCGCAGGTGCGCGAGCTTGAGGAGAGGGAGGAGGAGCGGCGCCGCGAAGAGGAGCGGCGGCGAGCCGCGGCGGCGACCGCCTACCATCAGAGCCTGTTCAACCCGTCTTCTTCGGACGCGTCTTCGGCTTCGTCGTCCGGTTCGTCCTCCAGCCCCGCCTCGAGCTCGAGCTGGTCTTCGTCCGCGAGCTCTTCGAGTTTCAGCTCCTGGTCGGACTCGTCCGGCGGATCTTCCTCCTCGCCTCCGTCCTCGTCCTCCGGCTCCAGCTTCTCTCGTTGGTGAGAGGGGGACGGGCGTGAGCGACCGCGCGTGCGACCCCTCCAGCCCCGGCGACGGGCGCTACGTCGACCGCGAGACCGGGGAGCTGCGCACCGAGCAGCTCGTCCGGCGCGGGCTCTTCCACTGGCTGTACAATGCGCCGACCGGGCGGCGCGTGCGCCCGCTCCTGCTGCACTCCAGGCTGCTGCACTCGGCGCTCGGCTGGTACGCGGACCAGCCCGGGTCGCGCCGCTGGATCCCGGGTTTTGTTCGCGCCGCGCGCGTGAACGTCGCGGAGTCGGAGCGGCCGCCGGCGTGCTACCCGACCTTCAACGATTTCTTCGCGCGTCGCCTGGACCCGCGTGCCCGCCCGCTCGACCCGGACCCCGCTACGCTCGTGTCGCCTGGCGACGGGAAGCTGCTCGTGCTGCCGGAGGTCGGGCCGCGTTCGCTGCTCTCCCTCAAGGGCGTGACCTGCGGACTCGCCGAGCTGCTCGCCGACCCGTCGCTCGCGTCGCGGTATGCCGGAGGTGCAGCCGCGGTCCTGCGCCTCTACCTTGGCGACTACCACCGGCTTCACTTCCCGACCGGCGGCCTGCCTCGCGCGCCGCGTCGCGTCCCCGGGCGCTTCTATTCGGTCAGCCCGTTCCCCGGGAACAACCTGAATTTCTACGGCCGGAACCAGCGTGCCGTGACGCTGCTGGAGTCCGACGGCTTTGGCCTGCTCGCGTTCGTGGACGTGGGGGGCTTCCTGATCTCGAGCATCCGGCACTGTTTCACGCCGGGTCGGCCGGTGCGGAAAGGGGAGGAGAAGAGTTTCTTCGCCTTCGGCGGCTCTACCCTCGTGCTGGTGGCGGAGCGGGGTCGCGTGCGCTGGGACGACGACCTGGTGGCGGCGAGCGCGGGGGGGCTGGAGACGTACGTCAAGCTGGGGACACGGATCGGGCGAATACCCTAGTGGGCCTTCAACCTCGATCTGGGGGGTGCATCCCGGAAACAAAGGTTCAAGGCTCAATGCTCAGGGAGACCAGAGACGTGAACTCGGATCTTCACCGAGTCGCTTCGTCACCGGGTTTCCGGGGATTCGGTCACGCCTGCGAACGAAGCGTTGAGCGTTGAGTCTTGAGACTTGATTCAGCCTTGATCATTGAGAATTGAGCCTTCGTTCTCCCTCCCAGGCGTTCGAGCCGGCTCGGGCCACGAGAGACAACCAGAACCTACAGAAACAAAATTGAAGCCCCACTAGGGGCCGGCGACCTGGGGTGTTCGAGGACCCCCTCGGTCGCATGCCCCCTCGCGCTCGAACCGTCCCAGAAACTCCACGAGGTGCGCCACCAGCGCCTCCACCACCACCTTTCCCTTCTCCACCGTCGCGCGCGTCGGGTCACCCCAAATGCCCGTCGGCGAGTAGACGCCCGTGGTCGCGTTCGGGTCGCGCGTGAGACCGCCGGGCCCCTGGTCCGGATGGTAGTCGCGGACGATGCGATCCCGGCGGACCACCTCGGGCGCGAGGTAGAGCATCATCGAGGTCTCGATCTCGTCCGCATGACTCCCGCCCTCCGACTCGCGCACGCTGCGCTCGACTTCCGCGCAGGCGGTCGTGAGGTCGGTATACTCGAGCCGCAGACCCTCCGTCTCCAGGGCCTTCTTCGCCGATGCCAACGCGCGGTTGGTGCTGATGCCCGTGTTCAGGACGTAGAACTTCCGCCAGCCGTGCCGCCCAAACGACCGGCACACGTCCGCGACGACGTCCGCGCAGGTCTGGCGCCCGATGTTCACCGAACCGGGGTACTCGACGAACGCGGGGTAGAAGCCGTAGGGGAGCGTCGGCAAGGTCAGCACACGCGCGACCTCAGTCACCCGCCGTGCGAGGTACTCCGCGATCAGCCAGTCGTTGTTCAGGGGGAGGTGGGGACCGTGCTCCTTCGCGCCCGCGCCCAGCGGCAGCATCACCACCGGAAAGTCCGGGCGCGCGCGCTCGACCTCCATCCAGGTCATGGTCGCCAGGTGCCGCCCGCGCGGCCCGCCGCTGTCGTCAGTCATGCGTGCGAGTCTAGCGCGCGCTGGGGCCGCGAGCAATCGAAAACAACAACCCGAACTGAGGCTAAACTCGACCGACGGCGGCAAATGGCTGGATCCTGGCTCTGCGTCCCAGCTAGACGCGCGCGAAATTTGAAATTTGAAATTTGACTTTTTGCAATTTGAAATTCGGCCCGGCCGTGTGGCCTTGATCGCGCCCGGGGAATGCCGTAAAATCGCGCTCCGAATCCACCCGTTCGCCCCCCGACGTCGTGCGGAGAAAACCTGGATGCCCCCGCGGAACGCCCATGCGCTCCTCATCGGCATCAGCCGCTACCAGCGGCAGGACCGCGTCGGCCCCCTCTCGTTCGCGCACGCGGACGCGCTCGGGATCGCCGAGGTCCTGCGCGACCCTCTCTACGGCTGTTTCCCGCCCGACAACGTCCAGGTCCTCACCGACGCCTCCGCGACGCACCGCGCGATCGTCACCAGCCTGGACAAGGAGCTGCCCCGGCGGGCCCGGGGCTCGGACCTGGTCTTCCTTTTTTTTGCCGGCCACGGTCTCGTCGAGCCGGAGGCGGGCGGAGCCGACGGCTTCCTCCTGCCGCATGACGGCGACCCGGACGAGCTGGCCCTCTCCGGCGTGTCGATGGCGAACCTTGCGAAGTGGCTCGACCGGGTCGAGACGAAGGCCCTCCTCCTCTGCCTCGATTGCTGCTACTCCGGCCTCTCGTCGCGCGGGGACGTGCTTCCCCCCGGCGCGCGCGCGCGCGGCATCGCCATTCAGCCGCGACATCTTGAAGGGTTGAGCGGACGGAACCGCATCGTCTTCTCCGCGTGCGGAGCCGAGGAGCGTTCGCTGGAGGTCGACGCTTGGAAGCACGGCCTCTTCTCCAAGGCCCTCATCGACGGCATGAAGGGGGACGCCGACCTCAACCAGGATGGTTGGGTGCGCTTCACGGAGCTCTACGAATTCGTGAGCGCGCGCGTCAAGTCGGAGGCGACGCGGCTCGGCGGACGCCAGACGCCGTGGCTCCGGGCGCAGGCTTCGGACTCTCTCGCGATCACCCGCAACCCGCGGCTGCCCGCGCGTGAGGACCCCACCACCTCGGCCACTTTCGAGTTGCGCGAGAAGGCGAGACCGGTCGGGCCCGAAGCCTGGTCCCGTCCGGACGGAGGGCTTGAGAGTCTGCGCCAGGCGCTCGGGTCCGCCGTAACCGAAGAGCGCGAGGAGGCCGCCCGCTTCCTGCTCGGGACGAGGGACCCTCGCCACCTGTGCGCAGCCTTCGCCTTCCTCCGCGCGGAGGCCGGCACCCCGCGGCACGAGGCGGCGCGACGGACGCTCTTCGAGGCGCCGCGGCCGCTGGTCCTGGAGGCGATCGAGTGCTCGTGCCGCGAGGCCGCGCCCGACGCGCGCCAGGCCGGGCTCGACGCCGCGGTTTCCCTCCCGCCGTCGGAAGAACTGGTCCGGTTGCTCGGAAGGCTGCGACGCGAGCTGCCCGAGGACGCGCGCGAGGCGGTCGAGCGGCTCTTCACGAAAAAAAAGCTCGGCCTGCGCATGGCCTCGATCCAGAAGGCCTTCGAGCGGGCCGGCAGTCCCTACGAGATGCTCCACGCCCTCGGCGAAGGTCCGCTCACGGCGGCCTTCAGCGCCACGCACAAGGCGCTCCGACGGGAGGTCGTCGTGCGCGTCCTGAACGAGGAGGTCGTGCGGCAGGACCGGATTCGCGAGGGGTTCCTCAACGTGTCGATCGAGTGCGCGCGGGTCGTGGACCGCCATCTGGTGAACACCTACGACGTGCGCGACCACCCCGAGCAGCACCTCTACTACGTGGTGCGCGAATTCATCAACGGGATCACGCTCCGGAAATTCCTCGAGAACCGCCGGGTCGAACGCCCGCGCGCCGTGCGGATCCTCCGCCAGATCGCGCTCGCGCTGGAGGCGCTCCACGAACAGGGCCTCGTGCATGGGGACCTGAAGCCGTCGAACATCTTCCTCGCGCGCCTGCACGGAGGCGTGGCGCGCGTGAAGGTCGGCGATCCGGGACTGCCGAGCCGCAGCCAGTACTTCTTCCTCTGCGAGTCCGCAGCCTACGATTTCCGCTACGTGGCACCCGAACTGCTCGCTCCCGAGGGCCGGGCGGGCGCCTGCTCCGACTACTATGCGCTGGGCGTGATCGCGTACGAGCTGTTCGCGGGCCGGCCTCCGTTCACCGGGGGAGACGCGCTCGAGGTCGCGCAGAAGCAGCGCTTCGAAACGGCTGCGCCGGCCATCGGCACGCCCGGCGACCGGTTCGGCGCCCTCGCGGACGCGCTGGTGACGAGGCTGCTCGAGAAGGCGCCGGCGCGGCGGCCGCAGGCCGCGTCCGAACTCCTCCGCGCACTGGACGGCCTCGCCGCGGCGCTCGCCGCGGAGGGCTGCACCGACGACACGCGGATCCTGCCCGCGGAAGAGTCGGCCGTGTCGGCGGGCGTCGTCGGGACGCCCGCGCCGCGCGAGGAGGAGACCCGGGGCAGGCCGAGAGTGGGCGCGCGCGCGTCCGCCCCCGTCGCCGCACGCCTCGGCCCCCCCGAGCCGACGCCGATGGCGGCCCCCGCCTTGCGCGCCACTCCGCCGCCGGCCGTTGCCGCCTCGAGCGAGGAGTCGACGCGGGTTTTCTCCCAGGCTCCAGGCGAGCCCGCGGCGAAGCCGCCGCCGACCGTCGCGTCGCCGCCTGTGCAAGCCGCCGGGGGTGCGACCCCGCCCCCGCTCGCCGGCGACCTCCTCCCGGGGTTTCCGCGCCCGCCTCAGCACGTCATCGCGGGACCGCCCATCCCCGAGCCAACGCCTCCTCCGTGCGCGAGCGCTGCGCCGGGAGCGGCGGAAACGTTCTTGGAAGCGGAGAGCGAGCCGGGGATGGAGGTTGGTGCGACCGGTCCTCCCGTCGACTTGGGCCCGTTGGATCTGGAGGCCCTGCCGGCCGAGCCCGCGACCGAACCGCCGGGGGTGGCGGCGCGGGATCGAGAGTACACCTCCGGCGTGGGCCTTCCCGCGATGGCCGGTCCGTCGCAGGCGTCGAGGGCCGACCGCCTGGTAGAGGAGTACGAGGCCGACGTGAAGAAGTACAGGGCCGGTCCGTCGCAGCCGGCCGAGCCCGGCCGCCGGACGCAGGAGGACGACATTTCGGTCGGCGACTCGACGCTCATGGACCTTGGCACGCTCATGGCCCCTGGCTCGGACCTGGCCGCGACCATCGCGCCCGCGCCGCCGGAGTCGGACGAGGATGTGCAGCCGACCCGCCCCCGGCTCGGAACCGCCTTTCTCCCTGTCGATGAAAGGCCGACGGAAGTGTATCGGGGGGCCGCGGAGCCCGCCCCAGCGGCCGCCCCTCGCGCCGATGCGAGGCGTTCGGGCGCCGCGCCCCCGAGCCGTGCGGTCGGTACGGCCGGCGGCCGAGGGGATTCACCCTACCTCGAGCTGGCCCCGGGGACGCAGGTCGGCGCGTATCGCGTGCAGTCGAAGCTCGGTCAGGGCGGCATGGGCGTCGTCTACCGCGCGACCCACCAGGAGCTGGGTCGGACGGTCGCCCTGAAGGTCCTTCGGGCGACGGGCTCCCTGAGCGACGACACGGTCGCGCGTGCGAAGCTCGAGGCGCGCGTGCTCGCACGGCTGAGCCACCCGAACATCGTCCAGGTCTACGACCTCCTCTATCATGAGGGGCGGATGGTCTTCGTCCTCGAGTACGTCGGCGGCGGTTCCCTCGCTTCGGAAGTGAGGCGCGCCGGACCCGTGCCCCCGCCGCGTGCCCTCGCCCTGGCCAAGCAGGTCGCCGACGGGCTCGCCCACGCGCACGCGGAGGCGGTCATTCATCGGGACGTGAAACCGTCCAACATCCTCCTGCCCGAGACGCCCGCGTCCTCGTCGACCCGGGAACCGGTGAGCGCCGCGACCACGCGCCCGCCGGCGGTCCTGGCGAAGCTCGCCGATTTCGGGATCGTCAAGATCCTGCACGAAGCCGAAGTGGGGTCGGGGCTGGAGAGCACGCGGGAGGGCATGGTGTTCGGCACGCCGCAGTACATGTCGCCGGAGGCGGCGCGCGGGGCGACGAGCGAGATCGGTCCGTATTCGGACGTGTACTCGCTGGGCTGCACGCTCTTTTTCCTGCTCACGGGTCGGCCGCCGTTCGAAAGCGACGTGGGCCTCATCGACCTGCTCGCGAAGGTCGCCACCGTGGAGCCGCCGCGTCCGTCGACGCGGGTCCCGGGTCTGCCTCGCGCCCTGGATGACCTCGTCGTACGCATGCTCGCGCGCCGGCCGCAGGACCGCTTTCCCGACGCGCTGGCCGTCGTCGAGGCGATCGGCAAGGTCGAGCGCTCGCTGGGCTCGCGGTGGTTGGCGTGGTTTCCGCCGCCCCCTCCCTCGCCCGCCCCTGCCCCCTCCGGCCCTCCGCGCGCCGCCGGCGCGGGGGCCGGTTGGCTTGGCCGGCTCGGGCGTTTTCTTTTCGGGGGCGGGCGGGGTGAATGATGGCAGGCGCGTCGAAGGTCGTGGCGGGTCGCCAGACGAGGTCGCGCGGCGAGGTTGCAAAATCGAACGCCAACGAAACCCCAGTTTTCCCCGCGCGGCAGTGGCCGCAACCAAGGCCCGCTGACGAATGACCAAGCCCCAATGACCAAGGACCAATCAATCACCAAGCCCGAATGACCGAACTGAACACGTGACCGGCGACAGGGCCGCGGCGCCATCCTCCCTCTTCGCTGCTGAACTTGGTCACTTGGGCATTGATTGGTCCTTGGAAATTGGTCATTGGTCATTGGTCATTGTCCCCGTAAGATTTGCGCATGCGACGCAAGTGTTGCTAAGGAATAGCACATGGCCTCCGACCTCCTCAACCTGGCCCTACCGCATCGCGTGAAGACGTACGAACTCCGACGCCGGCTCGCCGCGAACAAGCAGGCGGCGGTGTTCGAGGCGTTCGACCATCGGCTGGAGGTCCCCGTCGCGCTCAAGATTCCGCTGGAGGACCACCAGCCTCGGTTGCCCGAGGAGGTCGAGGACTTCCTGCGCGAGCCGCGACTGATGGCGCGGATCAACCACCCCCACGTCGTGCGTGTCTTCGCCGTCGAAGAGCCGCCCCCTTGGCACTTCACCGTGTATGAGCTGGCCGGCGGCGACCTCAAGGATTTCCTGCGACGTTTCGAACCGCCCGGGCGCCTATCCGTTCCTCTTTCGCTCCGGCTCTTCTACGAGGTCTGCCTGGGGCTCGAGATCGTCCACGCGCAGGAGATCTTTCACCGTGACCTGAAGCCCCAAAACGTCCTTTGGTTTCCGGGGCCCCAGGGGCACGACCTCCCGATTTTTCGCATCGGGGATTTCGGCATCTCGCGCCGCCTGGCCGGGGCCGAGCGCGCGGAGACCGAAATCGGGACCATCCCGTACATGGCGCCCGAGACCTTCCGTGGCGAAGGCACGCTGCGCTCCGACATCTACTCCATGGGGGCGCTACTTTATGAGCTCCTGACCGGGCGCACGCCTTATGGAGCGAACAATCTCCTCGCCCATCGACAGTTCCTGGCGCGCGAGGACCCGGTTCCGCCGAGCGAGCACCGGCCGGACGTCCCGCCCGCGCTCGACGTCCTCGTGCAAGCGGCGCTGGCGCGCGACCCCGAACGGCGGATTCCCACGGCGCGCGCCCTCCGTGACCGCGTGGCGGCGCTGCTGGGAGAGAAGGAGCTTGAGCTCGCGGCGGCCCTGGCGGCCGGACCGCGTCCGCAGGATCCGCGGGCGGGTGAGGAGACGCTTTCGATCACGGGGGTTCCCTCTGCACAGCCGGCCTTTCACGTCCGCGTGTGGACGGAGCGGGCGGCGGACCGTTCCACCCGCGACCCCCATTGCGTCCCGCGCGCGGAGAGCAACGCGGGCCGCATCGGCGACACGTTTCGCATCGTCTGCGTGTGCGAGCGCGACGCCCACCTCACGCTCGTGAACGTCGGCCCGACGGGCAACGTGACGATCCTCTTTCCGAATGCGTACGCGACGGAGAACCGCGTGCGCGGCGGCGAAGTCGTGCGCGTGCCGGGCGACGGGCACGGCTTCGAGTACGTGCTCTCCGCGCCCGCCGGCCGCGAGACGCTCATCGCCATCGCCACCGCGGATCCCGTGCGCATCGCACCCGAGGACGTGCCGACGAGAGACCAGCCCTTCGTCACCGCCCCCGCGGGGACGCGCGCGCGCGACGTGGTGGTGCGCCGGATCCGGACGCGGCTCGCCGACCTCCCGCCCGATCGCTGGGCCGAGGCGCGCTGCTATCTCGACGTCTTGGAGTGACGGGCGGGCGATGCCTGAACGACGATTTCCCCTCGACTGCGCGGGTCGCCACTGGGTGGCCCTAACCGCCTGCGCGGGTCGCGCACCCAAGCTGGCCCTTCGGCACGCCTGCGGCGATCGCCGTTCTCCGCTGCACGACGCCCTGCACAGGCACCTCGTGGCGCGCGTCGATGGCGTGGACCTGCGGTTCCCGGAGTCCGCCGACTCGCTCCTCCTCCCGGCCGCGGGCTCACGACTGGAGCTTCTGCTCGGCTCGGTCGAGCCTTTCGTGCTGGTCTCCTGCTCCCTCTCCGGCGACGCTCCCATGACCGCCGGCAGCGGCTACGTCCTCTCGCCTTTCGAGTCGCGGTTCCTGGCGGACAACGGCTTTCCCCACCCGGTGCGGGGCGCGCGGGCGGCCGCGACGGCTGCCGCGGCCGCGTGCGCGGGGCTGGTCACCGACTTGCACTCGCACTTCGCCGGCTGCGTCGGCGCGCACGACCTCCTCCGGATCGGACTCGAGTGCGGCGTCACCTTTCCCCGCCCCTTGCTCGCGGAGGCGGGCATTCATGCCGCGGGAAGCGACGCCTTGCCGCTCGCGGACCTCCCCGCGCACCTGCTCGACGGGCTCCGCGCGAGCCTCGAAATTCCGCTGGATCGGCAGACGACCTTCGCCGACATGGAGAGGATCTACCGGCTCCGCACTCCGCTCACGAAACACCCCCGCGCGCTGCTTCCCCTCTGCCGGCAGATTGCGCGCGATTACGCGCGCATGGGGATCCAGTACGCGGAGTTGTCCATCAGCAATGTCGTGGAGGCGGGGCGCCTGCGCGCCCTGCACAGCGAGTTGCCGGCCATCGAGGAGGAGAGCGGGGTGCGGCTCCGCTTTCTCGCCGCGCTCAGCCGGCACGACGACCTCGAGTGGGATCTCGACTACATCGACCGGCTTCGGGAGTTGGCCGGCAGCCGGGTTCTCGTGGGCCTCGACTTCATGGGGCACGAGACGAATTCGACCCGCGCCTTCGCCCGACAGCTCCGGGAGGTCGCGGTCTGGGCCGACCGAGCCAGGCCGGGCTTTGCCCTGCGCGTGCACGCGGGCGAAAACCCCGCCCACCCGGAAAACGTGCGGGTCGCGGTCGAGTCCGTGCTCGGGTTCGACGTGCGGCTTCGCATCGGGCACGGCCTGTACGGCGTGGACGAGGCGACGCTTGACCTGCTCCGAAGCTCCGGGACGATCGTGGAGTTCAACCTGAACTCCAATTTCGCGCTCAACAACATCCAAACGTCGCGCGAGGCGCCGCTGCTTCGTTACGTGCGCGCGGGCGTGCCGATCGTGCTCGGGACGGACGGCTACGGCATCTACCAGACCTCGCCCGAGATGGAGGCGCGGGTGGCGCTCCTGTCCGGCCTGGCTGAGCAGGACTTCGCGGCGATCCGGCGGACGGAGGCCGCCTATGTCGAAGCTCGAACGGAGTACGACGCCCGATGGACCCCGGAACCGCGGGAGTTTCGGGTGCCCGCTGACTCGCCGAACCGTCTGTATTCGCCGCACATCCTCGCGCGTCGTGCCGCCGAAATGGGGCGCCGGGACCGCGCACTGTCGGAACGGCTCTCCGCGCTGGGGATCCCGTTGCTGGACCAGGGGGGCCTCGCCCGCCTGCTCGCCGGGCGCCGCTGCCTCTCGTTCGCGGGCGCATGGGCGAAGAGCTGGGACCGGATCTCGCCGCCGAACCAGGAGCGGGTCCGTTCGGAAATCGCGCGGCTCTTCGACGCCCTCGCCCCGGAGGAGGTCGTGGTCGTTTCGGGCGGTACGCGCTTCGGCGTGGAGGGGATCGTGCAGGAGCATGCGCGGCGACGCGGCTGCGCCGTGCTCGGGACGCTCGTGAGCGAAACGCCTCCGACCGCGATCGAGGCGGGGACCGTGACGCATGCGTACGTGGTGGCGGAGAAGCTGCACGGGAAGGCGGCGGGACTCTATGCGCTCCTGAAAGAGCAGGATGGGTTCTGTGTCTTCATCGGGGGCGGCGCGATCGTGAGCGACGAGATCCAGACCGCCGGCAATCTGCGCGTCCCGTACCTGCTGATGGACGGGCCGGAAGGCGCGAGCACGGAGCACGCGCGCCAGCAGCCGGGGCGCGCGTTCACGCGGGCGGAGGAAGTGCTGGAGGCGCTGCGCGGCACGGCCCGGTGGGTTTCGGTGGCGGAGCCGTACTGGCAGCTCGGGCCGAACCCGACGGTGGACATTGTGCTGACGCGGCGCGAGCCGGTGCCGGGGCGGGGGCGGCGGCAGGTGCTTTTGATTCGGCGGGAGGCGAATTCGCCGACGGAGCCGGGGAAGTGGGCGCTGCCGGGCGGCTTTCAGCACACGGACGCGCCGCGCGGCGCGCCGTGGGTGGCGGGGCGGGAGAGCGAGGCGGAGGCTTGCCTGCGCGAGCTACGGGAGGAAGCGGGGCTCGACCTGACCGGCCTGGAGGCCCGGCTCCTACGCGTGGGCGAATACGAGGGGGGCGGGCGGGACCCGCGCGACACGCCGACGGCCTGGAGCCGGTCGACCGTGTTCGCTTTCGAGCTGCCGGATGCGCTCGCGACCGCGCCGATCGCGGGCGGGGACGACGCGAGCGATGCGCGCTGGATGGACCTGGACGGCTTGCCCCCGGTGCTGGCGTTCGATCACGCGCGCATCCTGGCGGACGTGAAACGATTGCTTCGCTGGTAGACGCAACAAGGAGAAGCTGGAATGGCAAACCCAAGCGCTGGGGCTGAAGCGGCACGCAACGGTGGAGTACCCGAAAACCAGTTCAAGCTGACCTTCAACATCGAGACGCTGAGGCTGCTCGCCTATCTTGCTCTCCTGTTCATGGTCGTCGTCGGCATCGTCGTCACCAAGCTGTTCGTCATCATGCGCCTGGAAGACACGGTGATCTTCCAGATTTTCGGCTTCAACCACATCTGCAACGTGTTCGACCACCAACCGAGTCGCACGATCTCCTCCCTGCTCGTACTGCTCTTCATCCTCCCGATGGCAGGATTCGTGCTTTGCTCCTACTTCAGGACCTACGACGCCGCCAAAGAAGGCAGAGTCCCGATGGGCCTGCAGACCTACAACAAGATCATCACGCCGTTCGTCCTGCTGAGCGTGTGCTACACCTACATGTGGTTCGTGAACTCGCCCGATGGAGAGTACGGGTTCATCGCGCATTACCTGCCCTATGTCGCCTTGCAGTTGGCCCTCGGCCTGCTCGCCATCCAGGAGGTGGGGTTCCTGGCTTATACCGGTGCTCTGCCCTTCGGGGCCAGCGTGCGCCTCGCAAAGGGCTACCTCGTCGTTTTGCTTTTGACGACGGCGCTCTGCCAGGTCGCCGTGTTTTCCCTCTTGCTGGGAGTGCCGATTCTGGATAGCGCCAAAAGCCCCGGCGACCGCACTGCCTTCCAGGCCTTGATGTACTTTTACTCCTTCCTTGCGATCGTCATGCCGGTCTTCCTGGCAGCCAAGAACCGCAGGAATGGCCGCGTAAGCACCATCACGTTCGGTTAGCGCCCGCGCAAGAGTAACTGCGCAGACTCGGACCTCGAGGCTCCTGGGGGCGCGGCCCTCTGGGCCGCGCTGCGCGGGCCGGAGGCCCGCGCCCCCAGGCATCGGTCGATCCACGAAAATGTAAAGTAATTCTGGCGCGGGCGCCTAGGGCCTGCGCGTGGGCGGCCGGTGGGTCAGCCTTGCACCCGCCCTGCCCGGGAAATGGACAGAACCTCTCCTTCTGGACACGGAGCTACCCATGAGCGCCTTCAATCCTGCCGCTTCCGGCTTCGACGTGACCAATGCCAGGCACCTTGCTGCCGCTTCCGAGTTGGCGTATGCCCCCGAGGCGGAAATCCCCGACAAGCTCAAGGCCATGGGCTATACGCGAATCGAACCGTTCAACATGGTGCGCGCGGGGCAATTGGTCGACACCCAGGGTTTCATTGCGGGAAACAACCAGTGGTGGGTCCTGTGCTTCCGGGGAACCGAGAGCAAGCTGGACTGCCTGACGGACGTCTACATGCGGAAGGGCAGCCACCCGCTGGGAGGGACGGTGCACGAGGGTTTCAAGGCTGCGTTTGGCGCCGCCTGGGACAAGATCAGCGCCACCTTGTCGTCCGTCAAGGGGCAGCCGATCTGGGTTACCGGTCACAGCCTGGGCGGGGCCCTCGCCGTGCTCGCGACCGCCGCGCTCCTGGACCATGCCGCTCTCGGGCCATCGTACCGCGGAACCCATACCTTCGGACAACCTCTGGTCGGAGACTCGACCTTCTGCCGGGCCCTCGACGCCAAGGTCGCGGGCAGATGGTTCAGAATCGCCAATGTCGACGATCCTGTGCCGTGGACCCCTCCTGTGTTCGAGGGGTTCGCGCACGGCGGCATCGCGAAGGGCCTCGAGGATGGAGGGAAATTGCGGGACGGGGCGCCGCTCCCCCAGGACAAGGCCGAGCTCGCATTGAGCGTTGGGAAACTCCTGGGGGTGAGCGGTGTGGTCAGCGGCGCGCTCGGCTGGTTGACGTCCGCCGCCGGCCCGGCCAAGCCGACGGATTGGCGTGAGCAGTTGAAAAAGGTCCTCGGGCAGACGGCCCAAGGGCATCGGATGAGCACCTATATCAAGCGTCTCTCGCTCGTCCATCCGCCGGGCGCCTAGCGCTCAAGCTGTCGCCGATTGCACAAGTCCTACCGTCAGGATTTGCGCCTGACGCGCAAATCCTGCGGGGGAATAGCATGGGGCGCTGCGCCAGCCCTTTCAAGGTGGGGCGGGCTGTTCGACTTTTGTCAAATGGAGCATCAGAGGCTGCTTGCGGGAAGGGGCCAGCTTCCCACCGTTCTTCTCCGCCGGCCAAGAGCCCTTGTGGTGCAGGGCTTCCGCCCTGCACCGACGGAACGCCCCGGATGAAACTCACCGAGCCTTTGCAGTGCGGGACCGGCCAGAGGAAGTCGGGGAGGAGCTTCCGACGTTCCGTACGAGAGCGGGTGCAGGGCGGAAGCCCTGCACACCAAGACAGGCTCAAGTCGCATCGTCAAGTGAGCAGGCGGCTTGCGTCTAGCACCGGGGCGGCGCGTGCACCATGGACGGGCCGGGCGCTCCGCCGACGGATGCCGTTTCGCAGGGCGTGAGAGCCTCGGTGTACGCCCACTGAATTGTTTTTCGCTGGGAGTAGACCGAGGCAGGGCCCCTCCGGCTCCCCCATGGGCCCGGGTACGAAGCGTGCCGCCGCGCCCGTGCCACCTGGCGCTGGTCAACGCGCCACCAGGTGAAGTGGGTTTGCTCGCAGGCTAGTCCCCGTCCTCCGGCTCGGCGCCCTCGCCGCCCGGCGGCGCCGGCTTCTTGCCGCCACCGGGCCCCTCCACCCCGCCCGCATCGCGCCCACCCCCAGCGCCTCCCGCGCGCCGCTTCGAGAGCCGGTCGAGCAATTTCTCCCAGCGCGGGTCCGCATGGAGGCTCTCGAGATCGCCGTCCATCCGGATCCACTCCCATTGATCGAAACCGACCTCCAGCGCCGCGTCCAGTTCGCGAAAGGCCTCCTCCTTCTTCCCGAGCAGGGCATAGGTGCAGCCGAGGTTGTAGTGGACCACAGGTTCGGACGGCACGAGGTCCCGCGCCTGGAGGTAGCACGCCAGCGCTTTGTCATGTTCGTCGAGCCTGGCATAGAGCAGCGCGAGCCCGCTCAAAGCCCCGCCCCTCTCCCGCGGCGACCGGTCGGGGTCGTCGGCGGTCACTCGCAACTCCCCGACGAACTGATCGAACGTCGTCCGATCCCCGAGGCGCGCGGCGGCGACGGCGGCGCCCTGGCGATCGGAGGGGTTTCCGGGATGCGCGGCGATCTTGACCAGTTCGGGGATCACCAGCGGGTTTCCCACCTCGCCGACGGCGTCGAGGGCGAGCTGGCGCACCTGCTCGTTCGTCTCCTCCCGGTAGAGCGAAAGGAGCTGCGGCGCCGCCTCGCGGCCGGCGAGGCGCAGGTCCTGGAAGCGATTCGAGTAGAAGCCCTGCTGCCCGGTGTCGGAGAGGTGGCGCTGGAGGACCCGCAGCACGGCCTCGCGGGTGGCGGGGAAGAGCTGCACCGGCCCGCGCCACGTGGGAGCCGAGCCGGCCTCGCGCGCAGGCGTTTGCACGTAGAGGACGCGTTCGCGCGCGCAGAGCCAGGCGGCGGCCGCGGGGGCGCCGGGCTCCGCCGGCGGGGCGAGTTCGCGCAGCGGCTCGTGGTCGACCGGACAAAGGAACTGTTTCGCATCGGGGGCCGAGGCCGGCGCGCGGTCGGCCGGGAGCGCGGGCGCGCCGTCGCCCACCGCTTGCCGCTCCTCGCGGAGCCGGTCCGGCGCGACCTCCAGCATCCGGCGCAGGTCCGCGGCATCGTCCGCGCCGAGTCGCGGTGAGACGGCCAAGACGACCAGGAACGCGGTCACGGCGAGTCGCTGCATGGCGGGCCTTTCTTTTTTTTGCGAATGCGTCGGCTAAGGTCGGAACTCCAGACGTCGGCCGCGGAAGTCCAGTCGGACTTCGCCCAGCTTGCGCAGGAAATTGTTGCCCACCAGGCCGGGAGCGTCCGGCGCCGCGAAAGTCCCGGCGCGGGGCTGGACGACGACCCAGGGGCGGTCCACGACGAAGCCGCCGATGGCTGCGCGGCGGATGCGCGCGACGGGCAGTTGGACCCAGCCGCCCATGCCGAGCACCGTGAAGTACCGCTCCGGCGCGAGGGCCGGGCTCCGCAGGCGCAGCCGGTCCCACATGTCCTGGGTGATGCTCAGAAAGGCCTGGTCGGTTTCTTCGTAACCGAGGCCGGAGTCGATGGTGAAGTCGCAGTCCAGCGAGTCGTCGAGGCGCAGGCGCAGGCGCGGCAGGCCGTTGACGACGGGCATCGGGACCGACCGGCTGCCGGCTCCGAGCGGAGGCAGCCAGAGCCCCTGCATCCCGGGGGCTTGGCTCTCGAGGGCGAGCGTGCCGCGCGCGTAGTTCAAGGTCACGAGGAAGCGGCCGATGAAGTCCGTCCCCAGCAGCCCTTCCTCGCGGCCGCCGTTCGGCGCGAGGAACCCGCTCAGGTTCTGCAGGGTGACGTTGACGTTCGAGGCCGATGCCTGGCCGAGCCGGAGGCGATCGACCCGGGCGTTTTGGACGGCGAGCGTCCCCGTGGTCCCGGCCACGGTCGAGGTGCCGGTGGAGACGAGGCCGATTTCCCGGGCCGCGTTCGCGTCGACGGCGGTCGTGTTCGCGCCGGTGTCGAAGAGCATGGTGCGAGGGCTGCCGTTCACTTCGACCTGGACGAACGGCGTCGACAGGAAATCGGTGAAGGAAACGACCGACCTGCCGGCCGGTCGCTCGGCCGTGTCGCGCCCCCAGCGGGCGCCGTTGCCGTCGACTTGCCAGACGCCGTTGAGTCGGGCGCCGTCGGCGGACAGCGCGTAGTACGCGTAGATGCGGAGGCCCGACCCGGACGACGACGGGGAGGAGGCGGGCGGGGTCGACGACGGGCCGGCGGGCGCCTGACCCCGGAGGGCCGTGAAGAGGACGCGGAGCGCGCCTCCGTAATAGACGCCGCGTCCGGTCCAGGCATACGCGGGCTCGTAGCCGGCGAACCGGAAGGCCCTGCGCACGGTGAGGCCTCCGTCGCTCGCGGGGACGACCTCGAGCTGAGCGGCGATCGCGCGCCCCTCCTGGGTGCCGGCGACGCGCCACTCTCCGGTGATCGTCTGGGCAAGCGCGGAGCCCGCGAGGGCGAGCGGCAAGGCCACCGCGAGCGTGGCAGCGCGCGCGAGGGAGACGGGGCGCCCGGGGCGCGCGCAGCGGGGGAAGGACGCGGCGGGGAACGTACGCATGGGGCCTCCGAAGCGTGCGACGCGGGTGGAGGGAGGGCGCTGACGCAATGCGTCATGAGCGGACGGAGAAGTGTACTTTGACCGCCCGGGGGAGTCAAGGGGAATCCCGAGCGCGGGCCGTCCCGCTTCAGGCGCGCGGCCGCGGCGCCGCTGCGCCGGCGGAGACGAGGTCGCGCAGGACCGAGAGCAGCTCCTTCTGGCCGTAGGAGCCCTTCTGAAGGATCCGGTGCACGGAGCCGTCGAGTCGTCGGCGGTCCTCCGCGGTCACGTCCTTCGAAGTGATTACGACCACGGGGAGCGCGCGCCAGTCCTGGCGTTTCCGCAAGGCATCCACGAATTCGAAGCCGTCCATCTCCGGCATCAGGAGGTCGAGCAGGATCAGGGAAGGGCTCGCCTTTTCGAGGGCGGCGATCGCCTTCCGCCCGTTCTCGGCCTCCGCGGCCTTCCAGCCCTCCTCCTCCATGGCCCTGCGCAGCATGGAACGCGTCATGGCGTCGTCCTCGACGATGAGGACGGACCTCCCCGCCTGCGTCCCGCCGACGCGACGGACCACGCCCAGCAGTCGCCCCTTGTCGATGGGTTTCATGAGGAAGTCCGCCGCGCCCAACGCGATGCCCATTTGCCGGTCCTCCACCGCGGTCAGCATGATGACCGGGATGGCGGCGAGGGCCGGGTCGGCCTTCAGGCGCGAGAGCACGGTCCACCCGTCCACACCCGGCATGAGGACGTCCAGGGTGATGACGGAGGGACGCGCCTCGCGCGCGATGCGGAGCCCCTCCAGGCCTCCGGGTGCCTCGAGGACGCGGAAGCCCTGCTCGCCGAGAGAGCGGGAGAGCATCTGCCGCATTTCGGCGTCGTCGTCGATCACGAGGACCGTATTCGGCTCGAGCCGTTGCTCGGCCGCCGGGGGGGCGCAGGCCGCGGCCCGGGCCCCCTGGCCGCCTCGCACGGTCGCGGCGACGCGGCGCCGGACCTCGTCCAGGAGGACCTCGGGGCCTGCATCCGCTTTCGAAAGAATGCGCTCCACGCCCCCCTCCAGCCGTGCTCGGTCCTCGTTCGACAACACCATCGCCGTCATGACGACCACCGGGATCCGACGCCAGGCCTCGTTTTTTCGCAGCTCCTCCAGAAATTGGAACCCGTCCATCTCCGGCATCATGAGGTCCAGCAACACAAGCGAGGGGGGCTCCGCGGCCACGCGCTCCATTCCGATGCGCCCGTTCTCCGCCTCGACCAGCCGCCGGCCGCCGGCGGACAGCGCTTTTCGAACCGAGTCCCGGACCGCGGGGTCGTCTTCGACCAGCAGCACGGGCCCGGTCCCCGCGCCCGCGGTCACGGAGGACAGGACGCGCAGGAGCCGATCCCTATCGATCGGCTTCGTCAGGTATTCGGAGGCGCCCAGCGCGACGCCCATGTGCCTTTCGTCCGCGGTGGAGATGATGGTCACGGGGATCGCGGCAAGTTCAGGGTCGTTCTTGAGCGCCGAGAGCACGGCCCACCCGTCCATCACGGGCATGCAGAGGTCGAGGGTGATCGCGTCCGGGCGCAGGGCCTTCGCGCGCTCGAGGCCCGCCTTCCCGTCCGCAGCGGTCTCCACGCGAAAGCCGTCCTTCACGAGCGTGCGCGTGATCATGTCTCTTACGTTCGGGTCGTCGTCGATCACGAGGACCGTGCCGGCCGTCCCCGAGCCGGCGGCCGGCGCCACGCTCGGGGCCGCGCCCGCCGCGGCCGGCGTGACCACCTCGAGCTTCTTCACTACGACTACGGTCGGGATCCTCAAGGTGAAGGCCGAGCCCTTCCCCTGCTCGCTCGTGACGGTGACGTCTCCCCCCATCATCCTCGCGATCTTCCGGCTCAGCGCGAGCCCGAGCCCGGTCCCTCCGAACTTCTTCGCGGTCGAGGCTTCGGCCTGCGCGAAATCCTGGAACAGCTTGCCGAGCTGCTCCGGCGTCATCCCGATGCCCGTGTCCGTCACCCGGAGCGTGACCCATGCGGCGCCGTCCTCGGCCGCCCGCGAGACGTCGAGGCCCACCGTCCCCTCCTTCGTGAACTTGCACGCGTTCGAGAGGAGGTTGAAGAGGACCTGCCGCGTCCGCGTGAGGTCCGCGTGGACGGTCCCGAAGCCCGTCGTGCAGCGGACCTCGAGTTTGTTGGCGTTCTTCGCGACGAGCGGCTGCACCGTGGACGCGACGTCGCGTACCAGCTCCTCCACGGAGAAGGTCTCCAGGAAGAGCTCCATCTTGCCGGCCTCGATCTTCGAAAGATCGAGGATGTCGTTGATGAGCGAAAGGAGGTGCTTGCCCGCGGCGTGGATCTTCTTGAGGTCGGCGACGTAGGACTCGTGGCCCGCCTCCGCCGCCTCCTCCTCCAGCATCTCGCTATAGCCGATGATGGCGTTCATGGGCGTGCGCAGCTCGTGGCTCATGTTCGCCAAGAACGAACTCTTCGCGCGGTTCGCCTGCTCGGCCAGGTCGCGCGCGCCGACCAGCTCCTCGTTGGCGTGCGCGAGGTCCGCGGTCCGCTGCCGTACGGTCCCCTCGAGGTGGTCCCGGTAGTCGCGCAGCTCGGAGAGCGCCCGCGCCAGCTCGGTCGTCCGCTCCTGCACGCGGTTCGTCATGGCGTTGAAGGAGGTCGCAAGCTCGCCGATCTCGTCCCGCGACGCGACGACCGCGCGGTGCCCGAGGTCCCCGCCCGCGATCCGCGTGGTGCTTTCCCGGAGCCTGACGATGGGGCGGGAGATCGAGCGCGAGATGCCGAACGCGATGAAGGCCACGAGCACGGCGGCGGCCGCGCCGATCCGGAGGGAGAGGCGCGCGAGCGAGGCGACCGCGGCGAAGGCCTCCTCCGCGTCGAGCTTGACGACGATCCCCCAGCGACAGGAGGGCAGGTACCGCCACACGGCGAGGACGCGCTCCCCCCGGTAGTCCACGGCGAGCCCCTGTCCGCGGGTCCCTTGAGTCGCTTCGATGAGCGGCCGCTCGCGCTCGGAGTCGAGCGGGAGGCGCCGCCGGAATGCCGCGTTCGGGTCGTGTCGCACCGGCGTGAGGAACACCGCCTGGTTGCCCACCTTCGACCCGAGGAGGGTCTCACCCGTCCGCCCCAGGCCGGTGTAGTCCTGGACCAGCTCGTAGACTTCCTGGTTCGACATCTGCAAGGCCGCGACGCCGACGACCGCTCCCTCCTTCAGGATCGGCGCGGCGATGAAGGCCGCGGGCTGGTTCGTGGCCTGGTAATACTCGAAGTCCGAGACCTCGGTCTCGAGCAGGGTGCTCGCGCGGTCCCAGACCTTCGCCAGGATCGATTGCCGATAGGGACCGGTGCGGTAATTGGAGCCCAGGTCCTCGCCGCGATTCACGGAGAAGACGGCGTCCCCCTCGGGCGAGATCAGGAAGACGTCGAAGTAGCCCGCCGAGGACTTGTAGTAGGTGAGGAAGGGCCGGAGGTCCCGATCGACCGCGCGGTGCGCCTCGGAATCGATCCCGCCGGACTTGAACGCGGCGACCAGGCGCTCCACGCCGTCCACGATCATCGGCATCCTCGCCAGCGTCGTGACGTTTCGCTTCCGCTCCAGCAGGTAGGTCTCGATCCGTCGCGCCTTGCTCTCCGCGGTGCCCAGGAGCGCGCTCGTGACCTGCCCGCGGATGTGCTCTTCGGCGTTGACGTACGAAAGCCCGGCCACGACCGCGAGCGGGGCGATCGCAAGCACCAGGAACGCGAGAACCAGCTTGACCGAGAGTCTCATGCGCGGTTCGCCATTCCCCGAACGCGGGTAGCCGCAACCAAAGCTCCGAACCCCGAGCCGACGCCCGCGGCCCGCCCTCACTCCGGCCCTCTCCGGCTGCGCGGGAGTGGCGGGCGATTCTCCCGGAACCCATGCCCCCACTGCGCGAAGGAGCCAGGGGAACAGCAGCCTACTTGCCCGGGTTCGCCCAGCGGTTTCCCCAACCCTCGTACAGGTCCTGCAGGAACTTCTCCCATTCCTGTGGCGTTCGATAGAGCGGATACGGCACAGGACGCACGGCGTTCTCGGAGGTCCAGGCGATGTCGAACTGTCCGTCCGCGCGGATCTTGCCGATGCGGACGGGTTTCCAGGTGTGCTGATTGTCGGCGTCGATGGTGACCAGTCCCTCCGGCGCCTTGAAGGTCTGGTTCGCCAGCGCTCTCCGCACCGCCTTTACCTCGTCGGTGGCCGCGGCCTTCACCGCCTGGGCCCACAGATACACGCCGAAATAGCCGGCCTCGATCGGATCGTCGGTCACGCGCTCAGGTCCGTACTTCGCGCGGAACCGCTTCACGAACTCCTCGTTCTCGGGGGTCGCGATGCTCTGGAAGTAGTTCCAGGCGGTGTAGTCGCCGGCCATGTCCTTCGCGCTCATGCTGCGGAACTCGTCCTCGGCGATGCTGAAGGACATGGTGGGGATCTTCGCCGGCGAGATTCCGGCGGCGCGGAGATCGCGGAAGAACATGACGTTCGTGTCGCCGTTGATGGTGTTCAGGATCACCGAGGGCTGCGCCGCGACGATCTTCTCGACCACCGCGCGGGTGTCCTGGGCGCCGAGGAGCAGGTACTCTTCGCCGACGATCTCGCCCCGTAGCGCCGCTACCTGCGCCTTGATGATCGCGTTCGCGCTTCGCGGGAACACGTAGTCCGACGCGACCAGGAAGAATTTCTTCCCGATGTTGTCGAAGCTCCACTTCACGGCCGGGATGATCTGCTGATTCGGCGCCGCGCCCGTGTAGACGATGTTCGGCGACTGTTCGAGGCCTTCGTACTGTACCGGATAGAAGAGGAGGTGGTCGTACTTCTCGAAGACAGGTCGGACGGTCTTGCGGCTTGCCGAGGTCCAGCAGCCGAAAACGACCGAGACTTTCTCCTGCGCGATGAGGCGTTCCGCCTCGGTGGCGAAGGTCGGCCAGTCGGACTTCCCATCCACGACGACCGGCTCGAGCTTGCGGCCGAGGAGGCCGCCCTGCGCGTTCAGCTCTTCGATGGCCAGGAGGGTGGCGTCGCGCACCGAGCGCTCGCTGATGGCCATGGTACCGGTGAGGGAGTGCAGGACGCCGATCTTGATCGAGCCGCCGCCGCCGCTTCCTCCGCCGCCGCCGCCTACCGTATCTCCCGCAGGGCCGGCGTCCTTGCCGCAGCCCGTCATCACGAACGCGCCGAGTGTCAGCACCAGAGCGGAGAGTCCAAGCACGCGTCGAGAAACCATGGTTCCCTCCTGAAGTGAAGGTCCCGCTTGCCCAGGGCCGCTGCCTGAACCCCGCCCCCGTATACCACCGTTTCTCCTTTGGGTCCAAGAATTTTTCCGCCCCGCGTGGGGCAAGCACTCGGCACGATTTCGTCCAGGCCGCTCCGGAAACAGAACAAGCCGGAGACCGTCCGATCTCCGGCTTGTCCCCTTGGGAAGCCACTTTCCGGAAAGTCGTCCTCCTTGGCTTTCACGGATTTTACCGGATTGCACGGCGTTCGAATGCGTGGACTCGTCGTCAAGCCGTGAAAGCTGTGGTTCCGTCGCCGCTCGGCTGCGGCGCCGACGCACCAGGTCTCACGCGAAGCGCCGCGGCCGTTAGAACTGGAACTGCGCGCCGAGAAGGACTCCCGCGGCTGAACCGTCATGCCCCAGCGCCGGGTTGTCGGTGTCCGTCCAGAAGAAGTCGAGGGTGATGCGGGCGTCGTGTCCCTTCATCACGTAGTTCACGCCGACGTCGAGGCGCTGGTCGTCGTCGAGTTCCTGATACCGGACGTGCGGTTGAAACTTGCCCCACCCGACCTGGCAGGGGATGAGGTAGGAGGCCTGGACCAGGAAGCCGTCCGCGTCGCGCAGCCCGGCGGCATCGACGACGACGTCGTCGGTGTCATAGGTGTAGAACGCGGCCTCGAGCGTGACCACGCCGCCGCCGAGCGCGTCGCACTTCTTTTCGAAGAGGATATCGATGTTTCCACCGGAGAAGTCGCCGCTGTTGTCGGCCGTGCCGGCGCCGTTGTTCTGGAACTGGCCGACGAGGCCGATGGCAAGGATGTCCTTTTCGCCGTAGTACGTGCTCTGCGTGTAATAGCCGGGCTCGGGGTCGAGGAGGTTGACCGTGAAGCGGGCCGCGTAGAGGCGGCTGTCGGAGTCGTTGGGCGCCGCGTCGCGCCCCTGGAAGACCCCCACCTGGTACTTGTAGCGGCCGCCTTGAAGGTCTCCCCAAACCGACACGCCGTTGTCCCGGCCGGCGAAGATGGCGGGGTAGGCGGAGACGATGGGGAACTCATACGTGGCAAGGTAGAAGGGCCCATCGAGGTTGGAGCGATCGGACGGGGGCAGCAGGCGGCCCATCCAGACGTTGAGCGCATCGCAGACCTTCAGCTCGCCGATGGCGTCGAGGATGCGGACCGGCTGCTCGTCGTTGCCGTCGGTGTCGATCGAGAAGTCGGTGTTCAAGGTGGCGGCGATGTGCTCGTTGATCGTCCCGTGGACGTAGATGCGGGCGTTGTCCAGCGAGAGGTCCTTGGAGTAGCTGTCGGTGTCGGGGGCGGAGTCCTCGACCGCGCGGAAGGCGGTGCGGATGCCGACGCCGATTTTTACGTGCTGGGTCCAATCGAAGGGGGCGGGCGCGGGCGTCGCCGGGGCGTCCTTCGCCGCCGCATCGGCTACGGCGGCCGGAGAGGCGGCCGAGGCCGGCGGGGCGGCGCTTCCCGCTGCGGGCTTGTCGTCCGCCCAGGACGACGTCGGCAACAAGCCGAAGAGACCGCAGAAGACGAGACCGGTCAAAACGGAAGTGCACTTTCGGGCTGCGGACATGGGACCCCTCCGTAAGAGCCGTGAGGAGAAAATCGACGATTCCCACAGTCCTTATCGGTCGCAGCGTGGCCGGCACTTGAACGACAGGCGGCGGCGCGGGTGAACTCGCCGCGGGCGGGCCCCGCCCGGCGCCGGCGTGGGGGTACGCGTTCCTTCTGGATAAACTCCGCCACGCTCGTTACACTCACTCGTGAGCGGGGATCGCCGGACAGGGGCGCGGAGGTGCCCGCTTGAGCCCTGCGTGATGCAAGGGAGGCCGAGATGACCGTGCCGACGCCGGCGCACGCCACGAGGTATTTGCGACAGCTCCTCGCCTTGGCGACGGCGTATGCCCTGCTCGGATGGCTTGGGCAGGCGGTGGCGGTCCAGCAAGTGACCGCGGTGTGGCCTCCGTCGGGCGTGGCGCTGGCGGCGCTCTTGCTCGGCGGCGCGCGGCTCTGGCCGGGGGTGCTGCTCGGGTCCCTCGTGGTCAATGCCGCGTGGCCCGAGGGCGGGGTCTCGCTCTTTTCCCTCTCGGTCTCCGCGTGCATGGGCTTGGGGGGCACGGCATCGGCTCTCCTGGGCTCGTTCCTGGTCCGCCGGCACGCCGGCGGCACGTCCTGTCTGGAACGATCCGGCGACACGTTCCGCTTCGCGCTCTTCGCCGGACCGGTGAGCGGCGCCGTCGCGGCGACGGTGGGAGTGTCGACGCTGGTGCTCGCAGGTCGTCTGCCGACGGGTGCTTTCGCCGCGACCTGGACGACGTGGTGGCTCGGGGACACCGCGGGGGTGCTGCTCGTCGCGCCGCCGCTCTTCGCGTGGGCGGCCGGTCGGCCCGAGCCGGCCGACTTGCGGCGGGGAGGCGAGGCCTTGGTGCTGACCGCGCTCTTGGCCGTCGTCGGCCTGGTCGCCTTCGGCGGCTGGGACCTTGGCCCCTCGTGGTATCCCCTCGCCTACGTGGTCGTGCCCGGGCTCGTGGTCGCGGCGTTCCGCTTCGGCGCACGCGGCGCGACCGCGCTCACGCTCTTCGTGGCCGCGCTCGCGCTCTGGGGCACCGTGCAGGGTCGCGGGCCGTTTGCGCGGCCGACGCGCGGCGAATCGCTTGCGCTGCTCCAGGTCTTCTTCGCCGTCATCGCCCTTACCGAGCTGGTCCTGTGCGCGGTCCTGGCCGAGGCGCGGGCGCGCGCGCTCGAACTGGCCCGTCTGCTGGCGGAGGTGCGCGAAGCGCGTGCGGCCGCGGAGCAGGCGAATCGGGCGAAGTCGACTTTCCTCGCGAACATGGGGCACGAGCTGCACACGCCGCTCAACGCCGTGATCGGCTACAGCGAGCTGGTGGCGGAGGAGGTGGGCGAGCTGGAGCGACCGGACCTGGTCGGCGACCTGGCCAAGATCGGCGCCGCCGCGCGCAGCCTCGACCACATCCTCACGGACATCCTTGATCTCGCGCGGCTCGAAGCCGGCCGCATGCAGGTCACTCCGGAGCGTTTCGAGTTGGCCCCGTTCCTGCAAGCGGCCTGCGCCGAGGCGGAGGCGCTCGCGGCGAAGAACGCGAGTGCGCTGACGGTGCGGCTCTCACCGGAGCTGGGCGCGGTCCGCCTCGACCAACCGAAGCTGCGCCAGGTCGTCGGCAATCTCCTGTCGAACGCCGCGAAATTCACGGAGCGGGGGACGATCGTGCTGGAGGCGAGCCGCGCCGCGGCGGGCGGAGCGGGGGTGCCGAGGAAGGGGCGGGGCGCGGGCGCGGGCGCCCGCGCCGACGCAGAGACGTGCGACGAGATTCGAGTGAGCGTGCGCGACAGCGGCATCGGGATGACGCCGGTGCAGGTCGGTCACCTCTTTCGCGCCTTCACGCAGGCGGACCCATCGGCGACTCGGAAATTCGGCGGTACGGGGCTGGGGCTGGCGATCGCGCAGGAGTTTTGCCGCTTGATGGGAGGGGCCATCGAAGTGGTCAGCGCCCCGGGGCAGGGGTCGACCTTCACGGTACGCCTGCCGGCGGAAATGCCCGAACCGGCGCCGGCGCCGCCCGCGGGGTAGAGCGGGCCGGCACCGGTGGCGGGGGCGGGGACGGGGGCGGGGACGGGGACGGGTGAAGACAACAGCGCATGGGGCGCACGACGCTTGGCGCGCCCTTGTGTCGCGGCCCCGCATGCCCGCGAGTTTAGCGTCCCACGGGCGGGGCGGGCCCCTCGATTTCCACGCGGTCGATCCGGACCGAGCCTTCGAAGCAGCCGACCAGCACCCAGCCCGCGCGCCCCGCGAGACGCGGCAGGTAGACGGTGTACACCTCGCTGCGGTCCAGCGACCAGCTCATGTGACCGTCGCCGTCGAGCCGGACTTCTTGATCGTAGGTCTGGCCGAGCTTGCACCGCGGGGGCGCGCCGAACTCGACGCGCCGGCCGTCGGCGTAGCAAGAAAGCCCATCCCCGCGCATCAGGCACGCGAGCCCCCAGGCCCCCTCCCAGCGGCATTCCCAGCGCGTGTTGAGATAGGTCGTGATGTGCTCGGTCCAGTCCTTCGCCGTGCAGGCCGCGACGACGCGCACCCGCTCCGCGCGGAGCTCCGTGCGGAACCGCAGCACGCCCGGTCGGCCACCGGCGAGCCAGAGTGCGCCGTCGTGAACCGAGGGGAGCGGGGTACGGCCGCGATCGTCCGGCGCGGGCTCCCAGTCGGCGAGCTCGCGCGGATCCGCGAACTCGTAGGTGAAGCGGACGCGGCCGCCGGGAAGAGCTTCGACGGCGCCGGCAAATTCGCGCTTCGGGGTCGCAGCCGGCGGCGGCGGCGGGGACCGCAGCCCGAGGAAGTGGAGCGCAGCGACCACGCACGCCGCCGCGCCGATTGCGAAGAAGGTCGCGCGGGCCTGGCGCGGAGTGGGAGAGGCGACCGCGGGCGCCGGGGTCGGCGGGGGGGTGGAAAGGGTAGGGAGCGCTTCGGAGCCCGGGGCCGACCCGTGGAACAGATGGGCCATTTCCGCGGGTCCAAGCGGACGGCCGCCGCCCACGCCGTCCACTCGGACGACGGGCGGCTCGTCGGGTGCGTCGGCATTGGGTGTCGACATGACCACTTGCCTGCTTTGCGCCCGCGCAAGAATTACTTTACATTTTCGTGGATCGACCGATGCCTGGGGGCGCGGGCCTCCGGCCCGCGCAGCGCGGCCCAGCGGGCCGCGCCCCCAGGAGCCTCGAGGTCCGAATCTGCGCAGTTATTTTTACGCGGGTGCTTGCGCCGGACGTCCGGATGATATCCGCGCGCCGGACGATTGACAAGTCGTGGGCGCAGAGCCATGATGGCGCCCCCGCCACCCCGCGTTCGGCGAGCGAGGGGCTTGCGGTTCCCGAGTCGGGGGCCGGCAGTGGCAAGGCAAGCATGAAAGGCGTCCGCATGCCCGATCCTTGGACCGAACTCGGCGGCGCGGAACGGCAATTCCCGCTGACCCGCTGGACCTTGCTCGGCCGGATCCGCGAGGCGGCCGCAGCCGATCGGCGCGAGTCGCTCAACGCACTCGCGCTGGCCTACTGGAAGCCGCTCTACTGTCGTTTGCGCGCGACCGGCTGCTCGAATGAGGACGCGAAGGACGCCATCCAGGGGTTTTTCGAGGCGCTGCTCGAACGCGACCTCGTCGCGCAGTTCGAGCCCGCGAAGGGCCGCTTCCGGACGTTTCTTGCCGCCTGCCTCCAGGCGTGGATGGGGCACGCGCGGGAGCGGGCGGCGGCGCACAAGCGCGGCGGCGGGCGCGCGCGCCTCTCGCTCGACGCATTGGAGAGCGAGGGCGCCGCGCCGGCGATCGCGCCCGGCCTCACTCCCGACGAGGCCTATGCCCGCGCGTGGGCGCAGGCGACCCTCGAGCGCGCCGTGGCAAGGGTCCGCGCCGAGTTGGAGAAGGCCGGCGACCGCCCCGCGCTCGTGGTCCTGGACGGCTACCTCGCCTCGGAAAATCTTGCGCGTCCGGGCTACGCCGAGCTGTGCAAGCGCTCGGGGCTGCGCGAAAACGTGGTCCGCCATCACCTCGACCGTTTCCGTCGGCGGCTGCGGCGGGCCATGCTGGAGGAGGTGGCGGTCGAGACCGCGAACGAGGCCGAGGCGCAGGACGAGCTCAAGCAGTTGATGGCTCTGCTCGCGCCGCGGTGAGGACGGCGGCCGGGGAGATTTCGGGGCGGGGATGGGAGGCGGACGCGGAGGGTGGGGACGGGGGGAGGGACAGTTCGACGCCCGAGCAAGCCCTGGACATGGCTCACTTCCAGGTCGCGCCTGTCCGACGAGCGGTCGTCGATGCTCCCCGCGCGGGTGCACCACGCGACCGAAAAACAGATCGCCGATCCCACCGGCGACCTCCTGTTCCCGTAGGGGCACGGCGTTGCCGTGGCCACGGAGCGGGAATCCGTTCCCGAGCTCGCCCGGCGGCAGCGGCATTTCGGCGGGGTTCAATTCGAGTACAAACGAAATCCTCCCGACAATTTTTAATTTCGACCGGAGGTTGTCCGCCCGCGTCGTGATAAGCGGTGTCGGCGGGCAGCCCGCGTGCGCCCACCGAAACGCGCTTCGGCCGATGCCGGACGGACCGCGCAGGATTTGACCGCAGAGAAGGGAGTCCAGCCATGAATAGCCCCTGCCGCCTTCGCCGCGCCGGCGACACCGGTGTCGCGATGTCCGAGTACCTCCGCTTCGAAGGCTCGGGCAGCGCGCTCTCCGCGGACGCCCAGAGAGACAACCTGGTCGGCGACGACGGACGCCGCATCGGTCTTGCCGCGCGCCGCGGGGCCCAGGCGCGAGTTGCGGACGGCCGATTCGGCTGGGAGTACAACATCCCGATCCCCTTCACGAACTACAGCTTTCGCTCCCAGGCGGGCACGAGCGGGACCTACGACGGAGTCGGCGCCGCGGCCGGCGGGCACGCGTACTACGATCGGAGCGACGGTCGCTTTCACCTCGGCGCGCTCCTCGACGTCGAGGTCATCCTCGGCGTGGGGATCGACGGAGACCTGAGCTTCGGCCGGCGTCCGACCTCCCGATAGTCGTCCGAGGGCGGGGCGTCGCGATCGAGCCAGGTCTCGGCCGACGCTGCCGCCAGCGTGAGCGCCCGCTCGAAATCGGACGCCGCGCCTTCGTAGGCCCGACTCGGATCCTGCCCGATGAACGTCCGATGGAGGCCGAGGTTCGAGCGGAGCAAGCCGCGCCTCCGCCACGCGTCCGCGGCCGGGGCTGCGGTCGTGGGTGCCTCCTGGGCCGGGGGCGGCGTTCCAGGAGCCTCCGGCTCCACACCCTGCGTTTCCAAGGTACTCACCAGTAGAGGATCGAGGGCTCTCCGCGGGCTCGGTGGGAACGCCCTTCGTTCTATGCGCCTCCCCTCGCCGGATGCAAGCACCACCGAAGCCCTCTCTGGCCCGCCGCCTTGCGCAATGACGTTTTCTTGCCACTCCTCCGCCCTCCGGGTAAAATCCCCGGCGTTCTCCGACAACCCTGGCGGGACTGCCGCGTACCTCCCCGGGGCGCGACGAGAGGGCGGCGACCATGCTCGACTTCCTGACGGCGATCGCGACCTACCCGACGCTCGTGTTCTCGGGCATGCTCTCCCTTGTGGTCGTCTACTGGCTCTTCGTGGTGCTTGGGACCTTCGACCCGCGCAGCCTGGATCCCGCGGACGGCGGCGGAGACGAGGTCGGGGCCGGCGGGCACGACGCGGGCGGCCATGAGCTGGCCGGACAGGGCGACGGTGGACACGCGCTCGGCGGCCACGGCGACGGGCACGAGCTGCACGCGGGCGACGGCGGCGCGCACGACGTGCACGCGGGTGAAGACGCCCAGGTGGGCCATGACGCCCACGCCGGTCATGATGGGCACGAGGGTTCGGACGAGCAGGACCACGACCAGGACGAGGGTGGCCTCGCGGGCCTGCTGAGCGCGCTCGGCCTGAGGGGCGTGCCCCTCACGGTGGTCCTGAGCCTCGTCATCCTCTTCGCCTGGCTCGCCAGCCTCGGCCTGATGGAGGTCGTGGGGGACATCCAGGGGCTGTGGCTCCGCCGTCTGGTCGGCAGCGGCGTCGGCCTCGTGGCGCTTTCGACCGGCTTGCTCCTGACTTCGGTCGCCCTGCGGCCGCTTCGCGGGCTCTTCGTCGTGACCACCGCCGCCTCGAACACCTCGTTCGTCGGGCGAGAGTGCACCATCCGCTCGCAGCGGGTCGACGAGGAGTTCGGCCAGGCCGAAATCGAGGACGGCGGAGCGGGGCTCGTCGTCCAGGTCCGCTGCCGGAACGCGAACCAGCTTACGCAAGGGTCGAAAGCGATCGTGTACGCCTACGACCGCGAACAGGCGATCTTCCACGTGGCCCCGGCCGACCCGGAGCCGCCGCGCGCGCCCGAGCGGGCGCGCACGCACTGAAAAAAAGAACTTCGGTCCCGTCGGCGCCGCGCGTCGCTTGCCGCGCACCGCGCTCCGTGGGGACCCGGACCCCATCGCAAGGGAGGCCTCCACGATGTTCGAATTCACCGCGCTCGTCACCGTCGGCGTCGGCATGCTCCTCGTGTACGGTTTCTCGGTCATCATCCGGCGCTATTACATCAAGATCGAGCAGGGAAAGGCCCTCATCATCAACGCCCTGCACGGCGACCCGCAGGTGAGCTTCACCGGCGCGGTCGTCTACCCCATCATCAACAAGGCCGAGACCATGGACATCTCGGTCAAGACCATGGAGATCGACCGGCGCGGCAAGGAGGGTCTCATCTGCCGCGACAACATCCGCGCCGACATCAAAGTGCTCTTCTTCGTGCGCGTCAACAAGACCCGGGACGACGTCATCAAGGTCGCCCAGGCGATCGGCTGCAATCGCGCCTCCCACCAGGACACGCTGGTCGAGCTCTTCAGCGCGAAGTTTTCCGAGGCCCTGAAAACGGTCGGCAAGCAGCTCGACTTCATCGACCTGTACACGAAGCGCCACGAATTCCGCGACCAGATCGTCTCGGTCATCGGCCGCGACCTGAACGGCTACGTCCTCGAGGACGCGGCCATCGACTTCCTGGAGCAGACGCCGCTCGCCTCCCTCGACCCGCACAACATCCTGGACGCGCAAGGCATCCGCAAGATCACCGAGCTGACCGCGGTGGAGCACGTGCGGACGAACGAATACGCCAACAACGAAAAGAAGCAGATCCGCAAACAGGACGTCGAGGCCGCGGAAGCCATCATGGAGCTGGACCGGCAGCAGGCGGAGGCGCAGGCCAAGCAGCAGCGCGAGATCGAGAGCGTGCGCGCCCGCGAAGGCGCGGAGGTGCTGAAGGTCCAGGCGGAAGAGCGGCTGCGCTCAGAGAGCACGCGCATCCAGGTGGACCAGGAGATCCAGGTGCGCGAACAGAACCGGGAGCGGGAGGTCGCGGTCGCCGGGAAGAACCGCGAGCGCGTCCTGGGCGTCGAGACCGAGCGAGTCGAGAAGGACCGGGCGCTCGAGGCGATCTCGCGCGAGCGCGAGGTCGAGTTGCAGCGGATCGACAAGGAGAAGGCCCTGGAGAAGGAGCGGAAAGAGATCCAGGACGTCATCCGGCAGCGGGTGGTGGTCCAGAAATCGGTGGTCGAGGAGGAGGAGCGGATGAAGACCATCCGCGTCATGGCGGAAGCGCAGCGCCAGAAGGATGCGGCGATCGTGCTCGCGGAGGGCGTGGCGCAAGAGGGGCTGGTGAAGGACATCAAGGCGGCCGAGGCCGCGGAAATGGCGTCGCGCATGAAGGCCAAGGAGTCGATCAATCTCGCCGAGGCGAAGGTCGAGATGGCGGAGCGCGAGGCCAAGTCGAAGATCCGGCTCGCCGAAGGTCTCCTGGCCGAATCGGCGGCGATCGGGCTCGCCGAGGCGCGCGTGAAGGAGGCGGCCGCGACCGCGACCGAGAAGTACGGCCTGGCCGAGTCGGTGGTGCTGCGCGAAAAGGGGCTGGCGCAGGCGAAGGTCCTCGAGGCCGAGGCGGTCGCGCGCGAAAAGCTCGGGTTGACCGAGGCGACGATCCTGCGGGAGAAGGGCGTGGCGGAGTCGGGGGCCATCCAGGCGCGGCTCAACGCCGAGGCCGCGGGTCTCGCGGAAAAGGCGAAGGCGATCAAGGCCATGGACGACGCGGGGCGCGTGCACGAGGAGTTCCGGCTGCGGATCGAGCGGGAGCGCACGGTCGAGCTGGAGGCCATCCGCGCCCAGCGCGAGGTCGCGGAGTCCCAGGCCCGGATTCTGTCCGAGGCCTTCAAGACCGCGAAGATCGACATCGTCGGCGGCGACCTGTCCTTCTTCCAGAACATGATCGGCGCCGTCTCGCTCGGCAAGTCCATCGACAGCTTCTTCAACCGAAGCGACTCCGTGCGCGGCTTCTTCCAGAATTACCTCTCCGGCGACGGCAACCTCGTGAAGGACGTGCGGGACATCCTGACCAAAACGTCGTCGCCTGCGGGCGGGTCGGAGCGTCTCACCGTGGGCGGCCTGCTCGGTCGGCTGCTCGAGTCCGGCGACGATGCCCGAAAAGAAAAAGTCGGGAAGCTGCTCGAGGCGGCGCGGTCGATGGGCATCGAGCAGACCCATGTGAATTGAACACGGGGACCGGGAACGAGCGGGATTGCCGATGGGCGATTGCTGATTGACCACCGGCGAACGCGCGTCGGCAAGCCCAGGCCGTTGGCCTCTGCGTCCTGTCGCCCTCCATGCAAAGACGGATTGCCCATGCCCTGCGAAGGAAGCACGCGAACGCGCGTTCCCGGAAGACCGCGACCTCCGGCCCCCCCGGCGGCTCGCGTCCCCACCTGCTTCGGTCCGTCGTCAATCGTAAGCTTTCCCTGAACCCGTTCGATGCGCTTGTCATCCTGAGCGGAGCGAAGCGCCGCAGCGCGGAGCGGAGCGAAGGATCCAAACCAAGAGCAGCGACCGCTTTTCTCGGCAGTTCGCTGGATCGCACACGACACGGAGCCGGTGGAGAAGCTTGGGCATCCGTTCTGGCTTGGATCCTTCGTTTCGCGCTGCGGCGCTCCACGCAGGATGACAAGCCGGGAGGACGGGTTTACTGCATGCGTACCGTCAATCAGCAATCCCCCCGCAATCAGCAATCCGTGAGGCCTCATGCCTGCTGACACCGAAGCCCCGCCCGGCTCCCTGGCCCAGGGCCCGGAGCCGACGACGATCGAGCGCGGCACCTACGAACTCATCCGCGACCGGCTGGTCGGCCACGAGCGCGCCCTCCGCGAGAAGGCCGACAAGCTGAACGCCCGTCGCCTCGAGGTCTTCGGGGGGACGCAGCTCGCCATCGTCGGCAACGAACGCATCCGCACCGAGAACAACTGCGTCCCCCGCGACATCGTCGCGCTTGGCGACCGACTCCTCTTCGGCTACAACGTCTTCGTGGGCCTCCGCACCGAGATCGCCGTCGCGGACGTCCTCAGCCTCCACCGGTTCCAGGCGACCGAGAAGGGCTTCACCTTCGAGCCTGTCACGGGCGCGGAGGCAGCCTTCCTCGCCCACCCCAAGTTCGTCGCCGAGTTCAAGGAGCTGTACAAGTATTACAAGCAGACCCACCTCCTGCAGCTCCGCAGGGTGGGCCCAAAGCTCTTGGCGGTCTTCCAGATCGGCCCTTCGGTTCTGGACATCAAGGTCTTCCGGTGGGCCATCGACCCCCAGGAACAGCTCACCTATCTCGACAACCGCGGCGAGCGCGACCACGTTTTTCCCCCCTCGCACGATTTCGAGTGGGTGCCCACGGGGCGCGAGAACCAGGTCCACGGCCGTCATCCCCACATGAACATCCTGAACGAGGTGTTCGTCGAGACCGTCGGCGGCGACCTCACGGTGAAGATCGAGAACAACACCGAGGACGGCCTCGGCGTCTATCGCGAGCCGGTCGAGGACCCGCGCCAATCCCTCGACGACGGCCAGATTTTCTACGCCAAGGTCGGCGTCGCCATCCTCCTGAAAATCCTCCCCTACCGCGAGCAGCGCTGGCGCTACCTCGTCTTCAACACGCGCACCAAGAGCGTCCATCGCATCGACGCGATCGGCCAGGCCTGCGTCGCCCTCCCCGAGGACCACGGATTCGTCTTCCCCGGCGGCTTCTACCTCCAGACCGGCCGCATCAAGACGTTCGAGGGGGAAATCGAAGGGATGGAGTTCGAACGCGTCGTCCGCTCCCCGAACGGCGAAGACGTCCTCTACGTGTTCCATCGGCGCGACGAGGGGCGCGACATCCTGCTCCCGTACAACCTCATTCGCAAGGAAGTCCAGAACCCCATCCATTGCCACGGCTACTGCCTCTACGCCGACGGCAAGATGGTCGTCTTCCGCGCGCCCGCCGAGGGGCCGACGCGCGTCCACGCCATGCAGATCTGGATCAGCCCGTTCCAGAGCGACCTCTTCGCCGCCCGCGCCCCGACCGGCGGAGGCTTCCTGGAGACGATCGGCAACGCGGACCTCGTCCGCGGCATCTCCGACGCGCTCAGCCTCTGCCGCATGATCGCGGAGCAGGCCCCGTCCGCCGCCGTCTACGAGGACCTCGTGTCGGCGAGCACGCGCGTCATGGACGCCTATCACTGGCTCCACCGCGAAGAGGCGGGGGACTGGCTCTCGACCCTGCGCGAGATCCGCGCGACCGCGGAGCTGATCCTCGCCGAGTTCGAAAAGGTCCAGAGCCTGCGGCGCCAGGCCGAAGAGGCCGTGCGCGGCGCGGAGACGGCGCTGCGCAAGCTCGTCGACGGCCTCCACCCGGACGACTGGAACTCCGTGGACCAGTTCGTCGACGCCCTCGCCGGCTTGCGCGCGCAGCGGGGGCAGGCGATCACCCTGCGCGACAAGCGCTACGTCGACCTTGCGAGGCTTGCGGCCGTCGATGCGGAGGCTGCGTGCGAATTCGACCGCGTGGGCGGCTCGACCGTCCGCTTCCTGCTGCGTGCAGGCGCGTTCGAGCCTTACGCCCAGCGGATCGAGGCCGTCGTCGCGCGGGTGCCGCAGGTGAAGAAGGTCGCGGAGGCGGCGCCGCTCGCCGAAGACCTGGAGGGGATCGGCCGCGGGCTCGAGCTGTTGTCGGAGGTTGTGGGCGGGCTCAAGATCGACGATGCCACGGAGCGCACGCGCATCCTCGACGGCATCTCCGAGGTGCTGGCGCGGCTGAATCGGGGGCGCGCCCTGCTCCAGGGCCGTCGAAAGGAGCTGCTCCGGCAGGAGGGCGCAGCGGAGTTCGCCGCGCAGTTCCGGCTTCTGGATCAGTCGCTCGCGAGCGCGCTCGACCTCTCCGACACGCCGGAAAAGTGCGACGCCCAGCTCTCGAAACTCCTCCTCTCGATCGAAGACCTCGAGGGGCGATTCGGGGAGTTCGAGGAGTTCCGCGAACCGCTTGCGCGAAAACGAGAGGGCGTCTACGAGGCCGTGAATGGCCGGAAGCAGTTCCTCGTGGACGAGCGGCAGCGCCGGGTCCAGCACCTGCTGGAGGCCGCGGAGCGGATCTTCCAGGGGATCGGGCGGCGCGCGAAGACGTTCAAGAGCGAGGACGAACTGAACGCGTACTTCGCCTCGGACGCCATGGTGGCGAAGCTCCGGGAAATGTCGGGCAAGTTGCGCGAGCTGGGGGACGGCGTGCGCGCGGAGGAGGTCCAGGGGCGGCTCAAGTCGTCGACGCTGGAAGCGGCGCGCGCGCTACGCGACCGGAAGGACATGTTCGAGGAGGGGGCGGCGGTCATCAAGCTGGGCCGCCACCGCTTCGCCGTCAATACGCAGCCGCTCGACCTCACCCTCGTCCCGCGCAACGGCGTGATGGAGATCCACCTCGCGAGCACCGACTTTTTCGAGCCGGTCGAGGATGCCGAGATCGCCGGGATGCGCGAACTCTGGGACCAGCTTCTGGTCTCGGAGACGACCGAGGTGTACCGCGGCGAGTACCTCGCCTTCTCGATGCTCACGGACGCGGAGGAAGGCAAGGGCGGGCTCACGCTCGCGCGGCTCACCGAGGCGACTCTGCGCGAAGGGGGACTCGCGGCGGAGGTGCGCGCGTACGCGGCGGCCCGGTACGACGAAGGGTATGAGCGGGGCGTGCATGACGCCGACGCGGCGCTGATCCTCGACAAGGTTCTCGCGCTGTACGCGGTGACCGATTTGCTGCGCTTTTCGCCGTCCGCGCGGGCCGGTGCGTGCCTGCTGTGGGCCTTCGGGACGGACGACCGCACCCGCGCCCTCTGGCGACGAAAGGCCGGAAGTCTTGTGCGGCTCCGTGCGGCCTTCGGCGCCGGCCCGGAGCTCGGCGCGTTCGCTGAGGAGCTGGGCGGGCGCGTCGCGAAATTCATCGCGGAGCGCGGCCTTGCCCTGGACGGCGTCGGGGAGTCGAGCGGCGGAGTCGCAGCGAAAGCGCAGGGCGCGGGGAGCGGGGGAGAGGGCGCCGGCGAGAACGGCTTCGGGTCGGCGGCGGCCGGCGCGTACCTCTTCGAAGAACTGGGCCGGGACGCGCGTCGCTTCGTCACGGGCGCGGAGGCGGTGGCCCTCCGGGACGCGTTTCGCCGGCGCCTCGCGGACTCGGGCGCGGACCGCGCCTTCGCGGAGGACCTGCGGGCCTTCGACACGGACCTTGGGGAACAGCACCGCGTGGCGCGGGCGTGGCTGCGCGGCTTCGTCGATCGGTCGGCCGACCCGACCCTCGTCGATGCGCGCGTGGCCTTCGACGAGGCGGTCGCGCTGCTGCTGACCGAGCCGGCGCTTGACCGCGACGTCTCCAGCGCGCGCGGCGTCGCGGACGTGGAGGAGTTGCTCGGCCAGCATCCGCGTGTCGAGGGGCGGCGCCTGCGCCTGCGCCTGGACGAGTTCCTCGGGCGGGTCTCGGAGTTCCGGCGAGTGCGCGTCCCGGCATTTCGTCGCTTCCAGGCGCGCCGGCACGAGGTCCTGGTGCGGGAGCGGGAGCGGCTGCGGCTCTCGGAGTACCAGGCGAAGCCGATGACGACCTTCGTTCGCAACAAGCTGATCGACGAAGTGTACCTGCCGCTCATCGGCGACAACCTCGCGAAGCAGATCGGCGCGCTCGGCGAAGGCAAGCGGACCGACCTCATGGGCATGCTGCTCCTCGTGTCGCCGCCGGGGTACGGGAAGACGACGCTCATGGAGTACGTCGCGAGCCGGCTGGGGCTGGTCTTCATGAAAGTGAACGGCCCGGCCCTCGGGCACGCGGTGACTTCGCTCGATCCGGCGGAGGCGACGAACGCGACCGCGCGCCAAGAAGTCGAGAAGCTGAATCTCGCGCTCGAGATGGGGAACAACGTCCTCTTGTACCTGGACGACATCCAGCACACGTCGAGCGAGCTGTTGCAGAAGTTCATTTCGCTCTGCGACGCGCAACGGAAGATGGAGGGCGTGTGGCGCGGGCGGACGCGGACGTACGACCTGCGGGGGAAGCGCTTCTGCGTGTGCATGGCGGGGAACCCGTACACGGAGGCCGGCGTGCGCTTCCAGGTGCCGGACATGCTGGCGAACCGCGCGGACGTGTACAACCTGGGGGAGATCCTGCAGGGGAAGGATGACCTCTTCGCGCTGTCGTTCCTGGAGAACACCCTGACCTCGAACCCGATCCTCGCGCCGCTCACGACGCGCGACCCGGCCGACGTTTACAAGCTGCTGCGAATGGCGCGTGGCGAGGGGCTGGCCGCGAGCGAGCTTTCGACGAGCTACTCCGCCGCGGAGCTGGGGGACGTGCTGGCCGTGCTGAAGCGGCTCTTCCGGATCCAGGAGGTTGCTCTCGCGGTAAATCGCGAGTACATCCGCTCGGCTTCGCAGGAGGACGCCTACCGGACCGAGCCGCCGTTCAAGCTCCAGGGCAGTTACCGGAACATGAACAAGATGGCGGAGAAGGTCGTGCCGGTGATGAACGACGCCGAGTTGGAGCGGATGATCGACGACCACTACGCGAGCGAGGCGCAGACGCTGACGACCGGCGCGGAACACAACCTGCTGAAGTTGGCGGAGGTGCGCGGCAAGCTCTCCGGTGAGCGCCTGAGCCGCTGGGAGGAGATCAAGCGCGGCTTCGCGCGCGTGCAGCGGATGGGCGGGCGGGAGGAGGACCCTGCGACCCGTGTGGCGGGCGTGCTGTCCGGCGTGTCGGAGAAGCTGGCGGAGATCGGCGAGGCGATCTCGGGCGTAGGGCAGATCGCGGCCGGGCAGACCGTCGTGACGACCGGCGCGGACTCGGCGCTCGTGCCGTACTTGAAGCGGATCAACCAGATCCTGGCCGTCATGTGCGCGCAGGGGGCCGTGCCGGGAGCGGGGGGCGTCGGGGCCGGTGGTGCGGGTGCGGTCGCAGGCGGTGTGAATGCGCCTGGCGGCCGGTCGCTTGCGCCGCGCGAAAATCGGCTGGCCGCGCAGGCCGACCTGATCGACGCGACGTTGATTCCGATTCTCCAGGCGATGGCCCGCCAGATGAAACTAGTCAAGGGGCTGAAGGACCGCCGCGTGAAGGCCTTCCTCGGGCATGTCGAATCGATCCACACCCTCGACGAGCTGCTGGACGCGCTGGACACGATCGACGGCAAGCCGCAGGGGGGGTGAGGGCCGCCGCGGATCCGGATTGGTACTCTCCTCCGAGGTGGGGCAGTCCCATGCGCATGCGCCCCATCCGCCTCGTCCTCCTTCCGGGCATGGACGGGACCGGCATCCTCTTCCGGCCGCTCCTCGAAGCCCTGCCCTCCGAGCTCCTCCCGGTAGTCGTCTCGTATCCGCCCGATCAAGCACTCGGCTACAGTGAACTCCTGCCGTTGGTCGAGGCCGCGCTCCCCAAGGGAGAACCCTTCCTCCTGCTTGCGGAGTCCTTCTCGGGACCGCTCGCGATTCGGGCCGCGGCGCGCCGGCCGGCGGGCCTGTGCGGGCTCGTGCTTTCCGCGTCCTTCGCGAAGAGCCCGTTTCGCCGGCTGCCGTCTTTGGTGATTCGGCTGCTCTGCGGCCTGATCCTTCGCGCGGGTCCGAAGGCGCTTGCCTCGCCGTTCCTCCTCGGGTTCGACCCGCCCCCAGCGCTGAAGGCGCTCTTGCTCGAAGCCCTCTCGACGCCTTCCACTGCCGTGCTGTCGCTTCGCCTCCGCGAGCTCCTCGCGGTCGACGCGACGGCTGAACTGCGAGGCTGTCCGGTGCCCATCCTCTGCCTCGCCGCCGCGCGAGACCGCGTGTTGCCGGGCTCGGCTTACGCCCACGTACTGGACGCATTCCCGGCCGCGAAGTCCGTCACGCTTGACGGCCCGCACTTGTTGTTGCAGCGGGCCCCAAGGGCGGCCGCGGAGGCCGTTCGCGCGTTCGCGGGCGAGGCGGCCTGCGCCTGCGACGAAGCAACCCCGGAGGACAGCAGGAGGCTCTGAACCTTGTGGAATTGGCTCGCGGGACAGCCGCGAGCGGGTCGGCGGGATCGAACCTTGAGGCATGGTAGGGTGCCTCGAGGCCGCTCCCTAATGCTCGCGGTTCGGTTTTGTCTTCGCCGCCCTCAATGCGCAGCAGGTTCACCTGTGACGCCGCGGGCCTCGACCACCGGAAGCTGTGCGAGGCTCTCCGCGTCTCGAACGGACATGCTCCTCGTTGGCGGGGGGAGGGTCCCGATCCGCGTCCCGTCGGGGGACGACGCGACGCGCGCCACTTCGATTTCCCAGTCCGTCAGCGTCTGGTAGCGATAGAAGCGCACCAGCGCGCCAGTCTCGACCTCCCACAACGAAAGCACCGGCACGGTCCAGGGGGCGCCGGGCTCGCTCTGCACGTCCGCGGCCGTCAGGAGCCGGCGGCTGTCCGGGAAAAAAACCAGGCACCGCACGTCTCCCTCCTGAAGCACCACCGGAGCAGCTCCGCGCCGCCGGCCGCGTCAAACACGCGCACCGCGGGTTCGCCGCCGCCATGCCCTTCCGCTCCCCTCGTCCCAGTCCCCTCCCGTCCTGGGAGCCCTGGTCTCCCCAGAACCGCGGGCGTCTTCGCCCCCGCTCTCGGCATTGCTCGTCACTGCGAGTCAGGGCACCCGCAGTTTGAAGAGGGTCGGGGCGGACCGGAAAGACCGACGGAAAGGATCCGTGGGCAACGTCACGGGCATGGAGGAAGTCTCCGCTCCCGCGACATAGACGACCTTCCGCTCTTCATCCGCCACTGCCGCGGCCACATAGAGCTTGGTCGAGAAGTCCCTCGTCGTCCGGAAGTCGGTCATGTCGCACTCGACCAGGCGGTAGTCGGAGAGCAGCAGCATCCGTTGCGCGCGCGGCAGAAATGCCATGCAAGTGAAGCCGGGCACCTTTCCGCAGGGAATCAGGTCCGCCTGGTAGCTCCGCCCGAGGCGGTAGACCTGGCCGCGTGTCGTCACGGCGAATCGGCCGTCCGGAAAGAAGGAGAGGACTCCCCAGCCCGTCGTTGGACGCGGGTTGGCTTCCCAGAGCCAATGTTCCTGGCCCTGGAATGGAGCCGTCGAGGGAAGCAGCAGGTCTCCGTCGTCGGCGTACACCTTCCGACGATCGGGTCGCGGCTGAAGACGACCTCGGCCGCCTGGGAGCTGGCGCGCGGCGGCCTTCGTCGTCATCGAGAGCACAGTGATGCCGGGCTTGTCGGTCGTGAGGAATACGGTCTCCTCGTCCACGGCAAACGCATCGAATACGTCGACGTTCAGCTCGAGCCCCTCGGTCACGCGACCCGCGGCGACGTCGAGCAGGCTCACCCGATTGCGCGCGGCGATCAGATAGCGTCCTCCACCCGGGAGCGGAGAGAGCGTGAGGGTCCCTGGAGGAAGTTCGATCCGGCTTTTGACCTGAAACGTGGCGGTCTCCACGACGACGAGCGTGTGGGTCGGTGCGCAAAGGGCATACAGTTGTTCGCCGTCGGGGGACAAGCCGAGCCACCCGACCGCGTCGTTCAACTCCAGCGTCGCCGCCGGCGGCTCGAGCGGAGGCGGCTTCGAAGCGTCACCGCTCTTGCCGGCGCCTGTACCTGCACCCGCGCCGGCAACCGCAGCGCCCGGCCGCGGACGCGCGCGCGACACCGAGATGTAGCTGGCGTCCGAAAGCATCACCACCAGCTCGCCCTCTCCCACACGCACGTGGAACTCCCGGACCGCGAGGCTTCCTTGGATGGTGGTACCATCCGACAGAGAGAGCTGCGCACTGGGCCCGTTGAGGGCAATGCCCGTCAGATCCGACCAATTGACGTCCATTCCGCCGAGGCTCGACTCCACATGAAGCGGCGCGGCCTCCAACTCGCCGGAGACCAGTTCTCCGCTCTTCAGGTTGATCTCGACGTGAACCGGTTCCGCGCCCGCGATGGACGCGCCCAAGAGGACCCATGCCAGAGCGGCCGCGAGGAGTGCGCGCACGGCTACTTCTCCTTCACATCGAAAGCGACGACATCGGCCAAGTGCCGTAGCGTCCAGCTCGGCCCCCCACCGAATCCGGAATGGACGGGATTGTATGGGTCCTTCTCCATTGCGAGCGCGTACAGCCGCGACCGCTTCGCATCCAGCCGCAGGCGCGAGCAGACCAGGTCCGAGGAAAAGACCCTCCGGGGTTGGAAGTCCTTCATCGACAGCTCCTGGAGCCGGCCCCCGAGAGTGGCAACGTAGGCAACTTCGCTCCCCAGGCCGAAGGTCGCCGAGGTAAAGGGCGCGACCTTTGCCACCACGCGCAGATCCATCCCGGGCGCGGCGAAGAGGCGGAACGCGAAGCCCATCGGGTGCAACATGAAAGTGCCGTCCGGCGACACCTCGAAGACCCTGCCCGCCCCGTCCGGTAGGGGGGGCGGAAGCTTCGGAAAGGCAAGGTCGTCCGGGCGAGGCGTCGGGCTCGGCTCCGCGTCGAGGGGAAAACTGTGGACGTTCGTCCCCGCACCCCCGTAAGCGCGCCGCGCACCCGGGTGGACCCGCATCGCCGTCCAGTCGCCGGCGTGGCCGAAGAGGAGTCGGCTACGCTGCTCCTTCACGTCCACGAGCGCAGGTCCCGAGTACTCGCCGGTCGACCGAACGAGCAGTCGTCGCTCATCGACCGTTTCCAGGTCGACCGGGTCGGGATCGATCGGGAAGCTCGACGTGAGCTTCAGGCTCGCGGAGTCGAGTACCTGGATGAGCCCTCCGGACCTCGAGTCCGCGCTCTCGCGGCCCCTGACGTCGAGTTTCGGCGAACCGCGTGCAGCGACATACAGCGACGTCCCGTCGGGGGAGCAGGCCAAGTCGGTCGCGTTCTCCGAGACCTCGACGGAAGCGAGGACCTTGAGGCCGGCGGCCTCGAGCTTGTGGACCCGCCCGTCCGAGAGGTCCAGCACGAAGAGGCTCTCACCGTCGGGCGCAAGAAGCAGCTCGGCGAGCACGGCGCGGAGGCCGGCCTTCTGCGACGGAGCGATCGGCCGGCTCGCAGGCTCAGGCCCATGGGCCGCGGCCTCGCCCGGCTTCACGCCGCCGCCCGGCTGCGCGGTCCTCGGGGCCTTTGGATCGGCGGTGTTCGAGAAGCCGATGCGAGCCACTTGGGGTGCGGTCCACGTCACGCGCCCGCTCTTTTCCGTGCTCCCGAGTTGCCAGAGGTACTGGACCACGCCCTCGCCGTCCGGCGGACGCTTCAGCTCGGCGGAGCCCGTCCATGCGGTTCGCCCCTGCTCCCGCTTGAGCGGCAGGTCCTTCATCGACGTGCTTACCCGTTCCCACCGACCCGACTTGTCCGGCTGAGGGTCCGACGGGATTTGGTCGGCCGGGACGTAGGCTACGAGCGCCGCTTTCAGACTCTCTGTTGGATCGGAGAATTCCACGGACGCCTCGAGTCGCGTCGAGTTTCTGTCTACGCCTCTTCCCTCTACCGAAGCCTTGGTCACGTGCACCTGGAGCATGCCCGCCAGGCTGTCCACCTGGACCAGCCGCGGCCGATTGCTCCCCGCCGCGCTGCGCCGCAGCAAGCCTGCGAGCCGGCCGGAGGCCTCGAGGACCGCGCCTCCTTCGCAGCCCGGATCGATCTCGCCCGAAAGCTCGAGCTGGGCCGCCGGCCCGCCCTCGGCCGACGGCGCTGCTCCGACGACCTCCGCCTTCGAGCAGCAGGCGGCCGGGCTGTCGCTTGTGCTGTTCATCGAGCCAATGGAGAAGCCCGTGGGGAAGAGGCGCGTGCCCGGCGCCACTTTGCCCCCGCCCCCGATTTCCAGCGGAGTCGGCAGGTCCTTCGCGTCCCTCGCATCTACGTGGAGCAGGGCGAGTCCCGTCGCCGCGTCGATGTAATCGACCGTTGCAACGAGGACGGTCTCGGTCTTGGTTCGGCTGTGAAGGATGAGTCCGAACCGATCACCGTTCCCCAACAATTCGGAGGCCGTAAGGAACCAGCCTGTCTTCCCGGCTTTGCGGACGAGGAACGAGGCCCCTCCGCCAGGTTGCTTGTCGGTGCCTCTCCGGATGAAGCCCGTTGCGCCGGCCACTCGGTCGAGCGCGGAAGAGCTGGGTTCCTGGGCTTGAACCAGGCCCGCGAGGTTCGCCATCACCGCACAGGCGGAGGCCAGGAGTCGAAAGCGCATGGGGGACCTCCTCTCTTGCGTCAATGGGTCCAGCGCGACTGCGCTGTAGCCAATCGACGCCGGAACCACGGACTCCACACATGAACGATGACTTCACAGATTTGTGATCTGTGAAATCTCGTTGAATCTGTGAAATCTGTGGTTTTCGTGGCGTTCGACCACGGCAGAATAGTTGCATGAAAACGTACTTCGTAGGGCTGGCAGGAGATGGCATTCTAGCTCCGATGCCGGACTACGGAAAATGAATTCCGCCGGGAGCTGCAACCCACGCGTCCCCTCCTCTTGCATTGTCTCCGCCTCTTCGCTACACTGCTTGCGTTCATCCAGTTCGCGCGCCCCCCCAACCGCGGTCGCACCTTCCCATGGCAGCCGGGCAGTCGGACCGGCTGCGACTCTGCGTGCGCCGCGCGCATCGGGCTCCGTGTCGGACCCTCGGCGCCGAGCCACCCGGAGACCTCATCCCCCGGCAGGGAGGAGAGCCTGTGACCCTGCGCCGCGAGGCTTGCGTTGTCCTCGGTCTGCTGCTTTTCCTGCTCGGCCCCGCTCGCGACCTCCGCGCGCAGGAGCTCGACCCCGCCCGCCTTCGCGTCCTCAAAGACGCCACAGCCTTCGTTCGGGTTGAGGGTCCCTACTTCCTCGCCCGCGGTACCGCGTTCCTGGTGGAAAAGCGCGGCGCCACGGCCTACTTTCTCACGCTGGCCTCGGGCGTCCTGGGCAGCACGAAGATGACGCTGGTGCTGAAAAGCGGGACGAGCGACCAGCAGGTGGTCTCCGCGGCCGTCGTGGCCCTGGACCCGGGAGGGAAATTGGCCTGCTTGGCGGTGGAGGGAGCGGCCTCCCTTCCGCACCCGCTTGAGCTGAAGGAGCGGACGGAGGTCGTGGAGACCTCCCCTGTTTTCGTCGCGGGCTACCCGTTCGCGGAGGCGCTATCGGCCAAAGCACAGAATCCGGAGGTGACCATTGAGGCCGGGTTCGTGCAGGCCCTGCGCCATAACGACCGGGACCAGCTCTCGCTCATCCAACTGGGCGGCGACGTCAATCCGGGCATGGGCGGCGGGCCGCTTCTCGACGCGAAGGGGGCGCTAACGGGGATGGTGCTTGGCAAGCTCGAGGGCAGCCAGACGGCGTTCGCCTTGCCGGTCGAGGCCCTCCGCGCCTTCCTGCGGCCCCACTGCTCGTCCGTCAAGCTGGACAGCGTCGGGGAATCCCTGACGTCCTCGAAGCTCGGCTTGAGCGCGACGATCGTGGATCCGAAGCGGAGGATCCGGTCCGTGGACGCCGGTTGGATCCGCCGCGACTCGCTCGGCGCGCTGCCGCAGGTGGGCCGGGATGGGACGTGGAGCGCGGTATCCACGAGCCTGAAGGTGAATCGGCTGGAAGTGTACTCGGACAATTCCAGCGTCCACGGGGTGTGGCCGGTCGAACGGGCTGCCGCCGATCCGAAGACGTTGACTTTCGTCGTGCAAATTCGGATCACCGAGGTCGATGGAGGGACCGCCTGGATGGAGCCGGCGACCGTCGAGGTCACCTTTCAGGACATCCCGGGCGCCATGAATCAAGTAGTCGTCCAGAGCCAGCTCGTGAGCATGGAACGGGCCGTCCGAGCGCGCGATTGGCGAACGGCCAACGCCTTCGCCAAATCGCTCGCGAAGCTCGGCAAGATCGCGTATCCCGCGCTCGAGGCGGCACGCCAGAAGTGGTCGAATCCGCTCTGGCACGAATTCCTCGATTACGTAAAGGGCGGTCCTCCGCCTCGCATCCCCAAATAGGGCATGGTTCAACCCGGCCGCAAAACGGGGGACACGATCCCGAATTCCAGGAACGTCCCCGGAGGCTCGCAAGCCCTTTCCAGAATTCAGGTCACGTCCCCGTTTTTCTCCCCTCGAGCGGGCGAAGAATGTTACCCCGATTCGAACCATGCCCCAAATAAGGGGTGCTCCCATCCCTCGCTACCTTGCGCGGCGTGCTCCTTGGGCGGGTGTCGCGGGACTGGCGCTCGCGTCCCTCCAGGCGTCTCCGGCCACGGCGCAGCAGCTCCCACCCGAGGTCTTGCAGCGCGTCAAGGCGGCCGTCGCGTACGTGACCGTCCAGTCTCGGGAAGGGGGGAGCTGCGGGAGCGCTTTCCTCTTTCGCGCAGCCGACGGCCACGGCTTCCTGTTGACGTGCGAGCATGTGGTCGCCGACGTTCCGACTGCGGAGGTCGTTTTCGGGAGCGGCTCGCGGGCGGAGCGAAAATTCGAGGCCCGCGTCCTCGTCGCCGATCCTTCCCGCGACTTGGCCTGTCTTCGCATCGAGGGGGAGGGCCTCGCCTCGCCCCTTCCGATCGAGGGTCGGACCAGCGTCCGGGAAACGGAGGTGGTCTACGCGGTCGGCTTTCCGTTCGGAGCGGCGCTCTCCGCGTCCGGCCGGAATCCCGAGGTGACGATCACTCGGGGTTCCGTTGCGAGCATTCGACGCGACGAGCACGAGCGCGTCGCCACCGTCCAGTTGAGCGGGGACGTGAATCCCGGCCACAGCGGCGGCCCCGTGATCAACGTTCGAGGGGAGGTTGTTGGTGTCACACGCGCAAAGATCGGCGGGACCTCGACGGCGTTCGCCGTTCCGCCCGAATCGATCCGCGCCTTCCTCTCCGGCCGTGTCACTGGCGTCTCCACGACCGTGGGCGAGACAACGCCGGCCACGGCAAAAATCGCGGTGGTCGCGGAGTTGATGGATCCGCTGGGGGGGCTCGCCTCCGCTTCCTTCCTGGTGGCGAAAAAGGGGCCGGGTCCGCGGGGGGCGGTCAAACAGACTCCGGACGGCGCCTACGAGAAAGCCGATCCTCACATGTTGGAAATCCCCCTCGCCATCGATGCGGATCGAGTCGCGGCGCGGGGAATCTGGCAGCCCTCGCGCGCCCCTGGCGATGGCGAGGCGGTTTCGTACGTTTACCAGGGGTGCTATGTCTCCGGCGAGGGCGGGACTCGTTTCACCGAACCGATCGAGACCGAGGTCTTCTTCGGACAGAAGCCGTCGGGGGGGGCCGGGACGGGCGCCGGAAGCGGGGTGGCTGCGGGCGTCGAGCTCGGCGCGTGCGACGAACTGACCGCCACGGCCACGTTGGCTCTGTCGAGCGTGATCGGCGACGCCTTCCTCACGCCGGACGGCAACACGCTCTTCGCCCTCGACCTGAGCGAGGCTCGAGTCTGCAAGGTCTCCACGAGTTCCATGACCGTCCTTCAGGCGGTCTCCATCCCCGATCATCCGATCGCGATGGCCATGTCCCCCGACGCCACAAAGCTCTTCGTGGTCTCCAGGACCCTCGGCGTCGCGGTGGATGCGAAGTCTCACGTTGCGACGCCGAGACCCTCCGGCGCGCTCCGCGTACTCGACGCGCGTTCGATGCGGATCGCCTCCGTGTTCCCGCTCGAGCAGAGCCCCTACGACGTCGAGGCGACTGACCAGGGCCTGGCCCTTGTGAGCTTCCTCGACAGCTCGCACCCGTGCCTGATCGATACGCGGCGAAAGGTGGTTGAGGAATGGTTCGCGGCCGTGGACGAGGGCCGGTTCGAGAGCGGCTCGCGACTCCGGCTGCACCCGGACCAGAGCCGCATCTACGCCCTCCGACCGGACCGAAGCCCTCCCTCCCTGCGTTGCATCCGGCTGGCTCCCCCAGCGAAGGACCGGCCCCTCGTCCAGCCATGCGGCGATCCGGCGCTGTACGTCATGGGGGACTGCTTCGAAATCCTCCCGGACGGCAGATACCTGCTGGGAAACCGGGGGGCCGTGCTGCGCCTCTCGCCCGACCCCGCGTCGGACATGAGGGGGGCGGGGAGGATTCGACCCTTCGTGGCGGCGGTCGCGGCGAAGGGCAGTCCCTTCGTGTTCCTCTCGACCGAGGAGGGGGAGCTCCTCGAGGTGTCGGTCGAGGACCTGGAGGTTCGACGGACCTTTCGGGTCGATCGACTCTGCACCCGACTTCTCCTCGACCTGCCGCGACGGATGTTGTACGCCGTCGCCTGCCGGACCGTCGCAAAGACCCAGCCCTACCCGCGTCCCACGGAGTCCCCGAGCGCAGGACGATTGGGTGTGGGGGATCTGGTCAAATACGCATTTGGGAAGCAGCCACGATGAGCCGAATTCGGACGATCTGCGCGGCAATGGTCCTCCTGCTTGCCGTTGCGTTCACCGTGAGCGCGGAGACCATTGCGGTTCGGCTGGAGACGACCGACGGAAACATCGTCCTTGGCACGACCGAACTGACGTTTGTGAAGTTCGAATCGAGTCTGGGAGCTTTGGACCTCCGGGTCCGCGACATCCAGGAGCTCCGGTTCGCCGACGGCCAAGTCGATGCACTCCTGCTCGACGGCTCAAGCCTCCACGGCCGATTGGCGGTGGAGGTCTGGCCCGTGAAGACCAAGATGGGCGACCTCAAGGTCCCGGTCGAAAAACTGCTCTGGGTCGGGATCGGGGCGACGTCGAAGCAGGCTGCGCCGCGAGGCGCAGGGCCTTCGCCGGCGCCTGCAGGGGGCGGAGGCGCAGGTGCGGTCGAAGGTGGAACCGCGGGCGAGGGCTCGGCTGCGGATGGACGAGGCGGGGCGGGTGGGAAGGATGGGTCGGGATCCCCGGCTGCGGCCCCCCAGCCTGCGGAAGTACGGCCACCGGGCGGTTCCGCCGACGGAGGGGCCGGCGACCCGACTCCGACGGAGGGCTCGAAGTTCGTCCAGCGGCGTCGCGTCGCGCTGCGCTCCTCGATCTCCGCGCTCGCCTTCGCCTCGGACGGCCGCACGCTCTTTGTTCTGAACGTGACGGACTCGGAGGTGGACGTGATCCCGACCTCGACGTTTCAAGTCTCGAAGAGGATCGCAGTCCCTGGAAAGGGGAGGAGACTCTCCGTCTCCCCCGACGGCTCTCGGCTCGCAGCCCTGGCCGAGAATCACCTGGTGGTCATCGACGTTGCGGCCGGCCGGGTCACAAAGACCATTCCCGCGCCGCTCGGCGCGACAGACGTCTGCCTTTTCGGGGCGGACACCGCCCTCGTGACCACCGACGGCGCGCAATCCGCGTCCGGCTTCGTCTCGCTCTCTCGCCAGGCGCCGATTGCCACCGTCCGATCCGGCCTCACGGGTTGGATCCGGGAGGCGCGCAACCCTCGACGGCTCTATACCCAAAGCGCGGTCGTATACCTGCCGGAAGCCGAGTCCGCCTCGAGCGGCGCTTCCGTGCCGGTCTGGACCGAATATCCGGAGGGAGGCCCTCCGACCGAGATCGCCGTGAGCCCCGACGGCAAGTGGGGCGTGTCCCGGGTCGGCACGGTTTTCCGGCTCGGTCGTTCCCTGTTGGGGGATGTACGGCCCTTCACGGACCTCGCTCCCCACTCCGTAGCCGTGTTCCTGGCGGACAATCGCCGCCTCGTGCTTTTTGTGCCGGGGGGAGCGGCCTCCACGTACGAAGTGCCGTCGTTCGAGAAGACCGCGTCCTCGACGGTCGGCTTTCAAGCATACGCAGGGGTCGCGAGCTTGGATCGCAATGCGGCCTATGTGCTCGGCGGCCAGGAATCCTTTAGGGGTGGACCGCCCACGGGCGCAATGGGGGCGACTGGGTGGCCCGTAGCCGACCTGTATGAGCTCGAGTTTCCGCCGTAATCGCCGGACGGTTGTGCCACCATGGCCTGCGCATACAGGATTTCGTTTTCCCACTGGCCACCGGCCTCTGCGCGGCGGCACTTGGCGATCCTCGCCGTCCACTTCTTCGCGGCGGTTGCCGGCGCCGGACGGCTCGAAGGACAGGAGCAGGCGCCGCCCGCCGCCTCTGCCGCGCCGACAGAGGTCGCTCGCCTCCGCCTCCATTCGGTCCTCGCCGATCTGCTGCCCTCGCCGGACGGCAAATTTGTGTACGTCCTCGATCTCTCCGAGGCGAAGGTCCGGAAGCTTGACGTGGCCGACCTGCGGGTCGTGCTGGAGGCCGAGGTCCCCGACGATTCGGTGGCCATGGCGCTCACACCCGACGGCTCGACGCTCTGCGTCGCGGCTTGGGCGGAACCGCGGACGCCCGACCCCGGCCCCCTCGACGCGCGCGAGGGCATCCTCCAGGTCCTCCCGACCGCGACGCTCCGCGCCTCCAGCAGCATTCGGCTGCCGGGCGCTCCGCTCGATGTCGAGGCGGCCGATGATGGGAGCGCCTACATCAGCCTCGCCTTCCGGGAAAAGCTGGTGCTCGCGGATTGGCGCCGGGGTGGGCTCGTGCGTGAGCCGGCGACCGTCCGGTCGCGCAGCCTTCTGCGGCTCCACCCCGACCACCGCCGCCTCTACCTCGGGAGTCAGGGGTTGTCTCCCGGCAGGTTCACATGCCTGCACCTGCCGTCGATCGGGGCCAAGCAGCCCATTGTTCCTCAGAGGCCTCCAGTGGAGGGTCGGCCCGAAGGCGGTTTTTTCGAGCTGTCGCCCGACGGGCGGCTCCTCTTCGGTTGCGACGGCACCGTCCTCCGCTTGTCCACCGATCGTGAGAACGACCTTTTGTACGCCGGGTCGATCGACCCCTTCATTGCCATTGGGCTGGCCCCCGGTTGTCCCGTCTTCTATACGTCGGGCGCGGACGGAAAACTCCGGGAGTACGGCTACGACACGCTGCAATTGCGCCGCATCCTGCCCTTGGGGTGCGTGTGGGCAAAGATGGTCCTGGACTCGGACGGGACGCATGTCACAGTGCTCGAGTGCCGCCCGTCTCCCGTTCACCCGACAGACGAGTTTCGAGTTCGCCCCTATGCCGGCTCGCGGTTGCTCGCGGCCGGCGACGTGGTGAGGTATCGGATCCTACGTTGATGCGCAAGCATGCCTGGCGTGTCGTCTTCGGGGTGCTGGCCTGCGTCGCCGCGTGGTCCGGCACGCGGCTCGCGGCGGAGCTGGTCGCCGCTCGCTTTCGTCTGCGGGATGGAACCGTCCTCGCCGGGCGGATCGAAACCCCGTCGTTCTCCCTCTCCAGCAGCCTGGGCGTCCATTCGATTCAGGTAGCCGATCTTTCGGAAGTCCAATTCGACGAACGCGGCGTGCGCGTCCGCCTCAAGGATGGCACCACTCTTCTGGGCACAATCAGCATCGAGTCGTGGGCCATACGGTCCATGATCGGAGAAAGGAGCATCCCGACGGCCCTGATCGCGGCCATCGAGATCCTGGGAGGCTCCGAGGAGCAAGGGCCGGTGCGTGAAGGCGGGGGCGCGAGCGTCGGACCGACCGACATCGAACAGCGGCTGCCGCTCGGCAGGGCGTTGTCCGCGGTCGTTCTGTCCTCGGACGCTCAGCTCCTGTATGCCCTCGAATCCGACGGCTCGAAGCTCCACGCGATCGGAACGGACACGCTCGACGTCCGGCGCACGCTCGACCTGCCGCCGGACTCGAGGCACCTGTCTCCCACGCCGGACGGCTCGGCCATGGTCGTCGTGGGTCGCAGCACGCTCACCGTGGTGGACCTGTCTGCCTGGCGTGTCAGGAAGTCGTTTCCGGCGGAGCCGGGACTCTGGGAGGTCGTGGCCCTTGGCGAAGGTCTTGCGTGCGCTTCCACCTCCTGCTGGTCGAGCAGCCCGGAAGTGAGAGTGTTTTCACTCGCCGAGGGCGGCGTCCTGCGGACCTTCCAGGGCATGGATCAGCAACTGCGGGGAACCAGAGACGGGCGAAGGCTCTATTCGCGAACGGGGGTGCTTCGCCTCCCTCCGAGTCCAGGCGGCAACGCCGAGCGCGTGCGCGGAGGTTGGGTGGAAGCCCGGGCGACCGGCCCGCTGGGGGAGTTCACCCTGAGTCCCGACGATCGGCACGCAGTCACGATCGCGGGCTACGTCTACGATCTGGGCCGATCTCCCCTCGCCGACTTGCTTCCCTGTGCACGCGTCGAGCGGCATTTGTGCTCGGCATGGCTTGCCCGTGCGCGGCGTCTGCTCCTCTTCACGGCGGAAGGCACGGTGAAGCAGTACTCCGTCCCCGAATTCGAGCCGGTCGGCTCGTCGAGGCTCGGGCTCCGAGTCTACTGGGCGCAGGCGGATGAGGAGCGCGGCGCCTTGTACGCGTGCGCAGGGGGTCCCCCGCCCGCGGCCCTGCGGCCTACCGGAAGCGACTCGACAGTGCGGCCCGCGATGCCGCCGGCGGACCTGTATAAGTTGAGACTCCCCCGATGAACGCGGGCCCCAACGCGATCCGCCGCTGCGAAGCGCCGCTGCCTGACCCGTGCTGCCACGGGAGTGTCCGCTGGATCGAATCCGGCGGTGTGGTCGTGCCATGCGGAACCGCTCCCGCTCCCTCACCCTCGCGGTTCGGTTTTGTTTTCGCCCCCCTCAAGGCGCAGCAGGTAAACGTGTGACCCGGCGGCGGCCGCGAAGGTCCGGCCGTCGGGGTGCTGCGCGATCCGGTCCAGGTCCGCGGGGAAGCGCGTCAGCTCGGCGCCCGTCGCAGCGGATACGAGCACGGCATCCTTCTCCAGGCTGCGGCGCAGGAGCAAGAAGGGGAAGCGCTCCGAACCCGCGGCCACGGCGCGCGGGTCGCCGCGGGCCTCGACCACCGAAAGCTGTGCGAGGCTCTCCCCATCCCGAACGGACATGCTCCTCGTCGGCGGGCAGAGGGTCCCGATCCGCGTCCCGTCGGGGGACCAGGCGACGCGCGCCGCTTCGATCCCCCAGTCCGTCAGCGTCTGGTAGCGATGGGAGCGCACGAGCGCGCCGGTCTCGACCTCCCACAGCGAAAGCACCGGCACGGTCCAGGGGGCGCCGGGCTCCCTCCGCACGTCCGCGGCCGTCAGGAGGCGCCGGCTGTCCGGCGAAAAGGCCAGGCACCGCACGTCCCCCTCTTGACCCACCAGCCCCAGCAGCTCCGCGCCGCCGGCCGCGTCAAACACGCGCACCGCGGGTTCGCCGCCGTCCAGACCCTCTCGATCCTCGCCCGCCGTGGCCAGCCGCCGCCCGTCCGGCGACCACGCGACGGCGTTCACCCAGGCCCTGTGCGCGCCGATCGAAAGGACCTTCTCCCCGCGCTCGACGTCCCAGATGCGCACGACTCCGTCGCCGCAACCGACCGCGAGCCGGCCGCTGTCCGGTGAAAAGGCGAGCGCCTCCACGTTGGCCTCCCCTTCGCGCAGGACCCGCAGCTCGGCCCCGCTCGCCGCATCCCACACGCGCACCGTCCGGTCGTTCGCGCCGCTCGCGAGCCGCCGGCCGTCCGGCGAAAACTCGAGGCTCGTCACCTCCGCCTCGTGCCCGCCGGCCGGGCCGTCCTCCGAGGGGCTTTCGGCCACGGCAGGCCAGATCCTTGCCGTTCCGTCGGCCGAACCCGACAGCAGACGCTCGCCGTCGCCGAGAAACACCAGCGAAGAAATCGGCCCTTCGTGTCCGTGATGCACGGCGACCGGCGTTCCGAATTCGAGCTCGTAGACGCGCACGGAATTGTCGGCCCCGCGTGAGGCCGCTCGCCTCCCGTCCGGCGAAAGGGCAAGGAGCTTCGGGTCCACGTCGATGCCGCCATGTCGTGCGATCATTGCCATGTCGCGTGCGTCCTGCACCACGACGACGTTCTCCGTGTCGACGCCCGCCCCGACGAGGCGCCGCCCATCCCGGGAGTAGGCAAGCGTCCACAGGCCGACCTTCAGCACGGCCAGCTCGCGCCCGCTCTCCGCGTCCCAAACGCGCACGCTGTGTTCGTACGTGCTCTCCGTTGCGCCCTCGTCCCCGCCGCACCCGACGAGCCGGCTGCCGTCCGGCGCCCAACTCACGTCATCTACGAAGAGATGCCCGCTCAGCGCATGGACCGGCGCGCCGGTCGCCGCGTCCCAGACGCACACCGGGCCGTGAGGCTGCCACGTGGACGCCACGCGCCGGCCGTCCGGTGAAAAGGCCACCCGCCCTCCCGCATCCGCCGCTTCCCCACGCTCGTGTTCGAAGCGCGCAATCGTCCGACCCGTCGCCGGCTCCACGACACGCACGACGCCCCCGGCCCCGTACGCGACCCGCAGCTCCGGCGTCTCCGTAGGAAGCGCGTCGAGGAACAGCCGTTCCTGCGCGTTCCGTGCGCGCGGAAGCACGCGCGGCCCGCCGACCAAGTCCACGGACTTCACGTCCTCGGCGGTGCGCATGGTGTGCAGCAAGTCGCCCGTGCCCGCGTCCCAGACCTTCACGCACCGCCCACCGGCCGTCGCCACGGAAGTCCCGCCCGGCGAGCACGCGACCGACACGACCGGGTCCCCATGGAAAAGCACGCGCAGGGCCGTGCCCAACGGGCTGGGGGGCGGCCGAAGCGCACGAAGCCACGCGCGCCCTTCGCCCGCCGCCTCCTTGGCGCGCCGCCAGGCATCCAGAAGGGCAGGCAGCCGCGTCCCGCCCGGCGAGCCGGGCGCGTCCCCGAGTCCCTTCGCGTCCGCCTGCCAACGGCCGGAGTTCCACAGGCACTGGAACAGGGCGGACGGCTGCTTTTGGAGGAAGGCCGCGTGCCGCCTCAGGGTCTCTTCGATCAGCGGGAGGAAAGCAAGCGGCGCCTGGCCCGCCGCGTTCCGGACGGTCGCTCGACAGTCATCCGCCAAGTCGAGGACCATCCCCGCCTCCGTCTTCGCCTCCAGGAAACGAATGTCCGCGAGCAGCCGCCCGGCCTCCGCGCCCTGGCCGGCCGCCAGTCGCTGCCAGACCAGTTCATCGACCTTGCGGGCATTCGCCGGCTTCGAAATCGATGAGCGGGCCGGGCCGATCGCGACGGCGGCGTTGCCGGCGTCCTCGAGGCGCAGCGGCTCCGCCTCGAAATGGTCCCCCAGGCGAGCATGTGCCGCGCGCTCGTTATCCGGCGTGTGCAGATAGCGCGCGCGTACCGCCGCGGCAAGGCCCGCATGAAAAAAACCGAGCAACCCGCCGCGCGATAGCAGGTAGGAACGGAGCTGGCGCAGCACCGGGAACAGGTCGTCCGCGCCCGGGTGGTCGGCGACCAGCGCCTTCAGCTCCGCTTCCGAAAGACCGCGGCGCGCCGTGGCCAGGAGCCGGAGGGCCGTGCGAACCACCTCCTTGTCGAACTCCTGCTCCATGCGTTCGAGCACCTGCTCGAAGAGCGCCTTCACCGGGTCGCTCTCCTCCGCGTGGGACGGCGTGCGCGCCGGCCGGAAGAGCCGCAGCAGCGCGCGGAACGGCCCTGCGCGCGCCCCGGACCCGGGAAAGGCGCGGATTCTCTCGTTGAGCTGTTCGTAGGAGCCGAAGCCCCGCAATTCCTCCAGTGCGACCTGCAAAAACAAGGGGTTCTTCGTCGCTGGGTTCGCCAGGAGCAGCCGGACCTGCTCGTCGTCGAGGGCCTTCGCGGACAGGGAGGGCACGGCCCGCACGATTTCGTTGCGCTCCTCCTCGGTGAGCGGACTGACCGGGATCGGTACGTGCGCTCGCGCGCGCAGGGCGGCCGGCAGTCGCTCCCCTTCGGTCGCCCCCTCCACACAGCTCAGCACGATGCGGACATGGGGGGGGAGCGGTTCCGGCAACCAGTCCAGCGCGCCGGCGCGGTCGGGCGCGTCAAGCTGGTCCAAGGCGTCGATGGCGAGGAGGATGCGCCGGGACGCCGGCGTCATGCCGAGGAAGCGCGCGCAGGTCGCCGCGAGCGCGACCGCGTCGTCCGGGACCGCGTACTCCTTCTCGATATCCTCCACGGCGAGAAAGTTCGAGCCGGCCTCGGCGAGGCGCGCTTTGCGCCCATCGTCGAGCGCCTCACGGAGAAGCTCGCGGCAGATGCGGGTGAGCAGCTCACGGAGGCTGGTCGAGCGCGGGCCCGCGCCGACGAAGTGCGCGAGCGTCAGGACCTCCGGCCGGCGGCGCCGGTAGTCCGTAAGAAAACGGGCGAGGGCGGCGGACTTTCCACAACCGGAGGGGCCGGTGACGACGCAGGGGGCCGGCGGCCCGTTGGTCGCCTCCGCGTAGCCGAGGAGCGCATCGTGCACGCGCCCCCGTCCGACGTAGACCCGAAGGCGCGATTCCATGAAGCGCTCGTGGTGTTCCCGCTCTTCGGCGAAAGGGTCGGGCGGCGCATCGTCCGACACTGGAGCTTCGCCGAGTCGCAGCTCGTTGCGGATTGCCGACAGAAGGTCGTCGTAGACCCGGCGACCGAGGAGCTCGAGTCCCACAAGTCGGCCCTTTCCTTTCGTAGGCCGATCCGGGGCGTTCGGGTCCCAGCGGGCCGGGTAGTCGTCCAACACGGGCAACCCGCTGCGCCGGATGCGTTCCTTCAAGTCGGCGAGTGTGCGTGCAATGCCTGGGTCGGCCTCGGCGTAGGTCGTGCTGCGGAGCGGCTCCGGGATGTCGCGAAGCGCCGCGGCGTCCCGAAAATAAAAGAAGGCATGGCCTCGCGCGGCCGGGCGGAGGAGGACGCCGTGCAGGATCTCCAACTCGGTCACGCTCCGCCCCGGCTCCGCTTGGACCCAGCCGAAGCGCTTCAGGGTTTCGGCGGGGAAGCGCTCGGGTATCCAGCCGTAGCGTCCTCCGAGCAGCCCGAGGAAGAAGGGGCGACACTCGTCGACCTGGCCGAGGCAGAGGTCGAGCGCGCGGTCGTTTTCGGCCTGCGCCTTCGTGACCCCCCAGCGCAGGTCCACGTCCACGAGATGGATGCGGTGGGGCTCGAGCTGTTCGCGCAGCGCCGGGAACACGACCTTCACGAGGTGGTCGCGCTCGGCGTGCATGTCGCGGAAAGTCGAGGAGATGAAGATGCGAACCGTGGTCCAGGGCTTGGGCATAATCATCCAAGGCTGAGGCGCCGAAAAAATCATCCGAACCGCGACCATGAGGGAGCGGTCTCGAGCCGTTCACCGTTGTCCTGTGGTTCGATCCCGCTTCGACGTGGGGGAGGATGGGGGCAGTTGCCTAACGGTGAGGCCGGGAGCGCAAGTGGGGGACGTGTGTCGGAGTGAAAGGGTGGACGAACCGCAGAGGCGCAGAGGCGCAGAGGACGGCGAGTGGGGTGAACACGCGCAGCGCTTTCCCGCCTACCTCTCGACCCGTGCGCGCTGCCACTCGGCCTGAAAGCGCGACCGCAGGTCCGGGGATTTCGCGAAGCCGGCCTCCAGATCGGCGAGCGCCCCGGCGCGGTCACCTTGCTCCAGCCGGGCCTTTCCCCGGCCGCACCACGCCTCGGCCAGGTCCGGCTGTGCGGCGAGCGCGGCGGAATAGGCCTTCTCGGCGTCGAGGGGGCGGCCTTCGTCAAGGTCGCGGTCGCCGCGGGCGAGCGCCAGCGGGCCGGCGTAGGTCGGGTCGAGGCCGGCGGCGGACTCCAGTTCCGCGATCTGTCGTTCGCGGTCGGCGAGCGCCGCGTACGCCGTCGCGCGGAGCGCATGCACGCGCGCCAGGGTCGAGCGGCTTGGAATCCTGTCGGTCAGGGTGAGGGCGAACCCGAGGACCTCGATGGCCCGCTCGTTTTCCACGCGCGCCTGGGCCGGCGCGTAGGCGGCGACCGCGCGGGCCGCCTCGAGCGCCTGTGCGGCGCGCCGCAAGCAGGCTTCGGCAACGGTCCGGCCGTAGGACGCATGCGCCGCGAGCGGCACGATGTCCGGGTCCTTCGCGAGGACGGGGAAGTCCTGCCAGCCGGACTCGATCGCGCGGGCGAGGCTCCCCACCGCCTTTTCGACCGACTGTGTCTTTCCCTGGAGGCAAGCCAGATTGTACAGGAGCGTCCCGGCGGTCGGGTTGAGGGCGAGACCGCGCTCGAGGGCCTCCACGGCCTTCGGGGTGTTGCCCAGCAGGTTGTAGCCGTGGGCGAGGTTGTTCCACAGCTCGGAATTCCCGCCTCCGTTCAGTTTCACGGCCTCCTCGAGGGCGCGCACGGCGTCGGCCGGGCGGCCGAGGATGAAGCAGGCGATGCCGCGGAGGCGGTGTCCCTCGTAATCGTCGGGGGAAAGCGAGACGGCCTTTTCCGCGTCCCGAAGAGCTTGGTCGTGCCGGCCGAGCTTGATCAGGAAGATGGCGCGGTCCCGGTAGCCCGAGGCCGAGTCGGGGGCGACCCGGATGGCCTGCGTGGCGCGCGCGACCGCTTCCTCCAACCTGCCGTCGGCGGCGAGGGCGCGGGCGATGACGAGGTGAAACGGCGCGGAGTCGACGTTGCGCGCGGAGAGGAGCTCGATGTACTTCTGATGGTCTCGCGCCGCGCCGGCCGCGTCGCCGAGGGCCGCGTGGCATTGGCCGCGGATGTCGTAGTGGTTGGGGTCGTCCGGGTCGAGCTCGGCCGCGCGGGACGCCTCGCGGAGCGCGCCCGCGGCGTCTCCGGTCGCGAGGAGGGCCTGGGCCTTGAGGGCGTGCGCCCCGGACCAGGCGTCGCTCATCGCGAGAACGGCGTCGGCGTCGGCGAGCGCCGCGCGTGCGTCGCCGCGACCGAGGTAGAGCGCGGCGCGGACCTGGAGCGCCATGACGCACCGTGGATGGATGTCCAAGGCGCGCGTGGCGGCTTCGAAGGCGGCGGCGCCGTCCCCGAACTGACTGTGGACCTGCGCGAGGCGGGCGAAGAACTCGGCGTTCCGCGGCTCCTGCGCGATCGCGTCCTCCGCCGCCCGCAAAGCGTCCGCCTTTCGTCCGAGGAGCTTGAGCGCGAGGGCCTTTTCCATCAGGGCGCGCGGAAACCTCGGGTGGAGGAGCAGGGCCTGCTCGGCGTCGGCGAGGGAGCGGTTGGGCTCGAGGAGGTAGTTCTCGGCCTGCGCGCGAGTCACGAGGATGTTCGCGGGGTCCGGCGGCTTGCGCGCGAGCGCGGCGGTTAGGTCCGTGATCGCGGCCGTTAGGGCGTTCGCCGCGAGGTAGGCCGTTCCCCGGAAGTAATACGGGCTCCAGCGCGTCGGGTCCTTTTCAAGCGCGCGAGTCAGCTCCCGGACCGCGTCCGAAGTGCGTCCCTCGATGAGGGCCAGGCAGCCGTTCCCTTCGATCGCGAGGATGTTCGCGGGGTCTCGCGCGAGGATGGCGCGGTAGTCCGCGGCGGCGTGGTCCAGGTCGCGGAGGCCGAAGGCGTACTCATCGGCGCGATCGTAGAGGAGCTGGAGGTCGCCGGGCGCCAGGGCGAGGGCCCGCGTGTAGTCGTCGATGGCCTCCTGCGTCCGGTGCAGCTTGGTGAAGAGGGCCGCCCGCCGCGCAAGGGCCTCTACCCACCCAGGGTCGGCCGCTACCGCGGCCGAGCAGAGCTCGAGCGCGCGCTCTGCCGGCTGCTCGAGGCCGGCCCGGCGCAGCAGCTCGGAGGCTTCCTCGCGGGCGTGGCGGCCGGCCTTGAGCTCGGCGCGCTCCGTTTCGACCCGCGCCTCCCCTTCGGCGGTCTTTTGTTCCCGCTCGCGCAAGCCTTCGGCGGCGTTGCGCGTGTGGGCGAGGGCGAAGGCGATCGCCCCGCCGGCGACGACGAGTCCCGTGGCGCCGGCCGCGAAGGCCGCGCGATGACGCCGGACCTTGCGGAGCGTGCGGCCCACGGTGCCGACCGGCCTCGCCTGGATCGGTTCTCCCTGCTGGAAGCGGCGCAGGTCGTTCGCGAAGGCCTGCGCCGAGGCGTAGCGGCGGCGCTTTTCTTTTTCGAGCGCGTGGAGGCAGACCGTCTCGAGGTCTTGCGGGACGCGTCGATTGACCCGGGTCGGCGGCAAGGGATCGCGGAAGAGGACCGCATACATGATTTCGGCGGAGGTGCTGCCTTCGAACGGAGGTCGCCCCGCCAGCAGCTCGTACAGGACCGCGCCCAGGCCATACACGTCGGTGGCGACGTCCGTGCCGCCGCTCGTGCCGTCGGCTTGCTCGGGCGCCATGTACATCGGCGTGCCCAGGAGGCCGCCCGTGCGGGTCAGGCGGGACTGGGACTCGAGGTCTTTCGCCAGCCCGAAGTCCGCCACGAAGGCGCGGCCGTCCCGGTCGACGAGGATGTTCTGGGGCTTCAGGTCGCGGTGGATCACCCCGTGCTTGTGCGCGTACTCGATCCCCTCGGCCACTTGCAAGAGCAGTCCGAGCCCCTCGTCCAGCTTCAGGCGTTTCTGGTGAATGAGGTGGGCGAGCGTCGCGCCCTCGACATATTCCATGGCGAAAAAGTGCAGGTCCTCCTGCCGGCCGACTTCGAAAATCGTGACGAGGTTCGGGTGGCGGAGGCGCGCAGCGGTCGCGGCCTCGCGCTGGAAGCGCTGGACGCGCTCGCCGTCCGGTTCCGAGCCGGCGTGGAGGACCTTGACCGCGACCTTGCGTCCGAGCTCCAGATCGGTCGCCCGGAACACGGTGCCCATGCCCCCCTCGCCGATGCGTTCTTCGATTTTGTACTTTCCGAGCTGGGCGCCTTCCAGGGCGAGGCCGGATGCGCTCGACGGGGCGCGCGAGCCGGGCCGCTGCGTGGGGGCTTCGAGCTGGGTCTGGATGGCGCGCTCCGCGGATGCGCGCGTCGGCCGGCCGGGAAGGGGAGTGAGTCGGGGCGCTGAACCGGAAGCGGGCGGACGGGGCTGGGGCTTGGGTGTGCTGCCCGCGTCCTTGCTCCGCGTGAGCCGCGACGGCGGGTGCGGCCCGCCCGACGAAGAGTCGGAAGAGGAGGATGGGCGTCTGGGGGCAGGGCCGGCGGGGTCCCCGTGCGCGGGGGGCTGGTTCGGGCTCATCCGCATCCTGTGAGTAGGAGCTGGGAGGGGATTTCGCAGGCTGCCATTCTAGAACGTGTGGGCCGGGGGTCAAGGGGGAGTGCGTTCGGCAACTTCAGGATTCCAGTCTGGACGGCAGAGTGCCGAAAGAGGAACTGACGGCCCTTGCCGAGGCTTCAGCAGCGGCGTTCCGTGGGAGGCCGGCCTTGAGCCGCATGGGCCGCATTTGAGATCAACAAGCCGAAATGAAGCTGAAACTCGATCTCTCAGTGCGTTGCCGGAGATTATCGCCGGTAGAGACGGATGGACTCAGCGCCCGGCCTCTGCGTCTCCGCGTCTCTGTGTAAAAGTCCCGCATTCGAACCACACGGCCGGTCCGAATTTCAAATTGCAAGAAGTCAAATTTCAAATTTCGCCCGCGGCTAGGTGGGACGCGGAGCCATGATCCAGCCACTTGCCGTCCTGGGTCGCGTTTAGCCTTTGTTCGGGTCGTGGTTTGAGATCGCGCTTCCCTCTTCAGGGCGACCCGTCATGCTCACCGCCTTCCATCGCGTTGAGGGGCAGCCCCTCAAGACGTTCCAGGACCCCGGCCAGGTGCGAGGGATCCTGGACCGGCATGAGGGGATCCTCTGGGTGGATCTGGAGGGCTCGTCTCCGGAGCCGACCGCGATCCTCCAGGATGTGTTCCGCTTCCAGCCGCTCCTGGTCCAGGAGTCCTTGCGCTATTCGGATCGCCCGAAGGCGGACTTCACCGACGCGTGCGTCTACGCGATCCTCCACGCCCCCTCCTTTCGGGAGCGGGGGGGCTGGGTCGGCGTGGATACGACCGACATCGATGTGTTCCTCGGCGACGGCTTCCTCGTTACCTACCATCCGGAGCCGATCGGGGCCATCACCGCGTTGCGGGATCGGTGTCGGGCGACGCCGGAGAAGTACCTGGGGCGAGGGTGCGACTTCCTCCTCTACCACGTCGAGGAGACGATCGTGGAGAGCTTCTTCGCCGTGATCGACTCCCTGGAAGTCCGGCTCGACACGATGGAGAAGGAGATCTTCAGCCGGCCGAGCGCGCAGTTCTTCAAGAAAATCGTGCACTTCAAGCGGGACCTCATGCACCTGCGGCGGATCCTGGGCCCCGAACGCGAGGTGTTCAGCCTGCTCGGCCGCGAGGAAAGCCGGTTCATCGGCGCCTCGGCGCGGCAGCACCTCCGGACCGCCTACGACCACATCTCGATCGTGCACGACGTGGTCGAGATCGACCGGGACATGGTCGTCGGGCTCCGCGACACGTACCTGTCATTCGTATCGAACCGGATGTCCGAAGTCATGAAGGTGCTCACCATCATCACGACCTGCCTCATGCCGCCGACGCTGCTCGCCGGCATCTGGGGGATGAACTTCGAACACCTGCCGCTGCGCGATTGGCCGTACGCGTTCTGGGCGTTTCTTACGCTCTGCGGCGGCATGGGGGGCGGAATGCTGTACGCCTTCCGGCGGCAGAAGTGGATGTGAGGCAAACTACAGCAGGAGGATGCAGGCGAGGTAGAGTGGCGTGACCAGGAGCATGGTCGCGGCGGTGTAGCCCATGATGTCGCGGGCTCGCAGGCCGGTGATGCCGAGAAGGGCGAGCGCCCAGAACGGCTGGACAAGGTTGGTCAGCTCGTCCCCGTACGCGACGAGCAGGACGCCCCGCCCGAGCGGGATCTGTAGGTCGCGGCAGGCGGCGAGGACGATCGGGTCCTGCACCTTCCATTGTCCGCCGCCCGAGGGACTGGCGAGGTTGAGGAGGCTGGCCATCAGGAAAGTCAGGACGTGGAAACTCGTGGCGGGCGGGATCCCGACCGCAGCGCCGGCGCGCGCGAGGGAGAGCGTCCATTCCGCGAACGCAACACTCATCGCAGCGACGACCGGACGGGAACACCCCGCAGGAGCAGGCGAGGTGGACAGGGACGCAACGGCAACCTCGAGCCATCCGTCGGCCAGTCGCCCCGCCTGAAGGCGGAACTACGAACCGGGTCGCAGTACTTCGCGCAGGTTGCCCGTCATGGACGATTTCCAGGCCCCGCGCGCTCAGTCCACGGCGCTGCTTGTAGTTCCGCCTTCAGGCGGCCCGTGACGCGACCGGCGTGCACTCGCGACTGACCCTTCAACATCGATCCGGGGGGGGCGTGCCTCGGGGGCAATCGAGTTGCGATGGAATTGCGAGGGACACGGAGAACACACCGAAACAACATTGAAGGCCCACTAGGCCTTCGCATCCACTCTCGCGACGGTACACGACGAATACCCCGGCGTCCGCGCCGCCGCGTGAACCCGCCGCGCGAGGTCGTGGTCCTCGTGGAGCTCGCTGACGCCCGCCTTCGACAGTTCGCGCTTCGTGTTCACGATGTTCGTCCAGTAGCAGAGGCGCGCGCCGGGGCGGGCCACGCGCACCACCTCGCGCATCAGGCGCGAGAACGCCTCCTCGGTCACCCAGTCGAAAATGTTCGAGAAATTGAAGCAGTCGATCGAGGCGTCCGGCCGGGCGAAAATAAAACGTTCGAGTTCGCCCGTGTGCACCTGGAGGCGGCCGAGGCGGGCGCGGAGCCGGTCGAAGTTGGAGGCGCGCAGCCAGGCCGGGCAATTCTCGACGCCAGGGTAGGTTCCGTAGAAGGCCCAGTAGAGGTAGAAATTGGTCGACGCGGGGACGTCGCGGAGGATGCGATCGAACTGCGCCCGGATCCGCGGCCCCGGGTGGCCCTCGACGGCGTAGCGGAAGTGGTCCTTGTGGAAGGCGAAGTCGAGCAGCGTGCGGCTGAAGAGCGCGTCGCACAGGAGCCGCCAGGCGGGTCCGTTCCACGCCGCCGCGAAGTAGCGTCGCTGCTCCTCGGGATCCGTAAGCGCGAAGTATCGGCGGACTTTCGCCCGCCCCTGGAGGAGCGTCAGCACCCGGCCGGCCCTGTGGAAGAAGCGGTCCTGCTTGCCCGCACGAAGCACACCGGCTTCCACGGCCGCGGGCTGACCGTCCCAGTAGCGGAGCGCCTCGTCGGGCAGGCCGGGCCGTACGCGCTCGTAGAGTCGCCGGCGATCGGACTCCGGGGCGAGACCCAGGAGCCGCCACAGTTCGCCGTGGCCGAGGCGCAGGACGGCGGCTCGCTTGAACTCGAGAAGGAAATTCTGCCGCGGGTTGAAGTCGAGGGAGTGGACCTCCGCCGCGTCCCGCACGAGGAACTGCAAGCTGAAATCGCCGCCCGAAGTGATGGAGAGCGCGGTCTCGCCCGGCCGCGAGGCCAGGCCCTCCTCCACGATGCGCTCGTCCTCCCAGACGGTCGAGTAGCCGACCTTCTGGAAAAAGTCGGCCTCGATCACGCGGCTCCGCAACGGCTCTTTGGTCATTTCGCCGGCAACTCCACGTGGCCCCGACCGCCGTCGACCACGACCCGCCGGCCGTCCGGGATCCGGCGCGTCGCCCCTTCCACCGCCAGGACCGCGGGGATGCCGTACTCGCGCGAAATCACCGCTGCGTGGGAAAGCAGCCCGCCCGTTTCCGTCACCACCGCGGACAGCATGCCGAACTTGCAGGTCCAGCCGGGGTCGGTGAACCGCGTGACCAGCACGTCCCCGCGTTCGAGCCGCTCCGCATCCGCGAGGTCGGCGATCACCCGCGCGCGTCCTTCCACGCGGCCCGGGCTGCACGCGATGCCGAGCAGCGCGCCGTCCGCGCCCGCCGCCGGCTCGGCCCGCTTCCGGTCGCCGCCGTACCGGTCACCGATCTCGTTCGGGTTCGCGAAGGACCGGAAGGACTCGAGGTAGCGTCGATTTTTCTCCACGAGCGCCCGCGTCTCGTCCCGTGTGCTCTCGCCGTACATCGTCCGGAACACGTCCGGGAAGGGGAGCAGAAAGACGTCGCTCCCGCGTTCGAGGGCGCCGCCGACCGCGAGACGCGCGCCGACGGCAAGCGCGTGGGTCCGGATCAGGTTGTACATGCGCGTCGAAAGGTCCCGCAGCTCCTCCCGCCACCACAGGAACTCCCGCACAAGCGCGAGGCGACGCAGAAACGCGCGCCGCTTGAACGGGAAGAGGCGCGCCCAGGGGCCGCTCCCCAATGCCGAGGCGATCCGGTCGCGCGCCCGTTCGGCCTCCACGCGCTGGCGGCGCGAGGCGTCTCGCGGGTCCGGCGGCTCCGCGTCCTCCCTCAACAGCGACCGCAGGCCCTCGAACACGAACGTCGGGTCCTCGCGCCAGCAGGGAACCGTGATGTCCAGCTCCTTCGCGCTGTGGTACCCGTGCTCGGCCAGGTAGCCGCGCAGTTCGGCGTCGAAGGGGCCGGCGGCCCCCGCGCGCCACGCGGCCACGAGGTCGGCGACGCTCTCTTCCCGGAAGTGGCGGAGCGAGGCGGCGTCGCGGCGGATCGCACGCGCCAGCTCCCACAGCGCGACCATCGGCCGCAGGTGGCTGAGGTCCTCGAGCCCGCCGAAGAGCGCGAGCAGGTCCCCGTCGAACCGGCCGTTCTCGTTCACGGAGTCGAACAGCTCCTTGAACGAGAGCTTCGCGTTCGAGTTGTCGAAGATCGTGAGGAAGTACGAGGACTCGGATTCGTTGTAGTGCTCTTCGATGAGTTTGCGAAAGCGTGCGAAGAGCGTCTTGGTGTCGAGCCCGTCCGGCGCGTCGCGTCGCAGCTCGTGGAGCTTTTCGCGTTGCGCGGCCGCGAACCGGCGGTCCTGCTCGAGCCGTTCGCGGAAGGACCGGTCGAGGGCGGACAGGACACGAAGGCCGCGGAGGATCCCGCCGAGCGTCGTCGGCGTGACGCGCCCTTCCCCTTCGTAGGTCAGCTCGATCCCGAGGTCGCGATCAAAGGCCCGCTCCTTGAACCCGGGCAGGCGCATGAGCGCGGCCTTCACTTCGCCGACGTTCCAGTAGGGCCGGGCGAAGAACATGTCCCCCCACAGCTTCGGCGGCGCGCTCGCGTCGAGGACGTGAATGTCGGTGAGGTAGGCGGGCATCACCCGCTCCCAGATGAAGTCGTAGAGCGACCACATGAACGGGGTGCAGACGGAAGAGGAGACGCCTCCGTCCTTGAAGTCCGCGGTGGTCCACTCGCCGGGCACGGACGAGTAGGCGATGCGGGTGATCGGGCGGGCCTGGAGGCACCAGCAGCGGCCCTCGGCGCGCGCCCACTCGATGTCTTGCGGGCAGCCGAAGCGCGCCTGCACGGCCAGGGCCTGGGCGGCGAGCTCACGCACCTCCTCGGATGTGAGGACCGGGCGCTCGATGCGGTCGGCAGGGACCGGGCGCGTCACGGTGAAAGGGGGCGCGTCGATGGGAACGATTTCCAACTCCTTGCGCGCCACGCGCCGTTCCGTCTCGCACTCGCGGTACCAGTCGTAGGCGTACCGGTCGGGGGAGACCTGGCCGGAAACGAGCGCCTCGCCGAGCCCCCAGGCGGCCTCGATCACCATTTCCCGGTCGCGCCCCGTGAGGGGATTCACCGTGAAGAGCACGCCCGCCGCGTCCGCGGGGACCATGCGCTGGACGACGACCCCCATTTGCAGGGCTCGGGGGTCCACCTGATGGTCGCGGCAGTAGGTCCAGACGCCGGGCTTCCAGGTCGAACTCCAGCACTTGCGCACGGCCTGCTCCACCGCCTCCGCGCCGGTCACGTTGAGGTGGGTCTCGTACTGGCCGGCGAACGAGGCGTGGGCGAGGTCCTCCTGGACCCCGGAGCTGCGCACCGCGAGCCGCGCGCCGTCCAGTCGCGAGGCGACCGTCTTACGGATGAGGTGGGCGAGGTCGGCCGGCAGCGGCTCGTCGTGCATGCGCGCGCGGACCTCGGCCAGGCGCTCCGCTTCGCGGCCGGCCGGGATCGCGGTCGTGCGTTCGCGGATCCAGTCGAGGAGGCCGGGAGCCTCCAGGAAGTATTCCCGCGCCCGCGTCGTCAGGCAGAAGCCGTCCGGGACGGCGGCGCCCGCCTGAAGGAGGAGGCCGAGCCGGAAGCCCTTCCCCCCCACGCGCGGGAGGTCGGTGGGCTGCACGTCGGAGAAGGGAAGCAGCATGGGATTGCTGATTTCCGATTGCTGATTGCTGATTGCCGGGTGCCTGGCGGCTAGCGCCCGTGCAAGGATTACTTCACATTTTCGTGGATCGACCGATGCCTGGGGGCGCGGGCCTCCGGCCCGCGCAGCGCGGCCCAGAGGGCCGCGCCCCCAGGAGCCTCGAGGTCCGAGTCTGCGCAACTATTCTTGTGCGGGCGCCTACCGGCAGCCTGCCGGGGCGGAGAATAGCACTGTCGCCGGTAGGCGTCAAGGTGCGCGCGACGGGCAGCGAGGGGAAAACAGGTCAAACGATCGCGTGGGTCGCAGCGTAGACCATTCCGTTGCTCTCAGTCCGAGACGCGCGAAATCAGCAATCAGCAATCCGAAATCAGCAATCCCTAGGAGGTGCCCATGTCCGTCGGCCTCATGCTTCGTGACGGTGGAGTGGCCCGGGCCTGTCGTCGAGGGGTCCTGGCGCTCGCCCTGACGACCTTGCTCCTGCCGCTCTGCGCTTCCGGCGAAGGGGACGCCACGCGCGCGCTGGAGCGCTCCGAAGTCTCCGCGCTCCAAGAGAAGCTGGTGGCGCTTGCCGAAGAGGCGCGTCCGAAAACGGTGTGCGTCTTCGGGGTCATCGGGCTTGGGAGCGGAGCGGTCGTGGACGCGGAAGGGACCGTGGTCACGAACGCCCACGTTGCCGCGGGTGCGCGCTACGCGATCGTCCTCACGCACGACGGCGAGAAGCGGCTCTACCGCCGGCGCGGCATCGACTACGAAAAGGACCTTGCGGTGCTCGAGCCGTGCGAGGCGCCGGAAGCGCCCGCGCCCCACTTCACGCTCACGCGCAAGCGTCCCGCCGAGGGGACGTTCGTCGCCGCGCTCGGCTTCCCGGGCGGCCCGCGCGACGCGGACGCGCACCCGACGTTCACGGTCGGGCGGGTGGTCGCCGGGCGGGGGCTGCCGAACGTGATGGGCGTGCTCGACTACAGCGACGCGATCCGCACGGACGCGCCGATTTTTTCCGGGAACTCCGGCGGGCCGCTCGTGGACTTGCAGGGCCGGCTCGTGGGCATCAACGGCGCCGTGGAGATGGGCGAAGAGGTCGGCAGCATGTCGATCCCGGCCTCGCGCGTCGCGGAGCGGCTGAAACTCCTCACAGGCGGCGTGATCCGCCTCCCGGGCGGCAACGTGCTCGATCCGTCGAAGAGCAGCGTGCTGCGTTTCCTGGAGGAGCAGCTCGACCCCATCGTGAAGAACATGATGACGCAGCGACAGCACGGGCGCGGCGGCATGTCGCTCTCGCCCGCGGCTGCGCGCGCGTTGCCGGCCGTGGGGGACCCCGAGGCGGCCGCGGCCTTCATCGCCCGCTCGGCGGGCTCGATTCGTAACCGGATCCTGAAGGGGACGTTTGAAAAGCTGCTGGAGCACGCGGGGGACGCCGCGGTCGAGCTGACGGACGAGAAGGGGGCGCACGCGATCGGCGCCGTGATCTCCGCGAACGAGGTGGTCGCTTGCGCGGGCGCGCTCGGCGCCGGGGCGACGACGCTCACGGCGGCCGGGGGGCGGTCCTTCCGCGTGGTCGCGCGGGCCGAGGGACACGACCTGGTCCTGGCGCGGCTGGAGAAGGGCGCGGTGCTGGCGTTCCGCGGGGACGCCGCCGTGGGCCCGGTCGGCACCCTGGTGGGCGTGGTCGGTCCGAAGGGCGCCCTGGCGGCGGGCGTGCTGTCCGCGCCCGCGCGTCCGATCAGCGAAGCGACTTCGCGCCTCCTCGCGATGTCGGCGGGTGGCGGGCTTCAGGACAAGCTGATCCTGGCGTTCGGCAAGCTGGCTCGCGCCCTGGATCTGAAGGAGCTGGTGGCGATCGCCAAGCAGCTCGAGGTGGCGATGGAAGTGCGGCGGGGTTTCGCGGCCGGCTCGGCGCCTCGGGGCTTCGAGCGCGTGCTGTCGCACGATGCGCCGTGCGGCCCGATGGTGCTGGGCGCGCCGCTCGTGGACGCGGACGGGAAGCTGCTCGGCGTGCACGTGGCGGTGGCGCACTTCGGCACGAGCTACGCGGTGCCGATCGAGACGATCCGGCAGGCCTTCCGCGCCGGGCGTTTGGGTAAGGCTGGGCAGAAGGAAAGTGGCGGCAATGGTGGCAAGGGCAGCAAGGGCCCGAAGGGGAGCAGCAAGCCGGCGGAGAACGGCGAGCGGTAAGAGCGGCGCCGGATGCGTTGCGGGTCGCGGCGCGTCAGGCCTGCAGGCAAGCACGCGCGCCCGGTCGGGGCGCCGCAGCGATGCCAAGCGGGGCTTCCCTATCGTTACGGCATGCGCCCGGTGCCGCTGATGGGGCCATCCCCGCTCGAGTGAACTCGGGGCACGCACCACCCCGGACCGATGTTGAAGGGCCACTCGCGAGTGGACGCCAGTCGCGTCACGGTCCGCCTGAAGGCGGAACTACAAGCAGCGCCGCGGCCTGTGGGCGCGGGGCCTGGAAATCGGCCATTGCGGGCAACCAGCGCGAAGTACTGCGACCCGGTTCGTAGTTCCGCCTTCAGGCGGGGCGACTGGGCGACGGGTGGATGGAGTTCGCGGCTGAGTTCCCGCCCACATCGCTGCTCCCGCATGGGCGGGGTCTGACCTTCATCCTCGACCCCCCCCCGCATCGACCCTGAAGGTCCACTAGCGGGCGATCACCTTCTGCGTGACCGCCAGCGTCCGCACGGCCAGGCCGGTGGCGAGGAGGGGGTCGTCCTCGTTCATGACGTTGCTCGCGTTCTTCCAGGTGCGGTCCAGGCGCTGGAGCGCGATCAAGCGTAGCGCGAGCTCGCCGGCCCAATAGTGCGCCTGCCCGTCCGGCGTGTCGAGCTTCTCGCGGCCGACGGCGAGCAGGGCCTTGGCCAGGGAGTGCAGGTAGTAGAAGTAGATCCCGCGGTCGAACGCGATCCGCGGCTCGCCCGCGGGCTCCTGGGGCAAGGGGCGGTCCGAGAAGCCCGGGTTCGCGTCGAGCGTGTAGTGGCGTTTCAGCCAGTTGAGCGCGACCAGCGCGCGCGTGCTGTCCGGGCTCGGGTCGAGCGCGAGCAGGGTCCGCAGGCCGTCGCAGGTCATGCTGCCGTAGCTGGCGAAGCGCAGCTTCGAGGCCGTGACCTGGACGCTTCCCGCTTTGCTGTTGCGCGGTGTGAAATAAAAACCTCCGTCGTCCTGCTCGGTCGGCGTCGCGTTCTCGTCCGGCCAGTTCTGGACCCGTCGCAGGTAGAGCGCGAGCTTCGGCCAGGCGGGATGTTCCTTCGGCAGGAGGCCGGCGAGCGCCTCCGCGACGTAGCTGGTGATCGAGAGGTCGGCCCGGGTCGCGTAGGGGCCGACCGCGTCGTAGTAGTTCCACCCGCCGTAGGGCCAGTCGAACTCGTGGAAGCCCTGGTCTTCGGCAAGCTGCGCCTTCGCGAGATAGGCGGACATGCGTGCGAGGGGCTCGGCGTACTTCGTGCGGTCGAGCGTGGCGAGGGCGACGGCGGCGAGGGCGGTCGAATAGTTCTTGTGGGTGAGCTTTTCGTCCGCGTCCCCGAGGGCGCCGTCCGGGCCCTGGCGGGCGAGCAGGAAAGTCACGCCCCGCTCGAGGGCCGGCAGGAGGCCGAGCCGGGCATCGTCGCGGAGGGAGGGGGGCAGGGCGGTGAGGGAGCCGAGGACGAAGCTGGTCATGACGACCTCGGGCCCGGCGGCCTGGCCCGCCTCGTTGCCGAAGGCGTGCGGCCAGCCACCGCTCGGCGTCTGCTGCGTCGCGAGCCAGCCGGCGCCGGTGCGCAGGGCCTCCTCGATGGCGGGCAGGAGCGGGCGGCGGCCGAGGGCGATGCTCAATTCCTTGGAGCCGGACTCGCGCAGGACCCCGACGGACACGATACCGTGTGCTTGCCGGATGGCGCCGAGAAAGGCGTCGGGCGTGGTGAGGGCCTTCCCCTGGAAGGCGAGGATGGCGTCGCCGAACTCCATCCCGCCGGCCTGGGCGGGGGAGTTGTCCTCGAACCCTTTGACATAGACCGCCAGTTGGCCGGCCTGGAGCGGCAAGGGGGCGACGCCGGGCGGCGGCGTCGTGGAGAGGCGGGCGCCCAGCCAGCCATAGCTATAGGCGAGGTCGGCGGGGGTGGGGGCCGCGCCGGCGCCCGGCATGGGAGTGGGCGTGGGAGTGGGCGAGGCGACCGTGCCGCCTGCAGGCGAGGGTGGGGACGAAGAGACGGTCGCGGCCGGGGCCGTGCCGGTGGGGGTCGCGGGCGGCGCAGGGCCGTCCTTGCCGCAGCCCGCGAGAACGGCCAGGGACAGGATGCACGCTACCCGCGTCCGACCCTTGTGCATGTTCGCCCTCCCCAACGCGGCGGAGCCGCAATCAAGCTCGAAGTCGGGTGCTACGCTTGGGGCACCCCTCACCCAACCCTTTCCCCCCCCGGGAGAGACCCGTCTGTGCAGCGAAAAAAAAGGAACCAAGGGCCGGCAGCGATGGACGCTCCCCGCCTTGGTTCCTCTGTGCGCTCCGAGATTCGGTGCCATGCGAAACCGGGCGTGGGCCTACCCGTTGAAGTCGACCGACACGGTCGTGCCGTCCAGCCTCGTCCCGCCCAGGAACTGGGCGCCCGACGTGAGGACCGACCCCGCGCTGTCGTTCGACAACGTCACCGAGCCGGCGTCATTCGAGAAGGCCGTCGAGTTCGAGCCCGAACCCGAGGCCACGGCCGAGCCCTCGCTGTTGCGGCCGAAGAACTCGTTGATGGCCGCGGCGACCGCAGGCGCATGTCCACCGCATGCCAAGGCCACGTTCGGCATCACGAGGGCAGCCAACACCAATACGAGCACCAGCTTCCTCATCGCGACTCCTCCGACTTTCGAACCCTGGACCCCCTCACCCCTGTGGGATCCCAAACCTCGCGCACCGAACGGGCTACCCCGTCAGCCATCGTCCCGGCGGGCATTGCCGCCATTGGGCCCGGACCCTCCATTTCGCCGGGGTCCTAGCGGCGCGTTCGAGGCGCTCTTTTTTTGCCGGCGCTGGGTGAGGCGCCAAGCAACGCTCTCAACAAACCCTACCCTACCAGAAACCACCGGGACGGTTCAACGAAAATTTATTCGTTTTTGCGAAAAAATTTCACTCTCCGCCCGCCTCGGTTTCGACCCCGCCCGGCCTCGCTATTTGGGCGCCTCCTCACCGTGAAGCGGCGCGTCGAGCACCCGAAAACTCTGCGCCACCTTGTCGAAGGCCTTCGCGAACTCCGGGAAGCGGTCCGGCCGCGCCAGGCACACGACGCCGTACGTCCGCTTCTTCCAGCGGCAGAAGAGCTCGTAGTCCCGGATCCGGTACTGCCCCTTGATCTCCTGTCCCTTGTCGTCCTTCCCCTCCACGGCTTCGGACTGGCAGAAGATCTCGTACCCGGGCCGGATCCCGCCCGGCATCGTCGGGTCCGGGGCCTGCACGTCCTTGCAATCGATTTTCTTGTAGCCGCGCCACCGCTCCGCCGAGAAGATCTCCGTCACGCGCGCGAGGTCCGCGAAGCTGTTGCACTCGGGGAAGTCCTTGATCTCGATCCCGATCCCGACGATCTTCTTCAAGGCGGGATCCTTCGGGACGATGCGGACGCGGATCGAGGGATTGACCGGCGTGAAGTCGAACTCCCAGGCGTCGCCGGGCTTCGTGACCTCGAACTTCGTCGTGCGGCTGCCGTACTTGTCCCCCTCCACGGTCCCGCGTTCCCCCTCCGACAGGCTGACGACGACCCACTCCTCCGGCTGCCCCTTGATCCCGAAGTCCCGGTAGATGCGCGCCGCCGTCGAGTCGATCTCCGGCTCGATCTCCGCTCGCGAGAAACCCGCCTCCGCGACCATGCGCTCCGGCAGCTCCACGTCCAGCCGCTTGCAGACGTCGGCCCAGTACGAGGCGTACCATTTCTGCATGAGGCTGAAGAGCGTCTCCATTCCCTGTTCGATCTCGGGATAGAGCGGCACCATCACGTTGTCGTGGTAGTCCCGGAAATCCATCTTCACGGCCATGAACCGCTCCTCCCACATCCCGCGGCAGTAGCGGTCGAAGGTTTCGTACACGCGTTTCTTGTCCGCCGCTTCGATCTGTCCCTTCCCCTTGCGCTTCAACACGACGGCGCTCGCGAAGGCGAAGCCCGCCTGCTGGTGCAGCTCGCGATACAGTCGCCCGGTGGCGGCCATGGCGTTCAGCAGCTTTTCGCGGACGACCTTCCGATCCTGCTCCTGCTCGGTCGGGTCGCCCACGGGGACTTCCTGTCGCGCCGCGGCGATCTGCACGCCGGGGGGGAGCCGGCTCATGACCGCCGAATCCTGGTCCTCGGCGCGGAACTCCACCTGGATCAAGTAGACGCCGTTCAGGAGGCGCTTCGTCATCGGGTCGAAGGAGACCTGGAACTTTCCCTTGGCGACCTGGCAGCGGCCGAAGGATGCGGGAAAGTTGCCGAAGAGGAGGGAAGCGAGGAGGAGCGTGCCGTCGGGGACGTCGGCGGCGCCCGAGACCACGACGCGTCGGGTCTTCTCCTCCACGTTCACGGCGGTGATGGCAAGGGCCTGCACCGGCTGCGCGGCGTCCCCGGGCGCCGGGTTCTCCGCGGCTCCCGCCTCCGGCGCCTTGGCCGGCGGCTGCGCGGGCGGCTGCGCGGGCGGCTGCCCCGGGGCCGCGGGCTGGGCGGGCGGCGCGACCGGGTTTTCGTCATCCGCCGAGAGCGCAGCGCCCACGAAGACCATGAAGCCGCATGCCAAGCCCCGGACCCATGCCCCGCCTCCCATGCATCTGCTCATCGTCGTCTCCTTCCGCCTACCCCTCGGGGACCTCGGAGAACTCCTGGTACTTCGGCGTCGAAAGCACGCTGAAAGAAAAATCGTCGAGGACGGGAATGACGTTTCGGTTGCGGTCGGAAGCCGCGGCCGGGAACGTGAAATCAAAACGGTACTGGAGGAACCGGTCGCGAACCAGGTTGACCTTCGCGCCCGACGCGTCCGCGGACGTGAGGGATATGAAGCCGGGGCCGCCCGCGGCAAGGTTGGCGTTCGGCCGGAAGCGGTAGCTCAACGCGACCTGGGGCCGCGCCTCGTTCGGCAGGAAGGCCTGGCTGTCCCACGAGGAGGCCAGGTGGGCCGTCCACGCCGCGTAGCCGACCTTCGCCCCTGCGGGAAGGCCGCCCAGATCGACCGCGTTGCCGAACTGCGTCGGCGTGACGGGCTGGATGAAGTACCGGAACGGTGGGGCGAAGGAGGTCGCGCTCATCGGCGAGGCTACCGAGGGGAAGACCGGAGTCAGGAACATGCGGAGGTCGTCGATCGTGGCGTTCGCGAAGCGCCGGACGACCCCGGCCCCCATCCGGTAGGTCCGATAGATGTCGACCGCCGTCGGGTTGTTGAACTGATAGCCGGTGAGGGCGCAGCGGGGGAGGGGCAGCCCGCTCGGGTCGAGGTTGAGATAGGACGCCAGCTTGCAACGGCGGATCAACCACCCCATTTCGGGCGGGTTGTCCACGAAGTACTTGCGGTTCTGGGCCTGCCGGAAAAAAAAGCCGTTGACGTGCCGGCCGTCCACCCACAGGCGCAGGTTCTCCTCAGGCGGGCTGTCCCCTTGCGTCTGCGGGTTCCACCAGCCGGTGTCCCACTCCCCGCTCGGGCCGTACTCCTGGAAGGCCGGCGACGGCGGCTTCACGGTGTCGCGCCAGGCGATCGCGACGTGGTGCCATTCGTTCGCAGCCCAGGTGTCGATCGTCGCCGTGCGTTCGGTGAAGACATAGTAGTACGGGGAGGGCGCGCCCACGTCGAAGCCCCAGTAGAAGCGCGTGAGCCGCAGCGCGGTGCCGAACCTTTCGAGCCGCATCCCGACCCCTTCGGAGCGCGGCTTGACGCCGTTGGGATAGATGTCCGACGCGCTGAAGGAATAGGCCTGGCTGGCGTACGTGATCGTCAGCGAGTTCCCTCCGACTCCCCGGCTCTCGCCGTTCGGGTCCCGCATGACGACCATCCAGAGGCATTCGTCGCTCCCCTCGGTGGGGCGGGTGGCGAGCTTGACCCACAGCTCGGCCGAGCCCTGCCGCGGATCGAGGACGCCGGTCGTCGCGTAATCCAGCGGGGGCATCGACTGGTGGGTCGACCGGACGCCGTCGGGCGTGACCAGGTCGTCGGTCAGTTCGGCCGCGGTGCGGGCGGGGATTTCGGCCACGTTGGGGGCAGCGCTCCGCAGACTGTTGCGGTAGGTCGCATTGAACTGCTGTCCCGCGAGCGCCGGCCGCGCGAAGAGATCCGGGGTGATGGCGCCGTCCACCGGGGAGGGTTGCGCGTTGGCCGCGCTCGGAAGCGCCTGATTGACGGGATAGGTGACCGTCCCCGAGTTCAGGATCGCGCCGCCCGCGGGCACGGTCGTGAAGTCCCGCTGGGTCGTGAGCCGGAAGACGTCGAAGACCTTGACCGTGGCCTCGAGCTTTTCCTCCCCGAAGACGAAGCCCGCCGGTCCTACGACGCGACCGAGGGACTGCACCTCGAACCAGCCCATGGACCCAAAGCAAAGCTCGGTGGTCCAGACCGTGAGGTTGGCCTTGTCGACGCGCTTTTCTCCGGAGAGCCGGTTGGGGTTCCAGGTGCAAAAGAGGGCGTTCGGGTTCGCGTTGGCCTCGAGGGCCGAGACCTGGTCGGGGAGGAGGCCGAGGGCCGGATTTTCGAGGAAGGCGAAGAGGTCCTGAAAGGTCAGGAGTGGCCCGGCGCCGATGGAGCGACGCAGGAGGATTTGTCGTGCGATCTGGTCGGCCTGGCCGTAGGGGATCGCCTGGGTGACGGGGAGCCGGCCGAGGTCCATGACGGTGGAGGGCACGCCCCCGACGAAGAGCTGGGGCTGACCGGTGGAGACGCCCGCGGTCGGCAACCCCTGGACGCCGGCGAGCACGGCGAGCAGCACGGGTCGGGACGCGGTGTTGACGTTCACGGGGGCCCGGGCCTCGGTCGTGCAACCGCGGCCGTCGGGGAGGGCGTTGCCCGGAAAGGCCGGCGAGGCGCTGGGCCGCAGGACCGTTTCCGTGAAGCCGTGGACGGTCGCGTAGTCGTGGAGGACGACGAGGGTGTCCGGGAGCGCGCCGGCGCGCTGCAGGTCCTTGAGCGAGCCGAGGCGTCCGGCGAAGGCCGCGGACTGGCGTACGGTGAATACCTGAGTCCAGAAATTGGGGTCGACGAGCTGCTGGGTGACCGCGGCGGGGAGGGGGTTGAAGCCGGCGATGGGGGCCGGCTCTTCGGTGATCGCCTGACCGAGGTTGCGGAACACGGCGACGAACTGGGCCTGCGACGCCGCGACCTGGGCGGCGCCCGCGCCCTGGGGGACGACGGCGATCGAGTTCAGGTTGAGCTTGCTTGCGCAGTCGAGGATCTTGAGCGTGTAGACGTCCCCTGCGCCGGTCGCGGAGCTGCCGCGCGTGGACCCCAGCGTGCCGGAGATGGACACGCTCACGACGACCGGCTGTCCCTGGGCGTTGAGGCCGCGCTGGACGTTGAGCTGGCCGGAGGCGTAGGACGGGAGCTGCGCGTCCTCGAGCAACTGCCCGGCCCCGCAGGAGGTCGGGTCGCCGTTTTTGTGACAGACCCAGGGATCGGTGCGGACGTCGTCGAAGCCTTTGGTGCGGAAGCTGTCGACCCGGCTGTTCGCGGCCAGGAACTCGATCTCCGCGACGGCCCGCTGGATGCCTCCGTAGGCCAGCATGCGCGCCCGGGCCCGGTCCGTGTAGTTCGCGGCCGCCTGCGCCTCCATGAGGGAGCGCGTGACGAAGTACGTCCCAAGCATGGAGAACAGGGCGAGGACCGGCAGGCAGACCATAAGCGCGAAGGCCCGGCGTCGAAGTCCCCCTCTCATGACGACCTCTCCTCGACTTTGGGGTTGCAAGGCTGCCGCCCGCGAGTGGCGCGGCTCATGACTATGCGTCATGTCGGTGAAGATACTTCGTGCGCGATGCCGGGTCAAGAAAAACCACGACGCGAGAGAGGGCCGAACGAGGTGGGGCCGCGCCTCGGGGCTGGAGGGGGGCGCTCCTCGCGCCGTCGCTCCGCAGCCGGGCATTCGCGGCGACTGGAAAGGGAAGGGAAAGCGGCGAGTCGGACCCTCTTCGCGAGCACGGGTGCAGGGCGGAAGCCCTGCACCACAAGGGCCGGCCGCCTTTGGGTGGTCCGTTGACGGAGTCCAGGCACGATGCCTGGGGGCGCGGGCCTCCGGCCCGCGGGAACGGCCGCATCGGTTACGACCCGCCGTGACAGAGTGGACGACTATGCGCCCGCGCAAGAATTACTTTGCATTTCCGTGGATCGACCGATGCCTGGGGGCGCGGGCCTCCGGCCCGCGCAGCGCGGCCCAGAGACCCGAACAAAGGCTAAACGCGACCGAGGGCGGCAAGTGGCTAGATCATGGCTCCACCTCCCAACTAGCCGCGGGCGAAATTTGAAATTTGACTCTTTGCAATTTGAAATTCGGACCGGCCGTGTGGGTCGAATGCGGGACTTTTACACAGAGACGCGGAGACGCAGAGGCTGGGCGCCGAGTCCACCCTCCTCTACCGGCGATAATCGCGGGCAACGCACTGAGAGATCGATTTTAGCTTCATTTCGGCTTGTTGTTTGAGAATGCGATGTCCCCTCCCTCCCTCATCGGCAATTCGTGCCCTTCCGGCCGCCCACACCGCTACCGGCTTCGGCGGCGCGGCCTGGACCTCGGGGTCGTCGAGGCCATCGCGCGAGAGACGGCGTGGGAACGGAGCGAACCCGTCCTGCTCCGAGGCATCGTGCGGTGGGCCGGCGCGGCGGGAAGCAGCGCTGCGCATGCGCGGGCCGGGCTCGAGCGCGCCTTGGCGGTGTTCGACGGCCTGCGCTCGGGCGGCGAGCTGGCCGACCTGTGTCCGTTGCCGCGCGGCTTCCGCGTCGCGGGCGTGAGCGTGTGCACGGAAGACGTGCTCGAGCTCGCGAAGCTGCACGTCCTGAGCGCACGCGCCCCGCGCGAGCTGTACGTCAAAGCGAACTGGCTCTCCACGCACCCGCGCGACGGCTCGCTTCGCCTGCGCTTCTCCTACGGGGCCGAAGTCCTGGACGACTGGCTCGACGACCCTGCGAGCGCGCGGGCGGCCTTGGCCTTCGCGGAAGCGGTCTGCCCCGCCGGTAGGCTCGTGACGCACGGACGAGGCGTAGTCGCCGCGTTGCGCCGGCGCCTCGGCGCGCGCCCGCGCTTCCTCCAGCCGATCCTCTACAGCAATGCACCGAATGGCGGTGCGCTCTTCCACCACGACTTCGTGCCGGGGCAGGCGGGCGTCGTTTTCGCCCAGCTCGCGGGCTCGACCGGCTGGCTCGCGGTCCCGAAGCGTGTCCTCGCCGGGCACATCCAGGCGCATACGCGGTCATGGCGCGACCTGGATCGTCTCCTCGCGGCGATGGACGGAGCGGAGGAGGAGGACGAGGCGAAAGCGAACCGGAGCGCCCGGGCGCGCGCGTCGAGGCTTGCGCGGCTGCTCAACGAGGATCGGGTGTTCACCCGACGGCTGGCGGACGACGGCTGGTTCTTCGCGCTCCGGCCCGGGGACGCGCTCCTCCTCCCTTCGCAGGCGGAGCACGACGTCGCGTGGCACTCGGTCTTCACGCTCGGAGACGGCGCGAATCTCGGCCTGTCGCTCGGCGTGGCCGCATGCAGGTGAGGACCGCCTTCCCACGCCACCCGGCAGAGCCGAGTGCGCGCGTCGGCCCTGCCCAGCGGCTGGCTGTGAATTCGCGAGGCAGCCGTTCGGCATCGTTCATCTCTGGATTGGAGCCGGGAGTCGGCCGCCTCCCGTAGGGCGGCCCCCGAAGGGTGCCCGCGATCGGCTACGAACCGGCCCCTGCCGGCTTTTTCACGAGCGCGAGCATCCTGGAGAACCAAGAGCCTCCCCGTGCCGACGGGGAGCCTCTCCCGCAGGGCGGCGAGCTTGACCTCGGTCCGGGCACCTGCTATTCTGAATGCGCGGTGGGCTGAGGGGGCGACGGAGCGTCGCGAACGAAATTGGAGGCTGACCTCATCCAGAGAGCGCTGCGCCAACTGGTGGTCGTTGCGGAGGGAGGGAGAATCGCCTTCCAATCCCCGGAATTGTCCCCAGGGACTGTGGCGGAAGTGCTCGTGCTTCTCGATGAGCCGCCTTCCGGAAATCGAACCTTGTCGCGGCTGATCGGCGCAGCGCAGGGAGGCTTCAATTCGCCCGAGGAGTCGGATGCGTTTCTTGCGAGTGAGCGGGTCGCATGGGGATCCTGAAGGCCGTCGAGGGAACTCGCGTCTACCTCGACACCAACGTCTTCATCTACGCGCTTGAGGGCTTCTCAGTCTTTCGCCCTGACCTGGAAGCCGTCTTCGCCGCCTTGGACACCTGAGCGCTGCAGGGCGTCACGAGCGAACTGATGCTCGCAGAGGTCTTGGTGAAGCCGCTCCTGGATGGGAGCGACGCTGGGCAGCGCGCCTACCAGGAGGCGCTGCGTACCACTGGAGGATTGCGGGTGGAGCCGGTTAGTCGCGAGATCCTCGTTGCGGCTGTGCGCGTCCGCGCCACCCAAGGCTTCCGGTTGCCGGACGCGATCCACCTCGCAACGGCCGCGCATACGCACTGTGGCACTTTCCTGACGAACGACGCGAGTCTACGCAAGGCTACCGGTACGCGGGTGCTCGTCTTGTCGGAAATCGTACGCCGGTGATCAGCGTCAAAGCGAAGTCTGCAGGACAACCCTGCGCGGATGACCAACATGACCCGTGAACCGGAGCCGAGTCGATTTGGGGAGCTCGTCCTCCAAGCGGGGTTTGCCACTCGTTCGCAGATCGACGAGTGCCTCGACCAACAGCAGCAGGCGAGAGACTCCAGCCACCGTCAGCAGCTCGGAGCCATCATGGTCGAATGTGGAATTCTGGTCCCGGACGACGTGCACCTCATCTTACGCGCGCAAGGGATCAGAGTTCTGATGTGCAGGGCATGCAACACACGATTCAACGTGAGGGGCTACGCGCCAAATCGCATGTTTCGCTGCCTCCACTGCGGCGACTTGCTCGAAGCGTTCTCTGAGGGGGGCGATCGTGAAGTGGGCGTGGACCCCGCCTTCGTCAGCGAATACTCACTTGAATCGCCACGCTCAGTGGATTCCCTCGAAGGTTGTGTAGTGTCCGGATTCAAGGTCCTGTCGATCATTGCCATGGGCGGGAGAGGAGTCGTTTATCGGGCCAGACAACTCTCCGTGGATCGCGACGTGGCCATGAAATTCCTCAACGACTACCTCGCAAGTTCCACGGTCTACGTGGAGCGATTCCTTCGCGAGGGAAAGGCAGCCGCCTCGCTTGCCCACCCAAACTTCATCCAGGTCATCGACGTGGGTAGTTGGGAGGGGTTTTATTACTACGTCATGGGATTTGTCAGCGGTTCCGACATGGAGACTCTACTCAATCGACGCGGACCCTTTGAGCCCGAAGTCGCGCTAAAAATCGCCGTCCAGGTCGCGCGGGCGCTCGAATACGCGCACGAACACGGAATCATCCACCGCGACATCCGGCCCGCGAACCTCCTGTTGCTGAAGGACGGCACGGTCAAGGTCGCCGACTTCGGGATCGCCAAGGTAAGGGCCAGGGACACCGGAGTCGATCAACATGACATTACCGGTCATGGGATCACGCTGGGATCGGTGCACTATGCTGCGCCGGAGCAGTTGCAAGATGCGCGGACGGTCGATGCCCGTTCAGATGTCTACGCGTTAGGTGCTTCGCTGTACCACTTGCTCACCGGAACGGTCCCGATCGAGGGGCCGAGTGATATGGTGGTCGCAAACAGGGTCATCGACTCCGAGCCGCGGCCCATCCGGGACCTGAGTCCGCAGGTCCCCGATTCCGTGGCCTCCCTGGTCCAACGAATGATGATGAAGCGACCAGAGGATCGCTATCAGAGTGGGTTGGAGGTCGTCCATGCCATCGAGCAATTCCTGGCCGCGCGACCCGCCGAAGCTCAGTCGCCCCCTCCTCCTGCGACAGAGCCCCTTCGACCACGTCTCCGGCAGTCCCTTCTCCGGAGATGGCTCTCGCGACCACAAGCTATCGGACATGGACCAGGGGTGGGCGGCCACAGGCACGGCGAAGACCTCAAATCCCTTCCTCCGACTCATCGTCTACGCGAGTCAACGACGAGGAGCTTGGTGTTCCTCAGTGCCAAGAGCGAGGACTTCGAACACGCCCAGCGAATTCACGACTTCCTTCAGACGAAGGGCGTTCGCACATTCTTCTGCCGCGAATCGCTTCCGCACGCAGGGAGCACCGACTTTCGGAGGGAAATTGATCGTGCCCTGGATGAGGCGAAGCACCTCATCGTTGTCGGGAGCGCGCGTGAACACCTGCTGTCTCCGTGGGTGGAGGCCGAGTGGGGGTTCTTCATCAATGAGAAACGTTCCGGACGGAAGGCCGGAAATGTGATCACTGTCATGGTTGGATCGCTCGCTGTGCCCGAACTCCCGCCCAGCCTCCGGTACTACGAGGCGACCGCCCTCAGCAAGGAAGGCTTGGAAAAGGTCCATCGCTACGTCAGCGGATGAGTGGTCCGAGTTCGACGTCTTCGAGCAGGAGCATTCGCGATTCGGTTTCCGCGTAGTCCAAACTACGCTCCCGGATCGCACAACCGCCCATCCTGCCCCCGCAGGGTCTCGTGCGCCTCGGCCCTCCACCCGTCGCGCTCGGGGAAGGGGGCCCTGAAGCGGCTCATCCACACGAGGATCCGCATCGCCTCCGCGGCAAGCTCGGCTCCTAGCACCAAGAGTCCGTAGGACTTCAAGGATGTGCCGTCCCGCGACCAAATGCACTTTGCGTCGTAACCGTTCCTTCTCCTCTGGACTTGTAGAGATTCTGGTCAGGAGGACTTTGAGCGCGACCTCGCGCTTGAGCTGCGGATCGAAGGCCAGGTAGACGACGCCCATGCCGCCGCGCCCGAGCTCTTGGCGGAGCTCATACCTGCCCACGCTTGGCATGGGGGGGATGCTCGCAACTCCCTGGCGTGTCGGTGAGGAAGGAGCGACTGTGGATGCGGAATGGAGCACGGCCACGGTTGGCGCCGTAGGGCGTGCGGGGTCCGTGGTTGGCAGGACGCGTACCAAGGTGGCGTCCGGCGGGCAGGGCGCGACGGTCGCCGAACATCTCGGACAGGAGGCGGTTCGGACCGGGCCCAGCTCCATCATGACCAGCGCGTTGCCGCAGCGGGCGCAGGTCGCTGGTGTGGGGTCACTCATCTTGGCAACCGAACCCATGGGAATCGGGGTCTGGTTTGAACTGCCGCCGACCCGGCATCCGGCCGAGCACGATGCCTCGCTTTGTAGGCACGGCAACGCCGTGCCCCTACTCAATTGCGCGATCGAACAGCGCAACCCGAATTGAAACGATGCCGGATTCGGCCGCTCAGCGATTGCCCCACTCCGAAGTGACGTCGAACCCGAGCGCAACGAAGGAAACGTCCAGACCGCTGCCTAACGGTGAAAATCGGTGTCTCCGCGCCACGCGCACCCTCACGGAGCAGCTCCATGCAGCTTCTGAACGATCGCCGTGCATTCAGCGCCGGCAGGCATCGCTCGCAGGAATGAACGCGAGGGGACCGAAGGACGCGCTGAGACCGCTCCCTCACGGTCGCGGTTCCGTTGGCGTCGCTCCTCCATGCGCAGCGCTTTCGTCATTTGCTCCCACCGCGCGTTGGGATTTGGGATTTGGGATTTTCCGCCCCTCACCGCCCCTCCTGCTCCCTCAACGCCTGCCGCGCCTCCGCCATCCACTCGTCCCGCTCCGGGAAGGGCGCGGTGAAGCGGCTCATCCCCTCGAGGACGCGCACGGCCTCGACGGCGCGGCCGGCGCGCAGCAGGGCGAGGCCGTAGAATTTCAGGAAATTGGGGTCCGGTGGCCAGCAGGCCTTCGCCGGGCATTCCAGGATCGGAAGCGCCGCCGCCGGGTCGCGCGCCAGCAGGAGCGCCACGCCGCGCGCGAGGTCGATCCGCCGTGAAACCTCCGCGGTCACTTCTTCAAGGTTGACCTCGTCCCTGCCTCGCGCGCGGCCCGCCTCCTCGCGCAGCTTCAGCTCCTGCACGAGCGGCCCCCGGGCCGCCTCGTCGCCCAGCAGCCGTGCCGCCTCGCGCGCCAGGCCCGCAGGCAGCCAGACGGACCGACGCCGCGCGTACCAGATCGCGCTCTCCTCGTCCGAGACCCGCACGTGGGCGAAGCACAGGACCGGGTCGAGCAGCAACGCCCGCGCAAGCCGGGCCGGTCCCTCCCCGGGCGGGCGCTCGAGGTCCTTTCCCCGCCCCTCGGCGCAGAGGGCGAGCCAGACCTCCCACGACCTTGGGAGCTCCTTCGCCGCTTCGGCGAGCGCCGCGAGCGCTTCGGGTTGCTTGCGCTCCTCAAGCAGCAGCCGGGCCATTTCGAACCTGACCGCGCCCCGCTCCGCCGGCAGCACGGCGTCGTCCGTCACGAGCGCGCTCCCGGCCTCCACGCCGACGGCCAGGTCCTGCCGCTCCAGGATCCCGCGAAGCCGCGCCGCATGCGGCGGGCGCGACACGCTCGAACGCCTCCAACCTGTCGGCGCCGTGCTCGCGGCCTTCGGCGCGGCGCTTACGCCCTTCCGGCCGGGGATCGCGTAGATCTGTCCGTCGCGCGAGCCCACGACCACGTCCAGCAGCCCGTCCAGATTCAGATCGCCGAGCGCCGGCGACGACAGCACCTCCGCGCCCGTCTCGAAGGACCACAGGCATGCGCCGCTCTTCCCCGAGATGACGTGGACCCGCCGGTCGTGCGAGCCCACGACGACGTCCAGCACGCCGTCGCCGTCCATGTCGGCGAGCTTCGGCGAGGAGAGCACCTTGCCCCGGGTCTCGTACAGCCAGAGGGTCCGCCCGTCCTTCCCGGAAATGGCGTGCACCGAGCCGGCCTTCTCCCCGTAGCGCTCTTCGTCGTCCGAGCCGACGACCACGTCCGGGACGCCGTCGCCGTTCAGGTCGCCGAAGGCCGGCGTGGACAGGACGAGCGCCTCGTCCTCGGAGGTCCAGAGCCGCGTCCCGTCCTTCCCCGACAGGGCGCACACGCGGTAGTCCTCCAGGCCCACCACCACGTCCGGCACCCCGTCCCCGTTCAGGTCGCGGAGCGCGGGATGGGACTTGCACTCATGGTCGGTCTCCATCAGCCAGAGCTGTTTCCCGTCCTTGCCCGAGGTCGCCTCGAGCCCGCGATCATGTGCGCGGTCGACGAGGTCTTCCACGCCGTCCCCGTTCAGGTCCGCGCGCGCCTCGAAGAGGGCGAGCCTCTCGTCCGTCTCCAACTCCTTCAGCCGCCTGCCGTCGACCCCCGAGAAGACGTAGAGCCCCTTGGGCGCGTCCTTCGTCCGCGGGGGCACTTGCATCACGACGTCCGGGACTTGGTCTCCATTCAGGTCCTTGAGCACGGTGGCGGAGATGTAATCCGCTTCGGTGGGCGCCGACCACAGGCACGCGCCGTCCAGGCCCGTGAGCGCGTAGACCTGCTTGTCGTAGGAGCCGACCACCACGTCGAGCACCCCGTCCCGATCGAGGTCCGCCAGCGCGGCGGAGGACTCGACCTCGCGCTTCGTCTCGAAGGCCCAGAGCGGACCGGCGTCCCGGCCGGCGAGCGCGAGGAGCCTGCGCGCGCCGTCGGCGACCAGCACGTCAGGGACGCCGTCTCCGTTCAGATCGCCGAGCGCGGGCGAGGAGGCGATCCACTTGCCCGCTTCGAAGTCCCAGAGCACTTCCCCGTCCGTGCCCCGCAGCGCGAGGACCTGCCCGTCCCAGGAGCGCACGAGGACGTCCGCCACGCCGTCCCCGTCCAGGTCGCCGAGCGCGGGCCCGCCGCCGACCTTGCCGTAGGTCTCGTGCGTCCAGAGCGGGGACCCGTCGCGTCCGGAAAGCGCGTGGACCGCGCCGTCTTCGGTGCCGACGACGAAGTCCGGGCAGCCGTCCCCATTCAGGTCGGCCACCGCCGGAGACGACTCCACCTTGCCGTTGAAAGCATGCTTCCAGAAGGGGACCCCGTTGCGGCCCGAGAAGGCCCGGAGCGTGCCGTCGCGGGACCCCACGACGACGTCCGGGCACTCGTCGCCGTTCAGATCCGCGAGCGCGGGCGAGGAGACGACGTCCCCCTCGGTGGCCTGCGACCACAAGCGGGCGCCGTCCTTGCCCGAGAGCGCGTACACCGAGTTGTCGTCCGAGCCGATGACCACGTCCGGGATCGCGTCCCCGTCGAGGCGGGCAAGGGCCGGCGAGGACTCGACCGCGTCGCCCGTGGCGAAGGTCCAGAGCTCGCGCCCGTCGACTCCGGAGAGGGCGTATACCTTGCGATCGAGCGAGCCGACGACCACGTCGGCCACGCCGTCGCCGTTCAGGTCGCCCAGGGCGGGGGAGGACCGGACCTTCCCCCGCGTCGGGACCGTCCAGAGACGGCGGCCGTCGCGGCCGGACAGCGCGTACACGCGGCCGTCCTCCGAGCCCGCCACCACGTCGGGCACGCCGTCCCCATCCAGGTCCCCGAGGGCCGGCGAGGACTGGACCTCGCCCTGGGTCTCCACGCTCCACAGCGGCCGTCCGTCGCGTCCCGACACCGCGTAAAGCCGCTTGTCGTCGGAGCCGAAGACCGCGTCCAGGATCCCGTCGCCGTCGAGGTCGTCGAGGGCCGGGGTGGAGTTGACGGCGCCCCGGGCCTCGAACGCCCAGATCTGCTGGAGTCGCAAGGGGACGTTCAGGCTCAGCCCCGGCGCCTCCTCGTCGCCCCCCTGCTCCTCCACGGTCGAGATGCGCTCCCAGGGGAGGCAGCCTTTTTTTTCGTAGATGAAGCGATAGGTGCCGGTCGGGACCGGCGTCTTTTCGATCGGCACGGAGATCTGGAGGAAGTCCTTGTTCCGGGGCACCTCGTGTTTCCAGATCGGACGCACCGACGCCGGCTTGGTGCCGGCCGGCGCCGAAAAGACCTTCATGGTGACCCCCGGCAGCGTGGTCGTGACGCGAATCGCCCCGCTGCGATGGCGCAGGCGGAAGGGCCGTGTGGTCACCGCGTCGGGCCGGACTTCGAGGGTCGCCTCTTCGGGCTTGTGATCGGGGGCGGAGACGACCAGCCGGTACAGGCCCACCTTGAGCGTCTTCCGGAAACGGCCCGGCCGTTCGGTCCGCTCGAGCTCGAACCGCTTGTCCCCCTGGGAAACCTCCAGGCTCGCGTTGGCGGGCTCCACCTCGATCTCCACGGAGCCGCTGTCCTTGGTCAGCTTCAGCGTCCCGCCGTTTTGGCGGATGAACGCGGCGAGGTGGACGTTGATTTCGGCGTCGTCGTACCCCTCCTTCTTCAACCGGATGGAACGGTCCCCGGGCCAGACCCAGATCCCCTCGACGGGCGTGGTCACGTGGCGGTCGTGGGCGTCCAGGAACACCGTCGCACCGGGGGGCTCCGAGTTGATTTCCAGAATCGAAGGCCCGAACGACGTCAGCCCGATATAAAGGAGGAAGAGCGGGCCGAGGACCACGAGGCCGGCGAGGCCGGGATTGCGCACCGCCCACTTCCAGACGCGGTAGGCGGCGGAGGCGGGGCGCGCCAGGATCGGCTTGCCCTCGCGCCAGCGACCCAGGTCCTCGGCCAGCTCGCCCGCGGTCGCGTAGCGGCGCTCCGGGTGTTTCTCCAGGCATTTGAGCGTGATCGTTTCCAGGTCCCGGGGTACGGTCTCCAGGAGCTTTCGCGGCGCGACCGGCTCCTGGTCCATGATCGCCACGAGCATTTCCATTTCGTTGCCGGAGTGCGGCGTCCGGCCGGTGAGCATCTCGTAGAGGACGGCGCCGAGGGCGTAGATGTCGGTGCGCGCGTCGATGCCGTCGATCTCCCCGTTGGCCTGTTCGGGGGACATGTAGGCCATCGTCCCCATCATGACGCCGCTCCGGGTGAGGCGCGTGTACCCTTCGACCTTCGGATCCATGATCTTGGCGAGACCGAAATCCATGACCCGCGGCCGGCCGGTCGTGTCGAGGATCACGTTGCCGGGCTTGATGTCGCGGTGCACGACGTGCTCGCCGTGCGCGTAGTGCAGCGCCTGGGCGACCTGTTCCATGAGGCGGGCGGCGTCGAGCGGCGCGAGCGCGTAACGTCGCTGGAGAACGCCGGGGTCCGTGGACTGCTTCACGGGGATCGCGGAGAGCCGGCTCGTGGACGGGTCGTCGAGCACGCGGTCGAGCGACTGCCCTTCGACCAGCTCCATCGTGAAGTACTTTTTCCCCTCGACCTCGTCGGCCTCGTGGACGGCGACGATGCCCGGATGGCTGAGTCGTGCCGAGGCCTTCACTTCGCGCAGGAAGCGTCCGATCTCGTGCGACGTGGCGTCGCTGCCGGAGAGGAGGACCTTGAGGGCGCGTTCCTTCCCGAGGGACTCGTCGAGGACTTTGTAGACGACGCCCATGCCGCCGCGGCCCAGCTCGGAGAGGATCAGGTACTTGCCGAACTTCTTCCCGGGCCCCATGGGCATGGCGGGATTCTGTTCCGGGGACGGGCTCAGCGCCGCGGTGCGCGCGGTCGGCCGTTCGACGTCGGGTCGATGTCGTTCCCCCGAGCCCGCCGAGTCCGTATGAGGGCGGAAGGGGAGCAGGGAGGGGACCGGCCCGGGGCCGAAGGTGGGGGCGGGGAGGATCGCCGTGGTGGAGGTGACCGGCGCCCGCTGCCCCCCGTCGCCGGCATCGACGCTCGGCCTCATCGCCGCGAGGGGCGGGAGCGGAGGGAGAGGCGCGAGCGAAGGGGGCTGGCCGCCCGCCGGCTCGCTGAGGCGGAGGTCTCCGGCAGCCGCGTCCGTATCGGCGGCCGCCGCCACCGCGGCGAGCTGCTCGTTCGACAGGAGGCCCAGGCTGACGAGGACCTCGGCCAGCGACACGCGGCTGCCGGCTGCCGTCTGCACGACGAAGGCCCGCTTGAGGTCCGAGGCCGTGACGAGCCCCCGCCGGACCACCTCTTCGGCGAGCTTCGGGTCGGACAGACTCGACATGAACACAGGCCTCTCTGCGCGTGGCGGGGAAGGGCTTGATTCGGTCGCCGGGATTCGGTTTCTTGCGGGAGTCTTTGCCGTGCTCGCATCCCACGGAAACCACAGCTTGCACGGATGCCGTACGATTTCACGGATTACGAAGCTGTGACAGCGTCGTTACTCTGCGACGCAATCGTGCAAAAGTTCGTTTTTCTGGAAACGAATTCTCGGTAGAGAACTCGCGAAATTGGCGAAATCCGCGGTTCGTCTTTCGGTGTTTTCGGCGTCTTCGGTGGCTCGTCCCTTCGGTTGCGGCCGGCGGCTGCTCTCGGCAAGCTGTGGTCCCGTCGTCGCTCGGTGGCCCTGCCGCTCGGTGACCACCCCTGGTTCGCCGGAGTCCTACGCCTTCGGCCGGGAGCGGGCGACATTATAGACGCGCCTGCCTGGCTTCGGCAAGGCTTGACTTTGCCGGCCGATCTGGTATGAGAGCGGGGTTGATTCGGGCGTGGTTTCGAGACCGTGCCCCCCTCCGCGCTTCCCCGAGGTACGAAATGCCCCCGCCCACCCCAGGACGCCCGGAGAAGGAACAGCCCGACGAGAGCGGCGGGTTCGGCGGCGGGTCCGTGGGCGATGGAGGCACCGATTTCGGCGAAGGCACGCGCCCCCCGCGTCCGTCGGACACGGCGATGGAAATCGATCGCCGGCTCCTCCACGCGATGGACCTGCTCGACCGGGTCGCCGACGGTTCGACGCAGCTCGCGATTTCGATCCGCCGCTCGCGCGCGCTCGCCTCCTTCCTCGCCATTCTCGTCCTGCTCCTGGGGCTCGGGAGCGCCCTCGCCCTGGCGGACCTGCGCGCCCGGCAGCACGCCGCGGACGCCGAAGAGCGCGCCGCCCAGGCCGGCAGGCAGGAGGCGCACAAGGCCGCCGCCGAAGGCCGCGCGCTGCTGGATCGCGGGCTCGAGGAGACGGAGCGGCGCATTCGGGAGGAGGTGGCGAACCAGGGGCGGGCGCTTCGGAAAGAACTCGAACCGCTTCTCCAGGCCGCTCCCGCGGACGGTGACGCGCAATTCCGGCGGGAAACGCTGGACACGCTCGTGAGGATGCGGTCGACCTATCTCCGGCGGCTGGACGAGCTGCAGGCGGAGCTGGCGACGAGCCGCGCCGAGGGACAGCGGAAGATCGACGAAGCGGCGGAGCGGCAGCTCGAGGCGCTTCGGAAGGTGGCCCAACTCGGGGCGGAGGCCGCGCGCGAAGCGGCTCGCGACGCGGCACGCGAGGCGCGGGACGCGGCGGCGCAGAACCTGCGCGTGCCGCTGGCCGAAACGGAGGCGCGCCTGCGCGGCGAGGTCGGCGCCCTGGAGCGCAGGCTGCAGGAGCTGACCGACGAGGTGCGGCGCATGGGCGCAGAGCGCGGCGCGGCGGCCCCCGGGGGCGGCGCGGGCGGCGGCCCGGCGGGCGGTGGGAGCGCCGGCGCCGGGACAGCGCCCGGAGCCGCGGGTGGCCGCGACGCGGGCGAGGCGACCGGACCGCAGGCCGGCGCGGGCAGGCCGGAAGGAGCCGCGGGCGGCGCGGCGGGTGCCGGCCCGACCGGGACCTCCGAGGAGTCTCTCGCCGCGACCGCGGACTCGACCGAGGGGCGGACATGGACGTTTTTCGGCCTTTTCGGCCGGTCGGTCGGCGACTGGGCGGAGCACCACCTCTCCGGCTCGCTGGAATACCGGGGGTACGGCCATTTCCGACCCACCGAACAGGACTCGCGCGCGATCCGGAACGAAGGGCGCCTCCGGCTCAAGTACGTCGCCGACGTCGCGCCCTGGCTGTCCACGGTCGACAAGGTGTCCGTGCGCATCGACGACGACCAGCTCTCCCGCGGCGTCCTCGACGACTTCGAGGACGACGCCTCTCATCGGCGCGTCTTGGACGTCGAAGAGGCCTATTTCGACGTCCGGCTCGGCGTGGTGGACCTCACGCTCGGTCGCAAGATTTTCTCCTGGGGCACGGCGACCCTCTGGAACCCGACCGACCGCGTGAATCCTCTGGACTACACGGACATCCTCGAGACCGAGAAGCTCGGGGTTTTCGCCGCGGACGCGAAGGTCCGGACCGGAGCGTTCACCTTCGAAGGCGTGTACGTGCCGACCTTCACGCCCGCGCGTTTCCCCCTCGCCGACAGCCGGTGGGCGGTGGTGCCGAAGGATGCCCCGATCCTCGTTGCGGACCGCGACACCCTCGAAGAGTCGCAGTTCGCGGCGCGGGTGCAGGCGTCCCTGGGCGGCGTGGACGTCGCCGCCACGTACTACGAGGGGATCAACCCGACGCCGAGCTTCCAGGTCGGCGCGGCGCTGGTGCCGATCGCCGACCCGCCCTTCCTGGCCGTGGTCCCTCTCGTGACGCCGCGGTTCAACAAGTTCCGGATGGCGGGCCTGGACCTCGCGACCACCTTCGGCCGGTTCGAAGTGCACGGGGAGGCCGCGCAGACCTGGCAGGACGACCCTTTCGACTATGATTCTTTTTTTCAGTTCGTCGTGGGCTCCGAGGTCCGGATCGACGGATTCGAACCGAACCACGACCTGCGCGTGACCTTCGAGTATGCCGGCGAGGTCACGACGGACCGCGCCGACCCCGCCTCCGACCGGGTGGAAGTCTTCTTCAATCGTCCCTACCAGGGGACTTTTTTCCTGCGGCTGCGCTACGACTATAGCGACGACGGCCAGCTCCAGGTCGCCACGGTCTATAACGCGGACGGACCGGACAATATCTTTCTCCAGCCCTCGTTCAGCTACAAGCTGACCGACACGGTCAAGCTGGAGACCGGCGTTTCGTTCCTCTTCGGGCCGTCGGACCGGAACTTCGGCTTCTACAAGCGGAACGACCGCGCCTACGCGGTGCTGACGTATTCGTTCTGACGAAATCGGCGCCGGCGAGCGTGACTGTTCCTGATTTTGCGGTCCTCGTTCGTCCCTATTTCCTGGGCGCGGCGAAGCAGGATCGAACCTTGCGACGACCGAGAACGCCCCGGGACCGCTCCCTCACGGTCGCGGTTCCGGTGGTCTGTTCCGCTAATCGTTCGAAGTTCGTTTTCTTGCGACAATTTTACTTTGGTCGAACGCCACGAAAACCACAGATTTCACAGATTCAACGAGATTACACAGATTACGAATCTGTGAAATCGTCGTGAATCTGTGAAATCTGTGGTTCCGTCGTCGCTTGGCTGCGGCACTGCCGCGCTGTGGCTCCTGCCTGGCGCGCTGTACTTCGTCAGCCCCTTCTCCCTCTCCATCCGACCGGGCGCGGCGCCCGTGTCCTTGCCCTCCCGCGCATCGCCTCACGGGCGCTCGTGCGCGGTGGAGCAAGAGCGAACCCTGCGACGACCGAGAACGCCGCGGGACCGCTCCCTGACGGTCGCGGTTCCGTCCTGAGGCTGCGACCGCGCCCCCTCACTTCCTCTGCGGCGCGTCGAGCACCTCTCGCACCTTGCCGGCGAGCGCCTCGAGCGAAAACGGCTTTTGGAGAAAGGCGCTGCCGGCGCCGCGCAGGCGGGGCAGGATGGCGGTGTCGTCCGCGTGCCCGGACATGTAAATGATGCGCACTTCGGGCCGGGCCACGAGGAGCCGGTCCGCGAGCTTCCTGCCGCCCATGCCGGGCATGAGGACGTCGGTCAGCAGCACGTCGATGCGGCCGGAGAAGGCGGCGGCGAGGGTGAGTGCTTCCTGCCCCTGGGCCGCGAGGAGCACGGTGTACCCCTTGTCCCGCAGGTACTGCGCGGTCACCTCGCGAACGGCGGGGTCGTCCTCGACGACCAGGACGACCTCGGAGACCCGGGCCCCCGGCGCCGGGACGTCCTGCGGGCCGAGGGTGGCGGCCTCGGCGCTCGCACGCGGCAGGTAGACCGAGAACGTGGTCCCCGCTCCCTTCCGGCTGCGGAAGGTAATGGCCCCGCCGCTCTGTCGTACGATGCCGTACACGGTCGATAGCCCGAGGCCGGTGCCCTTCCCGGGTTCCTTCGTCGTGAAAAACGGCTCGAAGACCCGCGAGGTCGTCTCCTCGTCCATGCCGACGCCCGTGTCGGAGACCGATAGCTTGACGAAGGGCCCGGGGCCCAGGTCCCGCTGGGCGTGCGCGACGTTTTCCGGCGACGCGACCTCGGACGTCTCGATCGTGATGCGGCCTCCGTTCGGCATCGCATCGCGCGCGTTTACGACCAGGTTGATCAGGATCTGTTCGAGCTGCCCGGGATCCGCCGTCACGGAAATGGACTTCTCCCGGTAGATCGTGGCCAGCTCGATATTCTCGCCGATCAGACGGCCGAGCATGCGACCGGCCTTCGCGATCGCTTCGTTCAAGTCGAGGACCTGGGGCTGGACGACCTGCCGGCGGCTGAAGGCGAGGAGCTGGGAGGTGAGCGAGGCGGCATGTTCCCCCGCCTGTTTCGCTCCGAGCAGGTAGGTGCGGGCCGTTTCAGGAGCATGGAGGCCGCGCAGGGACAGCTCGACGAAACCGAGAATCGCGGTGAGCATGTTGTTGAAATCGTGCGCGACGCCGCCCGCGAGCCTGCCCATCGCTTCCATCTTCTGGGCCTGGCGCAGCTCCTGCTCCAGTTGATTGCGCTCGGTGACGTCATGGAGCGAGGCGAGGTGCAGCGTCTCGCCCCGGACCGGCACCGGTGTGAGCGTGAAGTCGACCTGGACCCCCGAGCCGTCGGCCCGTCGCAGGTCGACGTTCGGGGCCGTGCCCAAGCGCGCGCGGAGGACCTCCCCGAAGCGGGTCTCGGACGCGCCGGCATCGGGCGTGATCAGCAGCTCGGCGCAATCGCAGCCCATCATCCCCGCGCGGGGGCGACCGAGGATCTCCTCGGAGCGCCGGTTGGCCTCGACGACCTTACCCGCCGGATCCAGGACCAGGATCCCGTCCCGGGCGCTTTCCAGGACGCTCCGGTTGCGCTGGTCCGAGGCCGCGAGCCGACCGAACGCGCGGGCGAGCGTGATGCCCAGCCCGATTTGCGCGGAGAGCGTGCGCGCGAAGGAAAGCCAGTCCGAGGTCGTGAGCTCCGGCGACCGCGAAACCAGAAGGACGATCCCCCGGCAGTCATCGTCCGGGGCGAACGGCGCAAGGATCGCGGAGCGACCGCGGGACGCCGCCAGGAAATCCTCCTCCGCCGCGTCCGCTCCGGCCGAAGATGGAACCGAGGCGAGCGCCCGCGACGCCAGCGCTCTCTGGAGGAGGTCGGCTCTTGCCGATGGAGGCTCGGCGTCGCCGGCGCGACTGCGGGCCAGGATGGAGAGCCGGTTCCGCCCGGCTTCCGCGAGGTAGACCACGAGGAGCGCGATGCCGACCGTTTCGGCGCATTGGGTGAGCAGCTCTCCCAGCGCCGCGGGCAGCTCGCGCGTCCCGGCCATGGCGTCCGTGAGACGGCCGAGGACGGAGAGGGCCGTCGCCTGAAGCGAGCAGCGCTTCGCCATCGAGAGGTTCATCCGCGCCTGCCGCTCGAGTTGGCGCATGACGCGGTGCACGTGTTGCGCGTCGAGCTCCGGGGCGCTTTCGAGGGCAGGGCGCGTCGCCTGGGCGTCGAGGCCGGCGAGGACGGCCAGGACGACGGCCTCGAGTCCGGCCATGCGCGTCACGTAGCCGCTCGCGCCCACCTTGCGCGCGAGCTCCCGGTCCTCGGGCTCCAGGTAGTTGTTGGTGACGAGGATCACGGGCGTGGTTTTCAGCTCCGCGTGCTGCCGGATTTTCAGGCAGAGCTGGAAGCCGTCGAGCCGCGGCATCAGGATGTCGCTCACCACGGCGTCCGGCGGGGTGGCGAGCGCGTGCTCCAGCGCCTCCGCCCCGTCCGCGGTCCGCGTGACGGCGAAGCCCGCGAGCTGCAGATGGCGGGCGGTGAGGAAGCTCTGGTCCGGGTCGTCCTCCGCCAGGACGATCCGGCGGCCGCCCCCGGGCTTGGCGACCCGAAGGTCGGAGCCGGGCAGGTAGGCCTGGACGATGCGGAGGAGCTGGCCCCCTTCGAACGGCTTTTCCAGCAGTTCGGTGAAGCCGGGGAGGGACCCTCGGAGCTCCCCGGGGCCGGCGGCCTCGCCGGAGTAGGCGACGATGGGCGGGGTGGCGGGGGCGGAAAGCTCGCGCAGCCGCGCGACGAGGCCGGGACCGGTGCCGTCGGGCAGCGCGAGGTCGAGAAGGACGAGCTGGGGCGCTTCGCGGGCGGCGAGCCCGAGCGCCGACTTGCCGTTCTCCGCCTCGAGCACGACGAAGCCCGCGCTCTCGAGCGTGTCGCGCGCCACCTGGCGGGCGAACGGATTGTCCTCGATCACCAGGATCTTGGGGCCCGCCATGAGCTGCCTCACCTTGCGTGGTCTCGACGGTCGACGAAGAGGCGAAGATAACAATTCTAAGCGTTCATTTCGAGAGAATCCGGCGCGGCTGGGGAGCGCGTCGAAGGCTGGGCGATCCGCCCCGCGCCCCCCGTGGGAGCGTCCCGCCTCGAGTACTCCCAGGTCGCGCACCTCCAGGATCCTTGTGGAATTTCCCCTACGTCCCCCCCACGACCTTCGTCCAGCGCGGGTCCTCGCGGAGTGGCCGCAGCTCCTTGATCTGCCGCAGGACCTCGTCCCCGAATTTTCCGCGGTCGACCGCGATGGCGAGCGCGGCGAAGGCGGCGTCCGGCTCGCCGCGGGAGGCGCGGAGGCAGGCCTCGACGAGGGGGAGGAGGCTGGTGTTCGGGGCGAGCGCGCGGGCGCGGTCGAGGTCCGCCGCGGCGCCGTCCGGGTCGCCGGTGCGCAGGCGCGACAGGGCGCGGAAGGAGTACGCGCTGGCGAAGCGCGGGTTGATGTCGATGGCGCGGTCGAGCCCGGGGCGCGCCTCGGCGGGCCGGTCGAGGAGGAGCTGGTAGAAACCGACGAGGAGGTGGGCGCAGGAGTCGTTCGGGTTGCGCTTGAGATTTTCGTCGACCTCCCGCTGCGACTGGGAGAGCCCGTACTGGACGTACGTGCGGTTCCGGTAGGCGTAGGAGAAAATGGGGGCGTCGCGGTCGGGCTGAAGCTCCAGGCCGCGGACGTAATCGTGGAAGGCGGCGCCCGGCTTTCCGAGCCGGAGCTGGCACATGCCGCGGCTCTCGTAGGCGTCCGCGTAGCGAGGGTCGTGCTCGATGGCCCGGCCGTAGGCGCGGTTCGCCTCGTCCAGCCGGTCCGAGCCGGCGAGGTGGTCGGCGAGGCAGTACTGGGCGTGGGCCCGGGCGGGATCCGGCCGCGCGTTCAGCCACTCGCGCAGGTCCGCCTCCGCGCCCGCCTCGTCGTTCAGGCGTGCGCGACAGTCCGCCCGCAGTTTCCGCGCGGCCGCCGCGTCGGGGGTTCGTGCGAGGAGCCAATCCAGGTCGCGCACCGCGGCCTCCCAGCCCTTTTCCAGCGCGCGGAGCCGGGCCCGCTCCAGACGCGCCTCGGCGGACTCGGGCGCGAGCTCGAGCGCGCGGTCGAGCGCAGCGCCCGCGGCCCCGAGTTCGCGCGTTTCGCGGAAGTCCCGTCGGAGCACGCCCTCGAGCACGTACGCCTCGGCGAGGAAGGGGTTGAGCGCGAGCGCGGCCTGGAGCCGCTTCTGGGCCTCGCGCGGCGCGATCACCTGCACGAGCAGTTCGGCCAGGCCCAGCTCGGCGTGGGCGAACCGCGGGTTCTCGAACCGCGCGCGCACGAACGGCGCGGCCGCCGCGTCGATCGACTCCTTGCCGGCCAGGGCTTCGGGGCTCCAGCGGAGCTTGTTCAGGAGGGCGAGGCCGGCGGCGTAGAAGGGGTAGGCGACGGAGCGCTCCGCGTCGAGGCCCGCGCGGGCGGCGGCGAGGTAGTCCGCGCGTGCGTCCGCGGGCGTATTCGCGGCCTCGGGCGCGCCACGGCGCCGGGCCTCCGCGCGCCAGCCGAGGGCCTCCGCGGGGTCGGCCTTCGCCTCGAGGGCGAGCGTGAAGCGCCGGCTCGCCTCCTCGACGCGGCCCGCGGCGAGGTCGAGCTGTCCGAGGCCGATCGCCGCGGCCGGGAGGCGCGGGTCGAGCGCGAGCGCGTCCTCGAAGTCACGCCGCGCGGCCGCTGCGTCCGCTTCGAGCCGGAGCCGGCCGCGGAGGACGAGGGCGTCGGCGATGCCGGGCTCGGGCCGGAGGAGCGCGGCGCACCCGGCGGCGTCGAGCGCGGGGCCGAGCTCGTCCCGGACGATCCGGCAGAGCCGCAGGAACCGGCCGAGCCCGTCCAGCGCATCGGGTGTCTTTTTTTCGACCGCGTCGGCGCGCGCGGGAAGAAGGAGGGCGAGGGGGAGGGAAGGGGCGAGCTCGAGCGCGCGGGCGGAGGCGGCGCGCACCTCGTGGTAGCGGCAGAGCGCGAGCTCGGCCTCGGCGACGCCGAGGGCGAAGAGGCCCTGGTCCGGCTCGAGGTCCGCGGCCCGCTGGAAGGCCGCCAAGGCCCCCTCCGCGTCCCTCCTCGCGAGCAGCACGCGCCCGAGTCCGTACTGGCAGAGCGCGTGCCGCGGATCGAGCGCGAGCGCCGCTTCGAAAGCCGCGCGCGCGGCCTCGGGCGCGTCGCGCAACAGTTCGTCGAGTCCCCGCGCCGCGAGGCCGGTCGTGGTCGCGGGCTCGGCCGCCGCCGCCCGGCGGAGTCTTGCGCAGGCCTCTTGGGCATTCGCCAGGCCCCACCACGCGACGAGGCCGAGCCCGAGCTGCACCGAGCCGGGTCGCGGGTCGAGCCTCTCGGCTTTGAGCAGGTCGAGGAGGGCGGGTCCCCAGCGCGCGCCTTTCAGGAACTGCCAGCCACGCAGCCGGAGCGCCTCCGCGTGTTCCGGCTCGATGGCGAGCGCGTCGGTGAGGCAGGACTCCGCCGCGCGCCCGCGCAGGAGGCCGGCCTTTTCGCAGAGCAGATCGGCCGCGCGGAGGCGTTCGTGTCGCGCGCGTTCGTCGCGCAACCGCAGCAGCAGCCCGCCCGCGGTCACGAGCCCCGCGACCGCGAAGCACGAGACGACGAGGGCGGCGCGTCGGTGCTTCCTGACGAACCGCACGCCCTTGTCGACCGAGGTCAACGGGCGGGCGAGGATCGGCTCGCCGCGCAGGATGCGGGCGAGATCTTCGGCGAGCAACTCGGCGGAGGCGTAGCGGCGCTCGGGGTCCTTTTCGAGGGCCTGCAGACAAACGGTCTGCGCCTCGATGGAGATGGCGGGTCGCAGCTTCCTCGGCTCCTGTGGGTCCTTGTTCAGGACTCGGTGGTAGACCTCGCTCGCCGTGGCGCCCGGGAAGGGGAGGCTCCCGGTCAGCAGTTGATAGAAAATCGCGCCGAGGGCCCAGACGTCGGTGCGCGCGCCGATCAGGTCCGTTTCCCCTTCGACTTGTTCCGGGGCCATGTAGAAGGGCGTGCCGAGGACCTCGCCCGCCTGCGTGACGGCGCTGGTGGAGTCGAGGGTCTTGGCGAGGCCGAAGTCGAGGATGCGCGGCTGGCCGGAGACGTCGATGAGGATGTTGCCCGGCTTGAGGTCCCGGTGGACCACCATGCGGGTGTGCGCGTAATGGACCGCGCGGGCGGAGGCCTCGATCCAGGCCACGGCCTGTCGCTCGTCCGGAGGGCTCTCCTGGAGCACGGTCTCGAGGGAGCGACCTTCGACCAGCTCCATCGTCAGGTAGGCGACGTCGTCCTGGGCGCCGGCGTCGAAGATGGCGACGAGGTTCGGGTGCCGGAGGCGTGCCACGGCCTCGGCTTCGCGGTGGAAGCGATGGCGAGACTTCTCGTCCGCGCAGGAGCCGTCCCGCATGACCTTGAGGGCGACGAGGCGGCGAAGGTCGAGCTGGCGGGCCTTGTAGACCACGCCCATGCCGCCGCGGCCGAGGACCTCGAGGATCTCGTAGCGGCCGAAGAGCCGGTGAGCGCTGCCGGGCGCGCCCGGCGACGACGCGTCGAGGCCGGTTGGAACGCCGCGCGTGGGGGAGGCGCCGGAGCTTGCGGCGAGCGTGGCCGGGGCATTGGGGAGGCCGATGCCGAGCCCGGCGGGGATGTCCGGGCCGGACGGGGCCGCGGCGGTGTCGCCCGGCGTGGGCGCCGCGGGGAGGTGCAGGTCGGCGAGCGGGTCGCTCGGCGCGGGACGGGCGAGCGGCGTCGGGGGCCCCGCCGAATCGAACGGTCCGCGCACGTCGTCGCGCTCGAGAAAGAGCGGGACGGCGAGCGCGGCGGCGCAGGCCGGACAGCGCGTGACGGCCCCGGGCTCGCGGCCGGCGACGTTGGCGAACGCCCCGCAGGCCTCGCAGCGCACGATGCGCCGGGCGATCTCCTGCTGGATGCGCGCGAGCTGGAAGGCGGAGAGCAGTCGTTGACGCAGGAGGGAGGGACCGAGCGTGGGGCCGGCCCGGCCCGGCGGCGCCGGTGGGGCCGGCGGAGGCGACTGGGGCCGGGCCGCGACCGCGCGCTCGAGCGCGGCGGGCGTCAGAAAGCCCAGCTCCACCGCGACTCGGGCGAACGCCTGGTCCGGCTCGTCGAGGAGGGAAAGGGCCGCGCCGACGGTTTCGGCGGGCGGCGGGTCACGGAGGGGCTGTCGCAGCACGTCCATGGGCGGGTTCCAAAGAGTGAAGCGGTCATCCTATCATCGTCGAAAAGGCGGAGCACGGCAATTTTTGTTTTGTGAGGGCGTAGCGGGAAAACAAGTTGCAGGACGGGGGCTCCAGGGAATGGCGGCGGTCGGTCAAAATCCCAATTCAGGCTCGGACCCGAAACCCGAAAACGAGGAATTAGCGCCCGCGCAAGAATTACTTTGCATTTTCGTGGATCGACCGATGCCTGGGGGCGCGGGCCTCCGGCCCGCGCAGCGCGGCCCAGAGGGCCGCGCCCCCAGGAGCCTCGAGGTCCGACGGGGTCCAACTCCCAAAAAACGGACGGCGCGCGCGGGAACGTGAACGCCGGCCTCGTTGCATCTCCCATGGCGGACCCAAATTCGTCCCGCGTCCCGCAAATTCGCGAAATGGGCGTGATTCGCGGTTCGTCCCTTCTTCCCGCTCGCGCCTCCCACTTTTCTCGACCGGTCGAATTCGCGGTTCCCTCCGTGCCGGTCGCCGGGTACAATCCGGCGACCCTCGGTTCATGATCGGTCGACAGCCCCGGTGGAGGCAGGATGGAAACGGAACCCGCGAAGCCGCGTGACGAAGGGCTGGCCGGATGGCTTGGGCTCAATCGGGCGATGCTCGCGGTCCTCGTCATGACCGCGGGGCTAGGCCTCTCGGAAGAAGTTTGGCGCGGGTTCTTCGGCCCCTACTTGAAGCACCTGACGCAGAACCTGGAGTCGGCCGTCGGCCTGTTGGGGCTCTTTTCCGCCGCGCTGAATCTGGTCGAGGGGGTTGCCTACGTCGTGGGGGGCAGCCTCGCGCATCGACTGGGCGCACGCGGCGCGCTCGCGATTTCGGCGGCGCCCGTCTTCGCGGGCTTCGCACTTCTTTTTTTTACGCGCGAGCCCTGGGCGGTCGTCGCGGGCGCGCTCCTCATCACCAACTGGGAGCCGCTCTCGGTCCCGGCCACGTTCGAGGTCGTGGGCAGCGAGGTCCCCAAGGACCGGCGGACCATCGCCTTCGCGGTGCAGAGCATCCAGAAACGCCTCCCAAAGGTGATCGGGCCGCTTACCGGGGGGCTTGTCTTCGCGCTCGGCTACGCCGTGAATCTCGCCCTCGCGCTCGGCCTCCTGGTGCTCGTGCTCGGCATGCAATGGGCATTGCTGTCGAAGATGCGTCCGCGGGAGGCGCCGGCGCACGTCCCGATGCGCGAGGTCCTCCGCGGAATGTCCCCCGACCTGCGCGCGCTGCTCACCGCCGAGATCTTCCTGCGCTGGGGAGATTGGTTCGTACGCGACATGGCCTCGCTCTACGTCGTGGGCGTGCTCGCGCGCTCCGAAAAGGAGTGGGGCTTCCTGCTCGCGCTGTCCAGCGCCGCCGCGCTCGCGACCTACATCCCGGTCGGCAAGCTCGTAGACCGCGCGCCGAGCCCGAAGCCGTACATCGGCGTCACGTTTCTGCTTTTCGCTCTTTTTCCGCTCAACCTGATCCTGCTGCCGCGCTTGGGTCTCCCTCCGATGGTCGCGCTCTCGGTGGTCTTCGTGCTGAACGGCCTGCGGGAAATGGGGGAGCCCGCCCGGAAGTCGCTCATCGCCTCCTCGTTTCCGAAGGAAGTGCGTGCGCGTGCGATCGGCCTCTACTGGGGGCTGCGGTCCTTCGCGTTCTGCCTGTCGCCGATCGTCGCGGCGCTGCTCTGGCGAAGCGTGGGACCCGAAGCGACTTTCCTGGCCGGGGGCGCGATCGGGCTGGCGGGCACTGCGTGGTTCTGGCTGCGCGTGCGTTGTACGCCGCCCGACGCACGGGCGGCGTGAGCCGGAGGCGCGGGGGTCGCACCGGGTGGGACCCTCGGTCGCGGGATCGAGTGAAGAGGCTTGTATGAACGAAGCGGGAGACGAAGCGGCGCGGGAGCCGGGGCCGGTGGCTCGTCGTCGAGCGCGTAGCGCCCGTCATCTGCGCGCACGGTTGCGGCGTCTGGCGGCTTCAGCGGAGGAGGCGGCTGCCAAGGAGGGAGATGACGAGCCGATCCAGGAAGCCGACCCTGCCCCGGCTCCGCGCTCCCCGCAGGAGGTGCTCGAGGACTCGGTGCTCGGCCTGGCCTGGGCGTGGATCCTGATCCCTTGCGTCCCTCTGGTGGCGGCGGTTCCGCTGCCGTTCTCGCTCTGCGGCCCGCTCGTCCCCTGCGTGCTCGGCGCGTGGGTCTTTGGCTGCTCCCGGCGGCGCCTGACGCGCTATCTGGGCGCGCTCACGTTCATCCTGGGTGCGCTGGCGAACATGATCACGCTCCAGCCGCTGCTCCTGAAGCGGTGAGTCCGTCGCGGAGCAGTACGCGCTGTCCGCGCCCGCTCGCCGCCGAGACGCCGAGGTGGAAGCCGGATTGGGTAGGGGCACGGCCTTGCCGTGCCCACGACGCGCCGCCTGGTGCTCGCATGGGCGCGTTCCGCGTCCGCAGTCGAGCTTTGTCGGGACCCTTGAGGAGCATCGGGACATGCCCCGGCCGCGCTTCCACTCGGTGCTGCATCTCCCGCACGCGGCTACGCTTTCCGGGCGGCTTGCCTACCAGGTCGACCGGGCGTGCACGCAACGCCGCGCCGAGGGGCAGGAGTTCTCCGCGCCCGAGCTGCCGGCGAACCTCGAGCGCCTGGGCGATCTGCTGGCCCCCTACCGGCTTCGGGAAGAGGCCGTGCCCCCGGCGGAGGCGGCCCCGGTGGTGGAAGAGGCGGCGCGGCTCGGGCGTGCGATCGTTGACGAGGTCGAGCGGCTGGGGCTCGGCGACGATCGGCTGGGTCAGGTGGTGCGGAATCTCTTCGAATGCCTCGGCCTCGGTGAAGAGGGCTTTCGCATCTCGCTGCGCGCCGGGGAGGATCCGAACTCGCTGGGACGTCCGTTCTGAGGCCGCGACCCCCGCGTTTGCAGGGTCGTACTCGGCGCATCTCCGAATGGCGACTCTACCGCGGGTCCCGGGCTGCTCCGGATCGCGGGCGCGTGCCGGCGCTTCGCTCATACGGCCCAGCGGCGATTCTCGGTATGGGTTTGTCCTCCCCGAGATCGGCACCGACGGCAATGGCAGGCCGATCGACTTGATTTTTGGCGCTGACGCAATGCAGGACTTTGGGATCCGACTCTGCCCGGAAGAGGAGTGGGTGGACCTCGACTGCTACCACTGTGGCTACGTCGAATGCTGAGCGAGGAACGGTCTAGGGGGGGACGGGCCGGCAAGGCTTGAGGACACGAGAATGGATCGGTCTGACTCACAGCCTGCGGTGCACGCATTGCGGTAGGGGCACGGCGCCGCCGTGCCCACGAAGCGAGCCTGCTTCTCGGCACGGCACGATGGCCTCGCCGGCTCAACTCGTGTCCGATGGGCGTGCCCGGGGCGATTCGGCTCCCTCGTCAGGCGAACGCGACGGACCGCATTCTCCTTCCGCCCGGGCTACCTCGTCGGCCGCACCATCTCCTCGGGCTTCACCACCTCGTCGAAGCGCTCCCCGGTCATCAGCCCCAGCTTCACCACCGCCTCGCGCAGCGTGAGCCCCTCCTTGTGCGCCAGCTTCGCCACCTTCGCCGCGTTGTCGTAGCCGATGTGCGGGTTGAGCGCGGTGACGAGCATCAGGCTCCCGCGCAAATTCGCGTCGATCCGCCCGCGGTTCGGCTCGATGCCGGCGACGCAGTGCTCGTCGAAGGACTCGCACGCGTCGGCGAGCAGCCGCACGGAGTGGAGCACGTTGTGGATGATGAGCGGCTTGAAGACGTTCAACTCGAAGTTCCCGCCGGCCCCGCCGATCGACACCGCGACGTCGTTCCCCATCACCTGCGCCGCGACCATCGTCGTCGCCTCGCACTGCGTCGGGTTCACCTTGCCCGGCATGATCGAGCTGCCCGGCTCGTTCTCCGGAAGCGTCAGTTCGCCGATGCCGCAACGCGGGCCGCTCGCGAGCCACCGCACGTCGTTCGCGATCTTCATGAGCGCCACCGCCAGTCGCTTCAGCGCGCCGTGCGCCTCGACCAGCGCGTCGTGCGAGGCGAGCGACTCGAACTTGTTCGGCGCGGTCACGAACGGCAGGCCGGTCAGCTCCGCGATTTTCTTCGCCGAGCGGACGGCGAACTCCGGGTGCGTGTTCAGCCCGGTGCCCACCGCGGTGCCGCCGAGCGCCAGCTCGTGCAGGCCGGGGAGCGACCGCCGCAGGCCCTCGAGCGCGTGGTCGAGTTGCGCCGCGTAGCCGGAGAACTCCTGGCCGAGGGTGAGCGGCGTCGCGTCCTGCAGGTGCGTGCGGCCGATCTTCACGATGCCGTCGAAGGCCTTCGCCTTCTCCGCGAGCGTGTGTCGCAGCCGCTCGACGGCGGGGAGCAGCCGAACGTGGAACCGTTCCGCCGCGGCGACGTGCATGGCGGTCGGAAACGCGTCGTTGGACGACTGCCCGAGGTTCACGTCGTCGTTCGGATGGACGGGCTTCTTCGAGCCGAGCACGCCGCCGAGCAGCTCGATCGCCCGGTTGGAGATCACTTCGTTCGCGTTCATGTTCGACTGCGTGCCGCTCCCGGTTTGCCAGACGACGAGGGGGAAGTGCGCGTCGAGCTTGCCGTCGATGACTTCATCGGCGGCCTGGACGATGGCGCGGGCCTTCGCTTCGGGGAGGAGCTTGAGGTCGACGTTCACGAGGGCCGCCGCCTTCTTCAAAACGCCGAGCGCGCGGATCATTTCGCGAGGGAAGCGGTCGGCGCCGATCTTGAAGTGGAAGAGCGATCTTTCCGTTTGCGCGCCCCAGTAGCGGTCGGACTCGACGGGAAGGTCGCCCATGCTGTCGCGTTCGATGCGGGTGGTCACCGTGTTTCCTCCATGGTCGCTCTGGACCCGGGTGAACTTTCGCCGATCGCCGTGTGTCGGTCGACCCCGGGGCGGCGAGGTTGCATCGGAAGGAGCGGAAGGACGCGCTGGACTGCTACTCGTTCGAAGATTGTTTTCTTGCGACAATTTTTGCTTGGGTCGAACGCCACGAAAACCACAGATTTCACAGATTCTATGCGATTACACAGATTACGAATCTGTGAAATCGTCGTGAATCTGTGAAATCTGTGGTTCCGTCGTCGCTTGGCTGCGGCCCCGCCGCTCTGCGACCCTTCCCCCACGGTCGCCGCTCCGCAGGGTTCCGCGCTCACTTCGGTCGGCGGTCCTCGGCGCCCGGCTCGAAACCCGTGACGATCAGCTCGCTCGAGGTGTTGGCGCCCCCGACGACGCGGCGGAAGCGGAGCGGGTAACCGTAGCTCGGATGGAAGGCGGCGGACAGGTACGCCGCGTAGCCCTCGGGCGCGTGGTAGGAGCGCTGCGGGTCCTTGGCCAGCTCCACCTCCTCGGCGAGGATCGTGAAGAGGCCCGGGACGGTGTAGGCGACGGCTTCACCGGTGGTCGGCACGCCGTCCCGCGTGGTGGAGGCGACGACGCCGTCTCGCACGGAGACGACAAAGACGCCCTTGGAAAGTCCTGTCCCCTCCGTCGTGAGGGTGAGGCGGTAGGAGGAAGGGCCGTTCGCGTCCCAGGCGCGCCGCGCGTGCGCCAGCGCCTCCGGCGTGAGGACCGGGAGTCGGTTCCCGCGGAGCGCGACGCCCGCGAGCAGGAGCATGCCCGCGGCGAGGCCGGCCGCGAGCGCGGCCCGGCGGAACCTGCGCGCGGCTACGGGGGCTTGTGGAGGTGTTTCGGGGGGGGACTCGGTCATCCGGCTCTCCCGGCAAATCGGTCGGACGGTTCACGCGCGATCGTACCGCGCTCCCCGGCGGCGGGCAAGCAGAATCGGACCTCGCGTCGACGCCGGCGTTCTCGCTCCCCGACGGCCCGGCGACCCCGGATTTTCTTGCGCCCGGCGACCGCATCGCATATAACCTCCCCTTCGCCCGGGGGGGACGGAGCGAATTCCCCTTGCATGCGCGGCCCATGCTTCCGCAGGTGTTTCCAGAAGAGAGGATTCCCAGCGATGGCATCGAACGGTCTACCTCACAGGTGGTCCGTGGCCGACTCCACGGAGACGTACGGCATCCAGCGCTGGTCCAACGGCTACTTCTCGATCAACGACGCGGGTCACGTGGTCGTTCACCCGGGCGGGCCCGGCACGCATTCCCTGGACTTGAAACACCTCGTCGACGAAGTGCATCAGCGCGGCTACGGCCTCCCGCTCCTCCTCCGCTTCCCGGACATCCTGCGCTCGCGCATCATCGAGCTGAACGAGGCCTTTCGCCGCGCCATTCAGGAATACGGCTACCGCGGCGCGTACTGCGGCGTCTACCCCATCAAGGTGAACCAGGACCGCGGCGTCGTCGAGGAGGTGGTGAAGACCGGCGAGAGATTCAACTACGGCCTCGAGGCCGGCTCGAAGCCCGAGTTGATGGCGGTCATCGCCATGCTGGAAAAGGAAGAGCCCCTCATCATCTGCAACGGGTACAAGGACGAAGAGTACGTCGAAATGGCGCTTCTCGCCTCCCGCCTCGGCCGGACCATCCTCCTCGTCGTCGAAAAGCTCTCGGAACTTTCCTTGATCGCCGCGATCTCCAAGAAGACGGGCATCCGGCCGCGCATCGGTTTGCGGGTGAAGCTCTCTTCCCGCGGTTCGGGGCGCTGGGAGTCGTCGGCGGGGGACCGGTCGAAGTTCGGCCTCTCCTCGCACGAGGTGGTCGACGCGGTCCGGATCCTGAACGAAGCGAACCTGCTCGACTGTCTCCAACTCCTTCACTTCCATCTGGGGAGCCAGATCTCCGCGATCCGGAGCGTGAAGGACGCGGTGAAGGAGGCAAGCCGGTTCTACGTCGAGCTGACGCGCATGGGGGCGAACTTCAAGTACCTCGACGTGGGCGGAGGCCTTGGGGTCGACTACGACGGGAGCCAGACCAACTTCGATTCCTCGATGAACTACACGCTGCAGGAGTACGCGAACGACATCGTCTACAGCGTGCTGGAGGCGTGCAACGCCGCCCGGATCGAACACCCGAACCTCGTCTCGGAATCGGGGCGCGCCGTGGTCGCCCACCACGCGGTGCTGGTGATCAACGTCCTCGGCCGCGTCGAGTTCGCCACCGACCCCGTCCCCGAGCGCCCGCCCGAGGGCGTGCATCCGCGCGTGCGGAGCCTCATGGAGACCTACCAGGAGTGCTCGCGAAAAAATCTTCTCGAGTGCTTCCACGACTCGCTCGACGACAAGGACGAGGTCCTGTCCCTGTTCTCGCTCGGGCAGATCTCGCTCGAGCAGCGCGTGCTCGCCGAAAACGCCTTCTGGGGGCTTTGTCAAAAAATCCACCGCCTGCTCAAGGACTCCCACGAAGTCCCCGAGGACCTGGTCGTGCTGGAGCGCGCGCTTTCGGATACGTACTTCTGCAACTTCTCCGTGTTCCAGTCCCTCCCGGACTCGTGGGCCGTGGAGCAGCTCTTCCCCGTCATGCCGATCCACCGGCTCAACGAAGAACCCACGCGCCGAGCGGTCCTCGCCGACATCACCTGCGACTCGGACGGCGGCATCGACAAGTTCATCGACCGGCGGGACGTGAAGCCCGTCCTCGAACTGCACCCGCTCACCGAAGCGGACTACCACCTGGGCATCTTCCTGGTGGGCGCGTATCAGGAGATCCTGGGGGACCTGCACAATCTGTTCGGGGACACGAACGCCGTCTCGATCGCCCTGGTGCCGGACGGCGGGTACACGATCGATCACGTGGAGGAGGGGGACACCGTCACCGACGTCCTCAACTACGTCGCGTACTCGAAGAACGACGTCCTGGCGCGCGTGCGCCGGGCCACGGAGGTCGCCCTGCGCCAGAAGCGCATGAGTCTGGAGGAGTCCCGGGTCTTTCTCGAGATGTACGATCGCGGGATGGACGGCTACACGTACCTCGAAGGGTAGTCCGCCCGTCCCACTGCCCGTGAGGAAGCAGCATGTCGGATCCCCGTCGCATCGCCATCGTCGCCGGCTGCCGGACTCCGTTCGCGCGGTCCGGGACTTCGCTTCGGAACGTCTCCGCGGTGGAGCTGGGCCGCTCGGCCGTGGTCGAACTCTTGAACCGGACCGAGCTGGATCCGGGCCTCGTGGACGAGACGATTTTCGGCCAGGTGATCCCCTCGATCAAGACGCCGAACGTCGCGCGTGAGATCGCGCTCGGCGCGGGCATCCCGCCTCGCGCCCCTTCGTTCACCGTCAACCGCGCGTGCGCGTCCTCCGCCCAGGCGATCACCGCGGGCGCGGAATCGATCCGGAGCGGGCACGCGGACGTCATCGTCGCGGGCGGGGTCGAGACGCTTTCCGACGTGCCGATCCTCCACTCGCGGCGGATGCGCGACCGGATGGTCGCGATGAGCAAGGCGCGCTCCTGGAAGGCCAAGGCGCGGATGCTGCTCGGCGTCAGGGCTCGCGACCTCGTCCCCGAGGAGCCGGCCATCGCCGAGCCGTCCACCGGCCTCTCGATGGGCCAGTCGGCGGAGAAGATGGCGCGCGAGAACGGCATCACCCGACAGGCCCAGGACGAGCTGGCCTGTCGCAGCCACGTGCGCGCCGCGGCCGCGACCGCCGACGGCAGGCTCGGCTCGGAGATCTGCGCGGTCCTGCCGCCCCCCGCCTACTCCCAGCCGGCGACCGAGGACAATTTCATCCGCGCCGACACGACCCTCGAGGCCCTGGCGAAGCTCCCGCCCGCCTTCGACCGGAAGAATGGGACCGTGACCGCGGGGAACTCGTCCGGGCTGACCGACGGCGGGGCGGCGGTGCTGCTCATGGCCGACGAGAAGGCCCGCGCCCTGGGCTACAAGCCGCTCGGCTACCTCCGGTCCTACGCCTACGCCGCGCTCGATCCGCGGGAGCAGCTCCTGATGGGCCCGGCCTACGCGATCCCGAAGGCGCTGGACCGCGCCTCGCTCACTCTCCGCGAGATCGACCTCGTCGAGATGCACGAGGCGTTCGCGGCGCAGGTCCTCTCGACCCTCCAGGCGCTGGGCTCCGATGCCTTCGCCCGCGAGAAGCTCGGCCGGTCCGCCCCGGTCGGCGAGATCGACCCGGAGCGGCTGAACGCCTGCGGCGGCTCGATCGCGATCGGCCACCCGTTCGGCGCGACCGGCGCCCGCCTCGTGACCACGCTTTTGAACGAGCTGGCCCGGCGGCACGCATGGTTCGGCCTCGTCTCGATCTGCGCCGCCGGCGGCATGGGCGTCGCCATGGTACTGGAGAGAGAAGAATGAGGCGCCCGGCGGCGTGCGGAGGAGGACCGGAGCTTCGAACGGGCTGAGGGCGGACGAAGGCCGGTCGCGGAATGGGAGTTCAAATTGCAAATTTCAAAAAGTCAAATTTCAAATTTGACTCTCGCGAACGCTGGGCGTCGAGTGTGGATGTCCCCTGCCCGTCGCCTCCCCTCGACCGCCGCGCGGCCCCGGACCCTGCAATTTGAGATTTGAAATTTTGCAATTTGGAATTTGAAATCGAGCGTCTCGAGGCCGACGCGTGGGCGCCGCATCCTCGGCGCCGCGCCGCGCGCATTGCGCCGGGTTTCGTGCATTCTGCGGTCCCCGCTGCCTCCCTCTTGCCGCCTTCCAACCCGCCTTTCCCCCACGAAAAAAAGAAGGCCTGTCTCATGCCGTCTTCCTTCACCTTCGACCTCGATGCCGAGGGGATCGGGACCGTCGTCTTCGACCTCCCGGGCGAATCCGTGAACAAACTGTCGGTCTCGCTCTTCGACGAGATCGACGGCCTGCTCCGCAAGCTCGAGCAGGACACGAACCTGAAGGCCGTGGTCCTCCGTTCCGGGAAGCCGGACTGCTTCATCGTCGGCGCGGACCTGCACGACATCGCGGCCCAGACCGATCCGTCCGCCACGGCCGCGCTGAGCCGGCGCGCGCAACAGATGATGGAGCGGTTCGAGAAGCTCCGCGCTCCGGTGGTCGCCGCGATCCACGGCGTCTGCGTGGGCGGCGGCCTGGAGCTGGTCCTTGCCTGCGCCTACCGGGTCGCGAGCGACTCCCCGAAGACGGTCCTCGGCCTCCCCGAGGTCAAGGTCGGCCTGCTTCCCGGCGCCGGCGGCTGCCAGCGCATGCCGCGCCTCATCGGGCTCGAGGCCGCGCTCGACCTGATTCTCGGCGGAAAAAACGTCTATCCGAAAAAGGCCCTGCGCGTGGGCCTCGTGGACGAGGTGGTCCCGAAGGAGGTCCTGCCGCGCGCGGCCCATGCGGCTGCCCGCCGGCTGGCGGCGCACGGGCTGCCCCTTCGCAAACCCTCGCTTCGACGCCGGCTGCTCGAGTCCACGCCCATGGGGCGCGGCATGGCCTACAAGAAGGCCCGCGCACTCGTGCTCCAACAGACGCACGGTCACTACCCGGCCCCGCTGCATGCGCTTGCGGCCATTCGCGCCGGGTTCGAGTTGGGCCGGCCCCGGGGCTACGAAGAGGAGTCGCGCCTCTTCGGCGAGCTGCTCGGCGGACACGCCGGCACCATCTCCCACCGGCTCATCGATCTTTTTTTTGCGATGCAGGAGGCGAAGAAGGCGCCCGCCCCGGGCGGAGGCGCCGCGCGGCCGGTCCAGAAGGCCGGGATCCTCGGCGGCGGTGGGTTCATGGGCTCCGGCATCGCCATCGTGGCGGCGGAGGCCGGCGCCGTGGTCCGCCTGCGCGACCGCGACCTCCCGACGGTCGGCCACGGCCTCAAGGCCTGCCGCGACCATTTCGCCGAGCAGGCCAAGCGCGGCAGCCTGACCCGGTACGAGTTGGAACAGCGGATGAACCTCGTATCCGGCACCACCGACTACACCGGTTTCCGTCGTTGCGACCTCGTGATCGAGGCGGTCTTCGAAGACCTCGCCCTCAAGAGAAAGGTCCTCGCCGAAGTCGAAGAGGCGACCGGTCCCGACTGCGTGTTCGCCAGCAACACCTCCTCCCTCCCCATCGCCGACATCGCCGCGCAGGCCCGCCGGCCCGAAAACGTGATCGGCATGCACTTTTTTTCGCCGGTCCCCAAGATGCCCCTCCTCGAAGTCATCGTGACGCCGAAGACCTCCCCCGTGGCCACGGCGACCACGGTGGAGTTCGGCAAGCAGCTCGGCAAGACCGTCATCGTCGTCAAGGACGCGCCCGGCTTCTACACGTCGCGGGTCCTGGGCGGCATGCTCCGCGAGGCCGCGTACCTCCTCGCCGCCGGCGCAGACATCGCCCTGGTCGATCGCGCCATGATGAATTTCGGCTTTCCCGTCGGGCCCATCACGCTGCTCGACGAGGTCGGGATCGACGTCGGCGTCAAGGTCGCCAAGATCCTCCACGACGCTTTCGGCGAACGCATGGGCTTCCCGGACGGGATGTCCAAGGTGCACGCGGACGGCCGCCTCGGCCGGAAGAACCAGCGCGGCTTCTACCTGTACGACCCGAAGACGAAGGCGAAGACGAAGCGGGTGGACGAGAGCGTCTACCGGCTCTTCCCGGACTGGAAGCCGATGCCCTTTTTCGAGGTTGAGGTCCAGGATCGGCTCGCGCTCGCCTTCGCGAACGAGTCCGTGCTGTGTCTCGAGGAGGGGATCCTCTCCTGCCCGCGCGACGGGGACCTCGGCGCGATCCTCGGCCTCGGCTTTCCGCCCTTCCTCGGCGGGCCGTTCCGCTGGATCGACTCCCTCGGCGTCGCCTCGGCGCTCGGCTCCCTCCAGGGCTTCGAGTCCCGCTTCGGCTCGCGCTGGCGACCCGCGGGGCTCTTGCTCGAGATGGCGAAGTCGAACAAGAAGTTCTACCCGAAGGACTGACGCGCCGCGTTCGAGGTGGAAGTCGAGATTTGAAAGCCGCCATTTGAATCTTGAAATCGACGCCACGAACACCCGACACTCTGCTCCGCTAATCGTTCGAAGTTCGTTTTCTTGCGACAATTCGACTCTGGTCGAACGCCACGAAAACCACAGATTTCACAGATTCAACGAGATTACGCAGATTACGAATCTGTGAAATCGTCGTTAATCTGTGCAATCTGTGGTTCCGTCGTCGCTTGGCTGCGGCACCGCCGCGCTGTGTACCTGTGAGGTCGTAATGTCCACCTCCGAAGCTCCTGCCGCCACGGCCGCCGCGCCCGCCACGGTCTCTCCGGCCGGCACGTCGGCCTCGCCTCGCCCGGCGCCCGCGTCCGAGCGGAACAACTTCTTCACGGACAATCCGGACTTGCTCTTCCAGTTCAAGAACGCCCTCGACTGGGGGCGCGTCGTCCCCGGGCTCGAGCGCGGATTCAAGGAGGAGGGCGGCTTCTCCAGCGTCGAGGAGGCGGTCCGCACGTACGAAGAAGCGCTCACACTTGCAGGACGGTATTGCGCGACCGAGGTCGCCCCGCGAGCGCGTGAGGTGGACAGCGTGGAGGCGCGGCTCGAGGACGGCGAGGTCCTCCTGTCGCCCGCGATGAAGGCCAACCTCGACAAGGCCCGGGAGCTGGGTATCCTCGGGCCCGACGTGGAGCGGAAATACGGCGGATGGAATTTCCCCATGACCGTCACCGGCATGATGGTCGAGATGCTCGCGCGCGCCTGCCCGGCGACGATGGTCCAGTACGCCTTTTTCGCCAGCCCCGCGCGCCTGATCCTGCGTTTCGGCACGCAGGCCGTGAAGGACCGCTTCGCTCCGCCGCTCCTCGCGGGCGAGCGGAGCGGCGCCGTCTGCATCACGGAGTCGGACGCGGGCTCGGACGTCGGCAACATCCGGACGCGCGCGGAGCTGAAGGACGGCGTCTGGCGCGTCACCGGCCGCAAGCAGTTCATCTCGAACGGCGGCGCCGACGACGCGGTCGTCGTGGCCCGGACGGACCCCGCCTCCCACGGGCTCGCGGGGCTCGGTCTCTTCGTCGTGCAGCGGAGCGTCCAGCGGGACGGGCGCAAGCTCACGAACTTCACGACCGCGCGCATCGAACACAAGGTCTGCATCCGCGGGTCGGCGACCTGCGAGCTGGTCTTCGAGGACTCCGAGGCGCACATCCTCGGCGAGCCCGGGAAGGGCTTCGAGTACATCGTCTCGTTCATGAACGAAGGGCGTGTCGGCGTCGCGATCCAGGCGCTCGGGCATTCGCAGGCGGCCTATGCCACGGCGCTCGCCTACGCGCGAGGCCGCGTCACGATGGGCAAGCCGATCTCGCGCCACGAGCTGATCGCCGACCAGCTCGTGGACATGGACGTGGAGATCCGCTCGCTGCGGGCGATGCTCTACCGCGTCGCGGCCGCCCAGGACCGGTACACGGCCGCCGAGCGCGAGCGCGAGGCCCTGCCTGCCGGCGACCCGCGGGCCGCGGACCTGGAGCGCGAGATGAAGGGGCTCGCGCGCTTCGGCCGGGAGCTCACGCCGCTCTTGAAGTACCAGGCAGCCGAGAAGTGCATGGAGATCTGCAAGCGCGCGTTGCAGATCCACGGCGGCTACGGCGTGATCAACGATTACGAAGTCGAACGCTTCTACCGCGACTCGGTGATCTTCACGCTCTACGAGGGGACCTCGCAGATCCAGGCGCTCATGTGCCTGAAGGACCAGATGAAGTGGCTGCGCGCGGACATCGGCGGCTTCTTCGGGCGCGCGGCGGGCGCGTGGCTGCGCCGCTGGCTGCCGGGGTCGAGGCTCGAGCGCAACCTCGCCCGCGTGGAATGGGAGCTTCAGCGCTCGTTGCTCAACATACTTTCCGTTTTCTTCCGGCACCAGTTCCTCAGCGCCTTCCGAGCGGGCAAGCGGGGCGCGGCACTGTGGAAGGCGCTCGGCGAGGCCGCGGAGCACGAATGGGTCGCGTACGCGCGTCTCTCGGCGGAGCGGCTCACGCGCATCCTCTCGGTCGTCCACGCGGCCCGCATCCTGCGCGCCCAGGCCGAGCGCGCGCCCGAGCGCCGGAAGCTCGCGGACGATTTTCTCGCCCGCCGCCTGCCCGAGGTCGTGGCCTGGGCCGAGGGGATCGCCTCCGGGGAGCGCTCGGCGATCGAGTTCGGGGAGAGCGAGGGGAGATAGGCAGCGCGAGCCCGGGTCGGGAAGCCACCACGAGCAGCGAATTTGGGAGGTTTTGTTGACCGCGGAGACGCAGCGACGCTGAGGGTTTTCAAGCAAGTGGCGGTCCCCTGCGCCTCCGCGTCTCTGGGTTTCGTCCACCGGTTCTCAGGCCGCGAACCCGCCACTTTTCGAGTTGTGTGGAGCCAATCGCCTACGGTCGTGGTTTACGAACTCCTGACTCCAACTCTCAACACTCAACTCTCAGCTTACTCACGGGGGATGAGATGGCCACTCGGGGAAAGAGCACTACGCGGTTGAAGCCCAAGCGACGAGCCGCCCCCTCCTCGCCTCCGAAGCAGCTCGTCCTCCTCCTCGGCACCCGGAAGGGCGCCTTCTTCCTCCACGGCGACGCCGGCCGCAAGCAGTGGCGCATCGAAGGTCCGCACTTCCTCGGCTGCGTCATCCACCACCTCGTCCTCGACCCGCGGGACGGGCGCACGCTGCTCATGGCCAGCCGTACCGGGCACCTGGGGCCGACGGTCTTCCGCTCCACGGACTGGGGGAAGACCTGGAAAGAGGCGACCACCCCGCCCGCCTTCGCCAAGGCGCATGAAGGGCAGGAGGGGGAGGCGGTGGACCACGTTTTCTGGCTGACGCCGGGACACGCGAGCCAGCCCGGTGTTTGGTATGCCGGCACGTCCCCGCAGGGACTCTTTCGCTCCGACGATGGGGGTGTGACCTGGACCGGCGTCAAGGGGTTCAACGAGCACGCGATGAGGGCGAAGTGGATCGGCGGCATGGGCGCGGGGACTCCCGATGGCCCGAAGATGCACTCGATCCTCATCGATCCGCGAGACCCGAACCACATGTATATCGGGATGTCGGGCGGCGGCTCGTTCGAGAGCACGGACGCCGGCGGGGATTGGAAGCCCATGAACAAGGGGGTTGCCGCGGACTTCCTTCCCGAAAAAGACCCCGAGTACGGACACGACCCTCACCAAATGCAGCTCCACCCGCTCCGGCCCGACCGGCTCTACCAGCAGAACCATTGCGGGATCTACCGCCTCGACCGGCCGAGCGACACGTGGGAGCGCATCGGCCGCAACATGCCGAAAAAGGTCGGCGACATCGGCTTCGCGATCTGCCTGCATCCCCGGGACCCGGACACGGTCTGGGTCTTCCCCATGGACGGGACCACGGTCTGGCCGCGCACGAGCCCGGACGGAAAACCGTCGGTCTACCGGACGACGAACGGGGGCAAGACCTGGAAGCGGCAGGACAAGGGCCTCCCGGCGAGCCAGGCCTGGTTCACCGTCAAGCGCCAGGCCTTCGTCCTCGACCAGGAGGACCCCGTGGGGCTCTACTTCGGGACGACGAGCGGCGAGGTCTGGGCGAGCCGCGACGAGGGCGCGAGCTGGCGGTCGATCGCCGCGCACTTGCCGCACGTCTACTCCGTTTCCGTGGCGGAGCGCGGCCGATGAAGGTCCTCGTCCCCGGGCCGCTCCATTCCTATACCGGCCGGAAGAGCGAAGTCGAAGCGGACGGGGCCACCCTCGGCGAGGTGCTGGCCCACCTCGACGGGCGATTTCCGGGGCTGCGTTTTCGGCTCGTCGACGAGCAGGACCGGATCCGCCCGCACATCGTCGTGTACGTGGCCGGTGAACCCGCGCGGTCGCTCCGGCACCCGGTCCGCGCGCAGGACGAGGTCATGATCGTGGCCGCGCTGAGCGGCGGGTAGGTGGCGGGGGGGGAGGACGCCAGGCTTCTTGTAGGAGTCGAAAAGACCCATGCCGGGTCCCACCATTGCCGAACGAAAGCCGGCCGTGCTCGAGCTGGAGCCCGGCACTTACCAGTGGTGTCGCTGCGGCCGTTCCAAGCGCCAGCCGTTTTGCGACGGCTCCCACGCGGGGACCGAGTTCACGCCCCTGGCCTTCACGCTGGCCGAAAAAAAGCGCGTCGTGCTCTGCCAGTGCAAGCATACGGCCAACGCGCCGATGTGCGACGGGACGCACAAGAATCTTCCGTAGGATTGCGGATTGCTGATTGACGACGCCACCTGTCGAGGGGCGACGCGCCGACGGGTCGTCACGCCCGCCGCGACGGCGGGCCACGAGTTGCTGGAGGGGGGGACGCGCGGCGGGCGCTTCGGGCTACGCCTGGCGGGCCTTCCTGCCGCCCGCTCGGTCGAGGGGCCACGCGGTTCCCGCGGCGCGGCGCCGGGATGCCACCGCTGCGCCCTTGGTCCCCCCCTCGACCTCGCCCCTCGCTCGGATACCGGGAAGAGCGAGGGAGCCGCTTCTCAGACCCCTGCGGATGGCTGATCGGTCGGGCCGGGCGTCGAGTGGCAAGGTGGTGAGCCGTGCGACCTGAGCTTCCTGGTCGGCAGCCTGCCGTCGTCCAGCAGCAATCCCCCCCGGTGGTCGAGGACCTGGTCCTCTTCCTCGCGGACATCAGCGGCTACACGTCGTTCATGAAATGGAACGTCGAGACGCTGGTGCACAGCCAGGCCGTGATCACCATCCTCCTCGAGACGATCCTGGATCGGCTGCCCGCGGGGTCCGAGGTGTCGAAGCTGGAAGGGGACGCAGTCTTTTTTTATGTGCGGAAACGCGACCCCGGCCCGCCGCCACGTGAGGAGGCGCTGGCGACGGGGCGCGCGCTGGCCTCGCTCTGGGAGACGTTCAACCGAAAGGTCGTCGAACTGAGCCGCTCGCGCTACTGCGAGTGCGACGCGTGCCGCGGCATCGAAAACCTGCGCGTGAAATTCATCGTGCACGCGGGCAAGGCGGCGATCCACCCCGTGCGCCACTTTGTCGAGCTGGCGGGACTCGACGTGATCGTGGTTCACCGGCTGCTCAAGAATTCCGTGGGGACCCGCGAATACGCCCTGGTCACGGACGGCGCCGCCGCGGACGTCGAATTCCCGCCGGAGTGGGCCTCGTGCACATCCCGCGAGGAGTGCGAGGGGATCGGGAGCGTCGCCGCGCGCGTGTACACGCCCCCCGGTGCGGCCGGCGGGGCGGCCGAGGTCGACTCCCGCTTGGGCTATGACCGGCATCCGCTGGCCACCAAGGTCTGGCACAAGGCCCGCTGGACCTGGCGGGTCTTCACCGCGGAGTTGCTCCTGCGCTGCGGCTTTTCGCGCCGGCCGGCATATCGAAACGTCCCTCCGGCCGAGGCGACCGCGGCGGTGGACCCGGTGCTCGCGGTCGTCATGCTCGTGGCCGCGCCGATCACGCTGCCGGTTCTGCTGGTGCAAAACACGTTGACCGTCCTCCAGGAGCACCGGGACTGGGCTCGCTCCGCGAGTCGCGGCAGCTCCGCCCAGCCCTAGGCGGACGAACACCCATTTTGGAGACCCTGCCGATGTCGATTCCGTGGACGGGGGTGAACTGGTGGGCCGTGCTCGGCGCGGTCGTGGTCCACATGTTCATCGGCGGCATGTGGTACGGCCCGCTCTTCGGCGAGGCCTGGATCCGCGCGGTCGGGTTCCGCAAGGAGGACATCAAGCCGCAGAAGGTGAACGAGGCCATGTCGATCATGGTCGCGTGCACCCTGCTGAAATGCTACGCCCTCGCGTTGCTCGTGCGCATGCTCGGCGCGGACGGCATCCTGGCGGGGATGGAGGCCGGGGCGCTCCTGGCCCTGGGGCTCGTCCTGCCGGGCGTGGCGACGAACCAGGCCTTCGAACAGCGGAACCGCGCCTTCTTCGTGATCACAGGGGCCAACCACCTCGTGACGCTGGTCGCCGTGGGCGCCGTGCTGGGCGCGTGGCGGTAGGCATGCTCTTGCCCTGTGGGATTTGCGCGATCAGCGCAAATCTTGCGGTGACAATAACCAATGGCCAATCTTCAAGGACCAATCAATGCCCAAATTACCAATGACCAACTCGGGCGAAGGCCCGAAACCCAAACGGACGACGAAACCACCAAGCCACCAAGGCACGAAGACCACGAAGGACGCTGTGTGAGGGGGGCGAGTTTGGCTCGGCCAAAAAACGCCTTTGTGGTCTTAGTGACTTCGAGGTAGGGGTCCAAGGGCTTGCGCTCGAGCAGCGAAGCTGGATGACGGCGCAGCGGCCTTGACGAGGGCCACATGTTCAGGTTGGTGATTCGGGCTTCGTCATTGATTGGTCATTGGTCATTGGAACTTGGTCATTCGTCAGCGGGCTTTGGTTGCGGCCACCGGCCGCGTGAGGACCTCCGGAGGATCGAACGATGCTGCGAACACTGTTCCGGATCGTCTGCGCGCTTTCCCTCGCGCTGGCGGCCGCCACCGCCTACGCGGAGGAGGACCCCGTGCCCAAAGTCGGCGAAAAGGCCCCCGATTTCCTGCTCCGCGGCTCCGACGGCAAGGACTATCGCCTGAGCGACTACGTCGGCAAGGAGGCCGTGGTCCTCGCGTGGTTTCCCAAGGCCTTCACCTCCGGCTGAACCATGGAGTGCAAGTCGCTGCGTGACAGCGGCGCGGAACTCCGGAAATTCCAGGTGGCCCTCTTCGCGGCGAGCACCGACACCCCGGAGACGAACCGGAAGTTCGCCGAGTCGCTCAAGCTCGACTACCCGATCCTCAGTGATCCCGAGTGCACCGCCGGCAAGGCCTACGGCGTACTCATCCCGATCCTGCGCATTCCCAAGCGCTGGACCTTCATCATTGACAAGGACGGCGTCCTCCGCCACCTCGAGCGGAACGTGGACGTCCGCGGCCACGGCAAGCAGCTCGCCAAGAAGCTCGAGGAGCTGGGCGTCCCCTTGCGCGAGAAAGAGTCCGGCCCGAAGGACGAAAAGCCCGACGGAGAGGAGATGCGGAAAAAGTGACCCTTCGGCCCCCTCCCGGACCGTGCCCCCCCTGCGACCGGCTCCGCGGTAACCTGCCCCTGTTCGTAGTTCCGCCTTCAGGCGACCCGAGCGGAGGGACGGGCTCGACCCCGCCGGCGGGTGCTCAGACACGCCGTCGGCGTGCGGGGGGCAACCGCCCCGCGTCTGTCCGCCAGCCCGCCGAACTCAACCAGCAAAGGAAGACGAAACATGCGGAGTGATTCCACGGTCGGGTGGGCCCTCGTCGCCTGCCTCGTCGCAGCGTTGGCCCTGCAGGGTTGCAAAACGGGATCGAAGTGCTTCCCCGAAAAAACGCCGCCGGCCCCCGTCGCCTCCGAGACCGGGGCCATCTACTTTGCATCTCCCCGCGAGGCCGTGCCCGCCGCCAACCAGATGCTCGCGGCCTCCGACTGGCGTCGTCTCGCGCGCTGCTACGACCTGTCGGTGACCCGCACCCCCGAGGACGACCTTGTCTCCGGACGCTTTTTCGCGACGGGCGTGGCCACGTCGTCCGGCGCCCAGCCGGTCCTCAGCAGCCGACAGCCGTTCCCCGCGGGGAGCGAGTTTCTCGATGCGCAGCCCCTCGGCGACGAGGCCTCGCTGCCGTGCATCTGGATGCTGCGCACCGCGCTTCCCATCGACCAGGGCGGGGGCATGATCCAGCGCGTCACGAGCGACTGCCATATGATTCAGACAAAGGAAGGCTTCCGGTTTCTCACCCCCGCGCAGGTGGAAAACGGTCGCAAGCCCGGCGCTGAGGACGGCAATGGCGCCCGCTAGTGTCCCGTCTACGGTAATTCCAAGGGTCCGCCGCTGTAGCGGAGTACGCGTTCGGTGACCCCGTCATCCCGGCATGTCATCCTGAGCGGAGCGCCGCAGCGCAAAGCGAAGGATCCAAGCAAGGACGGACGCCCAACCTTCTCAACCGGCCCTCGGACCGTGTCGTGGGCGAGCCAGTGCCCTGTCGAGAAAAGCGGTCGCTACGCTTGGTTTGGATCCTTCACTTCGCTCCGCGCTGCGGCGC
>JACPWG010000099.1 GCA_016197205.1 Planctomycetota bacterium
AGTACCGCTCCACGGAAGTCGGTGACCAATAGCCGAAGGCAAGTTCGGCCGCCCGCGAGGCGCGCGAGCGAGGCGTAGTAACGGAGAACTACGTCGAGCGAGCGCAACGAAGCAGGCGGCCGAAATCGTCGAGGAAATTGGTCACCCAATTCTGTGGGGCGGTACTTAGGGCCCGTAAGAAAATAACTTGCTCGTTGGACGCGCAGGAGGGCGACATGAATTCTCCATGCTCAGTTTTCAAGGCTCAGACAAGGCTCAAGGTTCAATTCTCAATGACCCCCACGGAACGTAGCCCGGGCACGGGATCGCGGACTCTGAGCCTTGAACTTTGAGCATTGTCTGAGAATTGAGCCTTGAGCCTTTTGCCGGGAAGCTCCCTGGTGTGCGAACTGCATGAGTTGTTTCTTTACGGGCCCTTAGGATCCCCCCGTCCCCTTCGAACCAGGAGGTCGTCCGCATGCCACGCATCGTCCGCGCCGGCCTGATCCAGGCCGGCAACCCGAAAGGCCCCGAGTGCTCCACGGCGGACATCAAGCAGGCCATGATCGAGAAGACGCTCGGTCTCATCGACAAGGCCGCCAAGGAGGGGGTCCAGGTCCTCTGCCTCCAGGAACTCTTCTACGGCCCCTACTTCTGCGCCGAGCAGCAGGCCCGGTGGTACGAGCTTACCGAGAAAGTTCCGGACGGCCCCACGACCAGGCTCATGCAGGAGGTCGCGAAGAAGCACCGGATGGTGCTCGTCGTCCCGCTCTACGAAGAGGAAATCACCGGCGTCTACTACAACACCGCCGCGGTCATCGACGCGGACGGGCGCTACGTCGGCAAATACCGCAAGACCCACATCCCGCACTGCGCGCCGGGCTTCTGGGAGAAGTTCTATTTCAAGCCCGGCAACAGCGGCTACCCGGTCTTCGATACCGCGGTCGGCAAGGTCGGCGTGTACATCTGCTACGACCGGCACTTCCCGGAGGGCGCGCGCTGCCTCGGCCTGAACGGCGCCGAGATGGTGTTCATCCCGTCCGCCACGGTCGCGGGCCTGAGCGAGTACTTGTGGAAGCTCGAGCAGCCCTCCCACGCGGTCGCGAACGGTTACTTCGTCGGGACGATCAATCGCGTGGGCCGCGAAATGCCCTGGAACATCGGCGAATTCTACGGGCAGAGCTACTTCTGCGATCCGCGCGGCCAGTTCCTGAAGGTCGCAAGCCGCGACCAGGACGAAGTCGTGGTCGCGGAACTCGACCTGGACTTGATCCAGCAGGTGCGGAACACGTGGCAGTTCTACCGCGACCGGCGCCCGGAGATGTACGGGCCGATCAGCGACACCGGGAAGTAGCCGCGGGCGCCCCGGCGCCGGACCCGGCGCCGGGGCCCCGGCCGCATCGAGAGCCGGGACCGCGGCCGGAACCCGGACCCGCGACGTGCGGCGCGCGTCCCGCGGGTCCCACGGTCCGTCGGCGGTCCGCAGCGGGCCCCGCGAGGGCGCCCGCGCTCGGGGCGGGCGTCGCCGCGTGCCTCGGGGTCCTGAGCCTCTTTGTTTTTCTGGGGCCCGCGCGCGCCGGCGAGCGGCCTCCCTATCCGTGGCGGCTTGCGCCCGAGGAGCAGGCCCTCCGCGAACGGCTCCGGCAGGCGCGCGTGCCCTGCGCCTTTGCCGCACGGCCGCTGACGGAAGCGGTGGAAACCCTCCGCGCGTCGAGCCCGTTCCCGATCGAATTGGAAAGGGAGCTTCCGTCCGAGGTCCTCGCGGCCCCCGTGTCCCTGGACGAGGCGGGGCTCGACCTGGAGACCGCGCTCTCGCGAGTCGCGGGCGCCGCCGGGCTCGGCTGGGCGCTGGACGCGGCGAGGATCCTCGTGGGGACGCCGGAGCGCCTGCCGCCCGTGCCGGAAGCGCTCAGGATCCAGCGCTGTCTCGCGCAACTCGCGCGGGACGGCCACGGGGAGGAGTGGGAAAAGCCCGCCGGCTTGGAGGCCAACGCCGCGCTGAGGGCGCGCCTCGTCTCCGTCACGCTGGACGTCTCGTTCCGGCAGGCGCCGCTCACCGAAGCGCTGGCGCATTTCCGAGGCGCGGGCGGCGTGGCGATCCAACTCGCGCCGGGGGCGGCCGGGCAGGCCGACGCGCCCGTGACCGTCGAGCTGCGCCAGCGCCCCCTGGGGATCGCGCTCCGGGCCGTCGTCGAGGCCGTGGGGCTGGACTTCGACGTCCGCGAGGGCCGGCTCCTCGTCGATTTTCGCTCCGGACTCGAGGCCTCGGCCGCGCGGGACGCGAAAGAGCGCTCGGCGCGCTCGGAGCGGCTCCGGGCGTTCCTGGCGCAGCCGATCACGGTCGATTGGCGGGAAAAGCCGCTGCGCGAAGCCGCGGCGGAGCTGAGCCGCACGCTCGGAGTCCCCGTCGTGCTCGACGAGGAAGCGTGGCTCCGGGAGACGCGCGTGACGCTCCTCGCCCGCGAGCTGGACCTGCGGTCCACGCTGGACCTCCTCGCCCGGAACAGCCGGACCGCCTGGGGAGTCCTCGAGGGGCGCGTCGGGTTGGTGGCCCGCTGAGTACCGCTCCACGGAAGTCGGTGGCCGATAGGCGAAGGCAAGTTTGGCCGCCCGCGAGGCGCGCGAGCGAGGCGTAGTAGCGGAGAACTACGGCGAGCGAGCGCAACAAAGCGGGCGGCCAAAATCGCCGAGCAAATGGGTCACCCAATTCCGTGGGGCGGTACTGAACGCCGCGGAGGACAAGCCGCCCCGCGCGGTCGTCCGGTCCCGGCTTGCACGCTTCCAGGTGTTGCACGCGCGGCGCCTCTCTGGTATCCTGGCTGTCCCCGATTTTCACGCGGTCCTCTCCGCGAAAAACAAGATTCGAGGAACGACTTCGATGGCGGATCCGAAGCGCAAGCTGGTGGAGCGCGGGGCGCTGGTCGCCCTCCTCCTCGTTTTTTTCTTCGCCGTGGCGCGCGGCTCGGACCGCATGTCCGCCAACTGGTACCGCTTTCGGCTGCGCTCGACCCACAATGTGGAGGAGCAGGAGGCCGCGGCCCGAAGTCTCATCGCGATGTTCAAGGACGGCCGCTGCCCCATGCCCGAGGATGTGGTCAATTTCTACATCGCGAAGCTGCACTCCGACGGCTCTCCGGCGCCGCGTCCGAGCCTGATCGGGATCGGGCTGGCCGGCCTCAAGGAAATCGGCGACGACGCGATTCCGTACCTGCAGTATTCGTTCCATCGCAAAGAGAACAAGATGCGGCTCTTCGACGCGGACGCCACGAGCGGGATCAAGCCGGAGCTGTCCGTCCCCATGTACCTGAGCGTGGTCGCGGACGCCACCCAGGACATGGTCCTCCGCGTGACCGCCGCGGACCAGCTCGGCCGGCTGGGCCAACAGAGCGCGGTCCCCATGCTCGAGGCCTTTCTGCACGATCCGGAATGGCCCCTCCGCGCCTCGTGCGCGCGCGCGCTGGCGATCCTCGGCAAGCTGCAGGTGCGCCCGTGGATGAAGACCCAGTACGCGGAGCCCCTGGCCGACGTCCGCTTCGGGGCCTCCCTCTACGCCGTCACGATGGGCTGGCGCGAGGCGGTGGAGCCCCTGCTGGAGGCGCTGCGCTCCGGCACCCGGCAGCAGCGCCTCTCCGCCCACGACACCCTCAGGGCCGCCGTGTCCTTCGCCGTGAAATTTCCGGAGGATCCCGGCAGCGAGGCGTGGACCCAGGCCGCCGCGGACGTCGGCGCCTGGTGGCGCGAAGCCGGCAAGGACGTCAAGCTCCGCGGCGACTAGCGGACCGTTAGGGCCCTCCCGCATGTTGACCCAGCTCGGCACGGTGATCCTCAAGGTCACCGACATCCGCCTCTCCACCACCTTCTACCATGACATCCTCGGCCTGCCCATCCGGTTCGACTCCGCGGGCTGGGTCGAGTTCGACCTGCCGGGCACCACGCTCGCCCTCCATCCCGCGCCCGCGGAGTTCCGGGAGCACGTGGGCAAGAACGGCGTCACGGTGAACTTCCTGGTCGAGGACGTCAAGCGCATCGCGACCGACCTGCGGGCACGCGGCGCACCCGGCGACCTGACCGTCATCGACGAGGATTTCGGGAAGTTCCTCGAGGTCATCGACCCCGACGGCTATGCGATCGGCATCTGCCAGCTTCGGAGGAAGTGACGCTCGCGCCCCTCCCGTTGAAGAGGCCGTGAGGAGCACCGATGGCCGACCCCTCCCCCCCCGCAACCCTCGAGGCCTGGGTCTCGGAATTCGCCGAGTCCCCCGCCTATGCCCACCTCAGCGACCACGAGCGCGAACATGCGGACCTCGTCGCTCGCGAATTCCTCGCCGCCGCCTGCGCGCGCCGCGGCGTCCCGCCCGAGGCGCTCGACGCCGAAGACGTGCGCGCAGCGCTGTGCGACCACCTCCCGACGATCGGGCTCTCCCACTGCGCCCTCGAGACGGTGCCCGCCGTCGTCCGTGCGCTCCTGGAGTCGCTGGAACTGGCGGGTAGGCTCCCGTCCGGCCGCGGCCTTTTTCGCCAGGCCGGCGCGCTGTCCAAAGCCCTGCGCGAGCGGTCCGCCCGCCCTCCGAACCCCTCCCACGCACCCCCCTCGCCCCCGCCGCCCGAGACCGCGCCCGCCCGGAGCCGAAACGCTCCCTGTCCCTGCGGCTCCGGCCGGAAGTTCAAAAAGTGTTGCGGCGCTTCCCACGCTTGACTTGAACGGCGCTCGGGGCTATCCTGGAACCCGAATTTCGGCATGCTCCCGCACCGCCGGCGGCCGGCAACGGGAGGCCGAACCGCGACCCTTCCACTCCGCCTGGTGCCCCTCTCCGCGCCGGCGAGCGGTCCGGGCGCGTCCGCCCCCGCGTTCGGGTTCGACCCCGTCGCCCACCACGCGCCCAGGGAAACCGTTCGATGACCGACGATGAGTTGATCGGGAAGCGGATCGGCAATTACCTCGTCGAGCGGAAGATCGGCGAGGGGGCGATGGGGGCCGTCTACAAGGCGTACCAGGTCAACCTCCAGCGCACGGTCGCCCTCAAGCTCCTTCCGCCCACCTACAAGAACAACAAGTCCCTGCTCGAACGCTTCCGGCGCGAGGCCATGGCCGCCGCCCGCCTCGAGGACCGGCACATCGTCCAGGTCTACGACATCCTTGAAGAGGGCGGCGAGACCATCATCGTGATGCAGTTCGTGGAGGGGCGGTCGGTCGAGTCTCTGCTCAAGGAGCGCGGTCCGCTCTCCGTCCTGAAGGCCGTCACGATCTGCGTCGCCGCGCTCAAGGGGCTCGCGCGCGCCCACCAGAAGGGCATCCTCCACCGCGACATCAAGCCCGGGAACATCCTCCTCTCCAAGGAAGGGGAGGTCAAAATCGCCGACTTCGGCCTGGCGCGCATCGGCAACGACCAGCCTTCCGTCACGCAGGCGGGCCAGGTCATGGGCACCCCCTATTACATGTCCCCCGAACAATGCATGGGGGACCGGCCCATCGACAAACGCAGCGATCTCTACGCGGTCGGTGTCACGCTCTACGAGATGCTCACCGGCAAGGTCCCCTTTCACGGCTCTTCCACCTACGTCGTCATGCGGCAGCACGTCGACGAGGACATCCCCAGCCCCACGACGGCGGACCGGACCGTGCCGGAAGAGGTCTGCCGCGTCCTCGCCAAGCTCACCGCGCGTTCGCTCGACGAACGCTACGCGACGGCCGAAGAGGCCATCAAGGACCTGGACAAGTGGCGCAAGACGGCCCCCCAGGAAGACAGCGCGGCGAAGGTCGATACGCGCCGCCGCCAGAAGACCGGCCTGGTCACGAAGGCGTACCGCCGGGAGCGGCCGAAGAGCCAACCGACCCCGGCTCCCGCGGGGGACATGACGATCACGGATGCGCTGGCCCCGCTGCAGACGCCGAACCCAAGCCCGGGCGATACCGATTCCTCCGAGGCCACGCTCGCCGACGCGTCCTTCGGGACCGGACCGCTGCCGGCCATCGCCGCGCGCGCCGGACAGGGAGGCGGCTCCGAGCCCTCCTCCCATCGCGCGATGCCCGCGTCGCGTCCGAACTACGCGGTCCCTCTCCTGGTCGCCATCGGGATCCTCGCCGCCGCCTGCGGCGCGTGGCTGGCCATCACCTACGTCCCGCGCACCCCCCAAAGAGGTCCGACCGGTCCGCCGGTGCCCGCGGTCCCGGACAAGCCCGTTCCCCACGAGGAGGACGTCACGCTCCTCGTGTCCAGCGCGAAAAAATTCATCGAGCTCGGCGCGCCCGACCAGGCGGCGGAGATCCTCACGGAGGCGATCAAGAAGAATCCGAACCACCCGGGCATCAGCCAGCTCCTCCAGGACGCCCTCGCCCAGAAGGACGCGAAGGAGCGGAGGAAACAGGTCGGGGAGTGGGGACTGAAGGGCCGGAAGGCGATCCTGGACCAGGAGTGGGATCAGGCGGTCCGCTGCTTCGAACAGATGGCGAACCTCGCGGACCAGGCCGGCGCCTCGGCGGAGGCGCGGCTCGGGGTGGCGGAGGCGCAGGCGCGCAAGCTGGAGGCCGCCAAGGACCTCAAAGGCGCGATCGCGACCGCGCGGGCCGCCCTGTCTGCCGACCACGGGGAGGCCGGGGCCGCCACGGACGCGCTGCGACGCGAGCTCGCGCGCATGGAGGCGGCGGCGAGGCAGGCCGAGGACTCCCGCGTCCGGCAGGACACGCTGGCCGACCGGGTCGAGAAAGGGCGCGCCGCGGAGAAGGAAGGGCGCTGGGGGGATGCGCTCGACGCCTACACGGACGCCCTTGCGCTGGCCGGCGACGACCCGGCGCTCCGGAAGGACCTGGAGCGGTGCGCCGCGAGGAAGACCGAAACGGAGGGCGAGGACGCGCGCATCCGCAAGCTCGTCGAGCAGGCCGCCCACGCCCGCGAGAAGAGCGACCTCGCGGCCGCCAGCGCGTTCGTCAAGGAGGCGCTCGGCATCCGGCCGGACGATCCGCGCGCGCTCGCGGAGCAGGCCGCCATCCGCGAACACCGGAACACCGGCCTCGTGACGGTGGAGGAGAAGACCAGGAAGGGGGACTGGGCCGGCGCCTACGACCTGTTGAAGGGCATTCTGCGGACGGACCCGGGCAACGTCGAGGCGTTGAAACTCCTCAAGAAAGTCGCCCTGAACCTTCTCCCAGAGGGGTTCGGCTCGGTGGGAGGCACTCCCGCGGACCCGGTGACGGGGCTGCCGCTCAGGATCCTTTGCAAGCGGGACAACTCGATCATGGTCCTGGTCGCGGCCGGCAAGTCCATCATGGGCGCCGATCGGGAACGTCCGGAGGAGAGGCCGCCCCACGACGTCGAGCTGGGCGATTACTACATCGACGTGGCCGAGATCACGAACGAGCAATACTACCTGTTCCTGAAGTTCACCAAGAACGAGGGGCATGGCGCCTGCCCTCCGCAGGAGGGGGATGGCAAAGACCATACGCCGAAGCTCTGGTTCAACTCGAAATTCAACGAGCTCAAGCTCCCGGTCGCCGGCGTGGACTGGTTCGACGCGGCCGCGTATGCCGCGTGGACGGGGCGCAGGCTGCCGACCGAGGCGGAGTGGGAGAAGGCGGCGAGCTGGGACCCCCTGAAGGGAAGCCACCGCAAATATCCGTGGGGGGCGGAGTGGGACCGCAGCCGTTGCAATTCGGGCGCGCGCTGGGCGGGGAAAGACCTGGACGGGCCCCAGCAGAAAGCGTTCTGGGAAGGCGAATGGGTGAAGACGTCGCCGCTGGCCGCCACGCTCCCGAGCACGACCTTCGGGACGCTGGGCGTGAGCTTCTACGGCTGCAGCGACATGGCCGGTAACCTGTGGGAGTGGTGCCAGGACGGGTACGACCCGGAGGCGTACAAGGCCGCGGGGCCGTTCGTCAATCCGCGAGGTCCGGATGCCGCCTCGCAGCGAGTGGTCCGCGGCGGGTGCTGGCGCGACTCTGCCGGGTCGTTGCGGACCAGCCTGCGCGCGGGCGCCGATCCGCGCTCCGGCGGGGACTACTCGCCGTATGTCGGCTTCCGCTGCGTGCTCCTGCTCGGCGAAAAGCGGGGCGGGCGATGAAACCGATTTCGACTCTCAGGTAAAGACCCTAGCTTGCGGAGGCAACTCGATGCTCAGCCTGCGGAATGTCCTGATGGCGCTCCTCCTGGCGGCCGCGGCCCTCTGGGGCGGGACGCTCCTCGTGTCGGCGGACGGCGAAAAGAAGGACGACAAGAAGGAGCAGCCGCCGCCCAAGTGCGACCTCGCCCACCTGGAGACGGTACCGTACTGCCCGGAATGTCACACGCGGGTCGAAAACTCCAAGTGCGGGTGCGGGAAGTCGAAGGAGTGCCAGTGCAAGGAGAAGAAGACCGAGCTCCAGCTTTGCGTCAAGACCTACTACGAATGCGTCGAGTGCCACCACAAGCAGATCAAGGCGGGCAAGTGCACGGAGTGCAAGAAGGGGAAGGTCGAGGAGAAGAAATCCAAGACTGAAGTCGTCTATCATTGCGACACCGACGACGTGACCTCCGAGAAGCCCGGCAAGTGCGAGAAGTGCAAGAAGAACCTCGCGAAGACCTGCAAGGAGTCCGGGCACTTTCCGCACGGGGGCACGCCCTAAGCGACCCGTCGGCGAAGTCCAGGCACGCTTCCTGGGAGCGCAGGCCGGCCCGCGCGAATGGTCGCATGGGTTACGACCCGCCCTGCCAGAGTGGACGACGGGGTCGGAAGTTCGTCAACGGGCCACGAGTGGCCCTTCCCTATCGATCCGGGGAGTGCGCGACATCGGGATGATGGAAGCGTAACGAGTCCGCGACGGACATACGGAACCGCGACCGGGAGGGAGCGGTCTCCGCGCGTTCTTCCAAAGCCGCGGATTCGACCTCGCTGCCCGATGCGTGTGCAGGGCGCTCGCCTGCGGGTCGGCGGCCTCGAACCGGAGGTCATGGCAGGACGCCCCCAGACCGCTCCCTCACGGTCGCGGTTTGGTTTCCACGCGGGACGCCAGGAGCGCCGGGGTTCTGAGTGGACCTTTAACTTCGATCCTGAGCGTGCGGGACCTGGGACTCTCGAGGCGGGACGCGCCCGCGACGGGGAACAAGGACCTGCTGAAACGATTTTAAACAAGGAGCCGAAGTGAAGCTAAAATCGATTTCCCCGTGCGTTGCCAGAGCTCATCACCGGTAGAGGACGGTGGACTCGGCGCCCGGCCTCTGCGTCTCCGCGTCTCTGTGTAAGAGTCTCGCATTCGCCCCACGCGGCCGAGTCGAATTTCAAAGTGCAAGAAGTCAAATTGCGCCCGCTTCTGGCTGGGACGGGGAGCCATGCTCGAGCTACTTGCCACCCTCGGTCCGAGTTAGCCTCGGTTCGGCTCCTGGAAGCAACTCTTGCGCGGGCCCTTCGCTTCGGAATGCTGCCCGCATGCCGCTCCTCCGTTGTCCGCGCTGCTCGAGACTGAGAGTCGTTGACGCCGCCGTGGTCGCCCCCGGCGCCGCCCCGGCACCCTTGTGCCCGGACTGCGGACTTGCCCTCGTCCCCGACCCGGGCCGACCGACGATCCCCGCGCCCGCGCCCGGACCGCCCTTCGAGAGCAGGGACCCCGCCTCTCCCGGTCCCTCGGCTCCCGCGCCGCTCCAGCCGGTCGTGGCCCCGCCGCCCGTCGCGCCGCTCGCGCCCATCCGCGACCTTCCGCCGGCGACCCTCCTCGCGCCGCGCGCCGACCCGGCGAGCGCCGCTTCCGTCCTCCCCACGGCTCCCACGCTCATCGTTGACTCTTCGCCCGCGCAGCGACCCACCGTGTTTTCGACCCCCGCCACCGGGGCCGTCGCCGCTCCCGTCTCCGCCGCCGAACCTCAGCCCTCCCCGACCGCTCCCACCGTGCGGGCCGCGCCCGGAGCGTCGCTGTCCGATCCCTCCCTGCCGGCGGCGGGCGCCCTCGCGCGTCCGGAGTCGGAGGGGGAAACCTTCGGCCGCTACCGCCTTAGCCGCGAACTCGGACGCGGCGGCATGGGCGTCGTCTACAAGGCCTGGGACACGGACCTCCGAAGGTTCGTGGCGCTCAAGACCCTCCTGCCGGAGGCGGCGCCCGGACCCGAGCAGGTCGAGCGCTTCCTCCGCGAGGCGCGCGCGGCCGGCGGCCTTCGCCATCCCAACATCGTGCAGGTCCACGACGTCGGTGACCACGCAGGGCGGCACTACTTCACGATGGACTTCATCGAGGGGCGCAGCCTCGACGCGGCAAAGGTCGACCTGCCCCCTCGTCGCTTCCTCGAAATCGTGCGCGACGTCGCGCTCGCTCTCGACGCCGCGCACCGGGCGGGCGTGATCCATCGCGACGTGAAGCCCGCCAACATCCTGCTCGACGCCGCCGGCCGGCCGTACGTGAGCGACTTCGGTCTGGCGAAGGAGGTCAAGGAGGCCGCCGGTCGTGGCGGGACCGTTTCCGGCACGATCATGGGGACGCCCCATTACATGTCCCCCGAGCAGGCGCAGGGGCGCCTTTCGCGGATCGGCCCGAAAAGCGACGCGTGGAGTCTCGGCGTCATGCTCTACGAGCACCTGGCCGGCGCGATGCCCTTCGACGGCGCCACGTACATGGAGATCCTGCTCGCGATCGTCCAGAAGGACCCCGTGCCGCCGTCGATCGTCGCCGCCACGCGCGCCGCGAGCGCGGCGAAGGACGCCGCCCTCCACGCCTCGGCCGGCGGTCCGCGCCGCAGGATCCATCGCGACCTGGAGACCCTCTGCCTCAAGTGCCTCGAGAAGGAGCCGGACCGCAGGTACGCGAGCGCCGAGGCGCTTGCGGCGGATCTGGGGCGCTTCCTGGAGGGGGAGCCGATCGAGGCGAGGCCGCCGACGATGACGTACCGTGCGCAGAAGTGGGTCGCCCGCCGCCGGGCCGTCGTCGTCGCCGTGGGCCTGGGTTTGACCGGCGTCGCTCTCGCCGGCGGAGTCGCGTGGCGCGCGCGCGCGTCCGCGCGGGAACGAGACGCCGCCGCGCGCGAGAGCGCTCGAGCGAACGAAGCGCTGCAGCAGCGGCTCGTCCGCGATTTCCGCGAGAAGGCGGGCCTGTATCTGGAAGTGATTCTCGCGGCGCGCAACTCCGGGCTATCTCTCGGCAGGGCGCGCACCGTCTACCTCCCGCGGGTGGTGCGGGCGGTGCGGGAGGTGGAGGCGCAGGCCCAGGACTGGGCCGAGCCCTACTGGCAGCTCGGCAGGATCTACCGCGCGCTGCTCGACTTCAGGAACGCGGCGATCGAGCAGGACAAGGCCCTCGCCGAACAGCCGGATTTCGCGCCCAGCCTCTACGAGCGGGTCGTCCTCACCTCGGTCAGGTGCCAGGATCGCGAGCGTCGGCTGCGACAGGAGTGGCTCCTGGGGAGGGCGCTGCGGGCCGCGCAAGCCAAGCTCGCCCAGGTCGGTCAGAGTCCGGAGAACGAGGGCCAGGAGGAGGCGCTGCGCGAGCGTCTCGCCCGCGATCCCGAGCTTTCGAAACTGCGCTCGGCGGTGCGAGCGGACGTCGTGAAACTCGAGGCGATCGTTCGCGGCGAGGAAGGCGCGCGCCCCCAGGACCTCGAGCGCGCGGGCGGGGAGTCGATCACTCCGCAACTGCTTTCCGTGTTCGCGCGTTGTGCGCGCGGCCTGGAGCTCTTCTTGACCGGGACGGCGGCGGACCGCGGGAAGGCGGGCGAGCTGCTCCTGCAGGTGGCCAAGGAGGAGCCGGGCTTCGAGGAGGTGTACGAGCCCTTGGCGGAAAATTCCCGGTCGTACGAGGACCGGATCGAGGTGTTCTCGCGTGCGCTCGAGGTGGACGCCGGCTACTCGCGCTTCTGGCTGGGTCGCGGCATCGCGCGGCTGCGCCAGGCGCAGCGTCAGGAGTACTTGCGCCAGGAGCCCACGGCGAATTTCGAGGGGGCACTGTCGGACCTCACGCGTGCCGTCGACCTCGCCCCTTCCGCCGAGGCGCGCGCGGAGGCCTTGCTGCGTCGCGCCGCCGTCCGCCGCGAGTGGGGGGACCGCCGTCGCGCCCACGGGCAAGAGCCGTTGGGGGACTACCAGGAGGCGCTCGCGGACGCCTCGAAGGCCCTGGAGCTGGCGCCCGCGGAGAATGGGGGCTGGCTGGAGCGCGGGCTCCTCGGAGTGACCTGGGGGGACGCGCGGCGCGTCATCGGGGAGGACCCGGTGCCCTACTACAAGGGTGCGCTCGCCGATTTCGCGGAGGCGATCAAGCTCGCCGGCCCCACGCCCGACCTCCTGCTCTGTCGGGGTTCCCTGCTGCGGACGTGGGCCTTTCACGAAGCCTACCGCGGAGGGGAGGCCGCCGCCCTGTACGAAAGCGCGCTCGCCGACTGCGCGAAGGTCGTGGAGCTGGAGCCGGGGCGCGATGCCTGGATGGCCCGCGGCTACACGCTGTACCTCTTCGGCCTTCACCGCGCGCAGAAGAAACAGGAGCCGGGGGAAACGTGGAAGGCGGCGCTTGCGGATTTCGATCTGACGCTGGCGCGCATGCCCGACTATGCCTACGGGCACGTGCGCCGCGCGGAGACGCTGCAAGCCCTGGGGCGCTACGAGGAAGCGCTCCGCGAATACGAGGAGACGGCCCGGCTGGATCCCCGGCTGGAGGCGGGACTGAAGCCGCACCTCCAGGATTGTCGCGCCCGGCTTGAGGCCGCGGGCCTGGACGGCTTGCAGGCCGCGCTCCGCCTCCTGCAGGCCGCGGACCGGTCGCGAGCGGGCGCGCGCTACGCGAAGGCCCGCCCGCAGTACGAGGACGGCTTCAAGAGAGTCGAGGCCGCGCTCGCCGCCCTGCCGGCGGAGGAACGCGCGCGCGTGCTGTCCTTGGAGGCGGAGGACGGCCTGCGCGCGAAGCTCCGCGCCCACCACTACCACTACGCGGAGGTCCTCGCCCAGGCGGTGGTCGGCAAGGCCTTTGTGATCGACGGGGTCCACCCGGTCGTGCCGGAGGAGGCCGCCCGTCGTCGCGATGCGACCTTCGCCCACCTCGACCAGGCGCTGGAGCTCGGCCTCCAGGACGCGGACGCCCTCGCCGCGAATCCGCACTTCGAGCCCGTCCGCGGGGACGCGCGATGGAGCGAACTCTTGGGGCGGATGAAGTAGGCCGTCGCGGCCGTCGCGACCGCGCGTCCGAGGTCCTGGCCGCTGGTTGCTCGACTGCGGCTACGTCCCTCGAAGCCCCGCGCCGCCGTTCGTCGTTCCGCCTGCAGGCAAAGCGTCGAGCGGCATGGCCGTGGCTTGCGGAGCCGGCTTGGGAAGGTGGGTTGGAAGTTCCTGCTCGGACCGCTAGTGGGGCTTCAATCTAGGTTCTGTAGGTTTTTGGTGGCTGTGGGGCCCCGGCCCGCCTCGAAAGCCTGGGGGGGGAGAACGAAGGCTCAATTCTCAATGATCAAGGTTCAAGCAAGGCTCAAGACTCAATGCTCAACGCCTTATTCGCGTGCGTGACCGAATCTCCGGAAAGCCGCTGACGAACCAGGTCTGGGAAGATCGGCGTTGGGGGCTCCAGCCTCCCTGAGCCTTGAACCTTGAGTCTTGATTGAGCCTTGTTCATTGAGCCTTGTTCATTGAGCCTTGAACCTTTGAATCCGCGACGCACCCACAGGATCGATGTGGAAGCCCCGCTAGTCGTCCCCGGACACCGCCGGCTCGATGATCGCCGACATCGAGCCCTGGCAGCGCGGGATCCGCCAGTCCTTGCCGTACGCGTGCACCTGGTCCCGCTTGAACTCCGCCCGCTCCTTCGTCGTGGTGTCCACGATCACCCGCCCCGAGGCGTCCACCTCACACGCCATCAGGAACGCCCGCTCCCGCGAGTGGCCGAAGACCTTCCCGAGCATCTCGATCACGTACTCGTAGGAGTGATCGTTGTCGTCCAGCAGCACCACGTGGTAGGGCGGCTGTTTGCGCACCTTGACGTCGACGTCCTCCCGCGGTTTTGTTTTCGTGACGGTCGGCATGCGCACGCACCTTGGAAAAGACATGGTCCCGGATCGGGGAAGGTGTTGGGCGGGGATTCGCAAGGCACGCCAGTATACCAACCGCCACGGGTTCCCTCAAGAGGGGCCACGGAGCGGAGCGCTTGGGCGGCTTCCTGGCGCGACGCCTCGACGACGGGTTTTGTTTCTTGACGGCGGGCGCGGGCCAGCCTATAACTGACGCCCCCGCTTCCCCCTACTCCCAGGCCCGGAACCTTCATGAAGACCAGCGAACTGCTTCTCGACATTTCGATCGACCTGCACTGGGAACGCATCACCGCGTTCAACCTCCGCATGCAGCCGATCAAGACCTTCGAGGAGTACCGCCAGCGCGAGATCGAGTGGCTGAACAACTGCCTCGACAAGATTTCGTCGGAGCCGCTCACCACTTCGATCCTGGACTGCACCGCGAACATCGACGAGACGGTCATCCCGTACGACATCCTCGACGTGCTGCCCGACAAGGTGGAGGGATTCCGCGAGTTCCTCGGGGAGGCCCAGCGGGAACGCTACCGCCGCGGCCTCGCCCACGTGATCAACGTGGGCATCCCGTATCTGCAGACGGTCGAGAACGAGGGGCTCGGCCGCCCTAAGGACGACTACGTGGGGAACCTGCGGCTCGTCTTCAAGAACCCCGAACTGCGCAAGACCTTCTTCGAGCTGCTCGTCAATCTCGTGGACCCCACGACGTGGGAGCACCGAAATTCGGTCCTCGACATCTACATCAACGAGGTCCTCGGGGAGCGCGTATTTTCGCTCAGCGACGTGGGTTGCTCGGCGGGCGTCACGGTCGAGCGGACGCAGCGCGCCTTCCCGAAGTGCACGGTCATCGGGATCGACCGCGCCTTCCCGCGCGAGTTCGACTCGGAGGGTCGGATCGCCATCTACGGTCAGCACGACATCGTCTCCGGTCCGCTCCCCTTCGCCAAGCAGGACGTCATTCGCTGCTCAAACGTCCTTTTCCACATGACCGCGACGTCGATCAAGAAGGCCGTGGTCAACATGTGCCGCAGCCTGAAGGTCGGCGGCCTGCTCCTCCTCGGCGAGCTGGAGACGCGGGAGCACTTCCCGAACATCGAGGTCCCCTTCACCGCTCCGATCGTCGACCCCACGGGGAACATCTACTACCGCGGGCACTTCGTCTTCGAACTCACGGACGACGGCCTCCGGCTGTTCGATTTCGTGTACGCGAAGGAAGGGGAGTCGATCGATCCGGTCCACCTCCAGTACGTCTACCGCGACTCGATCTCGGCGTGGCGGGACGGCCTCGGACGGTAAATCCCAAATCCCAACTCCCAACTCGGGCGAAGGCCCGAAACCCAAACGGACGACGAAACCACCAAGCCACAAAGCCACGAAGACCACGAAGGACCGTCAGTGAGGGGGGCGAGCTCGGCTCAGCCGAAAAACGCCTTTGTGGTCTTGGTGACTTCGAGTCTTTGTGGTTTCGTCGCCTGCGAATCTGGAGACGCTCTCAAGAACAACAAGCCGAACTGAGGCTAAACTCGACCGACGGCGGCGAATGGCTGGATCCTGGCTCCGCGTCCCAGCTAGACGCGGGCGAAACTTGGAATTTGAAATTTGACTTTTTGCAATTTGAAATTCGGCCCGGCCGTGTGGGTCGAACGCGAGACTTTTACACAGAGACGCGGAGACGCAGAGGCCGGGCGCTGAGTCCACCGTCCTCTACCGGCGAGGATCTCTGGCAACGGACGGAGAGATCGATTTTAGCTTCACTTCGGCTTGTTGTTAATGAAGTTCACCGGTAGGGATCCAAATCCCAAAACGAAGGACGACGGACGAAGGGGAGTTCGCCGCAACTGTGACTTGAATTGCCGGGAGCGCAGGCGGCCCTTTTAGGGGTGGTGGGCAGGGGGCCAGAGGCGTAGGGGCACGGCGCCGCCGTGCCCGCGCGGCGGCCGCGAGGAGTGAAAACCTGCCCGTTTCTTCCGCCCGTCAGTAAACCCAGTTCAATTCCTCGGTCGTCTCCACGGCCTTGGCCGGGCAGGTGGTGACCTTCGCCGACCAAATGGGGATGCCCACTTCGATCCCGTGCGCGATCATCGTCCGGAGGATGGGGAGCGCGTTGCGGCGGAATTCCTCTTTCTGGAGCTTCTGCTCGCCAAAGATCCCGCCGTGGAATACGATCTCGGACGCGCCGTTGTGATAGACGTAGACGTCCACGATCCGGTGCGCCTCCTGGTCCTCGTAGGTCCCGTGAAAGACCCGTGCGCTCGAGCGGTGAACGGAGATGCAGCCCGAGTACAGGTTCGCAGCCGTGAACTTCGGCGAGGCGAGCACCTGCGCGCGATCGGCTTCGCTCATGCGTTCCCACGCGGATGCGCGGATCGAGATGGCCTCGCGGAGGCTGAGCGTGAGCGTCCGGGGCCCCACGAGGAGGTCGAGCCTGCGGTCCCGCGCGCGCGCCTCGATCGGGACGCGCATGGCCAGCTCCGCGGTCAGCTCCTTCACGACCAGGGGATGGAGCTTTTCAGCATCGAGAAATACTCGTCCACCTGGGCGTAGATCGTGTGCCGGAAGAGCGCGTCGTCCCGGACCTCGGTGAGGAGTTCCTTCTCGTTCATGCTCCTGCCCTCGTTGGATGACCGGAGAACGGCCAACGGCCGCGAATAGCCTGAGTACCGCCCCACAGAATTGGGTGACCAATTTCCTCGGCGATTTCGGCCGCCTGCTTCGTTGCGCTCGCTCGACGTAGTTCTCCGTTACTACGCCTCGCTCGCGCGCCTCGCGGGCGGCCGAACTTGCCTTCGGCTACCGGCAGGCCGAGGCGTTCGCGCGCGCCGGCGAGCGCGGCAAGCGCCCGCCAGAGCGGTTCCCGCTGGCCCAGGCGGTCCGCCGCTTCGACGGCTTCGAGGCAAACTGCTTCCGCCTCGGCCGCCGACTCCCCCCGGACCTCGCCCACGACGGCCGCGGTGCGCGCCCGGGCCAGGAGGAGACGCGGCGCGAGGACTCCCGCGGCGAGCTCCGGGTCGAGGGAGGCGGCGAGTCCCTCGAAGGGCTCGCCGGCGCCGGACGAGGTCACTGTGCCGCGCGCCGCGAGTTCGAGTCTGCGGAGGCGGGCCTCGTTCAGGCCCATGCGGTCGCCCGCGCGCAGGAAGAGCTGCTCCGCGCGCGCAGCCGCGGTCTCCGCGCGTGGGTGGTCGCCCCGCCGCTCGGCGAGGCCCGCGTCGAGGAGCGCGAGGCCCGCGGGGAGGCGGGGCTCGGCCAGGCGTTCGGCCAGCGCCTTCGTCTCGGTCGCGAGACGCGCGGCGTTTTCCGGATGGCCGGCGGCGAGGAATGCGTCCGCGAGCTGGAGGAGGCATTCACCGTACAGCGGTCGGTCGGCGAGGTCGCGGGCCATGCGGGCGGCGCGCCGCAAGCAGTGGATGGCGGGTCCGTACTCGGCCGCGTGGGCGTAGAAGAGGCCGAGCGTGCGATACCCGGAGCAGATGCCCCGCAGGTCCCCGATCCCGCGACGCACGGTGAGGGAGCGGGCCGCGTCCCTCTCCGCCTCTTCGATGAGTCCGAGCGCCTCGTGTGCGCGTGCGAGGGCGTCGAGGGCGGCTCCAAACGTCCGATAATCCGCACAGTCGTCCGCACGAGCGCCGGCGGCCTGGAGGGCGGAGGCGGACTCCGACCATCGGCCCGCTTCGCCGAGCGCGAGCGCGCGGTGCTGGAGCGCCTGCGCCGCGAGGGCCGGCTGCTCCGCGGCCTGCCGCAGGGACGCGGACCGCTCCCAGGCCGCGGCCTCCGCCGCCCGGTCCCCGCGCGCCGCGGCCGTTTCCGCCAGAAGCGCCTCCAGGCCCGCGGCCTCCGCCTGGGCCCGGCCCGCCGGAAGCATGGCCAGCGCTTCGCGCACACGCCGCTCGGCCTCGGCATGGCGCCCGAGCGCGAGCAGCACGCGTCCGCACGCGAGACCCGCGGCGGGGGCGAGCGCCGCCGCCGAACCCGTCCCTGCCTCCCACGCCTCCTCGCACGCCTGCGCGGCGCTTTCCAGCCGACCGCCTCGCTCCAGGACCGCGGCGCGTCGCAGGAGCGCGTCCACGCGCCCCGCGGCGTCCCCGCCGAAGGCGCCGTCCTGCTTGAGCATTGCCGCTTCGCCGAGCAGCTCGACCGCTTGGTGCCAGAAACCCGCGCGCCGGAGGGCCTCGACCAGGTCGAGGCGCAGCGCCGCGGCCGAAGCGCACTCACCGCCGTCGGTCCCGGCGCGCGCGACATCCAACGCCGCTTGGACCGCGGCAACCGCGCGTTCGGGGGCGAACCGGGCGAGCGCCTGCGCGGCGGCGGCGCGTGCCGTCGAGACGAGCCTGTCCCCGCGCCGACCCCGCACGGCGTGGAAGGCGTCGAGAAGCGGCGTGCGTCCGCCGGCCGGACCGTTCGCGCCCTCCACGAGGTCCGCCCATTGCCGATGGAGGCGGGAGCGCTCCTCCGGTTCCGTCATGCCATAGAAGAGCCGCTGGTAGGACGGGTGCGGGAAACAAAAAACGCCGGGACCGCGGCAGGAGTCCGGTCCGATCCAGCCTTCGGCGAGGGCCTCCGCCAGTCCTCGTTCCATGTCTTCCGTGGCGGCCATCGGCGAGGGCGGGCTCGCCGCCGCCGCTGTGGGCGCGACGTCCGCGTGGGGCGCAGCCGGGGCGGTGGCTGCGGGGGTGGTGACGGAAGCCGGGGGTGAGACGTCCGGCTGCCGCAGCAGCTTGGCCAGCGCCGCCCGTCCGATGGGCGTGTCGGCGACCGCGAACGCGGCCAGGACGCGCCGGGCGGCCGCCGAGAGGCCGGCGGCTCGCGCGCGCGGAAGGTCCGCCGCCGGGACGTCCAGCGGCCGTCCGTCCCAGGCGAGCTTGGGTGCGCCCCCTCCCGTCAGGGAAAGCCGCTGGGCGGTTCGCAGCCACGCGGCCGCATGCGCGATCGTGAGCGGATTTCCGACCCCGGCCGCGGCGACCGCGTCGGGGAGGGCGCGGGCGGCGAGCGGCCAGCCGAAGCCCGAGGCGAGGGCCGCGCCGACCGCGGCCGCGTCGAGCGGCGGGAGGGCGACGACCCGCACCGCGTCGAGCTGGTGCAGGTCGCGAAGCAGGCTTTCCGCCTCCGGCGCGCCCGCGGTCGGATCGAACGTGGCGACGAGGAAGAGTCGCGGCACGTCCCGGCGCAGCTCCGGCCGCTCCTCCGTCGCCTCCTCCGCCCCCATGTCGCCCGGAGCCGGACCCGGGGCCTCCTCGTGCAACGCAACGCGCAGCGCCCGCACGAGCGTCAGGAGCTGCCGGCACGTCGCGCCGTCGGCGTGTTGGAAATCCTCGAAGGCGAGCGCGAGCGGTCGAATGCGCGCCGCGTCCACGAGGTACCCGGCCAGGTCCTCGAAGGCCCGACGCTCGGCCTCGCCCTCCTCCCCGGCCGGCGACTCGGGCCACGGCGTCGCCGCGCCTGCCTCGCCGGCTGCCTCCCTCGCTTCCACGGCGGCCGCGAGCTGCGGCGGAGGCCGGCGCGGGCGAGGGCAGTCCTCCCGGCGCAGGGCTTCGCGCAGGAGCTCCGCGAAAGGCTCCAGCGGCCAACGCGGGCGCTCGCTCGACCGCCCGAGGAGGAGCGGGACGTCCTCCAGAAACGCGCGCCCGGCCAGTTCCCGCAGCAGCCGCGTCTTTCCGATGCCCTCTTCCCCGGCGAGCACCACGAGCCCGCCCCGAAACGCTTCCCCGGTCTCGTCGTCCGACGCGGTCGGGGGGAGGGCGCGCACGATCCCCACGGTCGGCTCCTGCGTGGGCTCCTCCTTGCCGCCCGCGATTGCCGCCGCCTCCAGGCCCTCGATGGAGGTCGCGGGCTCTGCCGCTCGCGGCGCAGGGAGCAGCGGGGTCGCGCGCCGCGGCCGCTCCGTGCCCCGGCAGGCCTCGCGGAGCATCCCTCTGAGGCCGCGCAGCTCGCCGTCGCGTCCCACGAAGGCCGGCGGGAGGAAACGACCCAGCGCGGGCGCCTCGGCCGCCGGCGGGACCGGCAGTCCGGTGGCGTGCTTCCACGCGCGCAGGGCCGCGCGCGCATGCGGAAATCGTTCCCCCGGATCTTTGGCGAGCAGTCGAAGAAGCACTTCGTCGACCGCCTCGGGAAGGGTCGTGTACGATCGACGGAGCGGGCGCGGGAGACCTCGGAGCTGCCACGCAAGGGCCTCGCGCGTGGAGAGCGCGTCGCACGCGGGCGTCCCCGCGAGTGCCTCGTACAACGACAGCCCGAGGACGTACAGGTCGGTGCGCTCGTCCGGCGCCTGTCCGAGAAGGAGTTCGGGCGGGAGGCATGCGGGCGCGCCCGGGAACTCCCGGCCCGCGTGCCGGAAGCGCGCCAGGCCGATCCCCGCATCCACGAGCCACACGCGGCGCCTGCCGCCGGACGCGGGGCCGGCGTGGGCGGGCGCGGGCACGCTCGCGGCCTCCTCCACCTCCGCGCGGTAGAGCGCGTCGAGCCGGCGCAGCGAGAGCGGCCGGCTCGCGGACTCAGGTGAATCCCCTAGGGGCGTCGCTTCGTGCTCGAGGTCGGTCCACACGAGGAGGTTTCCCGGCCCAAGGTGGCCATGAAGCGCGCCTGTCGCGTGCAGGTCGGCGACGGCGGCCAGGAGGTCCGCCACGAGCGCCGCGTGGGAGGCGAAGTCGGGGGGGGATGGGGAGGAGGGTGCGGAGTCAGCGGTGCCGGCGCCGGCGCCGAGCGCGCAAGGCCTGCCGGGTGCCCACCTGCGGACGAGCCAGGCGGAACCGTCGCCCGCGGCGAAGAGCCAGGGTCGGTCGGGGGAGCGGGCGGCGAGCAGTTCCGCGAGCGCATGGCCCGCGCTCCACGCCGCCGGCAGTCGCTTGAGGACGACGGGGAGGCCGTGTTGTGAAGTGTCGCGGGCCCGGTAGACCGCCTCCTCGGCGGCGAGTCTCGCGAGTCCGGCAAAACGCTGCGCGAGCGAACCGAGGTCGTCCATCTTCAACCCTGTCCGACGTCCAAAATCGGGCGCGTCGCCCCTACCAGCCTGTGGGCGGGCCGTTGGAGGTAGCGGTTGGAGTTGGAGTCTCTTGGCGTTGGATCCCTACCTGTCAACTTCGCGAACTCTGTTCCAGCTTTCGTAAGGCCCTCGCACAACCCGTTCTGGGCCTTGGGAATTCGTCATCGATTGGTCATTGGAAATTGGACCCCTACCGTTCGGGATGGGGAGTTCTCGCCAAGAAGTTCGGCCTGGCTCAAACTGCCGCCGACAGCATGCGCGGCCGACCACGAGGGATCGCTTCGTGGGCACGGCAGCGCCGTGCCCCTACGGATCGCAGGCGATCGCAAACGTAACCGGGATTTGCACCCTGCCCTGAGTCCCGAGTCCGTGGACGGCCCGAGTTGAGAATTGAGCCTTGAGTCTTGATGGAGCCTTGAGCATTGAAAATTGCGCCTTCGCCTGGGTCTTTGGCTTTCGGGCGCGGGCGCCGAGTTGGGTCCCTACCGTTCGACTTCTGGAAAGCCTGTCGCGATTTCGGAAGCCGTGCGCTCCGCCCACGGAAGGACGAGCCACCGAAGACGCCGAAGACGCCGAACGACCCGTCGTGAAATTCGGCGTCTTCAGCGTCTTCGGTCCGCCAGCTCCTCCGCGGTGAGCCCGAGGCGGCGCGCGGCGTCGGCGTCGTTTCCGCCGGCGGACCTCAGCGTCGCCTCGATGTGCGCCCGCTCGACCTCGGCCAGCGTTTTTCCCTCGAAGGGATTCGTCTGCGCCGGGGCGGCCTCGGTCCGGGTGGAGGCGAGGAAAAGCGCGAGCGCCGCCTGGTCGGCGAGGGATTCCAGGAGCCGCAGATCGACGAGACCGAACGCATGGTCCCGGCGCCGGTCATCGACGTAGATCACCCCAAGCACCCGTTTCCTGCTCCGGACCGGGACGCAAAGGGTCGCTCGCAAGTTCAGGTCCGACACGCTGCGCTGCGTGCTCCAGTCCTTGTCCTGGACGGCGCTCGTGGAGACCACGGGGATGCCTCGCCTGCCCACGGATTCCGCGATCGTTCGCGAAACCCCCTTGTCCACGGCTTCCGCAGGCGCCGCGGCCGCGTTCTGGCTGCGGGAGGCCCGGACGCGCATCTCTTCGCCTTCGCGCAGCATGAGAAACGCGCGCTCCGCGCCGGTCAGCGAAACCGTGGCGTCGAGGATGCGATCGAAGATCCGCGCCGGATCGTTTTCGCAATTGAGGGCGTGGGTGACCTCCTGCAGCCTCGAAAGCCCGTTTCGCTCCCGGGTGATCTCTTCGATCGGCGTCGTCGTGTGATCGCGTCCCGGCGGGGCGAGAATGCGGTCGAGCCGGTGATAGAGCGTCAGGATGCGGGCGCTGCGCGGCCCGTCCCGCAGCCGATCGGCCATTTCCTGCCCGGCCTTGAGCAGCACGTACGCGTGCCCCGCGTCCCGCAGCTCGATCGCCGCCTCGGCCATGCTGAGCGTCGCGGCGAGCTCCCCCTCGGCGTCCCCCATTTTCTGGAAGAGCGCGAGCGCGGACGAAAGCGACGCGCTCGCCGACTCCCACTTCCCGCGTGCGCTCGCGCCCTGCCCTTGGAGGAGATAGCCGTAGGCCTCGGAGCGATCGTCCCTCACCTCCCGCGCCCGCAGCAGGATCTTCTCGATGTGCGGGTCCAGCTCCGGCCACCGGGTCAGCGTGGCCAGCAGGGCGGCGAGGTTCAGCCGCGTGGAAAGCGCGCCGCGGAAGTCCTTCTCCTCCTCCTTGAGGACGAGGCTCTTCTCGTAGTAGGGGATCGCCTCGTGGGGGGCGTTTCCCTTCTGGGAGAGGATGCCGAGGTTGTTGAGGAAGCGCGCCTCGAGGCCGCGATCGCCGAGCGCGCGGGCGAGCGTCATGCCGGAGCGATAGCTCTCCAGCGCGAGCGTCGGCTGGCCGCCCTCGTCGAGCGCGCTGCCGAGGGCCAGATGGAAGCGGCAGACCCGCTCCTTGTCGCCCATCCGCTCCGCCATGCCCATCGCCTCGCGATAGCACTCGCAGGCGTCCTTGGGGGCTCCGACCCGCAAAAACGTGTCGCCGATCCGCTCCAGGGATTTCAAGCCGTCGCGGTCGTCCTTGAGCGTGTGCCGCATGAGCGCCAGCATCGACGACGCGCCGCTCGCCTTCAGCACCTCGGCCGCGGCATCGTTAAGGATCCCGCTGCCGGAGAGGGACTGCTTCAGGATGTCGGGGGGATTCGGCGTAGCCATTTCGACTCCCACCTGTTCGTCATCTGCGGATGCCATTGACCTGGATGAGCGGCGCGAATGCGCGAGTCATTCGGGTCCATAGCCACCCTCTCCCCTCGTAGGAGAGGGTCGGGGTGAGGGGCGCCACGAGCGTGGCACCATCGCTCGACTTTGGTTCCGGTATTCCGCGCCAGGGAGGGCCAAGCGTGAATAGACGCCGGCCGCGGGGAAAAGCCCTCCACCGGACGTCCATCCTACCAAACCTCCGTGCGAGTGACAAGGGATTCGCCTCTCCCGTCGTGCGCGCTGCGACCCCGTGAAAAAGTCCGACGGCCGGCCCTCGGACCTCGAACGCGCGTGTCGCGACGACCGCGCCCCGGCCGAAACCGACCGACCTTTTTCCTGGCTCGTTCCTCCCCCGCGATGCTAGAATGTTCCTCCCTCGGGAAGGTCCACTCCTTCCCTCTCAACCACCGGCATCCCTCCTCGGAGGCCGTCATGGAAGAAGCCGTCATCGTCAGCGCCTGCCGCACGGCCATCGGCAAGTTCCAAGGCGCCCTGGCTCCGCTTGCCGCTCCGAAGCTCGGCGCCGTCGTCGTCCGGGAGGCCATCCGGCGCGCGGGGATCGAAGCTTCGTCGGTTCAGGAAGTGATTCTGGGCAACGTCCTCTCCGCGGGGCTCGGACAGAACCCGGCGCGCCAGGCGGCGCTGGCCGCGGGCGTGCCGAACGGCGTCGGCGCGCTTACGATCAACAAGGTCTGCGGCTCCGGGCTCAAGGCGGTCATGCTCGCCGCGCAGGCCATCCGGGCCGGCGATGCCGAGGTGATCGTCGCGGGCGGCATGGAGAGCATGACGAACGCCCCGTACCTGCTGCCCGACGTGCGCGCGGGACAGCGGCTGGGGAACGGCCGAATGCTCGACTCCCTGGTCCACGACGGCCTGTGGGATGCCCACCACGATTTCCACATGGGCGCGACCGCGGAGCTGGTCGCGGACAAGTACGCCATCCCCCGCGAGGCGCAGGACGAGTACGCCTGCGGCAGCCATCGCCGCGCCGCGCTCGCGCAGCGCGAGGGCGCCTTCCAGGAGGAGATCGTCCGCGTGGACGTCCCGCAGCCCAAAGGGGCGGCCCTCGCCTTCGAGAAGGACGAGGGGCCCCGCGAGGACGCAAGCGTCGACAGGCTCTCCCGGCTGCGTCCCGCCTTCCGCGAGGACGGGACCGTCACGGCGGGGAACGCTTCCACGATCAACGACGGCGCGAGCGCGCTCGTCCTCATGTCGCGGCAGCGGGCCCAGCAGGCCGGCCTCCGTCCCCTCGCGCGCATCACCGGCTACGCCACGGGCGGGCTGGCCCCGGAATGGGTCATGATGGCGCCGACCGAGGCCGTGAAGAACCTTACGGCGCGCACGCAGGTGGAGCCCAAGGACTACGACCTCATCGAGATCAATGAAGCGTTTTCGGTCGCGGCGCTGGCGCTGCTCCGGGAGCTGAAGCTCGATGCGACGCGCGTGAACGTGCACGGCGGGGCGGTCGCCCTCGGGCACCCGATCGGCTGCTCGGGCGCGCGCATCCTGACGACGCTGTTGTATGCACTCAAGCGGCGGGACGCGCGCCGTGGACTTGCGACGCTCTGCCTCGGCGGAGGCAACGCGGTTGCGGTCGGCATCGAACGGGAACTCTGATCCTCCGCGGAACGCCCCAGTACCGCTCCACACAAGTCGGTGGCCAATAGCCGAAGGCAAGTTCGGCCGCCCGCGAGGCGCGCGAGCGAGGCGTAGGACCGGAGAACTACGCCGAGCGAGCGCAACGCTTGCGCCCCGAAGCGCCGCAGCGCGAAGGGGGGAAGCAGGCGGCCGAAAGCGCCGAGGACATGGGTCACCCGATGCTGTGGGGCGGTATTCAGGCCAGGACAACGCCGGAGCCCCATGACCCGACATCCGCCTCGTGCGCTCCTCGCGCTCGCCCTGCTCCTCCTCCCCGCGTGCGGGGCGCGCCAGACCGTGCCCGGGACGTTCGTGGGCGTCGAGCACCTGTCCCCCGGGGAGCGTGAGGCCCTCGGCAACGAGCTGGCCCGCGTCCTGGAAGGCGGCTCTCCGCTGCGCATCGGCGCGCCGCCGCTCCCCGAACCGCGCAACGTGGACGAGGGGACGGCGAAGGCGGTCCTCGTGCGGCTGGGCATGCCGATCGTGCCGCGCGTGTTCGGCCTGCTCGACAACACGTCGTCGCGGGTCCGGCTCGACGCCATCGAGATCCTGCGCCGGATCGGGGACTCGTGGGACGGCGGCGCGCTCCTGCGCGTCGCGCAAACGGACCCGGATCCGGCCGTCGCCAATCAGGCCCTCTTCGTGCTGGCCGAGTTCGATGACGACCGGGTCGTGCCGCTCCTGCAAAAGGCGCTCGCCGCGGACTACGACGAAAACCGGTCGCCCGCCGTGGTCGAGGCGGCCAGGACGATGGCGCGCCGGGAGCTGGTCCCGTCGCTCCTTTCCGCGCTCGAGCTCTGGCCGCCCGGCGCGGAGCCGCCGCTCCTCCTGGCCTTGAAGGAAATCACGAACCACTCCTTCGACGAGGCCAACTGGCCGCCGGCCAAGCTGCGGATCGCGAAGACGGACCGGCCCCGGCTCGTGCGGCGTTGGCAGGAATGGTGGAAGGAAAACGCGGGCCGGTCGATGCTGGACTGGGCCGTCTCCGGGATCGACGAGGACATCGAGGGGCTGCTCCACTGGCGCGCGGGCTCCGCGGATTTCGTGGACACGAACCTGCAGCGCTACGTCGGCGGACGCTTCCTGCGCGACGCCCACCCGGGCCTGCTCTGGGAGGACTCGCAGCGGCTCCACGACGAGTGGAACGCGTGGTGGAAGGAGAACTACGAAAAGTTCGATCTCGTGGCGGCGCAGATGGCGCGGCTGCGGCGCGGCGTGGCGGAGGCCTGCGACGCGGCCCGGCTCGTCGCGCGCTACGGGGACCCCCGGCCGATTCCGGTGTTGCTGGAAGCCGTGCAAGACCATGGCTTCGAGCCGGTCGCGCGCCCCGAAGTGCTCGCGCTGATCGTGGCGGTGAGGCGCCTGAGCGCGCAGCGGTTCGAGTTCCCGCTGGCCGGCGAGCGTGCGCCGAAGGTCGCGGCCATGGAGCAGATGTACCGCTGGAAAACGGCGATCGACCGGCTGCCGCCGAAATAGTCTCTAGTCGCCCAGCCTTTTCCTCGACGTCGAGGAAAAGACGCGGCGACCAGAGACTACCCTCCGTAGCTCGCCGCAGCCAGCGGAGGAGGGTCTAGCCTTGGACGCGGTGCCGAAGCTTCCGTGGGGCCCGAAATCGAACGAAGGCAGCGACCGAAGACGCCGAACGCACCGGACGGGCCCGCCGCATTGCCGGTACGTCCGGCGCTTTTCGTGGCCCGTCCCCGCGGCAGGGCTGCGCAGGACAGAAATCGAGGGTCCGACATGAACGTGGAGTGCGTCGCCGTGCTCGGCGCGGGCACGATGGGGAGCGGGATCGCGCAGGTGTTCGCGCAGGCCGGGTTCGCCGTGCTCCTGACCGACGTCCAGCAGTCCTTTCTTGACCGCGGGATGAAGACGATCCGGGACGGGCTGGAGCGGCTTGTCAAAAAAGAGAAGCTCACCGCGGACGCGCGGGACCAGGTGCTGGGGCGCATCCGGACCGTGCCGCGCATCGAGGACCTCGCGCCCGTCGACTTCGCCGTCGAGGCGGTCTACGAGGACATGAAGGTCAAGCGCGAAGTCTTCGGCGCACTGGACCGGACCTGCCGGAGCGAAGTGCTCCTGGCCACCAACACCTCCTCGATTTCGATCACGGAAATCGCCGCGACCACGCGCCGGCCGGACCGCGTGATCGGGATGCACTTCATGAATCCGGTCCCGGTCATGAAGCTGGTCGAAGTGATCCGCGGGCACGACACGAGCGACGCGACGTACGCGGTCGTACGGGGCCTGTGCGAGCGGCTCGGCAAGACCGCGGTCGAGGTGAACGATTTCCCGGGCTTCGTGTCGAACCGCGTGCTCCTGCCGATGATCAACGAGGCGATCTTCGCCGTGCACGAGGGGGTGGCGAAGCCGGAGGCGATCGACGAGATCCTGAAGCTGGGGATGAACCACCCGATGGGGCCGCTGACGCTGGCGGACTTCATCGGCCTGGACGTCTGCTTGGCGATCCTGGAGGTCCTCCACCGGGGGCTGGGGGAGGACAAGTACCGGCCGTGCCCGCTGCTTCGGCGGATGGTGGCCGCGGGGCACCTCGGCCGCAAGTCCGGCCGCGGCTTTTACACGTATCCGCCGGCCTGACGCGAGCAGCCGCGCGGCAGTTTTCGGTTGAGTCCTGAACGGAGACGACGCGACATGGACTTTGACCTGAGCGAAGACCTGAAGATGATCCGCGAAACGGCCCGGAAGGTCGCGGACGAAGAGATCGCCCCGCGGGCCGCGGCCCTGGACGAGGGGAAGATCTTTCCCGCCGAGAGCATGAAGAAGCTCGCGGAGCTGGGCTTCTGCGGCTTCCTCGCGCCGGAAAAGTACGGCGGGTCGGGGCTCGGCAACCTGGCCCTGGTGCTGGCGCTGGAAGAGGTGAACCGGGCCTGCGCGTCGACCGGCGTGACGCTCTCCGTGCAGAACAGCCTGGTCGCGAGTCCGCTCAACCGATTCGGCAACGAAGACCAGAAGCAGCGCTACCTGCCCAAGCTCGCGCGCGGGGAGTGGCTGGGCGCGTATTCGCTGACGGAGCCCGGGTCGGGGAGCGACGCCGCGGCGCTCATCACTTCGGCGCGGCGCGACGGCGACTTCTGGGTCCTGAACGGCAGCAAGAACTTCGTCACGACGGGCTCGTACGCCGACCTGCTCATCATTTTTGCGCGGACGAATCCGGACGCGAGCCTGAAGGCGAAGGGCGTGAGCGCGTTCCTGGTGGAGAAGACGTTCCCGGGGTTTCGCGTGGGGAAGGCCGAGGACAAGTGCGGCATTCGCGGTTCGGACACGGCGAGCCTGTTCCTGGAGGACTGTCGCGTGCCGGCCGCGAACCTGCTGGGGCAGGAAGGGAAGGGCTTCACGATCGCGATGGACACGCTGGACGGCGGGCGGATCGGGATCGCGACGCAGGCCGTGGGGATCGGACAGGCGTGTCTGGACGCTTCGGTGAAGTACTCGAAGGAGCGGAAGCAGTTCGGCAAGCTGATCGGCGAGTTCGAGGCGATCCAGTGGAAGCTGGCGGAGATGGCGACGGAGCTGGACGCCGCGCGGCTGCTGATCTATCGGGCGGCGTTGCTGCGCGATCGGGGGCTGCCGCACACGAAGGAGGCCGCGATGGCGAAGCTCGCGGCCTCGACGGCCGCGAACCGCGCGGCGAAGGAGGCGGTGCAGATCCACGGCGGCGTGGGGTACCTGCGCGAGTTCCCGGTCGAGCGGTACTTCCGCGACGTGCGGATCACGGAGTTGTACGAGGGGACGACGGAGATCCAGCACCTGGTGATCGCGCGGCATTTGCTGCGGTGAGGGGGGGGCGGGGGCGGGAGTGGGGCAGGAGTGGGGGCGGGGGGCGGGGGCGGGTAGCTGACGCATGCGCGGCTCCGCGCCCGTTTGCGAAGCAAGGCTCAAACTATCGAGGGCGGGAGGAGGCGGCCTCCCACCTGTTCACCTCCGCCGGTCTCTAGCGGGCATGGTTCAAATCTGGGTCACAGGTTTGCGTCGGCCTCCCGCCGTAGGTGCGCCCCTTGTGGGCGCCCGCGATTGGCTGCAACGCGTTAGACTACGCGGTGTCGCGACGAGGGCGGGCACAAGGCCCGCCCCTACGCCCGGCCGTTGATCCGTGTTAACGATCCTCCGCCCGAATTGAACCATGCCCTCTAGCGTTTGCGGTCAGCCCTTCCAAGGTGGCTGCTCCGCCCCGGTACCGGACGCAAGCCGCCTGTTCACTTGATGCTGCGACTTGAAGCTGTCTTGTGGTGCAGGGCTTCCGCCTTCGCGCCCGGCGCTTCGGTGGACGTGTCCGCCCTGCACCCGCTCTCGCACGGATCGTCTGAAGCTCCTCCCCGCCTTCCTCCGGCCGCGCCCGCACTCCGAACGCGGCGACTTTCATACGGAGCGTCCCGTCGGTGCAGGGCGGAAGCCCTGCACCACAAGGGCTCGTGGCCGGCGGAGAAGACCTGTGGGACGGTGGCTCCTTCCCGCCCCCAGCTTCTGATGCTCCATTCTACGACAGCCGAACAGCCCTCCCCACCTTGAAAGGGCTCGTGGCCGGCGGAGAAGAACCGAAGTCGGTCGCTCCTTCCCGTCCCTGGCAGCGGCTGCTCCAGTTCACCACGGTCGAAACAGCCTTTTCACCTTCAAAGGGCTGGGTCTCAGTGCTTCTGCGTGTCCCCGACCGCGGGAGCCGCCCCGGGCTCGGGCGTGTGCGCCGCGCCACCTTCCGCTGCGGCGGCGGCCGCGCCGTGCGAATGGTCGTGGCTGTTGTCCGGTGGCGGTTCGGTGGCCCAGACGCCCCCCGCCTGGCCACGCTCGAGCCCCAACGCGAACAGGCGCCTCATGTCCGCGGTGTTGAAGTCCTCGGAGGCGGACTCGAGCGGAAAGCAGCTCGGGATCCAATCCAGCTTGTAGTCGTAGCCGTGCTCCTGTGCGAGGGCGTAGATCTTGTACATGCTCCCGACCTGGCCCTCGTCGAGCAGCAGCTCGACCGAGCGGAGCAGGATCGGCAGGATGCCGTCCCCGACGCAATGCTGTTTGACGCCGATCTTGCCGTTGTTGATTACGTAGATCGTCGGCCGGGGCCCGGTCGGCGCGGCCTTCGCGCCGGGTCCCGCCGCGCCCGCCGCGCCCGGGTGCGGGGCCGCCGGCAGGCCTCGGGCCTTGCGCGCCGTGCCCAGCGCATCGCACAGGTCGCAGACGATGTCCCGCAGGAAGAGCTGCTCGCGCACGCCCCCGTCCACGTGCATGTTGCCGTCGATCATCTCCGGTTCGAAGAGCACCGGGATCGCGGCCGCGGCGCGCAGAATGGACCGGTAGCGATCGAATCGGCCGGGCTCGCTACCCGCCGCGATTTCGGTCATGTCCCACACTTTGAGCGTGCCGTGGTCCATGTCCACGGTGCCGACGAAGAGGCGTCGGCCTTTCGAGTACTCCGCGCCGACGAGCTTGATCACGTCGTTGTTCACCTGGTGTTCCAGCAGCTTCCTCAGGGGGCGCATGACCGACAAAGAGTCGCTGAACGGGACGACGAAGATCGGACGGTGGACGTAGATGTCCGATGGGCCGGTCTGCGTATAGCACTCCCTGAGCGCCTCGTCGTCCTCACGACGACCGAGAAACGCGAAGGTCGAAATCAGGCTCCCCGTGCTGATGCCCGTCACGACATGGAAGGCCGGCCGGCCGTGCCCGGTCCACCCGTTCATGATCCCCGCGCCGAAGGCGCCGTTCTGCCCGCCGCCGGACAGCACGAGGATGTTCGGGTACGCGTTGGGGTCGAGCCCACCCGACCGATAGAGTTCCTGGAAGCCTTTTGAAAGGCTTGCTTGGCGGGCTTGCTGCTCGGCCTGGTTGCCGGGGGCCAGGGGGTCGTACCGGCAAGCGGCCGGTGACGGCTCCAGCGTACACTTGCGCGAGTGCGTACACCCGGCCGCAGCGAGCAGCAACAGCAACAGGACCGTCCCTCGCATTCGCATCGGTCGTCCCCCTTCCAAACAGGATTGTACAGGCTGGGCACAGAGCGTGGACTGCGGGACGCGGAGCGGGACTCGCTTACCAATGGGTCCGCCGCTTACAACGCCGCTGCCGTCGCGCCCGGCCGACCACTGCTTCCCGCTTCGCAGGCGCGGCAGCGCCGTACCCCTACGGCTTGCGGCAGGGGCTAGGACGGAAGCGGGAGCTGACACGTGCCGGGCCCGATCCGTGCTTGCTGAAAGTCTTCGGTTCAGGGTACCGCCCGCCGTGGCCCGCCCCTTGCACTATCCTAATGCGGCGCACCGGCGCCTGCAAGGTTCTTGCGATTCGATGCCAGACGAACGGGGTGGTGTTGAAACTTCCTTGCAGCCCCATGCAGGAGGTTGTGCCATGGACGACAACGGACCCGGCAGCGGAGGCAACGTGCTCGCGGGCCTGGCGAGCTTCCTCGTCCCCGGCCTCGGCCAACTCGTCCAGGGCCGCGTCCTGGCCGCCGCCGCGTTCTTCCTCGTCGACCTCGTCCTCTGGTTCTTCCTCCTCGGCTGGCTTATGCACATCTGCGCCGCGGTCGACGCGGCCGTTTGGCGGCCGGAGGTCTAGGAGGAGCGAACGTGCTTGTGGGGTGGGGGCGGTTGCAGAGAGGAGGCGCGAGTTCGTGGACCGTGCGTGCCTCGGCCTTCACCTCAGCCCTCCCCCGCTGCGCCGGAGAGGGGGAGGGCGCAGTCGCGTCGGCGTCGGCACGGAGGGCGTTCGCAGCAAGAACCGTCCTCTGCGCCTCCGCGTCGCTGTGTTTCGTGAACCCGTCCTTCCGTCGACGGGTTCCCGAATTTCTCGCCTCTCTCCCTCTCTCGTCCGTCTCCGTCCCTCCCACTTGTCCCCCCCCCCCCCCACACTCGCCCCCCTCGCCTCACGCCGCCGGCACGCTCGGCGTCGCCGGCTCCGGCACCGTCCGCTCCAGCTCCCCGCCCTTCATGATCAGTTCCACGTCGGTCGCGCTGAGCACCTCGTACTTGAGCAGCGCCCGCGCCATGCGGTCGCAGGTCTGGTGGTTCTTTTCGACGAGCGTCTTCGCGTGCTGGTAGCACTCCTCCAGGATCCTCCGCACTTCGCGGTCGATCTCGTTCGCGGTCACCTCGCTGTGGTTGCGCGTGCGCGTGATCTCGCGACCCAGGAAGATGTGCTCTTCGGACTCCATGTAGTTGATCGGGCCGACCGCTTCGCTCATGCCCCACTCGCACACCATGAGGCGCGCGAGCTCCGTCGCCTGCTTGATGTCGTTTTGCGCGCCGGCGGAGACGTCCTTGCAGAACACCTCCTCCGCGGCCCGCCCGCCGAAGCAGACGGTGATCGTGCCCAGCACGTAGCGCTTCTGCATGATGTAGCGGTCCTTGTCCGGCAGCCGCATCGTCATCCCGCCCGTCACGCCGCGCGGGACGATCGACACCTTGTGGATCGGCTCCATCCCGGGAATCAGGCCCGTCACCACCGTATGCCCGGCCTCATGGTAGGCGGTGATCCGCCGGTCCTCTTCCTCGACCACGCGGCTCTTCTTCATCCGGCCCCACTTGACCTTGTCGCGCGCCTCCTCGAGGTCCTCCTGCTCCACGAAGTCCTTCTTCTTCATGACCGCGAGCAGCGCGGCCTCGTTGATCGTCGCCTCCAGGTCCGCGCCCGAGAACGTGGGCGTGGTCCGCGCGAGGATGTTCAGCTCGACGCCCTTCGCGATCTTCACGCGCTTCGCATGGACCTTCAAGATCGACTCGCGCCCCTTGACGTCCGGGAGGTCGATCACGATCTCGCGATCGAAGCGCCCGGGCCGGAGCAGCGCGGGATCCAGCACGTCCGGTCGGTTCGTGGCCGCGCACACGATGATGTCGTCGTCGGTATCGAAGCCGTCCATCTCGACCAGGATGGCGTTCAGGGTCTGCTCGCGCTCGTCGTGCCCGCCCCCCAGGCCCGAGCCGCGACGCCGGCCGACGGCGTCGATCTCGTCGAGGAAGATGATGCAGGGGGAGTTGTCCTTCGCCTGCCGGAAGAGGTCGCGCACGCGCGAGGCGCCGACGCCGACGAACATCTCGACGAAGTCCGAGCCGCAGATCGAGAAGAACGGGACCTCCGCCTCGCCGGCGATGGCCTTGGCGAGCAAGGTCTTCCCCGTGCCCGGCGGGCCGACGAGGAGCACGCCGTGGGGGATGCGTCCGCCCAGCCGTTGGAAGCGGGTCGGGTCGCGCAGGAATTCGATGATCTCGGTCACTTCGTCCTTCGCCTCCTCGATCCCCGCGACGTCGTCGAAGGTGATTTTGCGCTGGTCTTTCGTGGCGAGGCGCGCGCGGCTGCGGCCGAAGGAGAGGACGCCGCCGGGGCCCGCGGGGGAGCGGATCTGGCGAAAGAGGAAGTACCAGGCGAGGACGAAGAGGAGGACCCAGGGGATCAAGGGGAGAATGAATTGCACGAGGATGATGTTCGGCGGAACGAAGCGAAAATTCTTCTCCGGATCCTCGAGCCCGAGGGCGATCTCGTCCATCTTGCTGCGGATCTCGCCCGCGACGACGTTGGTTTCCTTGAGGTAGTTTTCCGGGAAGGTGGTCCGGAACAGGGCATAGGGCTGGCCCTGCTTCATCTTGCCCCGGGCCTCGTTCCCCTCGATCTCCACGCTCTCGACGTTGGTCGCCTTGAGCTGCTGGAGGAACTCGATGTAGGAGATCTCCCGCGGCGCCCGTGCGAGGTTCTTCCCGCCGTAGTACCAGATGAAGACGGCGGCCACGGCGAAGAGGGCGAAGACCAGAAAGCCGCGCGGGCGCCGGTCGGTACGCGAAGTCGCCCCTTCACCCCGCTTCGGTTTCTCCGGGGACCCCTTGGTCTCGCTCATTTCGGGTTCAATCCTAACGCGGCAGAGCCGCAACCACGGACTCGAACGCCGTGCCGACGCTCGTGGCACTCCTCACACCCCTTCGCTCGCCGCGGAGAGCTTCGGGGCGCAGGCCCAAGCCCCTCCCCCCTCGCGAGAGGGCCACTTCCTTTTCCGAGTCGCTCCCTCAGCGGAGACGACCTCGGCGAGAGGAGTCTACCATGCCTTTTCCATGCGCTGCACGACCCAGCGTGCGAGCTTTTCGACCACCTCCGCGGTGGCGCTGTCGATCGATTCCTCGCGCTGGCCCGAGAACTCGGCCGAGAGCGTATGGGCGTCCTTCAGCAGGACCTTTCCGGTGGTCCTCTCGGTGAGGGTGATTTCCAGCGTGAGGGTCACCGTGGCGTCGAGGACCCGCTCGCGGGCGGCCTCCACGAGCACAGGCGTGCGAAACGTCGTGAGCCGTCCCGTGAGGATGGCGTCGGCCCGCTCCGGCTCGGCGACACGCAAGGGCGTCCGGGAGTGGATTTCGCGCACGACCGCGTTCGTCAGGTCGAACTCATGCAACCTGCGCTCGGTCGTGTTGTCGAAGATCGGCACCGCGACGGTCCGGACCGAATCGAGCGTCAGGGGCTGCGTGGAGTAGCCGCACCCGGCGAGCGTCCATGCGCCGACCAGGGCGCACGCGAGGCCGGCGGACCTGCGCGTCCACGCCTGCCGCGCGCCGCCGCGCGTCCCCGTCCGGGCCTTGAAGTTCACCCGTGCCTCCGTCCGTGACTCCAGGGAGGAGCGTGGCTCGCCGCGCTCCGCTCAGTTCTTCTCGAGCTCGGCCAGCTTCTTCGCGGCCTTCTCCGCCCAGGCGCTACCCCGGTAGTTGCGCTGGATCCCCTTCAGATAGAGGACCGCCGCCGGCTTCCGGTCGCGCTGCAGGTAGAAGAGTGCGGTCTTGAAATCCTTCTCGGCCTCGCGGTCTTCGATCTCGCTGAGGCTCTTCTTGACCTCGGTCGTGCGGTCCCCGTTCGGGTTTTCGTCGAGATACCGCTTGAACGTCTTCTTGGCCTCGTTGAGCGGCGAGGAATCGTAGTCCGGGCCTTCGTGGCTGCCGAGCTGGGCCTTGCCTTTCTGGTAGAGCGCCGTCGGGGCGAAGGCGCTGTCGGGATAGTCCTTCACGAAGGCGTCGTACTGGACGGAGGCGTCCTCGAAATCCGCATCCTTGTAGAGGTCGTTGGCGAGCTGCAATCGGTACTGCGAGCAGATCTCCTCGTACGGGAACCGCTCGATCACCTTCTGGATGATCTCCTTGCCCGTGGAGCGCCCGGAGAGGATGTAGACGCCGAGGAGGTCCTTCTTCGCCCCCTTGACCATCGCCTCTCCGCACTCCAGTTCGCGCTTGATGATTTCCTTGAGAAGCTGCGTGCGGGGATAGCGGTCCAGGTACTCCTCGTAGGCCTGCCAGGCGCGGTAGAACTTCCCGGCCTTGAAGAGGGATTCCGGCCACATGTAGTAGGCCTGCTCCTTGATCCCGGCGTCGGGGCAGTACTCGCCGATCCGCAGGAACTCGGTCGCGGCGTCGTCGAACTTCGACTTGTCGTAGATCCCCTTGGCCTTCTGGTACAGCTCCTGGGGAGCGGTCTCCTCGTAGGACTTGGTGTCCACGAAGCCGGTGTCCGGGGTCCAAACCCACTTCGCCGAGGCGGCGGGGGGAAGGGCGAGAGCGAGGGCGAGCACGAGCGAAGAGGCCCAAAGGAAACGCATGCATACCTCCGGTCAACTTACGTAACGCGCCATGCGCGGTTCGCGGCCCGCGAGGGAGCCGATGTAGCGGGTGAGGAGCCGCCGCAAGTCAGCGAGCGCGGCGTCTTCGACCCGGACGCAATCGAGGTTCCGCAGCCGACCCGAGGCGAGGCCGTCCGCAAGGGACAGGGTGCCGGGGGCGACCGGGAAGATCCCGTCCTGTCCCGCGCGGCAGGTCCGGCAGAGACCGGCGCCCAAGCGGCAGGAGAAGGGGACCCATTCCTCCCCGTCCAGGGGTCGATGGCAAACGCCGCAACCCACGAAGCGGGGCTGAAACCCCAGGTGCCGCAGGGCCAGGACGTCGAAGCGGCTCAAGGAGAGCCTCTGCCAGCTTCCGCGGGCAAGCGCGGTCAGGCACTCCACCGCCAGGTCGAAGAGCGCAGGCGTCGGGGAGGCCTCGACGGTCAGCTCGGACAGCACCTCCGCGATCCAAAGCCCCTGGTGCAGCCGATCCAGGTCGCGGCGCAGCTCGGGAAAACCGTCCCGCATCGTGCACGCCGTGAGGATCGAGAGCCCGCCGTCGGCTCGGTCGAGGAACACGATCTCGTTCAGGACCAGCAGGTCCAGCGCGCCTTCGAAAGGGGAGCGTTTCCGCTTGGCCCCCTTGGCGATCGCCCTGACCTTCCCGTGGTCGCGCGAGAGGAAGGCCACGATCTGGCTGGTTTCACTGTAGTCCATCCGGCCCACGGTGAGACCGGAGGTCTTCAGCGCGGCCATGGGCAGGGTGCAGGCTGCGGCGCGGGGCGTAGTTGGACCGGTGTTTGCACGCAAGAGCCTCTGCTTCCGGCGAGGGGCGGCCGGAGGGGACCGCACAAGACCCGCCATTATAGCGGTCCAGGTCGAAGGGTCAAGTCTATAATATATGTTGACTTCCCAGGGATCTGAGTCCTATAGTCGGCCCACTTCTTTCCGCAGGGTTCCAACCGGCCGCAACACGGGGGACACGCGCCTGAATTCCAGGAACGTCCTCGATGGCTCGTAAGCCATTTCCGGAATTCAGGTTCTGTCCCTGGTTTGCTCCCCTTGAGCGCGGGAAGGCTGCTACCCCGGTTTGAACCATGCCCCTCTTTCCGCTGGAGGCTCCCGGATGAGGCTCCGTCGCCCGCTGCTCATGCTCGGGGTCGGGCTCCTGGCCACGGTCGGGAACTCCATCCGCGGCGTTTCGCTGCGCGGCATGCTCTCCGCCGGCCCGGCCTTTTTCAATCCGGCCCCCGCGACCGCGCCGCCTCTCTTTGCCCGCGGCGGCGCCGCACCCCCGCTTTCCAGCTTCACCGACGGCGCCATTCCCCCCGAGGCGCTCCGGGACCTCGACTCCCCGCCGGGCTACGAGTACTGGAAGACCGTGCCCGCGAAGGTGACCGCGTACGACCCTTCCTACCGGTGCTGTGGGGAGTTCGCGGACGGGCGGACCTCGCTCATGGACGACGCGTGGGTCATGGACGGGGTCGCCGTCGATCCGCGGGCCATCCCCTATCGCACCCTGCTCTTCGTCCCCGGCGTGGGACTCCGCGAGGCGGACGACACCGGCATCGCCATGCGCCAGAGCTGGGAACGCCAGGGCGTCTATCATGTCGACGTCCGGATGCCCTACTTCGAGCAGGCACGCGCATGGGGCGTCAAGTACCTCCAGGTGAAACTCTACCGAAAGGCCGAATGAGGCATGGTGGGCCTTCAATATCGATCCTGGGGGTGCACCTCATGGGGACGATGGAAGCGGAACGGGTCCGCGACGGACACACGGAACCGCGACCGTGAGGGGGCGGTCTTTGCGCGTTCTTCCAGAGCCGCGGATTCGACCTCGCTGCTCGGTGGGATCGCAGGGCGCTCCCATGCGAGTCGGCGGCCTCGAACCGGGGGTCGTGGCAGAACGCCCCCAGACCGCCCCCTCACGGTCGCGGTTCGGTTTCCACGCGGGACGCGCCTGCGACGGAAACGAAGGACCTACCGGAACGACAGTGAAGGCCCACTAGGGGCCCGTTGACGAAGTCCAGACACGATGCCTGGGGGCGCGGGCCTCCGGCCCGTGGAACGGCCGCATGGGCTACGAGCCGCCGTGACAGCGGTGACGACGGTGTCCGAAGCTCGCCAACGGGCCGGTAGTTCCACGTTCGACCTTCCCGCCTGCCCCCGCTTCCCCCCCCCCGTGGCAGGGCCCCGTCGCCCCGGCCGGCCGCCGTGCATCCCCCTGGACACCCCGCCTTCCTCGGTGTTAGAATCCCTTTTCCCTCACGCGGAGACTTCGAGCGGCCGATAGATTTACGGCTGGACCCCGTTGGGGCGGAGCCCATGGCGAGCGAGAGCGCGATCGACACGGAAACCGGAGCCGGCGACGCCGACGGCAGCCGAGGGGAGTCGGCCGCCGCCGTCCGGAAGAAGCTCAAGAACCTCACCGCGCTCCTCGAACTCTCCAGTGCCATGATGGCCGAGCGGAACCACGACGCGCTCCTCCACTTGATCATGGCGCGCGTCACGGAGGTCCTCGATGCGGAGCGAAGCTCCCTCTTCCTGAAGGACCCGTACAAGAGCGAGTTGTACTCCCGGATCGCGCATGACCTGGAGATCCGGGAGATCCGCGTGCAGATCGGGCACGGCGTCGCCGGGTACGTCGCCCAGACGCGGGCGGTCATGAACGTCCCCGACGCCTACCGGGAGCCCCGCTTCAATCAGGACGTGGACCGACGCACCGGATTCCGCACGCGCACGATCCTCTGCGCCCCCCTGGTCAGCCACCGGGATGAGCTGCTCGGCGTGATCCAGGTCCTGAACAGGCGCGGCGGAGCCTTTACGCGCGAGGACGAGGAGCTGCTCGTGGCCTTCGCCTCGCACGCCGCGGTCGCGCTCGAAAACGCGCACCTCTACGAAGAGCAGGAACGGATGATCACGAGCTTCGTGAAGACGCTGGCCGCGACCATCGACGCCCGGGACCCCGTCACCGCGGGTCACTCGGAGCGGGTCGCCCGCTACTCCGTCCACCTGGGGAAGGCCCTGGGCCTGCCGGCGACCGATCTCCGCCTCCTCGACATCGCGGCCTCGCTGCACGACGTCGGCAAGGTGGGCATCCGGGACGCCGTGCTGCTCAAGCCCGCGCGACTCTCCGCCGAGGAGTACGATCAGGTGAAAGAGCACGCCGCGCTCACCATCGACATCCTGAACAAGATGGAATTCTCGCGCGACCTGCGCGAGGTCCCCTACGTGGCCGGCGCGCATCACGAGCGTCTCGACGGGTCCGGGTACCCGAATCGGCTCGTAGCGGACGAGCTCACCCTCCACGCGCGGATCATTGCCATCGCGGACGTGTATGACGCGCTCACCGCGTACGACCGGCCCTACAAGCGGGCCATGAGCGAGGAGGAGGCGCTCGCGGTCCTCGAGCAGGGGAAAGGGCGCGCCTTCGATCCGGATCTCGTGGACCTCTTCCGGAGCCGGCAGGTCTACGCCCTCGACCGTCGCGAATTCCGTCGCATCGACCTCGAGCTTGCGGTCGAGTACCGGCCCTTGTCGCAGGAAGAGGCGGTCCGCCGCGCCGGCACACCGGCGGCCACCGTGGACCTGAGCGGCGGCGGCCTCCAGTTCGCCTGCGATCATGCGATCACCCCCGGCACCTACCTGGAAGTCATCATCCACCTGCCGGACGTCGCTTTCACCACCGTCGGCAAGGTGACGCGGACCCAGCCCGTCCCCGCCGGCGGTCACCGCGTGGGGCTCCGGTTCGTCGGCCTCCCGGGCCCGGTCCGGGACCGACTCGCCCGCTACCTCGTGGAGGTCAAGGAGGAGGAGGGCATCGATGCGCGCGCCTGAGCACGGCGGCCTCCGGATCGACATCCTCGGGGACTCCGGCCCCTTTTCCCGTTTCGGCCGCTCCATCGGCTATCGCATCCGCGGGCGGGTCGGCGGGTATCTCATCGACTGCGGCGCCCCGCTCTTCGACTCCCTGCGCGAACCCGACATCGCCGCCCTCCGCGGCGTCATCGGCACGCACTCGCACGACGACCACCGACGCTGGTTCACGGACCTGGCGCTGTACAAAAGGTACATCGCCCCCGTGCGCGAGCGGTTGCGCCTCTATGCCACCGAGGCCGTACACGAAGAGTTCATGAAGAACTCGCGCGGCGCCCTGGAGCGGACGCTGAGCGCCGACTCGCGCCGCGTGGTCGAGGCCCCCTACGAGGATTTCGTCGACGCGCGGATCATCGGCCCGCGGCCGCGGTTCCGGATCCGGCAGGTGCCGCAGGCCGGGGACTCGGTCGCCTGGCGCGTCGTCGATGCCGACGGCGAAGTCGTGGACCCCGCCCTCGCCAAAGTCGTGATCCATGATCGCGTCCGCGCCAACCGGCCCCGGCTGCTCTTCAAGGACGCCGCCACGGGGGAGTGGGTGGAGCCCGAGTCCTTCTACGCCCTTGCCGACCGGGCCTTTTACGAGGAGGCCCAGAACCCGATCCTCGACGAGGAGGCCGGGCTCGAGATCCGCCCGTTCAAGGAGCCCGTCTGGCACGGCCCGCCGACGATCGGAGTCGAGATCCGGACGCCGGGGGAGCGCGTGATCTTCTCGTCCGACACGGTCTACAACCCGGACCTGTGGCGTCAGCTCGCCGACGAGTATCGCCCCCAACGCCTCGACAGGGGACGCGAGGCCTTCGAGAAGGCGTACCTGGTCTACGGCGACATCAACCACCTCATCGAACGGACCTGGAGCCGCGCCCGGCTGGAGGCCGCGCTGAAGGCTTATGAAGGCGCGCTCGTCGTCCACGACGTGAGCGACCGGGGGAGCGTCGTCCACACCGAATACGATCAAATCGCCCGGCACAAGCCGCGCTTCCACCTCCTGACCCACAGCCCGGACAATTTCGTATCCGAGCTGCCCCTCGCCACCACCGGCAAGACCTATCGCTTCCTGGGCTCGTCGGCCTACGAAGAGCGAAACGGCGAACTGCTCGACCTCAACGCGGACCTCTATGTTCGCCAGTATCCGGACACCGCGGTCGGGTTCCTGAATCCGGCCGGCAAGTACCGGGTCGTCGACGACGGCGGTTTCCTGAGGATTCGCCGCCGCACCGAACCGTCGCAGCACCCCACGCGCTTCTGCGTGGACCTGTACCGCGACATCGGCGGTGGCTATTACGAGGAGCCGGGCGTCGGCGAGGAACTCGTCGCTCGTGCCGATGGGAAGGTCGAGCGGCTCCGGCGCTCGGGGAAAGGTTCGCGTGGAGTGGTGGACAAGGACCTGCGCGCGGACCTGGCGCGCCGCAAGGCGCTCCGCGTGGAGAGCGCCGGCGCGAGCGGGTCGGGTGGGAACGGCGTGGCGGCCGCGGCCGCGCCCCGCGTCGCGGGGCCGGTGAAGCGCGCGCCTGCGAGGGTTGCCAAGCCGACGGCGAAAAACGGTCGGCGGGGTGCGGTCAGGTCGACGCGAGCCGTCGCCCCGGCGCCGCGAGCCGCGCGCCCGAAGGCGGGCGGGTCGCGGGTCGTGCCGTCCCGGCGTGCGCAGGGCGGGCGGCGGGCGCGGCGCGGGTAGGGTGCAAGGAAGGGCCCGTAGAGTAACGACTCCTGCGGCTCGGAAACCAGGGAGCTCCTCGGGAAAAGGCTCAAGGCTCAAGGATCAATTTTCAGCCAAGGCTCAAAGTTCAGGGCTCAGAGTCCGCGATTCCGTGCCCGGGCCACGTTCCATGGTGGTCATTGCGAATTGAACCTTGAGCCTTGTCTGAGTCTTGAAAATCGAGCATGGAGAATTCATGTCGCCCCGCTGCGCGTCAAACGAGCAAGTTGTTTTCTTACGGGCCCTAAGTACCGCCCCACAGAATTGAGTGACCAATTTCCTCGGCGATTTCGGTCGCCCGCTTCGTGGCGCTCGCTCGACGTAGTTCTCCGTTACTACGCCTCGCTCGCGCGCCTCGCGGGCGGCCGAGCTTGCCTTCGGCGATTGGTTACCGACTTCCGTGGAGCGGTACTAAGTCGCCGACGGCCTGGCGTCTGCGCGCTCAAACGCGACGGCGGGGCAGGACCCTCCGGCACGATTCCCCGTCAGCGCTGGCGTCGGGTCGGATCGAACTCGTAGTCGCGCTCGATGCCCATCCTACCTACGCCTCTTCTCCTCCACCGTGGCTCGATCGTCGGTGGGGTGACGTACCGCCTCGGATCGCTCCGAAATTGCTCGAAGCACTCCTCGCTGCAGAAGGCATAGGTCTTGCCGTCGTAGTCGGTGATCAGCCAGTCTGCACGGTCGATCGCCTGGCGGCAGACGGGGTCCGTCACCTCGCTGGTCCGCGCGGGGGAAGCGGGGGGCGGGGGGGGCGGCGTCTGCGGTGAGAGGGCGTTCTTGCAACCGCCGACGAGAACGGCGAGGACCAGGGCGGCGGCAACGAAACAGGTACGAAGCATGGGAGCCTCCTCAGTACCGCCCCACAGAATTGGGTGACCAATTTCCTCGACGATTTCGGCCGCCTGCTTCGTTGCGCTCGCTCGACGTAGTTCTCCGTTACTACGCCTCGCTCGCGCGCCTCGCGGGCGGCCGAACTTGCCTTCGGCTAGCAGGCTCGACGCGTGTCACGGCCGGTGCGGGAGAACGGACGGGAGTCGGAGCGCGGACGCACACCAGCGCTTTCCGCCGCGGCGTTGAGATCAGGGGTGTCCCACGATCGTCTCGCGTTGCGTGCCGAACTCCAGGGGCGGTCGCGGCGACCGCGACGCGACAGCTATTTGCCGCCGGCTTCAGAGGCGATGGTCTGCTCAGCCAATCGGACCCGCTCCGAATTCGACGGCAGCATTCCATTCGGCGACTCTACGAGCTCACCTCGCTCTCCGCCGAGGGTCTTGAGAAAAACGAGAACTCCATCCTCTTCCAGGCACCGTTCCCTTCGGGCTTCGAAGACCTCGGTAGGTTCGACCAGAGGGATCCGCAGGTCCGAGCCTCCCGTGGGGCGCGGCGGCAGATGGCCCTTCAGGCATCGCTGAACAAGCACGTACAGGACATGCTGCCGGTCCTCCATCTGCCAATGCACGATGTGTCCCTTGATGACGATGCCCGCCGCGTGACAAAGAGCTGCGACGCTGGCATGAGCCTCGATCTCGGGGTCCGTGCTTCGAACCGGGATCCTTCAGGAAGCGTAGGCCTCGTGTGAGGGAGGTGGGTGCCTGTTCGAGTCGGCACGGCTACTGTGCGAATTGTACTCCGCACTCCGGGCAGGATCGAATGATTCTCTCGTCCTCCGGCGGCAAGCTGGCTCCTCTCGCCCGGCCCCGCGCCGGCAGGCGACACTTCCCCTTTTCCCTTGCCACCCGCCGCCCCTCGGCTATAATGCCCCGCCCGACCGCGTCGCGAGGAGGTGAACATGCCCTTCGAGCGGGCCGAGCGGCTGAAAAAGCTGCCCCCCTATCTGTTCCTGGAAACTGACCGCAAGAAGCGGGAACTGCTCCGCCAAGGCAAGGACGTCATCAACCTGGGCGTGGGTGACCCGGACCTCCCCACGCCCGCCTTCATCGCCGACGCCCTCAAGGCCGCACTCTCCGAGTCGAACGTCAATCGCTACCCGCTCGACAACGGCTCGGAGGAATTCCGCTCGGCCATCGCGCGCTGGTACGCCCGCCGCGGCGCCCCCGGGCTCGACCCTTCCTCCGAGATCTACCCGCTCGTCGGGTCCAAGGAAGGGATCGCCCATCTGCCGCTCGCCATGGTCAACCCCGGAGAGGTCGTTCTCATCCCGGATCCGGGGTACCCGCCCATGCGCTCCGGCACCCTCTTCGCCGGCGCGATCCCGTACCTCCTCCCGCTGCGTCGCGAACGCGGGTTCCTCCCCGACCTGGAGGCGATCGACCCCCAGGTCCTGAAGCTGGCCCGGGTTCTCTGGCTCAACTATCCGAACAACCCCACCGGCGCGGTCGCCACGCGCGAGTTTTACGAGCAGGCGGTCGCGTTCGCTCGCCGCCACGGCCTCCTCGTCTGCCACGATGCCGCGTACTCGGAGATGTACTACGACCAGCGGCCGGCGTCCTTCTTCTCCGTCGAAGGCGCGAAGGAGGTCGGCGTCGAGTTCCACTCCCTCTCGAAGACTTACAGCATGTGTGGCTGGCGCGTGGGGTGGGTGGCCGGGCATGCCGACGTCGTGGCCGCGCTGGGCGCGCTCAAGTCCAACCTCGACTCGGGGGTCTTCATGGCGATCCAGCGCGCGGGCGCCATCGCGCTCGACCGCGGCGACGCCGAGATCGATGCGCTCCGCGCGATCTACCGCCGCCGCCGCGACGTCTTCTGCGGCGGACTTGCGCGCGCCGGCCTCGACGTCCAGCCCCCGCCCGCCACGTTCTACGTGTGGACCCCCGTTCCGGCCGGGATGACTTCGCTCGCCTTCTGCACGCTCCTGCTCGAAAAGGCGCATGTGGTCGTGACCCCCGGGCACGGCTTCGGCGCACCCGGCGAGGGTTTCTTCCGCGTTTCCCTGACGACCTCGGAGGACCGCCTTGCCCAGGCCGTTGAGCGGATCCGCGGGGTCCTGTAGCGCCGCCGTGGGCTCGCGTGCATTCGCGAAACGAACGGAGAGTCGGATGCCGCTTGGGTCCTGGAAACTCATCCTTGCCACGCGCAACCTGCACAAGGTCGAGGAACTTCGGCACCTGCTGGCCGAGCTGTCCGTGGACGTGCGCTCGCTCGCCGAGTATCCGGCGGCGCCCGAGGTCGAGGAGTCCGCGCCGGACTTCGAAGGGAACGCCCTGCTGAAGGCGCGGGCCGCCTCGCGAGCGACCGGAGAATGGGTCCTTGCGGACGACTCGGGTCTGGAAGTCGATGCCCTGGGCGGCCGGCCGGGCGTGCTCTCCAACCGGTACGCCGGCGTGGCGGGGGACAGCGAGCGCAACAACGCGTTGCTCCTCCGCGAGCTGGCCGACGTCCCGGACGGTCGCCGGACGGCACGCTTCGTCTGCGTCGCCGCGTTGGCCGCGCCGGACGGGCGCGCATGGACGTTTCGCGGGACCTGCGAGGGCAGGATCGGCCGCGCCCCGCGAGGCGCACGCGGGTTCGGGTACGACCCTCTCTTTCTTCTCCCGGACCGGGAGATCAGCTTCGCGGAGCTGGACCTGGCCGCGAAGAACTTGCTGAGCCATCGCGGGGCGGCGCTCGCCAAAGTCCGGGAGCGCATGACGAGCCTGCGGGCGGAGATGGCGCACGCGCATCCTGGCGTGCGGCCGGCGTAAAAGGCACACCGAGGACGGGCATGGATAAGAAACTCAAGTGCCCCACCTGCGACGACGCCGAGCTGGCGTTGACCCGGTTGGAGGGGGCGAAGGTCTGGCGGTGCAAGATCTGCGACGGGTCCTGGCTCGGGGACAAGGAGCTGGCCTACCTGCGCATGGTCAAGTACAAACGCTACGACCCGAAGGAAATCGTGAAGGTGAAGCTGCTCCGCGAGTGGAAGATGACGGACGGCAGCATGCCCCCGGAGAGGCTCTGCCCGGTCTGCGGCGAGCTGATGGCCCGGAGCCATTACGAGGACATCCCCGCCATCCTGCAGGACCGGTGCGCGAAGGGCCACGGCATCTGGTTGAACCGCGGCGACCTGGAGCGGATCCAGATCAACGAGCGCGCCAAGGAAGACAAGTGGTGGAACTAAGTACCGCTCCACGGAAGTCGGTGGCCACTAGGCGAAGGCAAGTTTGGCCGGCCGCGAGGCGCGCGAGCGAGGCGTAGTAACGGAGAACTACGGCGAGCTAGCGCAACGCTTGCGCCCCGAAGCGCCGCAGCGCGAAGGGGGGAAGCGGGCGGCCAAAATCGCCGAGCAAAGGGGGCACCCCATTTCGTGGGGCGGTACCAAGCTGAGGGACCCGGTGTGACGAGCAACGCGTTGGGCGACAAGTTTGCCGGCGAAGGGATCACGTTCGACGACGTGCTCCTCCTCCCCGCGCGCTCGGACGTGGTCCCGACGCAGGTGGACACGCGGACGCGGCTGACGCGGACGATCTGGCTGAACGTCCCGATCGTGTCGGCCGCGATGGACACGGTCACCGAGGCGCGGCTCGCGATCGCACTCGCGCAGGAGGGGGGGATCGGGATCATCCACAAGAACCTCTCGATCGACGCCCAGGCCGAGGAGGTCACGAAGGTCAAGCGCTCCGCGAACGGGATCATCGCCGACCCGGTCTGCCTGCCGCCGACGGAGACGATCGGTCGGGCGAAGCAGATTATGGCGGAGAAGGGGATCAGCGGGATTCCGATCGTCGAGGAGGGCCGGCGGCTGGTGGGCATCCTGACGAGCCGGGACCTGCGCTTCCAGAAGTCGAACGACCGGCGGATCGCGGAGGTGATGACGAAGGAGCAGCTCGTGACGGCGGCGCCGGGGACGAGCCTCGACGAGGCGCAGCAGATCCTGCACCAGGCGAAGGTGGAGAAGCTGCCGCTCGTGGACCGGGCGGGCGTGCTCCGCGGGCTGATCACGATCAAGGACGTGAGCAAGATGGCGCAGTTCCCGCGCTCCTGCCGGGATGGGCAGGGCCGGCTGCGCGTGGGGGCCGCGGTCGGGGTCTTCGAAGGAGAGCGCGTCCAGCGGCTGCTGGCGGCGGGCGTGGACGTGGTCGTGGTGGACACGGCGCACGGCCATTCGAAAAACGTGCTGGAGACGGTGCGCGAGCTGAAAAAAAACTTCGCGCTCGAGGTGATCGCGGGGAACGTGGCGACGGCCGAGGCGGCGACCGACTTGATCGCGGCGGGCGCGGACGCGGTGAAGGTCGGCATCGGGCCGGGCTCGATCTGTACGACGCGGGTGATCGCGGGCGTGGGCGTGCCGCAGATCACGGCCGTGCTCGAATGCGCGCGCGCAGCGGCTGCGAGCGACTGCCCGATCATCGCGGACGGCGGGATTCGGCACTCGGGCGACATGACGAAGGCGATCGCCGCCGGCGCGCACAGCGTGATGCTGGGCGGGCTCTTCGCGGGCGTGACCGAGAGCCCCGGCGAGACCGTGCTTTACCAGGGGCGCTCGTACAAGGTCTATCGCGGCATGGGGTCGCTGGGGGCGATGGTCCAGGGCTCGAAAGAGCGGTACGGGCAGGCGGGGGTGGAGACCGAGAAGCTGGTGCCGGAGGGGGTCGAGGGGCGGGTGCCGGCGAAAGGCGCGCTTTCGGACTTCGTGTACCAATTTGTCGGCGGACTGCGGGCGGGGATGGGGTACACGGGCTGTCGGACCATCGACGAGCTGCGCGCGCGGGCGCGGTTCCTGCGGGTCTCGGAGTCGAGCCTGCGCGAGAGCCACCCGCACGACATCCAGATCACGAGGGAAGCGCCGAACTACTCGGCCTGACCTGACACGGCCGCGCCGGTCCCCCCCTTCAGCAGCCCCTCCAGCCGGTTGCCCGCGGCCTTGTGCCGGAGGATCTGCTCGACCTTCTCCGCGAGCACGCTCCCCGCCTCGATCGGCGGCAGACCGCCCGAGTAGATGTTCGAGAGCACCGTGTACTCGAACCGCACCCCCGCGTTTCCGCTCGCGGCCGCCGCCGCGCGCTGCACCACCGGATCGTCGATCCGGTACGCCATGTAGGCCGAGAGGCTCCGCGACGCCAGCGCATCGCCGCCCGGCCGCTCCCCGATGAGCAGCACGACCACCTTCGCCTCCACGCAGTCCGCCACGTGCTCCGCCAGCTTCACGCGGCCGTAGCGCACGAGGATCGGCCGGCCTGCGCAAATCCCTTTCCCGGCGAGGCCGTCGGCGAGGACCGGGAGCAGGTCGGCGACGTTCGCATGGACCGCCTCCGCGGAAAGGCCGTCGGAGACGACGACCTGGACGTCCTGCCGCTCCGGCCGCAGCTCCGCCGCGCTCGCCGCCGCGAGCCGCGCGCCGCGCGCGGGCGAGTTCAGATGGCTCTCTTTGTCCCGCGCCTCCGTCGAAAGGACCCGGAACGGCGCAAGGCGCAAGAGGTCGTCGATCCGCAGCTCGCACTTCACCGCCTCGCGCGCCACGGCCTGGTTCAGGCGCAGGGCGCGACTCACCCGTTCCGCCGGGCGCGGGCCGGCCGGCTCGAAACCGTACGCGGCGGGCGTCGCAGCGACGAGGCCGGCGAACTCCGCGTCCGAGTCGCAGAAGAGCCGCGGGTTTCCCCAGCTCGGCCCGCGCACGACCCGACCCTCGGGGGTGTCGGCCAGGATGCCACGGGTTTTCGCCCACGCCAGAAACTCGGGCGTAGGGCGTTTACCGTAGATCTCGCGGAGGGTCTGGTCGTCGTGGCCGCTCGTGTCGAAGTAGGCGAGCATCCGGTCCGTGTTGAGGAAGACGTCCATGTAATAGTTGGCGCCGGCCGCGGTGAGCATCTCCGTCGCCATCTGCTGCCCTTCGAGCGTGATGCGCGAGTGCAGCGTGTAGCAGGGGGCCATGCCCATCGGGAGGCCGAGGAGCTTCCCCATGAAGTGGTCCTGGAGGTTCGAGATGATCATCTCGAAATTGTCCAGGTGCGTTTCCGGCCCGATGAAGCCCGTGACGTTGTTGACCATGTACGGGTCGTAGCGACGCGCGAGGCCGTAAGTGAGGGCCTCGGTCGTCGTCATGTCGATGCCGTCGTGCTTTCCGTAGGAGAACTCGCTCCCCTGCCCGGTCTCGAAATACATGCACTGCTTCGCGACCTCCCGGAGCGGGCCTTTGGCCGCCATCGTCCGGCACGCATGATCGAGGAGGTCGACCGTCACGTCGAACTCCGACGTGAGCGTGCTCTCCGTCCCGGCGAGGCTCTGGAAGAGGACCTCGACCGGCGCGCCGCGTTCAAGGCACGCGAGCTGCGTCTTCACGTGGGAGAGGACGCAGACCTGCGTCGGCGCCCCGGTGCGGCGGCAGAGCCGGTCGACGTGCACGAGCAGCGCCGAGACGTTTTCGACGGTGTCGATCGAAGGGTTGATGCCGATGAGCGCGTCCCCGGCCGCCATCGAAAGGCCCGCGTAGATGAGGAGCGTGATCCCGCGCAGGTCGTCCACGGGGTGGTTCGGCTGCAGGCGCGAGGAGAGCGTGCCGGGCAGCCCGAGCGTCGTGCGGGCCTTCGTGGGGTGGCTGATCTTCCCGGCGATGTATACGAGTTCGTGCGTGTCGAGGAGCTTCGTGACCGCGGCTGCCATCACGCCGGTCAGCGCGCGCCCGATCTCGGCCGCTTCGGCGCCGGTGCAGCGGAGGAGGTGGTCCTTCAGCTCGCCGACGGTCAGCGGCGCGAGGTCGCGGAAGCGGCGGAGGTCGATTTCGTAGTTCGCGCGCATCACGGTATCGACGCGGCCGGCGTCGCTGACGAGCGGGCGGTCGTAAAGGTGGCCGAGAGTCAGCGAGGCGAGGATGGAGCGCGCCGCCTCGCGAACGACCTCGCTCTCGGCGGCGAGGCCGGCATTCCGGTCTCCGGCTTTGTCGTAGTCGGCCGCGCCGAGGAGCCGCTTCAGGCCGACGAAGGAAAAGCCGCGGTCGAGGACCCGGGTCTCGTAGGTCTGGTCGGGGGGCGGGTCGGGCACGGGGATCCGATCGAGCGGCGTGAGCGGCGGCATGACAGGTCCCTTTCCTGCGGGGTGGGGGCATGGGGGGAGGGTCGGCGGCCTCACTTCAGCCGCAGCACTTCTCCCTCGCGCAAAGCAGCGATGGCGGCCGCGTTCGCGTCGAAGCCGTCCGGGTAGTGGATGAGCCGCATCCGCCGGCGCAGCGGCTCCGGCAGCGTCGCGAGCGACTCATAGGGCGTATGGGCCGGCCCCAGGTTCGTCTCGTGGACGATCAGGTCCGCCTCCGAGAGCCAGTCGACCAGTCCCCGATCGAAGGCCGTGTCGGCCGAGTAGGCGAGGGTCCGCCCTGCGCACTCGATCCGTAGCGCGCTCGTCGGGACGTGGTGGAGCGTGCGGCGCGCGCGGATGCGGAACGGCCCCGCCTCCACCGCGTCCGACCAGGAGAGCGGCAGGTGGTCGAAGTAGTCTTCAAAGCCCATGCGGCGAAATTCGTGACCCTCCCAGAGCGACTCCATCGGCGCCCGGAGGCGACCCTCCCAGAGCGACGCGCGCACCTCGGGCGCGGCCAGGAGCTGGACGCGCGTCCCCTCGGCAAACCGCTTCCAGAACGCCACCCCCTCCAGTCCGTTCATGTGATCGCCGTGGACGTGCGTGATGAGCACGTGCTGGATTTCGGACAGCGGGAGCGGCCGACCGCACGCGGCCGCGACGCCGCGGAGCACGCCGCGGTACCGATCCGGGCAGTCGATCGCCAGCTTGAAACCGTCGTGGCAGAGCAGAAGCGCGGACGTGCAGTGTCGCTCCGAGAAGGTGTCGCCGACGCCCAGCACGATCGCCTCGAAGCCCGCCAAGGCGCACCTCCAGGTTTGGGCCCGTAAAGAAACAACTCTTGCAACTCGGAAACCAGGGAGCTCCACAGGAAAAGGCTCAAGGCTCAATGATCAATTTTCAGACAAGGCTCAAAAGTTCAAGGCTCAGTACCGCCCCACGCAATTGGGTGACCAATTTTCTCGGCGATTTTGGCCGCCCGCGTCGTTGCGCTCGCTCGCCGTAGTTCTCCGTTACTACGCCTCGCTCGCGCGCCTAGCGGGCGGACAAACTTGCCTTCGCCTATTGGTCACCGACTTCCGTGGAGCGGTACTCAGAGTCCGCGATTCCGTGCCCGGGCTACGTTCCATGGTGGTCATTGAGAATTGATCCTTGAGCCTTGTCAGAGTCTTGAGAATTGAGCATTGAGAATTCTTGTCGCCCCCCGCGCGTCCAACGAGCAAGTTGTTTTCTTACGGGCCCTTACTCTTCGTCGGTCGCCCGCCCGCCGTCGAAGCCGACGTACGGCCTCATCGTGACGGGCGACGCGGGCTGCGCGGGCGGCTGGAGCCGCGACCGCGAAGCGCCGCGGCGAGCAGTCCCCGGTGACACCGGGTTTCGTCCTCGCAAGCTCAGAGCAGCGTGAGCGTCGTGCCGCGCGCGCGCGCCCGCAGCGCGGCGACCGCGGACGGCGCGATCTCCGACCAGTAGCGCGGCACGTAGTCCTCCCACGCCAGGCCATGCCGCTTGAAGGCGAAGACCAACTCGCGCGACGGGGCCACGTCCCGGTTCCACTCGTCGATGTGCGTCTTGCGAATCCCGCGCGGCCACAGGCGCATGATCAGGATCCGGACGCCGTCCGACTCCTCGCGCGGTTCGTAGATCCGCTTCGTCCGGATCATGGAGCGACCTCTCGGCTCCCGCATGCTTGTGGGGACAGGAGGACTGGCAACCGTTCACCACGGGGGCACGGAGAAACGGAGGCCTCACGGAGGACCTTCGCCGGCTTCGCGAACACACGATGGTCCACAAGCCATTGCGTCGGATTTCTTTCTGACAGGATAACGGGATCAACTGGAACCTGCATCGGAAAATCCTGTTGATCCTGTGATCCTGTCAAAACAAAGTCGCCAGATTTCTGACTCGACATGTCAACCTCTCCGTGCCTCCGTGGTGATGCGTACCCCCCCGTGAACGGTGAGCGCCCGCGCAAGAATTACTCTACATTTTCGTGGATCGACCGATGCCTGGGGGCGCGGCCCCGAGGGCCGCGCCGCCAGGAGCCTCGAGGTCCGAATCCGCGCAGTTGTTTTTGCGCGGGCGCTTACCAGGATTGTATCCGGCGCTCCCGGACGCGTCCACCAAGAGACGGCGCGCTCCCGGACCGGCGTCGGCTCAGGTACTCGCCAAGCGGGACGGACGGCGGCGTAGCAGGCGGAAGCGCCGGTGGGAAGGCGCCAGGCGCGCTTGCCAATTCCATTTGCCCGTGCTATCCTGGCAGGCGCGCGGGGAGGCTCGAGGGCCGTGTCGAGCCCCCCGGACCCGCCCGCCCCGAGGCTCGGGGTGCTGCGGAGCCGCTTCCGAGAGGGATGCCCATGCCGGTGATGTTCGGGGTTGGCGGCCTGTTCTGGGCCGCGATGGTGCTGCACTGCCTGCTCGTGCAGAAGGAATTCCGCATCGGCAACCCGTGGGCGTGGCTGATGGTCCTGGTCTTCCTGCCGCCCATCGGCCCGTGGATCTACCTCGCGGTGGTCGTGCTCGGGATGGACCGGTGGTCCCTTTCCCTTCGGCAGGCGAGCTCGCGGCAGGTGAAGTGCTTGACGTGCAAGCACTACCTGAAGCACGACCAGGACGGCGTGCTTTGCGGCTACGGCCACCGCCAGGTGTGGAAGAACTACGTCGCCGTGGGGTACTGTGGGGATCACACGCCGATGCGGAGCGGGCGCGGGGCGGAAGCGGACGCGCGGGAGAGGTAGGTTTGGGGTGAGCGAGGGGGGAGATCCTGTGTGCCGCGATGCCTTCACCCCGGCCCTTTCCCGCTACGCGGGAGAAGGCCGGGGCGAGGGCTGATGGCCGCATCACGACCGCTACGCGGGAGAGGGGGACGGCGCGCGAATGGAGGTGGTCGCAGCGCGTGGCGACGTGGGGGCATCCGTGGGTGGGGATTGTGGCGCCCCCAGGGGGGAGGTTCCGGCCGTGCGAGGGGTGGCCGGAAGACCCCTCCCCGAGGGACGCGCGCATCGTGCGGCAGCGCTGCTTCCGGGCATGGTTCAAACCGGTCGCAACACGGGGCACACGATCCTGAATTCCAGAAACGTCCTCGATTGCTCGTAAGCCCTTTCCGGAATTCAGGTCATGTCCCCGTCTTGCTCCCCTTGAGCGTGCGAAGGTTGTTACCCCGGTTTGAACCATGCCTGCTTCCGCGAGGGGTTACCCTTCGAGGAGGAAGCGCACCTTCATATCGACGCGGTACTCGACCAGCTTGCTGTTCTCGACCTTGGCCTTGAGCGAAACGACTTCGATCCCCGTGATCCCGCGGACGGTCTTGGCGGCGCGCGTGAGTCCCGCCTGGATCGCCTCTTCAAAGCCCTTGGGACTGGACGACGTGAGCTCGGTAACCCGTGCGATGGCCATGGGACACCTCCTGGTAGACGAGTGAAACCGGGCCTTGCCGCCCTCGTTGGGATAAGGAACCCCCGAAGAGGGACCGCAAGGAAGGCGCGCATTTTAGGGAAAGGGGCACTCCGTTTCAACGAATTTTGGACGCGGGTTCCGACCGGCCTGCGGCCCCCGCGGCCTGGCGCGCCGACCCACCCGAGCCCCTCTCCCCTGCGCTCCGACCTCCTTATCAGCCGTTGCCCTCCCGGATTTCGAGGTCGCGCGTAGTTGACAGCCGCGGTCCTCCCGCCTAGAATGGGGCGTTGCGCAAGGAGAGCCGACCCCATGTCGACGCAACCCTGGTTGGGGTCGCCACCGGTGGGTTCCTGGAGGTCCAGGCATGACGGCCGTCCTGCTCTGCTATGGTGTCGCGCTCGTGCTGGCCGTCGTTGCCGCCGCCTATGTGTTCGAGGCGCTGGAATTTCACAGGCGCTACCGTCTGATCAGCCTGCTGCCGACGTCCACGATCTCTTCGCTGCAAGAGGGGCTCCGCGAGATCAAGGGGCGCATCGTCCCGCTCTCCCTCCTCAAGGCGCCGCTCACCCAACGGCCCTGCGTCTACCATCAGTTCCGGGTCGACGCGAAATACCCTGGGCTGCGGAAAAAAGACGTGTGGAAAACCATCAACTCCGGCGGCGAGGGCGTTCCGTTCCTCGTGGACGACGGCTCCGGCCGTATCCTGGTCAGCCCCGAGGGCGCCGTCATGGAAGTCGAAGACGAGAAGCTCCTCTCCACGGACGGCTACGAGCGCGCCACCCCCGAGGCCAGGCTCGAGATCCTCGGTCGCATGGGGCTCTCCGCGGCTGAAGAGCGCGAGGCGCTCGGTCGCATCCGGTGCGGCGAGATCCTCCTCGCCCCCGGCGACATGATGTACGCGCTCGGCCAGGTCTCCAAAATCGCGGACCAGCCCGAGGATGGCCTGCGTCCCGAGGGCGTCAAATTCGTCGTCCGCCGCGCGGGCCTGAGCGAGTTCGTCCTTTCCAACCGCTCGGAGCGGGCCGTCCTCGAGGTGCTGGCGGAGCGTCGCTCCTACAATCTGCTCATCGCCGGCATCTGCGGCGTCGCCGTGGCGGTCGTCCTCGTCTTTTCCCTGTTCATCAGCTCCGTGCCCGGAGATCCGGTCGAACCGCTCCCGGACCCCCTGCACGGTCGGCGGTAGAGCCCTCGGTGTGCGAGCGTTGCACGGCGCCGTCGGTTGTCCAACGAGGCTCTCGATCCTTCCACCCGTCCCCCCGTTTTTTGGGGGTTTGGGATTTCAACCGCCGCCGCAGCCCTTGCATCGTTCCCGGCCGCCCCCGGCCGCCCCAGGTCGAGGAGTCGCCCCGCATGACCCCGCCCATCCCCGTTCCCTCTCCCGCTCGCGAGTGGATCGCCATCCTCGACTTCGGCTCCCAGTACGCGCAGCTCATCGCGCGCCGCGTTCGCGAGCAAAAGGTCTACTGCGAGATCCTGCCCTTCTCGTGCGACCCCGCCGCGCTCCTCGCGCGAGCGCCCCGCGGCATCATCCTCTCGGGCGGACCGGCCAGCGTCTATCAGGAGGGCGCACCGCGCGTCTCCGCCGACCTTCTCCGCGCCGGCATCCCGGTCCTCGGCATCTGCTATGGCATGCAGCTCGGCGCCCTCCTCCTGGGCGGAGACGTCCAGGCGGCCCGCGCCCGCGAATACGGCGGCACCCGCTGCCACGTCCTCGACGACGCCGACCTTCTGTCCGCCCTGCCCCCGGACATCACGGTCTGGATGTCCCACGGCGACCAGGTCGCGCGCGTCTCCGACGATTTCCTCACGATCGCCCGCACCGACACCTGCCCGCTCGCGGCCGTGCGTCATCGCTCCCTCCCGTTTTTCGGCGTCCAATTCCACCCCGAGGTCGTCCACACGCCCCTCGGCAGCCAGGTCCTGCACAATTTCCTCTTCCGGATCTGCGGGTGCCGCGGCGACTGGCGCATGGAGTCCTACGTCGAGAGTCTCCTCGCCCAAATCCGCTCCACCGTGAAGGACGCGCGCGTCATCTGCGCCCTCTCCGGGGGCGTGGATTCGTCCGTCGTCGCCACGCTCGTTCACCGCGCGATCGGCGACCGGCTCACGTGCGTCTTCGTCGACAACGGCCTTCTCCGCAAGCACGAGGCGCAGGCGGTCCTGCACGCGTTCCGCGACGAGCGCGGGCTGAATTTGCGCTTCGTCGATGCCTCCACCCGCTTCCTCGAAGCGCTCGCCGGCGTGACCGAGCCGGAAACCAAGCGGAAGATCATCGGGCGGGAGTTCGTCGAGGTCTTCCGCGACGCGGTCCGCGACGTCCCCGAGGTCACGTTCCTGGCGCAGGGCACCCTCTACCCGGACGTCATCGAGAGCGAGTCCGCGTTCGGCGGCCCCACGGCGCGCATCAAGAGCCACCACAACGTCGGGGGCCTGCCCGAGAACCTCCCGTTCCGGCTGCTCGAGCCCCTGCGTTTCCTCTTCAAGGACGAGGTGCGGGCGATCGGACGCGAGCTCGGCCTGCCGGACTCCATCCTGCTCCGGCAGCCTTTCCCCGGGCCCGGCCTCGCCGTCCGCCTCGTCGGCACGCTCACGCCGGAGCGCCTCGCCATTTTGCGCGAGGCGGACGTGATCGTCACCGAGGAGATCGAGAAGGCCGGCGTGTACGCGGGCCTGTGGCAGTATTTCGCCGTGCTCCTCCCGGTGTACACCGTCGGCGTCATGGGGGACGAGCGGACGTACGAGAGCGTCGTCGCCGTGCGGGCCGTCGAGTCCACGGACGGCATGACGGCCGACTGGGCCCGGCTCCCATACGACCTCCTGGCAAGGCTCTCCTCCCGGATCATCAACGAGGTCAAGGGGGTCAATCGCGTCGTCTACGACGTGAGCTCCAAGCCGCCCGGCACGATCGAGTGGGAATGACATGGCCACGCCCCAGGACATCCTCTTCGGCCGCCTCGCCATCACGCAGGGGTACGTGACGCAGGAAGAGGTCGACGAGTGCGTCCACGCCCAGGGCTTCGAGCGGAAACCGCTCGGCGAGACGATGCGCACCCGAGGCTACATCTCGCGCCTCCAGCTCGAGACCCTGCTCAAGCTCCAGCAGCAGCACCTCGGCGAGGTCGACGTTCTCACCCAGCGCCGCTACGAGGACGTCCTCTTCGGAAAGATCGCCTACCGCGAGGGGCTCGCGACGCAGGAGGAGGTCAACGAATGCTTGCGCCTGCAGGCGAAGTGGGAACGGGAGGGGCGACCGATCCACCTCGGCCAGCTCATGTGCGAACGCGGCTACCTTTCGGCCGGGCAGGTGCACCGCATTCTGGAATTGCAGCGAAAGCGGCTGATGATCTGTCCGGGGTGCCAGGGCCAGTGCAACGTCGGGGACTTCGAGGCGGGCAAGCAGTTCGCCTGTCCGCGCTGCGGCAGCCTGATGGCGGTCGCGGAGGACGCCGCGATGGAGGCGGAGAATCCGGCTGCGCCCGCGGCAGGGACGGCCTCGGCGGTCCCGTCGGCGCCGCCCGCGCCCGGTTCGACCTGGGGCGGAGTCGGCCCGTCTGCCGCCTCGATCCTCCCGCAGGCCTTCGACTCGGCCTCCACCGTGCCCCCGCCGCCCCCGGCGCCCTTCGCGTGGGCCGCGCCCCCCGCGCCTGGTGAAGGCGCGGCGGCCGTGTCCGCAAGCCCGCCGTGGGCGCCTGCGCCCTTCACCTCCCGGGAGCAGGACGCGGGTGCGCCGGCGCCCGGCTGGGCCCCGTCCGTGCCCCAAGCCGCCCCCCCCGCCTGGGCGCCCCCCCCGACGGCCGCCGGCCCGCCCGCCCCTGAGGCCCCGGTCGCACCCGCGGCCGCGCCCGTGCCTCCTGCGCCGCCTGCGTCCGATGCTCCGAGCGGGGCGATCGAGGCCTTCGAGGCCGATTTTCCCATGTCTGCCGATTCGGTTTCGAGTGCGGACGCGGGCGGCTTGGACGGATCCTCCTCCCAGGACACCACGCTGCTCGCCGTTCCGCCGCGCCAGGAGGATCCGGCCGCCCTCGCGGCGATCGACGACACCCTTCCCGGCATCGTGGTCGCGTGTCCCATGTGCGGAACGGAGTTCAGCGGCCGGCCCGACGCGGACGACCGCATGGTCTGCCCGAAGTGCCAGACCCAGTTCTCCCCCCGCCTGTGAAGAGCGCGGGCCTCCGGCCGTCGACGCCTCCCCAGGGCCGCGGCTTTCACGAAGTCCTCGAGGAGTACCTCCGCTTCCGCGTAGGGTATTCACCTGAGGTCATCGAATACCTCGCCGGCGCGGTCCATGGCGAAGCCGGCGCGGGGACGCGCTACCTGGATGTCGCCTGCGGAAGCGCCCTCCTCCTGTCCGCGCTCGCGCCGCGCATGGGGCGGGCTTACGGCGTGGACCTTTCTCGCGCCCTGGTTGCCGCCGCGGCCGGTGCCTCTTCGACCGAAGCCTCGTGCCCCGCCGCGCGCCCTTTTTCCGTGGCGGTTGCCGAAGCGGAGCGGCTTCCGTTCTCCGAGGGGGTCTTCGACCTCGTGACGGTCGCGCAGGCCTACCATTGGCTGGATCCCAAGCGCGCCCTGCCGGAGCTGCTGCGCGTCCTCCGGCCGGGCGGGCTGCTCGCGGTCGTGTCGAAATACCCGGCCCCCGAGGAGCCGTACGTCTATCTCGGGGACGAGTGCTTCCACGGGCTCTGTTACCCGCCGCGGCGGGCCGCGTATGGCGTGGGCAACCTGCTTCCGCTGCTCGATGCCGGCTTCGTCGACCATCGGAGGCGAGTGTTCCCGTGGGACCTCTCCTACACGGTGGAAAGCTACGTGGGCTGGATGCGTTCCCGGGAAGTCCTGCGCGTCGTGGGGAACGCGCGGCGCGCGGCGGCGCTCCGCGAGTTCGAGCGGCGGTTGCGTGAGCTCGTCCCCGGCGGCGAGTTCGTCGAGCGCAACCTCCAGTATGTGATCACGGCCCGTAGGCCGCGGTCTTGAGCACCGAAGCGGGAAGGGCCCGGCGCGGAGGCCGGCTGGGATGGAAAAGAGCGATCGACTGAAGGCGCACGAGCTGGACCTCGAGCGTCACGCGCGCGGGGGCGTGATCGGCCGCGTGATCCTCGGGGGGCAGGACGGCCTTGTGAACGTGCTGGGCGTGCTCCTGGGCGTCGCGACGGCGACCAGCGACCCGCGCGTCGTCGTCATCGCCGGGGTCGCGGCCGCGGTGACCGAGAGCGTGTCGATGCTGGCCGTGGCGTACACCAGCGCGCGGGCCGACGAGGACTTCTACCGGGCCCAGCTCGAGCGCGAGGAGCGCGAGATCCGGGAAATGCCCGAGATCGAGCGGGAGGAGGTCCGGCACATCTACTTCAAGAAGGGGTTTCGCGGGGAGGAGCTGGAGCGGGTCGTGGCCCAGATCACGAGCGACCCCGCGATCTGGCGGGACGTGATGATGCGGGAGGAGCTGGGCCTGGAGGAGGTGAAGATGGGCGCCGCGCGCCGCGACGCGCTCATCGTCGGCGCGTCCGTGATCACCGGCTCGATTTTTCCGCTCATGCCTTTCCTGGTCGCGCTCCCGCGCGTCGGCTGGTTCGACCTGCGCACCGCGATGGAGCTTTCCTCAGGCATGAGCCTCGCGGCGCTCTTCTCGGCCGGCTGGCTCAAGGCCGGGCTGACGACCGGCTCGCGCTGGATGAGCGGATTCGAAATGGCGGTCGTCGGGGGCGTGGCGTGCCTGATCGGGTACGGGATCGGCCGGCTGCTCGGGGTAGCGGTGTAGAACGTGCGACCAGAACGGAACCGCGACCGTGAGGGAGCGGCCTCGGAGCAGCCTTCGTCGCCTGGGGTTCGAGACTGTTCCCGCCCTCGTTCCGGCTCCGAAGAAAAAGCGGGCTCGTGTCCCGTCAACGTCGATGCCATGGGTCCGCCATGCAGACGCGGCGTCCTCGCCGCGTCCGGAAGCGGCAGGCTGCCGCTTCTACGTGGACTCCACTGGAAGTTTCATCGATGGCGGGACACGAACCGCCATGGCTCCGCCATTTGCCGTGCGCAAGCTGAACCGGCGTGGCATCGCAACGGCGTAGCAATGGGCGCCGATGCGAGCGAAAACGGTGACTGTCCCGGTTTATTGTCGTATTCAGCGACATCTACGACGGACGTGGCACAGGACGTGTGCCAGTTAACGCGGCAACAAGGGCGTCGATTGAAGGTCTTGACTCATCCCCTCCATCGGTTCCCGAAAGGTTGAATGACACAGCTCGGTATCCGGTGAACCACCCCTTTCGAAGGACGAGTTCGATGGACACGCAGTATCGGATCCGGTGAAGTTCGTCGCAGGTTGTGGCCTCCCATTTCCAGGAGTCGATTTTCAGCCAGTCTTCATCAGGTGGATAGTCTTCATTCGGGGGGAGGTGATAACCCCGCCCTGTCCCGCACTCCACGTCGATACTCGCGCTCTGAACTCCATGACTCTCAAGATAGTCCTTGAGGATCTGCTCCACTGCGGAATCGAATTCGGTCATGATCTTGAGTTGCTCGGAATTCGACTGCCTCCAATCGGCAAGTCGTTCGTCGCCTTCACACTGCTCTCTGCTCTCCCTCGATTCCTCTTCCCCGACTTCGCGCAGCCGACGCTGAGCTTCTCCATCGTCGAAGACCTGCTTGAATGAAGCCACTGCCCACCACTCAGCAAGATCGAAAGGACGCTGTAAGACCGGGCGGCCCGGCACTGGACCTAACTGGGCTGCGGCGTCGTCGTACGGTTGCGGCCCGCGCGCAACTGCGTGGCGGCGACCGACGATGCTGCAGTCCAGCCCGCCGCCGAACTGGGAAAGCCATGTTTCGCGCTTGGTAGAATTAGGACGTAGCCGTTGAGGCCGTGTCCTCACCATTCGCGCATGGCGACCGCCCGCGGGGCGAGACGATTCGGGATGCCGCGACTCGACTTCCGCTCGCGTTCGATGGCGCGGCAGGCCATCGACTCGGCTTCCTGCCAGAGCTCAGGGGCCTCCTCTACGAATCCTCACCGCGACCGGGTCCACGATCCACAGGCGCCCCGTGATCGGCTCGTGATCAAGAAGCGGCGGGAATAATAGGAATAATAGGGACAGTTACTCTTTTCTCGACGAGGAATAACTGTCCCTGACTTTCCATGTTCCCACGGCTGGAGGCACGCGGGCCGTATTCGGATGTTCCTACTTCGAGTCGGCGCCCAGCGCCGGCCGCGTCTCCAGTCGAAAGTCCGCCATCCCCGCCCGGTCGGAGAATCGTCGGAGACGAAACGCTGCGTTCCAGGTCTTAGAGATCACCCAGCCGTCCTCTGTGCGCCGCTGGGCCCGGTACCTGCCGTGTTCTCCCAGGACGAAAATCCGGAGGTCAATTTCCGCAGCACGCGCGTCCACAAGCCAGTACTCTGGAATTCCTGCCTCCGCGTAGGCCTTCAGAAGCTCGACTTGGTCCTTCCGCACAGAATTCTGGCTGACCACTTCCATGACCATGTCGGGCCGACCGACCAGCTCCGATTTTTGTTCGGGGTTCACTCGCACCGCGCCCGAGCGCAGGCGATCCCAGCGCACCATGAAGCCGTCCGGTTCGGTCGAAAGCCCTGCGTTTTCGACGGTAACCCAACTGGGCGGAACGAAATAGCGGCCCAGCTCGAGGTGCTCTGTCCGCTCGATAAGAACGCGGTTGATGGCACAAACGACCGGGGCATGGCTCTCGTAGTTCTGCGGGCTCATCTGGATGTCAACCCTTCCCTTGCAATAATGCACCCTCGGCGCCGGTTCGGCCAAGGTTGCCACCCATCGCCGAAAGCCATCCAGCGTACCCACACCCTCAGGAATTTCCAGATCGTAGACCGTGATCGTCCCCATGCGTCGCCTCCATCTTCGATCAAGCTTCCTCCTCGCGAGTCTACCCAGGGCTACAGGTGAACGCAAGCGGAATCTCCCGGTCAACGCTTGCTTCCAGGGGAGTCGGCGGAGGCGACGAATCGCCGCGGCGCAGTCGTGACCAGCGAGTCGCCGCCTCCGCCGGGATTTCAGGTCTGGCCTTGGACACCTACCGGTGAACTTCTTGAAAGCGTATCCAGATTCGCAGGCGACGAAACCACAAAGACTCGAAGTCACTAAGACCACAAAGGCGCATTTCGGCCGAGCCAAACTCGCCCCCCTCACTGACGGTCCTTCGTGGACAGTCACTATTTTTCCCCCAGCCGACGTGAGCAAGCTGAACCGGCGTGGCTTCGCCACCGCGTAGCGAAGAACGCCGACGCGCGCGAACACGGTGACTGTCCCGTCGTCCCGCGCCGCTTTTCCTGGCTTCTCCTCCTTCGCCTCCTGGCCAGCGGCTTCTGCCGAGCGGTACTCAGGCCCTCGACTCCGCGTCGACCGTGCCCCCACGCCGCCCCGCACCCGCCCGCCGTCCCCACCTCTACCCGCCCCCGCGGATCAGGTCGATCAGTTCCTCCGTCGACAGCTTCGCCGCCTGGTCCGTCCCCTCCAGTACACCCGCCACCAGTCCCCGCGTCTCCGCGTGCAGCGCGAGGATCTTCTCTTCGATGGTGCCGGTGGCGACGATCCGGTAGACCGTCACGGGACGCGTCTGGCCGATGCGGTGCGCGCGATCCGTCGCCTGATCCTCCACGGCCGGGTTCCACCACGGGTCCAGGTGCAGCACGTAGTCGGCCGCGGTCAGGTTCAGACCCGTCCCCCCCGCCTTCAGCGAAATGAGAAACACATCCCCCTCCCCTCGCTGAAACGCGTCCACCGCCCGGTCGCGGTCCGCCGCGGGGGTGGACCCGTCGAGGTACTGGTAGGGCACGCCGCGCGCCTCCAGCGCCTCCCGGACGAGCGCGAGGAAACGCACGAACTGGCTGAACACCAGCGCACGGTGCCGCCCCTCGCGCAGCTCGTCAAGGGTCTCCAGAAAGACCTCCATCTTCGACGAGGTCAGCTCGCTCTCCGGGTGCAGGATCCGCGGGTGACAGGCGAGCTGGCGGGGGTGGGTCAGGGCGGCCAGGACCAGGAAGCGCCGGTCCTCCCCCTCGCCGCCCGACGCGCTGCCCCCGCTGCCCCCGCCCGCGCCCTCGGACGCGGCGGCGATCTTCCGGAGCAGGGCCGCGCGCGTCGAGTCGTAGAGCGCGCGCTCCTCGGGCGACGGCTCCGCCGCGAGCTGGATCTCGGTGCGCGCGTGCAGCTCCTCCAGGTCTTCCCCCTTCGTTCGGCGCAGGATAAAGGGACGCACGAGCCGCGCAAGGGCATGCCGCCGGCCCGCGTCCTTCTCGCGTTCGATCGGCGCGACGAACCAATTACGGAAGCGGTCCCAGCTCCCGAAGAGGCCGGGGCAGACCGCGCGGAAGAGGCTCCACAGCTCTCCGAGATGGTTCTCGATGGGCGTCCCCGTGAGCGCCAGTCGCCAGCTCGCCTCGAGTCACCGGACAGCGGTCGCGGTCTTGCTCCTGCTGTTCTTGACGAACTGCGCCTCGTCCAGGACCAGCGTCCCCCAACCGACTTTTGCCAGCTTCTCCACGTCCCTCAGGAGAAGGCCGTAGCTCGTCACGACGAGGTCGCCGGGCCGGAACCGATCCGGCTCTGGCAGTCGGTCGGTCTCCCGGTACAGGACGGGGTTGAGCGTCGGACAGAATTTTCGGCACTCGCGGACCCAGTTGGCGCCGACGGAGGTCGGGGCGACGATAAGCGCGGGCCCGAGGGGAGCCCTGTCGATGAGCGCGGCGAGTGCCTGGACGGTCTTGCCGAGCCCCATGTCGTCCGCCAGGCAGCCGCCGACCCCCCAGGCCGCGAGCCGCGACAGCCAGCGGTAGCCTTCGAGCTGGTAGTCGCGCAGCTCGGCCGTCAGCGTCGTCGGCGGCTCCGGACAGAGCGCCATGGTCGCGTCGAAGCGCTGCTTCATTTCCGCCCATGCCTTGCACGCCTCGAACGTGCCGGCCTCCAGGATGATTTCGTCGACGAATGGGGCCGCCGCCGGCCCAAGCTCCAGGCCGCCGCGCTCACCGCCCCCCTGTGCCGCGTCGACGAGGTCCTGGATCCGCTCGCGCAGACGCGCCGTGAGGACGAACCACTTCCCGGCGGAGATCGGTACGTAGCGCCGCCCGGTCCGCAGGGCCGCCAGCAACTCGGCGAGCGGGACGAGGTCCCCGTCGAGGTCGACCTCCCCATCGAGCCCGAACCAGTCGCGTCCCTCCACGATGCGGAGGCGCAGGTCGTTCGTCGTGGCGGCGCGGGCGACCAGGAGCCGGCTGCCGTCCTCCGGCCATTCGACGACGAGGTCGGATCGTGGGTTCGCCTGAAGGGAGACGACAAGGTCGAGCGCGTCCTGGTCGTCCGGGATCCCCCAGGTCCAGGGCGGACCCTCGGACCGTTCGTCAAGGCCCAGCTCCGTCGCGATACGAAGCCCGGCCTCCGCCTCAGCCTGCAGCTCGCGGCGTACGCGGCGCCGCGCACCGACGAGCGTCGCTGTCAGGACGGCCGGGCCCTCGCCTGGGGCGAACAGCTCACTCCCCCCCACCGCCGGTCGCACGCCGAGGGACACGGTGAGCCCGCCTGCCTTCACGGGCGTCAGCAGCAGACGCAGGCGCGCATCGGCGGACGTCTCTTGCCAGGCGAGGTCCGACGGGAGCACGACCGGCAGCCTCTCCTCCATGCGGTGCAGCCGTTCCAGGAGCTGGTCTTCGGTCTCGGCGGGGAACTCGCGCGGGAGCGCGCGGAGGCCCTCCACGAGGCTCGCCTGGCCTGCGCCGACGCGCGCCACGATGACGAGGCGCGCCACGGAATCCACGAGCACGAGGCCGCGGGGCGTGCGATAGGACTTCACGTCCCCGCCGGCCACGAGCGAACACGCGGCGATGCGGAGGGCGATCGAGCCGGAGGGCTGCCGCACCGCCTCCGTGCGGAGTTCTCCGCGCGCGATCCGCAACGGCTCCTTGTCCGACTCCCAAAACACTCCCGCACGTCCGATCAGTCCGTCGAGCACCTCGAGAGGGTCCAGGGTGTCGCCGGGCGCGGAAATGCGTCCGCTCTCCTCGATTTTCGCCCGCCGAACCGTCATTCCCCAGAGCATGGCATCCAGGTCGTCGGGTGGAATTGCGACAAAGGACAGTCTGCCGGGCTCCCTCCGCGGGAGCCTTACCCCGGGTGACCACCTCCCCGCTGCCCCCCGCTTCTGGGGACCCTCTGGAATTCAGGATCGTGTCCCCCGTTTTGCGGCCGGTTTGAACCATGCCGGGAATCGGGCCAAGGCGGGAAGCGTCGAGACGGCGCCTGGATCGGGCAGGCTTCGGCTTGGTCGATCGTCCAGGGCAGCGCTAGAATGCGCGTCGTTGCCTACGGCGAGGACGGGCAGCCCCGTGTGCGCGGCCCCCGGCGTCGGTGGTCAGCGGGCCGCCAGGTCGTAGGCGAGCTTGGCGATGAGGCCGACCACGACGCAGAGCACCACGGAACGAACCATTCGATCGCCGCGCCGGGCGGCGAGGCGCGCGCCGAGGAAGCCGCCGGCGAATTGCGCGGCGGCCATCGGCAGGGCGATGCGCCAGGCCACAGTGTCCTTGGACGCGAAGATCAGCACCGAAGCGAGATTCGAGGCGAAGTTGACCGGTTTCGCGTCGGCGGAGGCGCGTGCGGCGGGGGAGCCGAGCAGGGCGACGAAGGCGAGGATGAGAAAGGTGCCCGTGCCCGGCCCGAAGAAGCCGTCATAAGTTCCGAGCGCGAAGGCGATGCCGGCGGCGACCGGTCCTTCGGGCAGGCGGGTGTGCGACGGTGCGGCGGTGCCGGCGGTCGGGCGCAAGAGGAGGACAGCCAGGACGAAGACGAGGAGCGCGAGCACGAGGGGGCGCAGGGTTTCCGGCGGGACCCAGAGCACGAGGCGCGCACCCGCGAGAGCGCCAACGAAGCCGAGAGGAAAAGTGAGGAGGGCGCGGCGACGCTCGACCATGCCGGCGCGCGCATAGGCCAGGAGCGAGGCGAAGGAACCGAAGACGGACTGGGCCTTGTTGGTGCCGAGGGCGAGGTGCGGCGGAATGCCTGCGGCGAGGAGGGCGGGGAGTGAGATCAGGCCGCCCCCGCCGCCGATGGCGTCTACGGTGCCGGCGGCGAGGCCGGCGAGGCAGAGGAGGGCGATGGTGGTCGGAGTGAGGTCCATCGGGGAAGAAGCCTGAGGGGAGGAGGTTGGAGGCTGGAAGTTGGAGAATGGAGAAGGGAGAAGGGAAGTTGGAGAGAGGCGGTTTCGGAGACGTGCGGACAGAAGTCGCAAGGGTAGAACGGCTGTGACCGAAGGCAGGGATCACGAAACACAGAGACGCGGAGACGCAGAGGACTGTCAGTGGATTGAATCTCCTGGAACCCCAGTGGGAGATCCGGAGGCGGGAAAAACCAATCAACGAAACCCGATTCGTCCTGGGAGGCACTCCAACGCTAGGGGCCTACGCTTTCGGTCCGGACCTGTTCGTAGTTCCGCCTTCAGGCGGCTCGTTGCGCAGAAACGTGAACGTCTCGCAGCACGGGCTGCCTGAAGGCGAAACGACAAACAGCGCCGTGACCTTCGGAGGCGTGTGAGCAGCCCTTCCAAGGTGGCTGCGACGCCCCGGTGCCGGACGCGAGCCCCCTGCTCGCTTGATGATGCGGCTTGTGCCGGCGTTGTGGTGCAGGGTTTCCGCCTTCGCCCGCGGCGCTTCGGTGGACGGGTCCGCCCTGCACCCGCTCTCGCACGGATCGTTTGAAGCTGCTCCCCGCCCTCCGCTGGCCGCTCCCGCACTCCAAACGCTCGGCGACTTCGATGCGGGGCGTCCCGCCGGTGCAGGGCGGAAGCCCCGCACCACAAGGGCTCGTAGCCGGCGGATGAGAACCGTGGGAAGGCGGCTCCTTCCCTCACCCAGCATCTGAGGCTCCATTTCACAACAGTCGGACAGCCCTCCCCGCCTGGGAAGGGCTGGGCGTGTGGCCTGGCCGAGGTCCGACCCTGGCATTGCCGTACTCGTGGCCCATTCACAAAGTCCGAACACAATGCCTGGAGGCATGGGCCTCCCTCCTTCGCTCGCTCGCCGCGAGCTACGGCGCGCAGGCAGGCCCGCGCCAACGGCCACAGCACGTGCGACTCGCCGTGACTCGGTTGACGACCGTGTCCGAAGTCTGTCCAGGGGACGCCAGCATACCAAATCCAGCGGCGCGACCTAGCGTAATCGAAGACTGGCCCAGAGCGAAGGCGGGATGGTATAGTGAAAAGCATGTCCAGCGCAGATCGCCTTCTTCGGTCCGTGGTGACGCTTCTTGCCTGCGACGGGCGCGTCGGCGCCCGGGAGCGGAGGTTCCTGGATGCCCTTCGCAAGCGCATGGGGATCGCCGCCGACGTGGTCGAAGGCTACGTCACGGAAGCCCTCGCCGGCAAGCGGATGCTCACGCTGCCGGCGGGCGAGGAGGAGCGGCAGGAGCTCTTCGAGGTGCTGGTGGACGCCGCGGCGGTCGATCGCGTGATCGCGGTGGCCGAGCGACGGATCCTCGATGTCTTCGCCACGAGGATCGGGGTTTCGCGCGAAGACCTCGAGGACCGGATCCGCGCCGCGCTGGAGAAATACACGCCGCAGGCGGAGAAGGGGCGTGGGGCGGCTGAAAACAAAGTTGCCGTGTCCTCCGCGCCTCGCGTCGTGTCCTGGCGGGACCGGCCCGCGCCCAGGGCGGTCGCGAGCGAGTCCGCGCCTCCGGTGCTTCCCCCGCCGGAAGTTGCCGCGATCCCGGCGCTGGAGCTCGCGCCACCGGTCGTCGTGCCCGTGAAGGCCCCGCCTGCTCCCAGAGCCGCGGTCCCGCCGAAGGCCGCGCCTGCGCCGCGAGCGTCGGTTGCCGCCACTTCGCAGCGCGCGTCGACGCCGGCTTCCGCGCCCCCGCCCCCGGTGTGCCTGACCCCGCCCGCGAGGCGAGGCCTGCTTTCCTGGAAGAGCGTCTCGCTCGATTCCCAGTCGGCCGCCCCGCCCCGCGACCTCGCGCTCGCGGCGGATGGCCGCTTCGCCGTCCTCGCGGCCGCGGACGATGCACTCCGGCTCTGGGACCTCGTGGCGGGTCGTTGCGTGCGCGAGCTCGCGACCCAGGGGCACCGCCCCGGCTGCGTGGCGATCGCGCCCGACGGCCGGCTGGTCCTCTCGGGCGGGGAGGACGGCACGGTTCGCGCCTGGGACCCCGACCAGGGCAGCTCGACGGCCACGCTCGTCGGTCACCAGGGGCCCGTCTACGGTGTTCACCTTACGATGGACGGTCGGCTCGCGGCCTCGGCCGGGGCGGACCACACGTTTCGCGTCTGGGACCTCGCCGCGGGTCGTTGCCTCCGCACGCTCTGGGGCGGTCGCGGCGGACTCCTCGCCGCGCGCATAAGCGAAGACGGCCGGCTCGCCGTCTCGCTCAGCGAGGACCGCACGGTGCGCGCCTGGGAGGCGGCAACGGGCCGCTTCCTGCGGACGCTCGAGGACGCCTCGCGGCCGGTGCGCGCGCTCGCCATGACGCCCGATGGACGGCGCGCTGCAGCAGGCGGGGACGCGGGCGTCCTCCGCGTCTGGCACGTGGCGACGGGGCGTCGAGAAGCCTCGCTGGAAGCACACGCCGGCGGCGTGTCCGACCTTGCGCTGTCCGTGGACGGGTCGCTCGGCGTCACGGCCGGTGCGGACGGCCTGCTTCGCGCCTGGGACCTGGATCGCGGCGAGTTGCTCGCCGAGCTGACGGGGCACGCCGCCCCGGTGACGCGCGTGTCCCTTTCCGCGAACGGCGCCGCGGCGGTGAGCGCGTCCGCGGACGGCGAGCTGCGCGCGTGGCGCCTGGACCGCGAAGAGCCCGCGTCCGAGGAGGCCGATTGGGACGAGGCCGCGCGCGGCTGGGTGGAGCTTTTTCTCTCCGCGCGCACACCGATCGTCGACGCGGGCCTCACCCGAAAGGGGCGGCCCTCGTGGACGGAAGCGGACCTCCGCCGTCTCCTCCTCCAACTGCGCTGGGCCGGTCTCGGCCGACTGCGGCCGGAAGGCGTCCGGGCCGCGGCCGAGCAGCTCGCTTCTTCCTGGAGCGCTCCGCCCGCGCTCGACTGAAGGGGATGCGAGCCTGCGGATCGGCGCCACCGGCAACGCCCGAAACGCCCTCCAGGCCGCCTCCCACCCGTGGAGCGCTTCCGCGGTCGTCCGAAATCGGTCGCGCGGGTTGGAGGCCGTCGTCTTGGACAGCACCTCGTCGACGATGGCGGGGAACCATGGAAAGCACTGCCGCAGGCTCTGGATCGGCGTAGGGCCCCAGTCCGGTCGAGCCGCATCGCTGCCCTTGGTCGCGGCGCAGGGCGCGCCCGTGAAGCACGCGAAGACGACTTTGCCGAGGGCGTATTGGTCGGAGTAGATCGTCGGCGTCGATGCGCCGGAGAGTTCGGGCGCGCGATAGAAGGATCGATCGCCGCCGGCCCCGGGCGTCGTCGCCTCGGGTGTGAGGAGGATTTCGATCCCGGCGGTCGTGTAATGGAGCGTCGCGGGACTCAGCTCGCCCGCGCACTGGCCGTTCCGATGCAGGTCGGCCAGCGCCTGGAGGCCGCGAAGCGCGACGCGGAACGCCGCCGTGGGCAGAAGGAGGCCGTGTGCGGCAAGCTCGTCCGCGAGTGTGTGCGCAGGTCCCCACGGCCAGGCTGGTTCGGGTCGGGGCCTGTCGCGCGCGGGCAGGGCGGTATCGGCCACGGTGGCAAGCGACAGGCACATGGTCGTACTCCTATGGAAGAGCGTCGAGCCGACCGGCCTGCATCCGAGCCTTTTTTTGGCTGCGGTGCAGGCGCTTGACGGGGCGGTCCGAAGGTGATATGACCCGCTCCGGTTCGAACTTTTGCGCTTCGCAGGTCGAACGCTCGATCTCCAGCGCAACCATTCGTCGGACGTCTGCAGAGATGCGCACGGCGGCCTCCCACGAAGTCCGATTTCGGCAGCGAGTCTGGGATGTGGCGCAGGCGCTGCTCGTCGACCGCACCATCGACGTCCCTCGCGACGAAAGCACGCCGGCGGACGCGGCTGAGTGGATGGCGGCGTTGGAGCGCGCCGATCCCGCCCACGGCGTCGTCTGGTCGCTCGTCCTCGTTCTGGCCGGGCAGGGGGAGTTCGATCGTGCGGGGGATCTGCTCACCGATCTCTATCTGCAGCTCCTTCTGGCAAACGTCTCCGCGCACCTCGAGCGGCGCGATTCCGCGGGCGCAACCGACCGTCGCGACGAGGTCCAGCCCGCGGACCGGCTGGCCGCGATCCGCTCGCTCGCCCGGCGCTACCCGCCGTGCACCGCCGATTTCGAAAGGGTGCTCGCCCTCTTCGAGTCCGGAGACAAGGATGGGGCCGTGCGACACGTGGAGCGCATGGTCCGTGGCATGGCGCGCAAGGCCTCAGACATCCTCTGGCCGCCCGCGACCCACACGTCGTGGGTGCGCATCCTCACGAACATGTCGGCGCCCGCCGTCCGCCCCGACCTCGACGGTCTCCTGGCCGCCTATTGGATGCCCGTGCGCGAGCTGCTGCAGCGCACGTTCGGGCTCGACGCCGGCACGGCCGAATCGGTCACGAGCGACTTCTTCGGGGACGCGGTAGTCAAGAATTCGCTCGCCCGCTACGACCCGAACGCGGGCTCGCGCTTCCGCGACTACCTCGCGACCGCGGTCCACCACTTCTACCCGAAGTGGCGGAATCGGCAACGAACCGGCCAGGGACGCGCCCAGCCGCTGCCCGACGACCCGCGTGCGCCCGCAGCGGTCTCGCCCGAGCCCGACGCGCATCTCGATTGTTCCCTCTGGCGGTGGAAACTCTCGACCGCGCTGGCGGACGCGCGGACGCGTCTCTCCGACCGCGACCGCGGACCCGAGATGTGGGAGGTCTTCGAGGCGCGGCTGTTCGCGGGCCCCGGCACACCTCCGACGCACGAGGTCCTTGCGAAGCGCTTTGGGCGCTCCGCCTACCAGGTGAACAATTACCTGCACCAAGTGCGCAAAGTCCTGGTCGAGAGCCTACGCGGCATTCCCGGGGAGGGTACGGGTCGCATCGCGGTCGGCTTCAAGCCCCCGTCCTGCTGCGCCGAAGACGCCCGCTTCACGTTCGCAGAGAGGCGCGTCGAAGCGGTCGCCGGCCGATCGGTCCCGGTCCGTGTGCTCGTGCGGGACGCCTCCGGCCACCACAACCCGCTTTCCTCCGCGCCGGGGGTCCGCGTGGTCGTCGCGTGCGGGACAGGCACCGTGACCACCCTCGCGCCGCAGCGGTTGCAGGGCGTGCTGCTTGAGCGCCGCTACGTCCGGCTTGTGGAGGCGGTCGTGCATTCCGCGGAGGCCGGCGAGGCGACGCTCGCGCTTTCGGACGAGCTGGGAACGGGGTTGGACGTCTCCGACCGGATGACGTTGGTGTTCCGACCCGCGCGCGGGAAGGCCTAGTGGGCCTTCATTGCCGTTTCGGTAGGCCCTTCGTCCCGGTCGCCGGCGCGTCCCGCGGAGAAACGGAACCGCGACCGTTCGGGAGCGGCCTCGGGATGTCCTTGCGCGACCTTCGGTTCGATGTCGCCGGCCCGCTTGCAACCGCCCTGCGAACCCATCGGGCAGCGAGGTCGAATACGCGGCTCTGGAAGAACGCGCGGAGACCGCTCCCTCACGGTCGCGGTTCGGTGTGTCCGTCGCGGACCCGTTCCGCTTCGTTTGTCCCCATGTCGTGCACGCCCAGGATCGATATTGAAGACCCACGAGTGCCGTGTTGACGATCTCCAGGCACGATTCCTGGGAGCGCAGGCCGGCCCGCGCGAGCCGGCACACGTCCTTCACTGCGCCGAGACCGCGAGTGACCTTGGCTGCGGCCACCATCGCTAGGAGGAACTCGAGTTTTATGGCCAAACGAAGCGACGCAGCCTCTCGAGTTTGGCGCCGAGTCCAAGACCTCGCTCGTCTCTTGCTCCCGGGCGAGGCGTCCGCGGAGGCCCCGGACGGTCCCGCGACGAAAGGCAAGGAGGACGAGGCGACCGAGGCCGCCGGCAGCCCCCGGCTCGCCGCTCTCGCCCAGGCCGACCCCGGACATGAGGCGACCTGGTCCGCCGTGTCCGCCGCGCTTCGCGCCCGCGATTTTGCAGGCTGCGAGGAGCTGCTGACCGACCTGTACCTGCACCTGCTCGTCGCCCGCGTTTCGGCCGCGCTGTCACGGCACGGCGCGGGTCGCCCGCCCGCCGAGACTACGAGGGCGCAGGAGCGGCTCCTCTGCGTACGGCTGCTGGCCAAGCAGTTCCCGCCTTGCGCGGCGACGTGCGAAAAGGTGGCGCGGCTGCTCGCAGCGGGCGACGCGGACGCCGCCGTGCGCCCTCTGGAGCGGATGCTCGACGGGATGGCGCGAAAAGGGAGCGACATTCTCTGGCCGCCCGCCACGCACAGCTCGTGGATCCGGACTTTGCACGAGCGGGCCGGCGCCGGCGACCGCGCGAAGCGGGACGAATTTTTCGCCGCGTATGCGATCCCCGTGCGCGAGCTGCTGCAGCGAAAGTTCAAGCTCGACCTGGAGACCGCGAACGAAGTGGCGACCGATTTCCTCGGCGATGCGGTGCTGAAGAACTCCCTTGCGCACTACGATCCGGGCACGGGGAAGCGGCGACGCTTCCGCGACTACCTGGCCGCTTCGATCCTGCACTACTACCCGAAATGGCGGGCGTCGCGCGTTGTGGAAGGGGAGCGGGTGGGGGAGTGGACGGCGGACGAGGAGAAGGAGCCGGCGGCGGAGGCGCGCGAGGATCCCTTCGAATGCTCGCTCTGGCGCTGGGGCGTGGCCGCGGCGCTCGCGGAGGCGTGGACCGAGGTGCAGGAGCGCGAGCGCGCGCCCCGCATGTGGGAGGTGTTCGAGGCGCGTGCCTTCGGCGGCGCGGCGGCGAGCGCGAGCCACGAGGCGCTTGCGGCTCGGCTCGGCCTCACGGCCTACCAGATCAACAACTACCTGCACCAGGTGCGGCGGGTCGTGTCGGATTGCGTCGCGCGTCTGCCCGGGACGCGGATGAGGAAAGGCGCGCCCACGCTGGACCCGCCGAAGTGCTGCGCGGAGGACGCGCGCCTGACCTTCGCGTCGCCGAACGGCGGGGAGCCTCGCCTGGAAGCGCGCGTGGGGGAGGCGGTCCCTGTGCGCGTTTTCGTGCGGGACGCCGCGGGCCACGTGAACCCGCTCACCGCGGCCGCCGGCGCGGCTATCGTGCGCGTGGAGGGCGTGGGGCGCGTGCTCTCGCCGGCGCCACACTTGTTCCGCGGCGTGCTGCTCGACGGCCGCTACGTGCGGATGGCGGAGGCCCTGGTGCGCTCGGCGGAGCCGGGGGAGCTGGTGCTCGGCCTTGCGGACCCGCTGGGAACCGACCTCGACGTGTCGGAGCGGTTCGTGGTGCGCTGGCGGCGGGGGTGAGGGGCAAGTCGTCCTGCGATCCGCCGCAGCGGGCGGATGTTCGATTCGTAGCCACCGTCGGCGAATTCGCCGGAATCGTCCGCACCTCTCGGCGGGGATATTGCTGGAGGGACCGTTGGGTCGATTTGCATGACTCACGAAGGAATCGGATTGATTCTGGGCGCAGTGAGCGTCGGCGCAGCCGGCGGGGGAATATGGTTCGGGTGGCGCGCGGCGCGCGACACCTACCGTATCCTGGTCACGCCGACAACGCCGATCGGGAGAGCCCAACCCTGCGGGCGTCTGGAAATCATGGGCCGCATCGAATGCGAAGCCCCGCTCCCTGGGAGCGGGCCAGAGGGCCGCGCCTCCAGGAGCCACGAGGACCAAGTCTGGGCAGTTATTTTTGCGCAGACGCTTGCGACGCCTGCGCGCGTTGGCCTCCGATCGGCTCGTGTACGGGGTTGCGCCGGACCGTGCACTTCACTGGCGAAGCTGGGCGGTCGCGCTCACAGGCGCCCCTGCCTTCACCCCCGCCGCCCCTTGCCGCGCCGGCGGGGCGGACGCTCCAGGGTCGGGCCCTGGAGCCCGGTCGGGTCCGCGAGAATTCGTCGAAAGGGCGCCGCCAGCTCCGCGAGCGAAGGCCGATCCGCCGGACTCCTCGCGAGACCGCGTGCCAGCGCTTCCGCCGCGTCCTCGGGTAGGTCCGGCCGCAGCTCCCGCGCGTCCACGCGCTCGCCCACATGGATCACTTCGAGCATCTCGGCGGTCGTGTCGGGGACGCGACGGTAGATCGAGCGGCCCGTGAGCGCGAACTGGATCGTCGCCGCCGCCGCGAAGAGGTCGAAGGCGGGAGACGGGGTCGAGAAGTCCGTCACCTGGTCCGGCGGCATGTACTCGAGCGTCCCCCCGGACTCGCTCGTGAGCGTGATCCCGCCGAACGCCCCCGCCTCGACGCACTTCGCCAGCCCGAGATCAGCCAGCTTCACGACGGGGTCCGTTCCCGCCTCGCCGGTCCCCCTCTCCCCGCCCGCCGCCCCAACCCCGGCGATGTCCGCCGCCGCGGCGAGCAGGACGTTTTCCGGCTTCAGGTCCCGATGCACGATCCCCTTGGCGTGGACGTGTTCGAGGGCGTTCAGGATGCGCACGGCGATCCGGCTCGTCTCGAGCAGCGTGAGCGGTCCCTTGTGCGCCTCGACGTACTGCTTCAGGTTCCCGCCCGAAACAAACTCCATCGACAGGAAAATCCGGCCGTGGTCGTACCCGGAAGCGTAGAGTCGCACGATGCCGGGATGGTCCAGCTTGCGAAGATGTTCGATCTCCAACATGAAGCGCAGCACGCGCCGGATACTCTCCTTCGGACCCAGCTCCGGCGGCACGTGGAGGACCTTCAGCGTCACTTCCCTGCCCCCGGCGCCGCGCTCGCGCGCACGGTAGAGCGTGCTCGCCGAAGTCGTGGCGAGGGTCGCGGCCAGCTCATACCCGTCGAAGGGGCGAGGCGCCAGCAGCAGGGCTTCCCGGCAGCGCCGGCACAGGTAACCGTCGGCCAGCTTGCCGTCCTCGTCCGCGGTCACGACGTCGGCCGCCACCTCCACGTCGCAGCGCGCGCACGCGACCGGCCCGGCGTGCTTCGGCGCGGCGGGCGAGCCGGGTCGGGGCGCGACCGCGGCGAGCTCGAACCGGAGCGCGGACGCCCCCAGGCGCACCACGTCGCCGTCCGCGAGCGCCCGCTGTTCCACGCGCCGCCGATTCACCGTCGTCCCGTTGCCGCTCCCCAGGTCCTCGAGGAGGCACTCCCCGCGGCGGATCGCGAGGGCGCAGTGGATGCGCGAGATGGACGGGTCTTCGGGCAGGCTGACCCGGGCCTCGAAGGAGCGCCCGACGAGGATGCGCTCGTCCTTCCAGAACAGGAATTCCCGGCCCCGCGCGGGGCCTTCGATCACCGTGAGCCGGACGTCCATGTTTCACCCCCTCGTGGCTTCCGAGCGGCCGACGCGGTCGCGACCGCAGCGGGGATTCTACTCCCGCGTGCGGCCGTTCATCAAGCAGAGTTGATCGCGCGGGACATCGCCGCGCAGTTTGTTTGCGGGACCGGCGGTCCGCCGCTACAATGTCCGTTGCGAAGCGTCCCCCTCCCGGCCCAACACCGCGCGCCGGGAGCGGGGCGCCGTTCCCTCAAGCGGCCGATCGCCGGAACCAATGGGGTTTCGCGCATGCAGCCTTCGGAGCTCCTCGTCCGAACCATCGTGACCCTGCTCCTGGAGAGCGGTCGGGTGGGCGTTTGCGAACGCAGACTCCTCGATGCGCTGTGTGTGCGCGCCGAGGTCACAAGCGACGCTCTGGATCGGATGCTCCGCGACGTCGCCTCCTCCGGCGCGCGCATGGTGACGCTGCCGCTTGCCTGGAGCGAGAGGCTGGAGTTTTTCCGGCACCTGGTCGACGCGGCCTCGGTCGGCGGAAAAGTCGCCCCCGAAATGGCGGGCGTGCTGGATGCGGTCACACGCCGGATCCGCGTCTTCGCCGGCGAGACCGAGGCCAGCCTCGAGGCTGCGCTGCAGCAGCACGCCCCGCGCCGGCAGGCTGACACCCGGCCGCTGGCGCCGCCGGGCGTGCGCTCGACGGCGCCGCCCGGCGCGGAGACGTCCGTGCTGTCGTCCCCCGGCTCCGCGGCCGGGCCGGCCCCCGACGGCACGCTCGTGCTCGTGGGCGACCTCGGGGTGCGCCAATCCCGGGACGTCGAGCTCCTCCGCGCGGCCTTCTGGGTGCTCGTCAGCGACGGCCGCCTCACCGCCCGCGAGTCGGAGTTCCTCGGCCGTCTCGCCGAGCGGCTCGGCCTGGACGTCCGCGAGGTCCTCCAGCCGTCGGAGGCGAGCGGCGAGCTTCGCCTGGGCGAATGGTTCGATCGTCCGATCGACGAGCGGCTCGAGGCTTTTCAGGTGCTCCTCGACGCCGCCTGGACGGACGGCTGCATCAGCGAGACCGAACGGGTGCAGTTGAGCGGGCTCGCCGACGAACTGGACCTGGATCCGGTTGAAGTGCCCCGGATGGTCGACAGCGGACGCGCCGTGCATCGGTGGCCCCCCTTGCAGTCGGGCGCCTGAGCCGGGCTCGCTCGACGACCCGACGCGCGCACGAGACAGGAACACCAAGCCGTGCCCGAGCCCGCCACGCCCGACCCCGGCCCGCTCGCCGAGTCTCTCCCCACGAGCGATCCACCGTACCGCTCCGTGTCGGTGCGGGGCAAGGCCGTCGCCTACACCGAGGAAGGCGACCCCGCGGCCCCGCCGATCGTGCTGCTCCATGGGGTCCCCGGGTCCGTGCGCGATTTCCGCTACCTCGCTCCCCAGCTCTCCAGCGCGCTTCGCGTCTTCCGCCTCGAGCTCCCCGGCTTCGCCGCGAACCTCACCGTGCCGCTCGGCGATCCCTCGCCCGAGGGGCGCGCGCGCTTCGTCCTCGAATTCGCCGACGCCCTGGGCCTGGGGTGCATTGCGCTCCTGGGTCACTCGATGGGAGGCGGGCCTGCGATCGCCGCGGCCTCGCTCCACCCGGAGCGCGTGTCGGGCATCTTCCTCCTCGCGAGCCTCGGGACGCGCCGGCACCGCGGCGTGCGGCGATCCCGCCGTTTCTTCCGCGTCGCGGCGGGCCTCCTCGCCGTCCCCGGCCTGCGCGGCTGGCTCGCCCACAAGGCCCGCGAAGCCTACCGGCGGCTCGGTTTTCCGCGGGTCGAGGAATTCGACGCGCGCGCCTTCCGTGCCCACGCGCTCGTCCTGGCCGCGGTGGACTTCGACGACATGGCCCGCCTCATCGACGCCGTGAAATGCCCAGCGCTCGTGGCCTACGCCTGCGATGACAAGTTCGTGGAGACGCCGATCAGCGAGGAACTCGCGCGTCGGCTGCCGGGGGCGGAGGCGCTACGCTTCGAGACCGGCGGTCACCAGCTCCAGAAAAATCGCGCGGCGGAGATCGGCAGGGCGGTCGTCGCACGGCTCGGCGGAGGTCCGGTCGGCGTGCGACCTCTCGCCGCCTCCGCGCCCCTTGTCTCGGACCCGCCCGTGCAGTAAGATGGGAGGGGCGTAGCTCACCGGCCCCTTCTTCCAGTGGAGACCAGACTCATGGCTGGAGCGCACGGAAACGGCGATTGGATGCCGACTCTCTTGGCGATGCTTGCCGAAATCCGCCAGGAGAACAAGGACTTCAAAGTGTTCCTTGCCAGGCAGGAAGCGCGGCATGCCGAGATGGACAAGCGGTTCGCCGAGATGGACAAACGCGTGGTTGAGTTGGAGGAGTGGCGGAAGCGGGAGGCGCGCAGCATGAAACAGGTGGCCCGCATCCTTGACGGAGTCGCCTTGGCGATCCGCCAATTCGACGATCGGATCGGGAAGCTCGAACGCCGCCGCCCATGATCGCGAACCAGGTCCCCGTCCTACGCCGCTAATCGTTCGAAGATTGTTTTCTTGCGACAATTTTTGCTTGGGTCGAACGCCACGAAAACCACAGATTTCACAGATTCTACGCGATTACACAGATTACGAATCTGTGAAATCGTCGTTAATCTGTGAAATCTGTGGTTCCGTCGTCGCTTGGCTGCGCGGCTTCCTGTTCCGCAAGTCCGGCACGACGATCTATCTCATGACGTGCGAACATGTCGTGGGGCGGGGAGAGGAGGCGACGATTGTTTTCTACAGCGGTCAGAAGAACGAGGTGGAGCTCGAGGCTCAAGTCGTCGCGACCGATCCGGATCGAGATCTCGCCTGTCTCCGCGTCAAGGACGTGAAGGATGCGCCGGCACCCCTGGAGCTGGGTGCACCGATCGTCCTCAAGGAGACCGAGACGGTGTTTGCCGCCGGTTTCCCGTTCGGGAAATCGCTGGCCGGCGACAAGAAAAACCCCGAGATCGCCATCTCCAAGTCGAACGTGTCGAGTATTCGGAAGGACAACTCGGGGCGAGTCCTGGCGGTGCAACTGAGCGGCGACATCAATCCCGGGAACAGCGGGGGCCCCATCGTCACGACGGCCGGGAAGGTGGCGGGCGTCGCCCAGAGCAAGATCCTGGGGACCTTCACCGCCTTCGCCGTTCCCCCGGAGGAGATCCAGGGGTTTCTCCGGGGACGCATCAAGGGGGTCTCCTTCGAGCCGAGTGGAGTATCGGCGACGGAGACGAAACTGAGTGTGGCGGTGACGCTGGTGGATCCTCTGGCGACGCTCACGTCCGTAGGGATTGTTTGGATTCGCGCCGACCAGGTGGCCCAGATGCCGGCGGAGGCGGGCGAGGACGGGAAATTCGGGAAGTTGAGCACGTCGATGAGCGACGTGTCCCTCAAGATCGAGGAGGATCGAGCCACGGGCGCCTTCTTGGTGAAGCGTGTGGCCTCCGATCCCACCGGCTTCGGTATCGTCTTCCAGCCGTATTTCACGCCCCTGGAGGGAAGCATTACGTACTGCGAGCCGAGCACGCTTCAAGTGGCGTTCGAGGGGGCCGCGGGCGGGACCGTTACCGCGGGCGGCGCCGTGAACCCGCTCCCGGCGGGGGAGGCCGTGAAGCCGGTCAAGCCCGAAAAAGCCGTGACCCTGGAGGCCGTGACCGAGAGAGACGACCAGGGCCGAAGCTACCTGCGGGTCGTGTCGACGGTGGAGAAGATCAACCTCGGCGCGGGTCTGCTCCAGCTCCTCAGCGCCCCCAGCGGTCGGTTCGTCTACGCCCTGTACAAGGACCAGGCGGTGGTGAAGGTGTTCGATCCGGCGAACTGGAGCCCGGTGAAGGAGATCACCACCCCGAGATTCCCGGTGAGCATGTGGTGCGACGAGAGGCGCGTCGTGGTGGTCTGCCCGGAATCGAAAGTCATCACGTTCCTGGACCCCGAGGCCGGAAAGCCGGTGAAGTCGGTCCCCATCAGGGACAAGGATGTCCCGACCGATTTCCTTCCTCTGCGCGTGGTCGGGAAGGCGCCGGACGGGTCGCTCATGACGTTGTGGAAGGGCAACAAGGCCGGCCCCTGGGACACTTGGCTCTACCAGCTACAGGAAGACGGGCAGGCCCGCCGGATCCTCAAGGGGGAGCTCCAGTGGACCTGCTACGCCGGGGCGCGGACCCTTCTCGGCCAATCCAATTTCAGAGGGAGTCCTTCCGGTGTACCGGAACTCTTCGACGTCCCGACCGGCAAGAGGGTCAATCTCGGGGCGAACAGGCTGTTCGGCGAGAGGGGCTGGGACACCTGCTTCACACAGATCTTTCAGACCTTCGACCGCGGGAATGTCGTTCTGCCCACTCTCAAGATCGGAGGGGAGGGGTACGGCTATCAGACTTGGACCTACGTGGCGGATCCCGAGCTCACCCGCTTCAGTTTCGATTTTCCCGGGGCCGCCTTCGCCGAGGTGCCCTCCGAGGGTATCCTGGTCTCGTGGGGGCTGGTTTACAAGGAAAAGGAGCGCACGACTCCCAAGCCCGAGGTGTTCTACGTCAGCCGCTCCAATGGGCGGGTGATCCGCCGGATTGCGACGAAGAACTACGAGCCGCATCCGGCCCAGTACCAGTACGTGAACCCCGATCGGACGGTCGCCTATGTCCCCGGGCACGAACTGGTCGTCGCGACGGACAGCGACGACCGGAAGGGGTTGGTTTGGGTGATTCGTTGCGGGCCGGTCGCCCCGGACGCGAAGGTCGGCGCGGACCCCGGGATCACCGTGACCAATGACCCTCCCTTGAAAGCGACCGTCGGCGAGGAAGTCGCCTACGCCCCGGCCTTCGCCCGACCGGCGATGGCAAAGTCGCTGGTCTTCAAGTTGAAGAAGGGCCCGGAGGAGATCAAGCTGGACCCGGCCAGCGGGCGGTTCACCTGGAAGCCGACGGACGCCTACATCGGGAAGTTCGACATCGAGATCGTGGCCGAGGTGGACGGGGCGCAGGTCCCTGTGGTCGCGTGGACGATCGAGGTGGGGTTCTGACACCCTGGCCCCGGCCCGGGGGCCCTGCGGTTCGTGCGGGTTGGGCTCCAGGTCTGTGCGCTGGAAGGCTTCGCACACGGTCGCATGCTGACCATCGTCCCGCGGAAGCGGACACCAGCGGAAACGGCGGTTGGACCCCTACCGTTCGACTTCTTGAAAGCTGGTCGCGATTTTGGAAGCCGTGCACTCCGCCAACGGAGGGACGAGCCACCGAACTCGCCGAGGACACCGAACGGCCCGTCGAGAACTTCGGTGTCTTCGGCGTCTTCGGTGGCTAATCCTTCGCTTTTGGGTTTCGGGCGCGAGCCTGACTTGGATGCTGCCCTTCCTGGCGATGTTGAACGAGCTCCGCCAGGAGAGCCGGGCCTCGAAAGCGCCGCGGACTCAAGATTGACGGACGCCGCGCCTTCTGCTATCCTGCCCCACCGGGGAATCGGGCGGTCGCCGGTCCCGGCCTTCCCCCCGCCCCTTCCCCCGCCCGACCCTCGGCAGCGGCGGGGCGCGGCTCGACGGCTCATGAGTGGAGGAATTGCCCGATGCAGGACGACCTTCCCAAGGCGGAAGCCTGTGGCGTCACCATCACCTACGAAGGCGACGTCACGGTGGCTGAGTTCACGGGCGCGAAGATCCTGGAGGAGACGACGATCCAGGAGATCGCCAAGGAGTTGATGAAGCTGGTCGACGCCCCCTACAAGGTCAAGCTCGTGCTCGACTTTGCGCGCGTGGAGTACCTCTCCAGCGCGGTGCTGGGAAAGCTCATCGCCCTCCACAAGAAGATCGTGGCGGAGAAGGGACAGTTCCGTCTCTGCGCGATCAAGCCCTCGATCCTCGAGGTGTTCAAGATCACCAAGTTGGACAAGGTGATGTCGATCCTCCCGAATCGCGCCGCAGCGGTGTCGGCCATGATGCTCAAGAAATGAGCCCTGACCCGCTTCGTTTCCCGCATTGGGGAGCCACGCCCACGTCCACGCCGACCCCCTCGCCTGCCGCCGCCCCCGCCGAGGTGAAAAGCCCCGCCCTGCGCGTCGACGCCCACAAGGGGGGGGACGCTGAGTCGCTCACGCTCGGCTACGCCAACCATCTCAAGTACACCTTGGGGAAGGACCGCTTCACGGCCACCCCGATGGACCGGTATATGGCGGTCTCCCTCGCCGTGCGCGACCGCATCATGGAGCGGTGGATCGAGACCCAGCAGAGCTACCACGTCCGCAACGCGAAGCGGGTCTACTACCTCTCCATGGAATACCTCCTCGGCCGCTCGCTCCAGAACAACGTCATCAACCTCCAGCTCGAGCCGACCGTCCGCCAGGCCTTGAACGAACTGGGCCTCGACTGGGGCCGCCTCTGCGAGGTGGAGGTCGACGCCGGGCTCGGCAACGGCGGCCTCGGCCGTCTCGCCGCCTGCTTCCTCGACTCCATGGCCACGCTCGCCCTCGCCGCGACCGGGTACGGGCTTCGCTACGACTACGGGATCTTCAATCAGTCGATCCGCGACGGGCACCAGGTCGAGGAGCCCGACGAGTGGCTCCGCCACGGCAACCCCTGGGAGGTCGTCCGCCCGGAGTACGCCGTCCCCATCCGCTTCGGCGGCCGCACCGAGGTCGCCCAGCACTCCGGCCGCCCGCGCGTGCGCTGGGTCGACGCGCGCAGCGTCGTCGGCCTCCCCTACGACACGCCGATCGTCGGCTTCGGCACCGTCAACGTCAACACCCTCCGCCTCTGGTCCGCCAAGGCGTCGCAGGAGTTCTCGTTCGGCGAATTCAACCAGGGGGACTACCAGGGCGCCGTATCCGCGAAGACCGACGCCGAGAAGATCACGAAGGTCCTCTACCCGAACGAGCACCACCAGCAGGGCAAGGAGCTGCGCTTCCGGCAGGAGTACTTCCTCTCGGCCTGCGCGCTCGCGGACATCATCCGCCGCTACCGCGTGCACAACCGCGACTGGGCGCACTTCCCCGACAAGGTCGCCATCCAGATCAACGACACGCACCCCGCGGTCGCCATCCCGGAGTTGCTGCGCATTTTCGTGGACGAGGAGGGGCTCCCTTGGGACGAGGCGTGGGAACTCACGGAGGCGTCCTTCGGCTACACGAACCATACCCTCCTGCCCGAAGCGTGCGAGCGCTGGCCGGTGCCGACCTTTGAAAAGCTGCTGCCGCGGCATCTGCAGATCATCTACGAGATCAACCACCGCTTCCTGCGGCAGGTCGCGCAGCACTCGCCGAACGACCACACCCGCATCGCCCGCGTGAGCCTCATCGAAGAGGGACATCCGAAGTACGTGCGCATGGCGAACCTCGCGGTCGTCGGCTCCCACTCGGTGAACGGCGTCGCAGCCCTGCACTCGGAGCTGGTGAAGACGCGCCTCTTCCCGGACTTCGTCGAGGTGTTCCCGACCCGGTTCAACAACAAGACGAACGGCGTCACGCCGCGGCGCTGGCTGCTCGACGCGAACCCCGGGCTGGCGGAGCTGCTCACCGA
>JACPWG010000036.1 GCA_016197205.1 Planctomycetota bacterium
GTCGCGGACGCGGACCTGGAGGAGCGGATGGCACGGGCGCGGATGGAGCTGTCGCACAAGGACGAGTTCAAGTACCTGCTCTTCAACGACAACCTGACCGAGGCCGCGGAGCGGCTGGCGGAGATCATCGCCAGGGAGCGGGCGGCGCGGCGGGGGTAAGGGGCGGGGAGCGGGAGGGTCCGCACGCGCCACCACTCCTCCCGATCCACCGGATCGTGCGTCCCCAAAAGCCGCCTCGCCTTGACCCTCGGCGCGCTCGGGCGTATAATTGTGATTGTGAGTTTCCTCCAACCTCAGAGGATCCACTCCCAAGGCGCGGCCTCCCCACGCCCCCATGTCAGATCGCCGTCCTTGTCCGACTCGCCGCAGGCGGACTGGGTGCCTCCGCGATCGTGTGCGTGGGGAAGGCGAGTCGCGTGAGCGGTCGCGAGGCTCGGCCCCGGCGGCGGGCCTTCCGGGATTGGAGGATGGGTGAATTAACGAGGGAGGTCTGACGGGGCCGATCCATCGCGGAGGCGGGTACATCCCACCCTCGCCGGGAGCGGGCCGTTGCCCAACTCGATGGGCCCCTGCTTCATCACCCCGGTCGGCCACCGTTCCGACCCGTTCCGAATGCTGGATGCCCACACATGTCAACCCACCAAGAGGAACTCCAAGAACTACGCGGACTGCTGGCCCGCCAGAAGGCCTACCAGGCCGCGGAGGAGAGCCGTGTCCACTCGGGGGCGCCGGCAGCCACTGTGCACGAGTGGTTGACGGACTTGGGCACGCTTTTCCAGCAACTCGACGCGTGGACCGCAGACATCGGCACTGACCTGCTGCATGTAGAACCGTACAACGTGCAGGTTGAGGAGCCCAGCCTGCCAGCCTACTCTGCGCCCGCGCGCCGGCTGCGGTCCCCGTCAGGCCGCACCGTTGAGCTCGTTCCCCGGGGCCGACTCGTGCACAGTGCCACCGGCCGCGTGGACCTCATCGCCCCCCCCTTGCGCGCCATGCTCGTCCGATTCGAGCCCGGCAACTGGCAGTTTGCCACGTCCATCCGGGATGACGAGCGATGGCAAACTGACCCTCTGACGGAGCAGAGCTTCCTCGCCGTCCTCAAGGAGCTGTTCTCATGACTCGCTGGGCTGAGCGCCAGAGAGCACTTTCCTGCGTGTTCCCGTGCGAACTCCGTGGATCCGGTCTTTCCGGCGCATCCGCGGCGACGCCCTTCCCCCTCGCTTCGGAGGCATCGAGGCCACGAACTGCAGCCGAGGGCGAGCGTAAGGACGCCGGTCTTGGGGCAATGGGCGCCGTGGAGCAGAAATTCCACGAGCTTGCCGAGCGCTGGAAGAAAGAGCGCAACCCGTTCGCCGCGCCGGAAGCGATGTTCCTACATCCCGCCTATCAGCAAATCATCGGGATGGGCACCGCTGTAGTTCCCTTGCTACTGCTCGAGCTCGAACAGCGTCCCGACGAGTGGTTTTGGGCCTTGCGCGCGATTACACAGGAAGATCCCGTACCGGAAGCGGACCGTGGTCGATTGCGCCCGATGATCGAAGCCTGGCTCCGATGGGGGAAAATCTGGGAGATTGCTGACGGCTACTGGCCGAGAATCTGGGAAATTGCTGACGCCTACTTCCGAAAAATGAAGATCAAGGAAAAGGAACTCGGGCGGGAGAGCGAAACCACGGGTCGGCCAACGAAAGAAAACATGCGCGAAATGGGTCGCGGGTTGTTTCGGCACGGCGGCCGGCCATGAGCGCGGAGATCATTGAGGCATGGTTCCCGGGGCTTCGGGTAGCAGGCTATCGCGTGACGAGTCCGGTTGACCCGGCCTACAACTGTGTCGCGTGGGCAGCCGACGAAGTGGATCGGCGCTGGTGGCCAGACGACATGGGAGTGTACTTCTGGCCGGCGGGCGTCCCGCGTAAGGCTACTCTTGACACGTTTCGGGAGGCCTTCGCGGTCCGCGGCTTCCTCCCGACGGCGGATGGCACCGTGGAAACCGGGATCGAAAAACTCGCCATCCTCGCCGACGGCTGGGGGCGCCCGACTCATGTGGCTCGGCAACTTGCTTCCGGCGGCTGGACGAGCAAACTTGGCATCCACGAGGACATCGAGCACGGGACACTCGAGCCGCTCCAGACTGACTTCTACGGCACCGTGAGACTGTATCTCGCGCGTCCACGTCCAGCGTAGGTAAGGCGGGCCACGCTCGCGACCATGCCGTCACCCACGGCACGCAGCGCAAGCGACGCGCTCCAGACGGTCGCCGGCGACCGCCTGAAGGACCTGCTCTCCTACCTCACCGACAACCGCTTCCTCGGCGTCATCGTGGGCGCGGTCATCACCGCCATCGTCCAGTCCTCGACGGCGACGACGGTCATGCTCGTGGGCTTCGCGAACGCGGGCCTGCTCTCCGTGTTCCAGACGCTGGGCGTGATCCTCGGCGCGGACATCGGCACGACCATCACCTTCCAGCTCATCGCCTTCAAGCTCACCGACCACGCCCTGCTCATGGTGGGCGTGGGCTTCCTCCTTCAGTGGACCGGGAAGCGCTCCGGCACGCGCTACCTCGGCCAGGTCGTGATGGGCTTCGGGATGGTCTTCTTCGGGATCAAGATCCTCGCGGAGATCATGGCGCCGCTCCGGACGAACGAAGATTTCCTCGGCCTCATCGCGCACATGGAGAACCCCTACTGGGCCCTCGCAGTCGGTTTTCTTTTCGCGGTGATCCTGCACAGCGGCCCCACGATGGGCATCGTGATCGCGCTTTCGATGCAGGGGCTCTTGTCGCTCCGGACGGCCGTGCCGATGATCTTCGGGGCGAACGTCGGGACGTGCATCATGGCGCTCGCGGCCGGCATCGGCGCGAACCAGGAGGCGAAGCGCGTGGGCATGGCGCA
>JACPWG010000037.1 GCA_016197205.1 Planctomycetota bacterium
CGACGAAACCACAAAGACTCGAAGTCACTAAGACCACAAAGGCGCATTTCGGCCGAGCCAAACTCGCCCCCCTCACTGACGGTCCTTCGTGGTCTTCGTGCCTTGGTGGCTTGGTGGTTTCGTCGTCCGTTTGGGTTTCGGGCCTTCGCCCGAGTTGGAGCTTGGTCATTCGTCAGCGGGCTTTGGTTGCGGCCACCGGCCGCGGCAGGCGAAAGGACAGCCCTTCCCTCCCCGCCCCCCCCCCTCACATCGCTACCCCAGCCACCCCGGCAGGAACGTCGTCAGCGGCGGGATATAGGTGATCAGCAGCACCCCGATCAGCAGCACGAAGAGCATCGGCAGCACCGCACGCACCACCTCCGGCATCGGCTTCTTGAAGCGATACGACGACAGGAAGAGATTCATCCCCACGGGCGGCGTCAGGTAGCCCAGCTCCAGGTTCGCCAGGAACACGATCCCCAGGTGGATCGGATCCACGCCGAACTCCTTCCCGATCGGCACGATGAGCGGGACCACGACCACGATCGCGGAGAAGATGTCCATCAGGCAGCCGACGAGCAGCAGGAAGACGTTCAGCATCAGCAGGAAGGTATACTTCGAGTGGATCGAATGCGTGGTCCACTCCACGAGCTTGTCCGGTATTTGCTCCAGCACGAGATAGTTCGTGAAACCCACGGCCACGCCCAGGATCAGGAGCACGCCGCCCACGAGCAGCCCGCACTCGGTCATCACCCGGGGGATGTCCTTCCGCAGGCCGAGATCCCGGTAGATCACGACCTCCGTGAAGAACGCGTAGAGCGCGGTGACCGCGGCCGCCTCCACGGGCGTCGCGAAACCGCCGAAGAGCGCCCAGAGGGCCACGACCGGAAGGAGCAGCTCCCACTTCGCCTCCCAGACGGCGCTCTTCGCCTCCCGCCAGGCGAACGGCTGCCGCTGCTCCGCCCCGCGCGGGCCGCACCAGATGCCCCATGCCGCGGTCAGGCCCACGAGAAAGAGTCCCGGTCCGATCCCGCCCAGGAACATCTTCTCGATCGTGACGCCGGACTCCTTGAAGTTCGCGTTCGCGACGATCGCGTACAGGATGAGCGGCAGGCAGGGCGGGAAGAGCAGGCCGAGCGAGCCGGCGCCGGTCAAGAGGCCGAGCGCGTTACGCTCCTTGTAGCCCGCAGCGAGGAGGACGGGCATGAGCAGGCCGCCGAGCGCGAGGATCGTCACGCCCGACGCGCCGGTGAAGGACGTGAAGAACGCGCAGACGAGCGCGGTCACGATCGCCGGGCCGCCGCGGAAGCCGCCGACCAGCGCCTGGAACACGCGCACGAGCCGCTTCGAAGCCCCGCCCTCCGCGAGGAAATAGCCCGCGAGCGTGAAGAGGGGGATGGTCGGCAGCGTGGCGTTCGTGACGAGCGAGTAGTGCGAGGTCGGGACCGAGGCGATGGGGGAGTCGCTGCCCCAGTTCAGGATCAGCGCGGCGCCGCCGAGCGTCGTGAAGACCGGGGCGCCGAGCAGGGTGGCGATGAAAAGCGCGATGAGCGAGGGGACGACCATGTCCTCGGGCGTCCTCGGCGGGTGGAGGCAGAGGCCGATCGTCACCAGGGCCAGCACGAGGGCCAGTACGCGCCCCTTCCAGCCCGGGGTGACGTGCCACACGAGCCGCAGCGCCACAAGCCCGAAGCCGAGCGGCATCACGAGCTGGATCACCCAGACCGGAAGGCCGTAGGCCAGGACGGTGTTGGCCGTGCGCTCTTCCTGGACGAGCTGCCAGCTCGCCACGGCCAGGAACGCGCTGACGGCGGCCGCGCAGCCCGCCCCGCCCACGTCCGCGAGCTTCTTCCAGCGACCATGCAGGAACGCAGTCAGCGTCGAAAGGGAGATGAGCCTGCGTTCGCGCGCGGCCAGGGCCCCGCCCAGCATGCCCACGAGGAGGGTGCCGTGCTGTAGAAGCGCGCTGGCGTTGTCGATGCCGCGGTGGAAGACCTTGCGGAGGAGGATCTCCGTGAGCGGTAACAGCACCATCACGGCGAGCACGAGCGAGACCGCGACGTCTTCGCTCCATCGAAGCCAACCGCGCCAGCCCTTCACCTCGCGCACCGGCGCGGGGATCAGCTCCGCGCCGGGTGGCGCCTCCGCCTCTTCGGGTGCGGGCACCTGTTCGTTGTCGGGAGCCGGTTCGCTCATTTCTGTCCCTGCCCACCGGCCGCGCGCATCTCCTTCAGGAGGCGCATCACCTCATCGAAGATGTCCTCCGGGACCAGCCGGCCTCGGATCTTCGGGTACACGGCCTCGACCGCCTCGCGCCATTTCGCCTCGAGCTCCGGCGTGACGGCGTGGACGACGAGGCCGCGCTTCTTCATGGCGTCGACGGCCTCCAGGCTCTCGCGGCGGTTGTTCGCCTTGATCTCCTTGCCCGCCTCGGTCGCGGCCTGCCGGATCGCTTCCTTGGCGCCCTCCGGCACCGTGTCCCAGGTCTTCTTCGTGACGACCGTCGCGCCGATGAGCGGAGCCCAGTTCAGTTCCAGCATGTGGGGCGCCGCGCCGTCGATCTGCGACGCCAGCGCGTAGAAGGGGACCATCGGCGTCGCGTCGATCATCCCGGTCTTCAGGCTGGGCAGGATGTCGGTGGCCGAGAGCGGCACCGGGTTGAACCCGCCCTCCTTCATGATGTCCACCTGGTCCGGGCTGCCCGACCAGGTGAAGAGCTTCATGTGCTTCAAGTCGTCGGGCACGAGGATCTGCTCTTTCGAAAAGAACCTTATCCAGCCCGCGTCCCCCCAGAAGAGCACGACGAAGCCCTTCTCCTCGAGGCGCTTCTCGAGCATGGGACGCATCTTTTCCGCGACGGCGTCCATCTCGTCGAGCGTGCGGAAAACCATCGGCATGTTCTGAAGGCCCGTCACGGCCGGCTCGATGTCGGAAAGGCCGACGCCCGTCAAAGTGCCGGCCTGGAGCTGGCCGACGCGCATGCGCCGCACCATTTCCGCCTCGTCCCCCATCCGCCCGTCCGGATAGATCGTAAGGGCGATGCCGCCGCCCGGGGCCTGCTTCCACTTCTCCCCCATGGCCTGGAGCTGCTTGTACGCCGACGTCCCCTGGGGGATGAGCGTCCCGAGGCGGACCTTGATGGCGCTCTCGGCGTAGGCGGGCGGGAACGCGGCCGGCACGGCCGCCAGTGCGAGTCCGACAACCCACGCGCAGGTTCCGGCCAGTCTTCCGCGGCGCTTGTTCATGGTGTTTCCTTCCGGCCTCACTGTTTGTCGATGAGGAAAAGTTCCTCGCGGCGCGACAAGAGCCAGCGCGCGCGGCGTTGCAGAATCAAATTCACGAGACGGCTTTCCTTCTTGGCGTCCGCGTCGATCGCAAGCGCCTTCGCCAGGAGGGCGTCGAACTCCTTCAGGTCCTGCTTCTGGACGCACACGGCTTCCGCCAGCGAGACGTACGGCCCGGCCAGCTTCCCGCCCGACAGCTCGACGGCCCGTTCGAAATGCGCCCGCGAACGCGCGACGGGGTCTCCGGTCACGCCCTGGCGGCTCATTTCGTACGTGATCAGGAAGCCGTGGATGGCGCCCGCGTCGAAGGCCTCGTCCAGCTCGAAGGCGCGATCGATCAGCGCCTCCATCTGCGGAATCTCCGCGACGAGGTCCGGCTTGTCCTTGGAGAGGGCGATCGCCGCGGCCCAGGAAACGCCCGTCCAGTAAATGAGCGGGACGTCCTTCTTCGTGACGACCTGCACGGCCTCGCGCGGCTTGGCGCGCAGCTCTTTCGTGAACGCCTTGTGGGCGACGTCGAGGCCGCGCAGGCCGTAGTCCCGCGCCCGCAGGTACAGGCGGCGTGCCCGCGCGCGCATGGCCTCGGCGGCGGCCAGGTCCTTCCCCTCCATTTCATCGGCATCTTCCTGCACGAAGGCATAGGCATATTGCGTGAATCCGCTCGTCGTGGCGAAGAGCAGGCCGGAGTGCTCGGGGGTCTCGGCGAGGATGCTCTCCATGAGCTTGAGGCTGAAGGGGCTCGCCGCGCGGATCAGCTCGGGGTCGTCGTCGGAGGAGAAGGTGGTGCCGCTGCCCGAGAGGGCGTCGCCGACCTTGTTGAGCGCGAACCGCCGGATCGAGCAGCCCGCGAGGAGGCCGGGGAGGAGGAGCGCGAAGGCAAGGGGCCGGAGTGTTTCCGCGAATCGGCGCGAACGCTCAGCCGGGCTTCGTCGGTTCATCGGGTTGACTCCCTGTGAGCTTGCCGGAGTGGGCCGGGTGTTATCGGAAGAAAAAAAGGGGGGGGGCGCGAGCGCCGCTGAAACCACGGATGACCCGGAGCAGTCCCTGGCCGCAACCGAAGGAACGGGCCACCGAAAACGCCGAAGACACCGAAGGACGAACCGCTTGCGGATCGACAGGCGCAGCCGATCGGAACCGCGACCGTGAGGGAGCGGTCTCAGCGCGTCCGGTGGTTCCAGCGTTTCGCCCGCAGCGCGATCCCCGCACTGGAAAACTGCGGGAGGATATCAGTGGGTTTCCTTGCTGTCAAGGATCGGGCCCGGGCGAAAGCGCGAGCCGCCCATGGCCGGCGCCACGACCGCCGGCGGGTCACGCGCGCGGGTCGACCACGACCTTGAGCGTACCCGGTCGACGTGCCCGCTCGAAGGCCGCGACGGCGTCTCGGAGCGGGTAGCGCGCGGCCAAGAGCGGGGTGGGATCCACGGCGCCGCGTCCGAGGGCGTCGATGGCGACGGCGAAGGGGCCGCAGCGCGAGCCGAGCACGCGCACCTCCTGGATCACGATCGGGGCGAGGTCGAGCGGGGGGGCGCCGGCGTAGGTGCTCTTGAGCACGAGGGTGCCGCGCGGGCGAACGAGGGCGAGCGCCCGTGCGAGACCGGTCGGCGACCCGGTGGCCTCGAGCACGACGTCGAACCCGGCTTCCACGGGATCCGACTCGAGGGCGACGCGGAGCCCGAGCGCGGCCAGGATGGCGAGCTTCTCGGGGTGGCGCCCGATCGCGACCGCGCGGCGGGCGAGACCGCGTGCGGTGATCGCCATGCCGAGCAGCAGTCCCAACTTTCCGTCGCCGAGCAGGGCGATCCGGTCGTCCGCGTCCACTTGGACCTGTTCGAAAGGCTGGAACGCCGCGGCGAGGGGCTCGACGAAGACCGCGGCCTCGTCGCTTACGTTCCCGGGCAAGACGTGCAGATTCGCGACGGGGGCGACGAGGCGTTCGGCGAGCGTGCCGTCCCGCCCGAGGATCCCGAGGACCGTGCGTTTCGGGCAGTGGTTGCGTTCCCCGCGGCGGCACGTGTCGCAGCGCTCGCAGGCGCAATTGATCTCGACGGCCACGCGCGCGCCGGGGGCGGGGACGGGGGAGGGGAGGGGGGCGCGCGTGAGACCGGTCGTGGCAGGCGCGGGCGGGGCCTCGCGGGCCGGGCCGAGGCTTTCGACCTCGGCCACGACCTCATGACCGAGGATGCCGGAGAAGCCCATGTAGCCGCGGGCGATCTCGAGGTCGGTGTTGCAGATCCCGGCGAGGCGAACGCGCAGCAGGGCTTCGCCGGCGCGGGGCTGTGGGTCGGGTCGCTCGACGACCTGGAGGCGACCGTTTTCGTGGTGGAGTGCGAGCATCAGGGGTGGGGGAGCGCACGTTCGCCGGAGCGGCGAGCGCGTCGGGACCAGGGGCGGAGGTACGAGAGGAGGCGGCGCATGGGAACCAAGGACGCGCAGGGCGCCGCCACCGCTGCCTGAACGGAGACGGCCGGAGGGACGGGGACGACCAGGGCCATTGGCCCGTCAGCCTCCTCGCCCCGCAAACCGTCCTGGCCGCGGCTCAATGGCGACGGCGGAGCGTGGGCTCGTCGCTCGCGCTGAGCTTCCAGTACCCGAGCTTGCGGCGGCGCTTCAGGATCTTGCGCCCGCCTTTGGTCTTCATGCGCGCCCGGAAACCGTGTTTGTTCCGGCGCTTCCTCGTATGGGGCTTGAACGTGTCGCTCATGGCGCTTCTCCAGTTCGTAACGTCCTTCCCGTACCCGTGGCGGCGAAGGGCGGGTGAGTGTACTCGCGCTCCTCACAAAGCGCAAGAAAATTGTTCGAACCGCCTCACGTGCGCGTGCGATGGACGACGGGGGCGACGATCCGGGGGGAGTGCTTGTCGGACAGGTCGACGATCTCGGTCGTCGCCTCGCCGGGGTCGGTGCGAGGGTGATGGACGCGCACGATGGGGCGGTCGGGGTGCTCCGGGTGCGCGCGGATGACGGTACCGACCACGCCCCCTTCGAGCGTCACGGACGAGCCGATGGGGTAGTGCGAGAAGGCCCGCACGAAAGTCCGCACGGCCGCCGGATCGAAGGCGCCCTGGGAGGCGCCGCGCTGGAGTTGCTGGACCGCCAGGGACGGGGAGAGCGCCTCCTTGTATGGGCGGGGAGAGATCATCGCCTCGTACGCGTCCGCGACGTGCAGCAGGCGGGCCAGCGGATGAATGGCCTCGGTCTTCCGGCGGCCCGGGTAGCCGTCGCCGTCCGGGCGCTCGTGGTGCTCGCCGATGGCGCGCCGGATCCCGTCGTCGAGCAGCGGTTCCTGTTCAAGGTAGCGCAGGGCGTGTTCCGGGTGTTCGTGGACGAGGACCCGCTCGCTCTCGCTCAGCCGGCCCTTCTTGCCGAGGGTCACGTTCGGAATGCGGGTCATGCCGAGGTCGTGGAGGATCGCCGCGGCCCCGAGCCGGAAAAGGTCGGTTTCCTCGAGTCCCTCGTGCCGGCCGAGGTAGAGAGCGACCCGCGCGACGTTGACGGTGTGGCGCGGGTGCTGGGGCTCCCCCTCCGTATAGAGCACGCTCAGGAACTCGCACGGCTCCCCCTCCAGGGCGACCCGCAGGCCCTGGACGACCTGGCGCAGGAGGTTCAGGTCGGGTGGACGTCCGAGCCTGGCGTCCTCCAGGATGCGCGCGACGGGGACGCACAGGTCCTCCTCCGCACGGGCCCCCTCCGCGGCCCCCGGCGCCTCGACCGCCTCCGTCTCCTCGCCGGGTCCGGCGAGCACTTCGTCGACCAGCTTCGCGGTTTCGCGCGCGGAGAGCTGGTCGCGGTGCACGCGCGCGACGACGTGCGCCATGGTGTCCTCGTCCGGCAGCCGGCCGACCTCGATCGCCTGGGGCGGCGTGAGGATGCCGAGGAGGAGGGCCTCCTTGAGGAGCGTCGGCAGGGCGACGAGCTTCGCGCCCGTCTCGATGAAATCGAAGGTGACGCCGAAGCGCTCGGCGAGGTCGACCGTGGAGATCTCGGGAAAAGTCCGGGAGATGTAGATGAGGGACTCGGCCTTCTCCAGCGGGCTGAGCTCGAGGCGGTCGAGATTTTCGGAGAGGCTGAGGTCGATGACGGACTCGTCGTCGAGGTCGAGGACGAGGGCGGGGATGTCTTTCCAGCCCAGCTTGCGGCAGGCCAGGAGCCGGCGCTGGCCGGAGATGAGCTCGAAGCCGGTGCCGCGCGGGCGCACGACGATCGGGGCCAGGAGGCCGTAGCGCTGGATGGAGGCCTGGAGCCGGTCAAAGTCCGAGCGATCGACCTGCCGGCGGGGCTGGAAGGCTTGCCCGTGGATCTTGGGGATGGGCACGCGGTGCCACGGGACACCCTTCTTCGAGCCGAAGATCAATGAACTAGGCCCGTGCCGCGGCGAGCGCGGTCGGCGCCGTGCGTGGGGACTTCGGCTCCGCGCGGACCGAGACGTTGCGTCCTTCGAACCAGACGAACCCGTCCGAGGTCGCGAAGATGGTGTCGTCCTTCCCCTTCCCGGTGTTCACATGGGGGCGGAACTTCGCGCCGCGCTGGCGCACGATGACGCTGCCGGAGGTGATGAGCTCGCCGTCGTAGGCCTTGACGCCGAGGCTCTGCGGATTGCTGTCGCGGCCGTTCCGGCAAGCGCCGGCGCCCTTCTTGTGTGCCATGCTCGACTCCTTGTTCGTTCGTCGGTGCCGAAGGCCCTTCCCGGCATGGGAGGGTGGGTTTCGGCGACGCGTTGCGAGAACGGCGTATCCTAATGGGGGGGGCGCATCCTGTCAAGCGGAAACCATGCCGCGGTTGCCACCGTTGATTTCGGCGGGGCGAAGGGGTAGGATGCCCCCAGCAGTGCTCCGCACGCCTGTGCAAGAGGGTGCCCGCAATCGTATGGCGACGGACGAAGCGCGACGTGTGCCGCTTCAGCGAACCCACCGCGGTGCCGGCACGCTTCACGATTTCTTGAGGGGTTTCGCCCGGAGAGTCCCGGTTGGCGGACGGCCGCGAGTCCGGACCCGGGGGAGCCGAAGGCCGGGCCGAGGCCGCTCCCTTACGGTCGCGGTTCCGTTGCGGCGTGTTCGGCGGCTCGGCCCTATCGTGGTCGGCAGGCCGGCGACCCGTCGCAGCGCTGCTCGAGTCTGGTTTCTCCCGGCCCCTGTTCGAGTTCTCGCGCGTGAGCGTTCCCTCGGCCTTCGAGCCATCCACCGCCGGCAGCGGCGAGGGCCCACCGCCCCCGGCCGATCCCGCCGCCGGGGAGCCCCCTTCCCCTGCCCTCGAGCGACGCGTCCGCGCGTGGACCGCGGCGCTCCTCCTGCTCTCGGGGGTTGCGGGCCTGCTAGCGTCGACCCTCTCCCGGCCCCCGGGCCTCGCCCGCCCTTCCCCCCCCTCCGAGTGGAAGCTCTTCTTCAGCGATCTCTTCGACGTGCCGGAGCTCGGAAGGGACTGGCGGAAGCTGTGGACGTCGGAGCGCGCCGGACGCTGGACCATCCACGACTCCGCTCTCTGCTTCAAGGGCGCCTCCGACGGCTTCCTGCTGCTCGACCGGGCCATCCTCGGTGACTTCCGCGTCGAGTTCGACACGCGCGTGGAGCCGGACTCCGAATACCTGGGCGATCTGAAGTGCTTCGTGCAGGTCTCCGAGAGTCAGGCGAAGATCCGAACGGGAGAGAACTACGTTTTTGCCTTCGGCGCGCAGGGGAACACCCGGAGCTCGATTTTCGCCCATCCCCGCCTCCCCCCGTTCGTGCCGAGGACGGTGGAGGTGGGGGAGTCGCTGCTGGCGCGCGGACGGACCCTGCACGTGACGCTGGAGCGCCGGCGCAACCGCTTGTCCATCGGAGTCGATCACGTGCCTTTCCTCGAGTACGAGGAGTACTTCCCTCCGGCGGGAGCAGGGTACTCGACTCTCACCTTCTACAGCTACAGGAGCCACGCGCACTTCGACAACCTCCTCATCTATTCGCACCGGCAGATGGTTCCTTCGACCGCGTTCGAGGAGGCGGACCGGTACTATTGCGGGCAGCGGGAGGACCTCGCGCTCGCAAAATACAAGGGCATTTACGAACGCGTGCGGGACTCCGCGGCCCCGGCGGAGCGCGAGGTCGCGGCCGAGGCGAGATTCAAGGAGGCCCTCGTCCATCTGGATTACCGTCGGGTGCCGGAGGCGAGGGCGGCCCTGGAGGAACTGGTGTCGCCGGGCGGACGCCTGCGCGGGACCGATTGGGAATCGAGGGCCTCCTACCACCTGGCGTGGGTGCAGGCGTGGGAGGGAGAATGGGAAGACGCGGAGCGCCGGGTCGAGAAGCTGCTCGGGGATCGCTCCAACCTGCATCTCTTCCATTTGACTCGCCAGTTCTTTGGCGCCATGGCGCCGCGGCTGGTCGAGCGCTCCCCGCGGGCGGACGGGGCGCGGGAGTATCTCCGGCGCGCCCTGGAATTGGCGGGGGAGGACCCGGTCGAAATCGTCCGGTGGCGAGCCGCGGCGAGTGACGTCTTATGGGCACAGGGCGACCTTGCGGGAGCGGCCGCCGAGAAGCTCGCCCTCGTGCGCGAGTGTCCGGCGCCCGCCGAGGCCGTCGCGCGCGTGCTCTTCGGCCTGGGCGCGATCCTCGCGCGCCTCGGTCGGATCGGGGAATTGCCGGAGGCCTGCGAGACGGTGGCGCGCCGCTTTGCGATGGACGCGGGCGCGGTCCTCCTGGCGCGGGCGGCGCGTGCCTCCGCGGACCTGGAGCTGGGAAGGCCCGAGCAGGCGCGCAGGGAGCTGGAGGAGGCGCTCCGCTCCCCGGCGAAGGCGGGCCCCCTCGCGCGTGTCGTCGCGGCCGAGGTCCTTGCGCGCGCGGTGCGCTCCCTGCCCGAACCCGCGGATCGGGACGCGGTCCTCGCGACCGTGAGCCCCAGTCTCGAGCACGCGACCTCCGATGTCACGGCCGCGCGCTGGCTGCTCTTTCGGACCCTCTACGGGGGCGAGAAGGACCCGGAGGGCAGCGTCCCGGACCTGCAGCTCTACCCGGAGGCGAGTTGCTACCGAGAGGAAAAGGGAGACCGGAAAGCGGCGCTGAGCGCGTGGAAGCCCGAGTCACGGAAACCCTCGCCCCGGCTCGAGACCCATGCCGCCCGCATCCTGCTCCACGCCGCGGGGGAGCCCGCCGACCCCGCCGTGTCCTTCGACTCCCTCGTCGAAGCAGCGCGCGCCCGCCTCCGCGCCGAAGGGGACCCGCAACGCGAGAACGACCTGGAGTATTTCGTCGGCTTCGCCCATCGAATGGCCGGGCGGACCCCGGAGGCGAAGGCGTGTTTCACGAAATGCCTCGCCGTCACCTACGCCCGGGATTGGCCCTATTTCGAGGCCACGCGGCTGCTGGAGGAGATGAGGCGGGAGGGGAAGTGAACGGCTTCGGGCATGCGATTCCCCGGAATTATTTGCGCCGCAGCGCAAATCATCCCGGGGAATCGCATATCGCCGGGCAAGCGACGGACGACACCTACGCGGTCGCATCGCCGGCAAGGTCCTCAGCCGCGTCGGCGAGGACGTCTTCCGGGGGTTCAAGGTGCGATGCGAGGGGCATGGTGGAATATAGCGATTTATACTTGAAATCGGCTATAAGCTGGTATAAACAGGTATAAGCTGTTTTCAACATGTAGAAACGGGTAGAGCGGGAAGGAAAAGGCGTTCGGGGCCGACGGGAAGCAACGAGAGGCAATGGCAGGCAGTGGATGGTGCCGGATAGGCATGGACCCCCTCAAGAACCCCTTCTCACCGGGTGCCGGCGCGCCGCCGCCCGAACTCGTTGGCCGCGATCCAATTCTGGAGCAGGCCCGCATCCTCTTGGGGCGCATAAAGTTGCGCAAGCCGGAGAAGAGCCTCCTGCTGACCGGGCTGCGCGGCGTCGGCAAGACCGTCCTGCTTAACAAGCTCGAGCGGATGGCCGCCATGAACGACTACCGCACGGTCGCCATCGAGGCGCACGAGGAGAAGCGGCTCGGGCCCTTGATCGCCACTCACCTCCGGACGCTGCTGTTCGAGCTGGATCGCCTGGCCGGCGTCGGAAACAAGGTCAAGCGCGGGCTGCGGGTGCTGCGCAGTTTCATCGGCGCCCTCAAGCTGACGCTGGGCGAGGTCACGATGGGCCTTGACATCGATCCGGAGAAGGGCGCGGCCGACAGCGGGGACCTCGATGTGGACCTGCCGAATCTCTTCGTGGCCGTGGGGGAGGCCGCGGAGGAGCGGAAATCCGCAGTCGCGCTTTTTTTTGATGAGATCCAGTATTTCGACACGACGGAACTGGGCGCTCTCATCATGGCCATGCACAAGGTCCAGCAAAAGCAGCTTCCCCTGACGCTGCTGGGCGCCGGGCTTCCGATCCTGCCCGGACTGGCCGGCGAGTCGAAATCCTACGCGGAGCGACTCTTCAACTTTCCCGAGGTGGGAGCGCTTTCGGCGGACGAGGTGGCGACAGCGCTCCGGGATCCGGCAGCGGCCGCCGGCGTGAAAATCGACGCCAGTGCGCTCAGCGAAGTTTACCGGCTCACCAGGGGCTACCCCTACTTCGTCCAGGAGTGGGGCTACCAGATCTGGAATGCAGCGACGGCGAGTCCGATCACTCTCAAGGTCGTGGAGGCGGCCACCGCGACCGTCATCCCTCGCCTGGACCAGAATTTCTTCCGCGTCCGCTTCGATCGCCTGACGCCGAGCGAGAAGAATTTTCTGCGCGCCATGGCCGAGCTCGGTCCGGGCGCGCAGCGCACGGGCGACATCGCCGACGTCCTGGGAGTCAAGGTCACCAGCGTCGGACCCCTGCGCGCCAAGCTGATGCGGAAGGGGATGGTCTACAGCCCTGCGCACGGAGACATGGCGTTCACCGTTCCGCTCTTCGACGAGTTCATGGTGCGAGCCATACCCATGCTGCGGCCAAAGCCGTGAGGGGGGGCGCTGGCTCGCCGGCCGAGGCCGCGCCCGCGCACGCACGCGTGACCGGGTCCACGTCGGAGGCCGCCGCCAGGGCGCTCTTCCTCCTCCTGCTTTCCGTCTTCCTGCTCACCGCTTCGCCGCGCGCGGACACCCTCGACGGCATCGTCCGCTTCGCCGTGGCGCAGTCTCTCGCCGAGCGGGGCGCCTTCGACATCCCCTTCCTCGAAATCCCGGACATGCCGCTCACGAGCACGGGTCCCGACGGCAAGCACTACGCCTACTGGGGACTCGGGCAGAGTTTGCTGTACCTGCCCGGCGTGCTCCTTGCCGGCAGGGACTGGGGCTACCGCCTCGCGAACCTCGTCAGTCCGGTGCTGATGGCGGCGGCCCTCGCCTTCCTCGCCCGCGCCCTCCTGGCGCTCGGCGTCGGGTGCAGGCGCAGCGTCGCGGTCGCGCTGGTCGCGGCCTTTACCACGCCGATGTGGGTCTACTCGCGCTCGTGGTTCGAGGTGTCGATCGAGGCCTTCTGCTTCAATGGCGTGCTCCTCGGCCTGGTGCGCTGGAATGCCGCGACGTCGGCCGGCGTCGCCCGACGGTCGCTCGCGTTCGCCGCGGCCCTCCTCGCCTTCGCGGTCGTTACGCGCCCGGTGTCGGTTCTGCTGCTGCCCGCGGTCGCCGCCTTCGTCGTCGCGGCCCGCTGGTGGATCGACCCCGCATCGTCGCGCGCCGCGCGGGTGGGTTGGGCCGAGTTGGCGCGTGATGCGCTCGTGGCCGTCCCGTTCGCGGTCGCGGGGGCGGCCACGATGCTGGCCTACAACCACCTCCGGACGGGCTCCGCCTTCAGCTTCTACCTGGCGAGCCACGTACAATTCGTCTACGCGGGCGATCGCCGGCTGGGACTGGCCGGGCTTCTCGTCAGCCCGTGGAAGTCGATCTTCGTGTACGCGCCCGCGATCCTGCTCGCCCTCGACGGCTGGCCGGCCCTGTGGCGCCGCAGCCCCGCCGTGACGGTCGCGGTCGCGGTCGCGGCCGTGTGCTACTTCGGCTTCTACTCGGGGGTCGTCTTCTGGAGCGGGGATCGGGCCTGGGGTCCGCGGTACGTCGCGTGGCTCTGTCCGTGGCTGTGCCTGCCGCTCGCGTTCGCGCGCTTTCCGTGGAACGGGCGGGCCGGCCGGGCCGTGACGGCGCTCGTGTTGTCGTTCGCGGCTGTCGTCGAGTTCGCGGGCGTCTCTGCATGGTGCATCCGCTACCAGAACATCCTCGAGCGGGTCGAGGGTCGGCCGCCGCTCTATGCCGCCGTGTCCACGAACTACGACCTCTACTATCGCGTGCTCGACGGTCCGATCCCGGCGCATCTGACCCGACTGGTACCGACGTGGCGTGATGCGTTCCGGTTCGTCCCCGAGCCGGCGCCGCCCGGATTGATGGCGCAGTGGGACGATCCCGGCCACCCGCGGATGGACCCCCGCGACGCGGAGCGTTGCATGCTCGGGTACGACCTGTTCAACGTGCCTTTCGTGTGGTGGGTCGCGGCGCTGCGGCACGGCGTCCCCGCGGAAAGCGTGTGCGCGGGCCTGACGGCGCTCCTCGCGGGTGCGGCGTGGGCGGGCTTACGACTGCGCGCGCTCGCGGCCGCGGGCTGATCGCCCGCGCGCCGGCCTCCGAGCTCGGGCTGACGGCGCGTACGCTAAAATATTTCGTGGACGATGGGCGGGGTTGCGAGCCGCAAGGGCCGCGGAGGGCTGAGGATCGTGCAGATGCCCGGGACGCGTCAGTTGGGCGCAGCCGCGCTGTTCGAAGCCAGGAGTGAGGTTTGGCCGCACTGGGATTAGGCTCGCGGCGGGGGCATCTTTCCGGGAGGCTGCAAACCGGCTGAGATACCGCTTGCTCGCGGGCGTGTGTAGGGGTAGAATCCTGTTCATATGGGGGATGGAGCAAGCCTGCGACTTGATCGCTCGCCTGGAAAAAGTTCCCGAAGCGCGCGAAATAGAGAAGGAAGGAGGGCATCATGTCGGGTACCAGCTGGCCGACAGATGCGGAGCGCCGGTTGGCAGAGGAACTCGTCGCGGCGGGTCTAGTAACGCAAGGCCAAGTGGAAGGCGCGATGGCGGAGCAGGCGCGCCGAGTTGCCGGAGAGGGGGGCGGTGGAATTGATGGAGGGGCTGCTGGGCCAAGCGGTGGGGCGTGCCTCGGGTGCCTCATTTTGGATATGGCCGGGCTTGCAGCGGAGGCGAGGGTGCGAGCGGATCGGGTGTGTGCCGCGAGGCTGAGCAGGGCCTGTCCGACGTGTCTTGCCCGTGCGGCGACGGTTCTCCCAGGCCAACCCCATGGGGGAGCTCAAGCCCAAACGGCCCCGGCCCCCATCGACCGCACAATCTCCATGCCGCGGGAGGCGGTAGGGGACACCTTGCAGCCGCTACTAGCCGACCCTGCGGAGTCCGCAGCAGTAGCTCCATCTCCACACACGGCTTCGTCCGACGCGGTTCCGTCCTTTCGCGAGGGAGAACTCGTTTACGGCCGATATCGACTGATCGCTCGCCTCGGCAGCGGTGGCATGGGCGAGGTGTGGAAGGCGAGGGACGAGAACCTCCGCCGTGTTATCGCATTGAAGCGCATTCGCCGGGACCGGGCGCGGAACACTGATGTCCCCCGCGAGGCGAATCGGCGCTTCCTGCGGGAAGCTCAGCTCGCAGCCAGGTTGCGCCATCGCCACATCGTGTCCGTGCATGACTTCGGCGAGGCGCACGGCGAGTACTACCTGACGATGGACGCAATCCAAGGCAGGTCATTCGACGCCTACCTCGCGGAGACTGTGAACGCCAAACGGGCGGTTGGGGCCATCAGCCCAGCGCGGCTATCGGAAGCGGTCGCCCTCCTCGCTGACGTGGCTGAGGCCGTGGACTTTGCACACACGCAAGGAGTCGTCCATCGCGACCTCAAACCTTCCAACTGCATCCTTGACGGAGCAGGCCAAATCTACGTCCTGGACTTCGGCTTGGCCAAGGCGCTCCGACCGGATTCCGGGAGAGCCGGAGAGGGTCCCGTGGATCCGACCGACCTCCTCACGGTGGCCGGCCAGGTCGCAGGAACCCCTCGCTACATGAGTCCTGAACAAGCCCACGGAATAGAAGGCGACGGCACCTCCGGGGAAATCGGCCCTGCGTCGGACATTTGGTCCCTTGGGGTAATGCTGTACGAAGTGTTGACAGGGTGCCTACCCTTTGACGGCAAAGGCCTCTTGACGATCCTTGCTGCCATCGTCGGGCACCCTCCAGCCCCGCCCCGACGACTGAATCCGCACGTCTCGCCAGACCTCGAAGCTCTCTGCATGCTTGCTCTGGAAAAAGAGCCCGATCGCCGATATCGTAGCGCAGGAGAGCTGGCGCACGAGATGCGTCGTTGGCTCGACGACCGCGAACCGGCGGCGGCGGTCCGCGGATTTTGCGGCGAGCCGGTCCTCACTTGCATTGAGAGGTATGCGCGGCAACATGAGGGGGGCGGCGTCGTGCTGGTGTTCGTTCAGGCGATCCGACGACGCGTGGAGGAAGAGGGACGCAAGGAGGTGGCGTCCTATGCCTGTCTCCGCAGCCACGAGGCTGAAGTCGTGAGCAAGGTTGCGCGGGACCTCGTGGTTTTCGAGGTCTCGCCCGGAGCGGAGGACGGCTTGGTCCAGGCGCGGCTCCTGGGCTTCCATCGGCCCTCCGAGGCCGTCCGCTGCGCGCTGGATCTTCAGGCGGCCTCCATCAGTACTGCGGCTGCTGCTGGGGTGTCCCTAGCGCTGCGGGTCGCGTTGCACTGTTGGCAGCCGGTCTCTGCCGCACCGGAGGCTCTGCATGCCTCTCTGCGTGCCGCCATCGATTTGGCGGGCCGGCTTCTCTCGATCGCCGGCGAAGGACAGACTCTCTCCTCGCCCGCTGCCTTTGACCGAGCGCGCACAGAGATGCTGCGGACGGAAGGGCCTAGGGTCGGCGGCTGGTTCGCTCACGGCTCGTATATTCTCCGCGGTTGCCACGACCCGATCGAGATATGTGCGGTGGCGGCGCAGCCAGGGGGAGATGGGGGGAACGGGGCGATTGCGGCAGCTCCGGCTGCGACCGACGCGGGCCGGCCAGCAGAGGTCTCCGCCCAGGAGCCCGGCTGGCGGCCCGGCCCTGGCCAAGTCGTGCCCGGAACAGACTGGGTCCTCGAGGCGCACCTTGGGCAAGGAAGCTTCGATGACGTCTGGTCCGCCTCTGACAGGTTGGGGCGGGCACGACGTGTGTTCAAGTTCGGCTTCGAAGTGCAAAACGTCGACTCCCTGAAGCGGGAGCGGGATCTCTTACGACGGATTCAGGACGGAACACAGCGCCACCCAAACCTCGTGCGGCTCCACGAGGATCATCTGGAGAAGGCGCCGTACTATCTGGCAATGGAAGACGTGGAGGGCGCCTCGCTGCGTTCCTGGCTCATGGAGGCGGATCGGATCCTCCTCCTATCGGTCGACGCGAAGTGCGAGATTGCCGCCCAGGTCGCGGATGCACTGGACGCGGCCGCGACAGCAGACGTGATCCACCAGGACGTGAATCCTGAAAAGATCCTCGTGGACACGTCGCAGCCACTCGATCGGGCGGGTGCACCGCGCGTGAAGCTGATTGACTTTAGCGTCGGGCGGGTCGCCGGCGAAGATGTGCGACGCAGCAGGGGCTTCGCTTCTCCGCGAGTGTCGCTCCCGATGACCGGCAGCCGCGTGACCGATTCAGGCACTCGCCTTTACATGGCGCCGGAGCGCCTGAAGGATGGCACTGCTTCGCCGGAAGGCGATCTCTACTCGCTGGGGGTCGTATTGTATCAGATGGCGGTCAAGGACTTGAAGCGCCCGGTAACCGGCGACTGGAACCAGGAAATCTTCGACTCGCTGCTCATGCAGGACTTGGCCGGCCTGCTCGCGGGCCGGCCTGATGCCCGGCCGAGTCGTGGCGGACAGGTCGCAGCGAGCCTCCGGGCCAGGGTGCGCCGTCGGAGGGACCGACGGCTGAGGCTGGTAGGATATGCCTCGATGACCGTGGTTGGTATGGTCTCCGTTGTGATGGTCGTGTTTTGGTATCACAAACACCAGTTGCACTTGCAAATAGAACAGCTCAAGACTGAAAACAACAAATCGAACAAAAATCTAAAAGAGGCCCTCCTCCAGGTAACCACAGAGTACGTCAAGTTGCATCAGGCGGTGGGTAGCCGTAGGTTGGCGCTGCAAACGGCGGTCAATTCGATGCAGAAGGGTGTGTCGGAGGAGCTGTTCCGGTTGGCCTGGAAGCTGCACCTACAGACGGACTACAGCTTTGTCGCCGTCGAGACCCCTGGGGCGGAGACGGAAAGCTGCTCGGCAATCTCCCCCCAACTCATGTGTGTCTTGTCAGGAGACAATCATGGGAACGTTCGCTTGATGAAGCTGAATACCATGGAGGAGAGCGTGGTCCAAACGGGTGACAAGTATGCGGCAGGAGTGCAATGTGTTGCCCTGTCGCCTGACGGAAAATGGGTACTCTGGAGTTCTACCTACTCGAAGGGCGAGGCAATGGACGCGACGGTCGGGAGATTTCATTATCGATCTGTGACGAGCGATTTGGACTCGGCGGTCGGGACAATTCATTATCGATCTGTGACGAACGATGAGGATCACCTGCTTCAGGGGCACCATGGAACGGTCAGGTGCGTCGCTTTCTCCCCCGACGGCTCCTATGCCCTCTCGGGGTCCGCTGACAACACACTCCGACTCTGGGACCTGAGTACCTGTCAGGAGCTCCGGACGCTCAGGGGCCACACCCTAGAGGTCTCCAGCATTGCATTCTCGTCGGACGGTAAATTGGCCCTCTCGGGATCCGACGACCACACGCTCCGACTCTGGGACTTGGAGCACGGCAACCAGACCGCGCAGTTGGTCGGGCATAGCGAGCGTGTCACCAGCGTCGCTTTCTCGCCCGATGGTCACCAGGCACTCTCGGGATCCACTGACTTGACGGTTCGCCTCTGGGATCTCCGAAACCTTAGGGAGATCACGTCGCTTAAGGGACACACAGATCTCGTCACGAGCGTCGCGTTTTCGCCGGACGGCCTCCAGGCGCTTTCGGGTGCCGGAGACCACACCGTTCGCCTCTGGGATCTGGGACTCCGTGAGGAGGCCAAACGGCTCGAGGAGCACAGCGAGAGAGTCGTGACCGTCGCATTCACGAAGGACGGCCGTACTGGGCTATCGGCCTCGTGGGACGGGCGGACTCACCTCTGGAACTTGGCGGGTGACCGCCAAGTCACGAGGCTCCAACAGCAAGGTGAAACAGTGATTGACTTCGCCTTTTCGAGGGACGGCTGCTGGGCTCTCTTTGCTTGCAGTGACGGGGGAGTTCGCCTCTGGGACCTTGAGAACAATAGGAGTATGGAGCTGTTCGAAGGCCGCGCAGGCGGGGTCTTGTGCATCGCCTTGTCCGCCGACGGACACAAGGCTCTATCGGGCCACGATGACAATTCGGTTCGCCTTTGGGATTTGACTTCGAAGGTGGAGATCGGGCGTCTCGTTGGGCACACCGGCTTGATTAAGGCCGTCGCCTTCTCCCCAGACGGCACGCGAGCCCTTTGTGGTTCCGACGACGGTTCGGCTCGCCTCTGGGACTTGGCGAGGTCCAATGAACCGGTGTTCCTCAAGGGGCATATCGGCACCGTCACATGCGTTGCGTTTTCCCCGGACGGGAAGCAGGTCCTTTCGGGGTCTGACGATTGCCAGGTTCGCCTTTGGGACTTGTCAAGCCCCAACAAACCGTTGCACACAGTGAGAGGACCCTGCCCTGTCAGGAGCCTGGCCTTTTCCCCGAACGGGAAGCAGGCCCTCTCGGGATTCGACGACTGTACCGTTAGACTCTGGGACCTCGATAACGAGGCATGTCTAGGAGTATTCGCGGGCCACAAGGGGCGAATCACGAGCGTCGCCTTCCGACGGAGCGATAGCTGTACTTGGGCAGTCTCTGGCTCTGCTGATGGAACGGTCGCCTGTTGGCGCTTGAATGACGCTCAGGAAGAAGTGCGCATGGACGGTCTCAGCTCGTACGGCTATCTACTGACCGATGGCGAACATGTCGCCGAAGTCATGCTCCGGAATGTCCTCGTCTACCGCGATGCCCCCAAGTACTGGCAATCGTGGGAGAACGCCGGCCACCGCAACGATCTCTTCGAGGGCTGGATGAACAGCAGGGGTCTCAAGATGGGCCAGGCAGAAGACGCCATCGTGCCCCGAACTGAGCCCGGCTCCGCAGGGAAATAGTCGAGCGTCTCGTTCCCCCTTGCCCCGCTCGGCGCGCCGCTTCACATCCGACCCCCGCGAGCACACACCGCTCCGAGAGTTAGGGCAATCGGGCCCGCCCGCGAATTTGACCAATTTGCTCAGCCTCAGGAAGATGCATTGCCTCGGCCTCGGTTAGCGCGAGGCGGAGAAGTAGACTGGAAGTTCTTCCCCCTCGAAGACCCGAATCGCCTCGTCGACTTGTCCGAGCAGCAGCAGGACTCGCGCGACCTTTCCCATCGTCACCGCACGTGAACGTACTTCGCCGAGTCGATCGAACACAGGGAGCATGTCCTCTCTGCGGATCCGAAGGGCCTCGTCGAATTTCCCCTGGTCCTGGAAAATGTCCGCGATTCGCCCCATGCACACCGCTCGCTCCCTCGTGTCGCCGAGTCTCTCGTATACGGGGAGTTCCTCTTCCTTGCAAATCCGAAGCGCTTCGTCGAGTTGTCCCCGTGCCCTGAAGATGTCCGCGATTCGCCCCATCGTCACGGCACGTTCCCGCACGTCACCGATCCTGTCGTATACGGGGAGTTCCTCCTCCTTGCGAATCCGAAGCGCCTCGTCAAGACGATTCCAGTCCTGAAGGATGTCCGCGATCCTCCCCATCGTCACCGCGCGCAAGCGCATGTCTCCGAGCTGTTCGTAGAGTGGGAGCTGTTCCTCCTTGCGAATCCGAAGCGCCTCGTCAAGCTGACCTCGCAGCTGGAGGATGTCCGCGATCTTCCCCATGGTGACCGCGCGCGAACGGACATCGCCGAGCCTCTCGTAGACGGGGAGCTCCTCCTGCTTTCGGATCCGAAGGGCTTGGTCGAGTTGTCCACGGGCCTGCAGGAGATCCGCGATCTGCCCACGTGTCCCGGCACGCAAGCCATCGTCCTGTAACTCGTCACTCAGGGCCATCGCTGCCTCCAGGGACTGCATGGCTCGATCCGTGTTGCCTTGCAGGCGCCATGCCTCGGCGGCTCTACGAAGAAGGCGTCCTCGCGTCGCCTTCTCCGCCGGGCGTGGACTCGCCTCCAGGGCCGCCGCGAGCGTGTCGTACTCTTCTCCGCTCCCCAACTCATGGGCCATGGCACCCCAGAGATGTGTGGAACTGTCGACGCTCGAAAGCGGGTGGTGCGCGACCGGGGGAGCGTCGTCGAAGAGCCAGACGGACGAGCGTACGGACCAGAGATCGGGCGAGACGTCATGGGCAAGCCGGGGCAACCAATTCGGCCCGGCGAGGAGGAGGGCGTGAGGGCAGGCTCGTATCAGGGTGTTCCTGCGCTCATTCAGGCGGGAAAGCGTGCCCGCCCAGGCAGCTCGGCACTCGTCTCCTGCCGTGGCCCCGGAGATGAGGATCGCGGTGCGCCCCGGCGAGCCTGTGCTTGGTTCCAGAATTCGTTCTGTCAGTCCCAGGAGGTCCGCAGGACTGCAAAAGCGCATCCTCCGGATCGCGAGGTGCGGGCTCGACAGCCCCTCGATTCGCCGTCCGACCTCCTCCAACACACGGATGGAGTCCGTTCCGATGAAGAACAGCTCGAACCCCGAGCCGAGTTCGAGCGACGCTCGGAGAAGTCCAAAACTCTCCTCGCCATCTGTCCCGAGGAAGAGCGGGCTACGGTCCTCCGACGGGGCGGTGTCGCAGTTCATCGCGCTCTTTCAGCTTGCGGCTCATTTTGGATGTGCGCCGGACCAAGGGGTGGAGATCGAACCACATCCGTCCGTTGCGGTAGGAAAGCACGAAGTGATGATCGAAGAGGTCGGCCAAGCGCTGGAGCTGAGTCCTCGTTCGGTTCGCGATGCTCCGCGTCTCCGCCACCTCCGCAAGGAGGTCGAGGTCGTCCAAGACCAGTGAGTTTTCGTAGGACTCGACATAATCCACCAAGACACGCTTCACGAGCTCCGCCGTCCGGTCGGCAGGGATGGGAATCTCTCCCGGCTGCATCCAGGCCCTCAGGAGGACCTCGCGCGCCATCCGCAAGAGATCGCGTGGGTAACCCCCCGAGGCCTCCGCAAGTGGAAGCAGCATGGCAGGGTCGGCAAATACTTGGTCCATCGGCATGCGTCGGCGCAAGACCTCGGTCATGGCTTCCAAGCCGTCCGGATGCGGCTGCCGCCTCTCAGGGTCGAGCACCTTGCACATGGGGAGGATGTGCAGGCGGCCCCCCTGCGTCGTCGCTCCCGCCTCGGCACCGGCCTCCATGAAGGCCAGCCAAGGTGGTACTGTGTAGATCACATGACAGGCCAGATTGAGGTGCTTCCAGTCTCGGATGAATACGTTCTCAACGCTGGCACGCACGTCCTCCGCGGATCTGGGATCGCCGGCTCGGAGTTTCTCGAAGCTATCCAGAATCAGGACCGTGCCTTTCGCCCGCGGGTTCCGCCGCCCCAGCACAGCTATCGCCTCGTCCAAGAATTCGTGGCACTGGCGTGCCAGCTCCGGAAGGCGGCCCTCCAAAGCCGCATACAGTCGTTTCTTGAAGTCCACGTCCCCCTTGAAAGCCAATTCGACGTCGACAACGTCCGGAATCGGCGAGACTTTGACCTGCTCGACCAGAATCTGGGTATGCAGGAACCCGCTCAGACGGTCCCAGAACCGACGGAGCGTCCCCAGGCTTTCCGGGGGCCCGCCCCCGAGGGCCCTGTCGACACCGGCTGCGATCGTGATCAGCAGATCCTCGACGCGCGGCGCGATTCGCAGGTTCAGGTAGTCCTCCGTATCGATGAGCACTACGTTGTACCCTGCTCCCCGGAGACGCTCCGCGAGTCGCCGCAGTTCCGTGGACTTCCCGCTTCCTCGAAATCCGGAGTAGAGTTGATGGGTCGGGGTCTCGCTGAGTTCGATTCGTGCGAAGAGGAAGTCGTTGCAGCTCCGGTCGGCCCCGCGAACGCCGCGACCGTCCAAGTCGACATATCGTCTGTCTCCAACCTCAAGCGGTTCCTCTACGCGGCACCGGTTATAGGCCTGTCGAAGAGGTTCGGGAATCTCACCCATGAAGTCCTCCGCAGCAGCGGTTCTCGTCCAATGGTCTCGGGCACGACCGATGCACCTCCGCGATGCATTGTGTGATCGACCTACTTCGGAAGGGATTATACCAGTTAATCCTGCGGGTCGCACGAAAACCCGATGTCGCGTCCCGCTTTCACTGAGACTCACGTCCCACGCTCAGTGAGACTCACTTTCACGCCTCACGTCACGCGCGTCCGTAGGGCGAATGCCCTAAGCCTCACCCACCTCCCCCTCATGAGGCGCGACTTTTCCACCAATTGTCGGGCGCGGCGCCATCTGGTTGACCGCGGGGGACCAGACCGATCATCGATGCCTCCTCCTGCCGCTCGCCCGGTGCGGAGAGTGCGACCGCTGGGCCCGCGTGCTCCCTATCGAGCTCCTGCCGCGCAAGACCTACGCTCTCCCCGTCATCGAGACGGCCGCTCGTTGCTACACCTCCCCGGATCCGTGCGGCCCTGGCTTGCGCCCCACGGTTCGTCGGCTCGGCAAATTCGCCCCCGTGCACTCGACCCTCCACCACTGGACCGCCGGCCTCGGTGAGCGCGCCCTGGACTGACTGCCCGCCCGGTCTGCGCCCGCCGCTCCCGAGCCGCCCGGTCCCGCCTCGCCTCCCTCCGCCCAAGCATCCCTCCCTCCCCGCGTGCCACCTCCGCCGCCCACCGCGGCCGCGCTCGTCACTGAGAGCGCTCGCCGCCTCGACCCCGGCCTTCTCGCCGTCTGGCAAGCGCCTCGCTCCGTGCCTGCGTGGAAGCACCAGTCCGAGAAACGCCGCGAGCAGCTCGAGGCCTGCGCACGCGTGCTCGCCGCCGCGTCCCACCTCTTCCCCGAATCCGCCGCGCCTCTGACCGCTTGGCAGCTTCCGCTCGCCACATTTTTCGGTGTGGCGGGCTGGACCTTTCTCACCGGGCTTGCGCTAACGGCGATGCAACTCTCACTTGCCCCCCCATCCCCGGTACACTCCGCCCGTCCGACCGAAAGCTCCATTGGAGATGGCGCGCATGGCCCGAGAGCCCCTCCGCATCGCGATCTTCCGTTTTGAACAGCTCGCTCCACTCCTCGAAGAGCGCCTGACACCGGCCGAACGACGCCTGCTCGTTCAGGCGGCCGCCCGCACTCCCGTCCTGTGGCCCTCCGGTCGCCACGCCCCCGTGCCTGCCAGCACGCTCTATCGCTGGCTTCAGCGCTATCGAGCGGCGCCCAAACTCGAAACCCTGCTGCAGCAGCCCCGCCCACCCTCTCGCAAAGCCCCGGTCATCACCCCGGAGTGGCTTGCCTTCGCCTTGGCGCTCCTCGAAGAGGAACCCGCCCGCTCCCTCTACCTCCTCGGGCGGAAACTCCAGGCCCGGTTCGGGCTGCCCAAGGCACCCTGCCGCTCCTCCCTGCATCGCGCGCTTCGCAGGCAAGCCCGCTATACCGAGCTGCGACGGCGCGCCCGAGGGGAACGCCGGCTCCGCACGCGGTTCCAGGCGCTGCAGCCGCACCAAATTTGGCAAACCGACGCCAAGGGCAAATTCTGGGTCCGCTTCGCCGACGGCGCCACGGCCCAGGTGTGCGTACTCTCGCTCCTCGACGACGCCACCCGCTTCGTCGTGTGCGGCCTCGTGTGCCTCGAGGAAACCGCCGCGGCAGCCGTCCGCACGTTTCGGCGGGCTGCGGCCCGCTACGGCTTGCCGCTCAAAATCTACCCCGACCGGGGCTCCGCCTACGACTCCTACGTTTTTCGCAAGGGCCTCGCCCTGCTGGGCGTCCACCGCATTTGGACTCGCCCTCGCAACGCCCCGTGTCGCGGAAAAATCGAAGCGTACCACCGCGCCATGAAGCGCTGGTTCGTCCAGGAGCTCAAGCACCAGCTCGTCCGGGATCTTGCCCATTTGCAGGAGCTCTTCGACGCGTGGCTAGAGGTCATCTATCACGCGCACCCCCACCGCGAGCTCCGCCGCACCCCGCGGCAGGCCCTCGACGGCAGGCGTTCCGAACGACTGGTCTCCCTCGAGCGCCTGCGTCAGGCCTTCCTCGTCGAGCGCATCCTAACGGCTCACCCCAAAGACGCCACGGTGCGCGTCGAGGGGACGCTCTTCCGGGTGCCCGCACGTCTCGTCGTCGGGACTCGCAAGGTCCGGGTTTTCGTGGACCCGGAAGCTCCGGGCCTCCCCATGCTCGAAACCGCGCCGGGCAGGTACGAGCCGCTTCCTCCCGCCGTGCAGCCGACCGGGCCGACGCCTCGCCCAGCGGGCGTCGCTTCCGGGGACGAGCCGGAGGGAGCGCTCACGCCGCTCCTCGAAGAGTATCGAGGACGCATCCTGCCCTTGGCGCAAGCCGGTTTCGGCCTGCCGGAAATCTACGAAGCCTTCGCGTGCCGGCTCGGTCGCCCGGTGCCGGCCACGGAAGCCGAAGCCGCGAGCGTGGTCGCTTGGCTGGGCGACGCGGGCCCCTTCGAGCCGCGCGCGTTTCATGCGGCGCTGGCGCGCGTCTGCAAGCGGCTGGGCGCCGGCCGTCCATTCACCCAGGTGCTCTCCGCACTCGCGCAC
>JACPWG010000038.1 GCA_016197205.1 Planctomycetota bacterium
CTGGATCATGGCTCCGCGTCCCAGCTAGACGCGGGCGAAATTTGAAATTTGAAATTTGACTTTTTGCAATTTGAAATTCGGCCCGGCCGTGTGGGTCGAACGCGAGACTTTTACACAGAGACGCGGAGACGCAGAGGCCGGCCGCTGAGTCCACCGTCCTCTAGCGGCGATCATCTCTGGCAACGGACGGAGAGATCGATTTCAGCTTCACTTCGGCTTGTTGTTTGGATTTGACCTGGAGCGGCCGATTCGGTATACAAGGGAGGGTATCCAACGTCGGTCGGGAGGTCTCATGCCGGCTCGCGCGTTCATCGCCGCCCTCTGCGGGGCGGCCCTCTTCCTCGCCGCCTCCGCGCCGCTGGGCGCCGAACCCTCCCCCTGGGAGGGGACCTGGTCGGTCCAGGGCAGGCATTCGGTCGGCGGAACGTACACAGGCACCCTGCAAATCTCCCGGGTCAGCGGCCGGTCGTACTCCTTCTCCGGCCGAATGACCTGCGCGGACGGGACAACCCGCGCCTACTCCGCGACCGCGTGGATCTCCCCCTCGCCGGGGCCCGTGCAGGCTTTTCGCTTCAGCTACCAGCTTCCGCCCGCCGGCGTCCTCGAAGGCCTGTCCGGCGATCGCCGTGGCCCGACCTTGACCGTCCAGGGCGAGATGCGCGGCGACCGCGAGCGGATGGAGTCTCGCTGGTGGACCGTCGGCCGCCGCGACCTCTGGGGACGCGAGCTGCTCGTCCACCGCGGGGACGCCTCCATTACGGGCGTCGAGCCGGGCCGCCTCGACGCCGGCACGGAGAACCGCTCGGTTACGATTCTGGGCGCCGGGCTCGCCTCGCGCGGGATGCCCGCCGCAGCGAGCATCGCCTTCCTCTCCGGAAATGCGCCCGACGGCCGGATCCGCGTACAGCGCGTCCTCGACGCGGCCGATGACGGGGCGTGGCTCCGCGTCAGCCTGTCGGTCGCTCGGGACGCCGCGCCCGGTCCCCGTGCGGTCTGCGTCGGCGAGGCGGTCGGCAGGGACCTCCTCCTCATCGATCCACCCGTCGAGCGGCTCCGTCTCGGCGGCGCCGTGCAGGCGCGACCGGGCGCCTTCTACAAAGTGCTTGTGCCCGACGCCGCGGGGGGCGAACTCTCGCTCACCGGCGTGCCCGTGGAGCTCCGCGAAAAAACCGTGGACGGCCCCGTCGCCGCGGGCGCCGGGGGCGGGGGCGTCTACCGCATCGCCGACGGCCGGGCGGGCTGGTACTTCGTTCGGGCCGCGGGCGCGGGTCGTCTCTCCGCCGCCTTCATCCAAAAGGCCGAAGTCCCGGCCTCGCGCCGCCCCTGGAATTTCTGGTACTTCCCCTTCGTGGAGCGAGGGCGCGGTCAGAACCTCTACGCGGACGGCGGCGCCTACGAGAAGTTCGATCGCGTGCTCGGCCTGCGGCCGGATCCCGAGGGCTGGCAGCGTTTCGACCGCTCGCGGCACATGGACCGCGGCGATTTCCGCGAGCCGTCGGCGGGCGCGGAGCGCGCCCGCTACGACCCTTCCACGACCCGGGGGTTCGCCTGGTGCTACCAGCGCAGCACGGACGAAAAAAAGAGTTGGTGGGGCCATTGCTGGGGCGCGGTGATCGCCTCCTCGCTCTACCGCCAGCCGAAGGCCGCCACCCTGCGCGCGGCGGACGGCTCGTCGCTCTCCTTCTCGGAAGAGGAAGTCGAGGGGCTGCTGACCGCGTTCATGACCAATCATGGCGTCCGACAGACTCGCTACGTGGATGGGTGCCCCGCGGGCCGGCCGACCGAGAAGACGGGCGAGCCGTGCGACGGTCACGCGGACGATTTCCTCCTGGGCCTGCAGAAGGGGATTCTCCGCGAAGGCCTGCCTCTCGCCTCGAATCTCCGCGCCGCGGCCACCGCGGACGACCAGAAAACCGAGGTGTGGAACCACGTGGTGTGGAAGTACGAGGCCCGTTTCCAGGAGACGGAGGGGCGTGACGATCCGACGAACCTGGAGGTTGCGCTTACCGTCGCCGCGACCGACGACGTCTTTCCTTCGGAGGCGTGGGCGAAGCGGGAAGAGGCGTACGTTCTGCGCCTGGTCTACGATGCGAATGGGTTCTTGCAGCGAGACCATCGCGACCAGAATTGGGTGAGCGCGGACCATTTCTGCCCGAGCTATCTCTGGCGGATCGAGTCCGCGCTGCCGTCGGGTACCGAGAACGCGGTCCTGGGGCGTTGCCTGGAGCGGCTGGAGTCGGCCTTCGGACTGCAGCGGCTTGACGCGCGGTAGCGACGTGGGCCGACGATTCTTGCGAGTGGAGGAGAAGGGCATGAACGTGCGGACTCGGCTTTCGCGGTGCTCTCCGGGCCTGCTCGGGCTCGCCTGCGTGGGCGCGCTGCTGTTGTCTTCGCGCGCGGACGCCTGGATCGGGCCCCGCGTGGAGCGGATCCGGTACGTCGAGAGCGGCGGGTTCGCGGGCGGGACCCAGCTCGACCTCCGCATCTATTCGAACGGCGATGCGGTGCTGCGCAAGGGCTTTTCCGAGATGGAGCAGCCGGCGACCCTGAGACTCGGCCCGATGGAAATGAACGGTCTCCTCGCGCTCTTCGCGCGGAGCGGCTTCCTGCGCCTGCCGCCCCGCCTGCCCTCCTTCTCGCCGGTCATGGACGGGCTGCAGTATGCGCTCACCCTGAGGTCGCCGATGCCCGGCAACCCCGTGGGCTTTCCGTACACGGTGTCGTCCGCGACGGGCGCGCGGGAGCCTTTCGGCTATCGCAGCCTCCGCGAGCGGCTGGGCGCGCTCGCACGCCGAGTCGCCGAGAGCGGGTCGAGCGGCGCGCCGGGGTTGAAGGCGCAGCTCACGGCGCGACAGGTCGGCGACAAGGTCCTCCTTGCCTTCACGATCCGGAATCTCTCCTCACGGGTCGAGCTGATCTCGCAGCGGCGGCTCGGCTACTGGGCGGAGCTGGAGGCGTGGGTCGAGGGGCGGCGGGTCTGGAGCTCCTCGGAAGGCAAGTTCTGGCCCGCGGTGGTGGGCGCGCCGCGACCGCTCTCACCCGGCGGCGTGCTCACGTTGCGCGATGAGTTCCCGATCCTCACGCATCTTCGCGGGGGCGGGCTCTACGCAACGGTGACCTTCGGCGGGTACAGCTTCGGCCCGCGCGTCGCGGCGCGAAAGGTTCTGCAGGTGAGCCTGCCATTGCGCGGCGCAGGCAGCGGCTCAGGCCCCGGCCCCGGTTCCGGTCCGTCCGGCATCCTTGACACGCTGAACGGGCGGTAGCCGCCCGCGTACAGGCCGTCGTGCCCCCGGCGCGCTCCTGGCCGCCGCTGGGAGCAGGAGGTACCTGACCCGACCCCGGGCCCGGCAGCCCCGTTCCGCCGCATTGAGGGAGGGATCCATGCCGCGCATCCACCCACGCCTCCTCCTTGGACTTCTCCTCGCCTTCGCCGCCTTCTCCCACGCCCTCCCCGCCGCCGCCCAGGACCGAGCCGGGCTTTACGCGGTGGCCGGCGACGAGCCGGGCAAGGGCCACTACGACGGCGTCGCCGAGCTGCGCTGGGACCACGACCACTACGCCTTCGTCCGCACGATCACGTACTCCACCTACGCCGCGTTCGGCTTCAAAGTCGCCACCGCCTGGGAAGGGGCCGCGACCGACACGACGGCCGGCCTCTCCGTCGCCGTGCCGCTCGTCCGCGCCGGATGGATCGCGAAGGTCGGCGACCTCACGCGCACCGCTGCCGACGCGACCCCGGTCCTCGTGTCCGGGAGCTTCGCCGGCCCGCACGCAGGCCCGCTGAGCGGCAGCTTCAGCGCGCCCGGCGGCGCGGTCGCCGCGACCGAGACCTGGACGTACACGGGGCCGATCGCTCCCGCCCCGCACTTCGCCCGTGACGTCGTGCGCACGCCGATGCACGGCCCGCCCGCGCCCGCGGTCAAGTCCGGCCTTTTCACGCTCTACCACGACTACCACCTCCTCCCGGCCATGGCCCCCTACGCCGGCCGGGCGGACTTCAACGCCGCCGTCCACGTGAACGTCGTCGACCACACCGACTTCGCCTTCCTCCGCGCGCACCCGGACAGGCTCCGCGTCGTGGGCGCGCCCATCGACGCGATCAGCCTCACCGAGGCGCGGGTCCGCTCGAACGCCTTTCGCCAAACGCTCGGCGCGAAGGCGGAGGCCCTGGACGCGGCCGCGCCCCTCTTCCTCAACCCGCTCGGGATGCTGGCGGACAACCGCGACCCGGCGACCGGCGCGTTGAGCGGCATCGGGTCGTCCGCGCTGTGGACCGGCGCCTACGTCGCGAGCCAGACCTTTCGCTGGCAGGTCACGCACGAGCCCGCCGCGCTGGCGAACGTGGAACACGCGCTCGACGCCCTGCTCCTCTGCGTGGACGCGCCCGGGGAGCCGGGCGTTTTCGCGCGGGCCGTCAAGCTCGCGGACGGCGACCTTTCCGGCGGCTGGAACGCGGGGACGGGTCCGATGGCCGGCGTGGTTTGGAAGCCGACCGGGAACAACGACATGTCGAAGGGCCTCCTCTACGGCTTCGCGACGGCGTACGACGCCCTGCCCGCGGGCCACCCGAAGCGGGAGGCGATCAAGGCCCGCGTGCTTTCGCTGCTCGCGCACTCCTCGGTGATCCGCGACGGGCGGATGAACGAGATGATGTGGAGCCGGCTGGCGGCCTGGATCACCGGCGACCCCACGCACCAGAACCGCTACCGTCGCCTCATGCTGAATCCCGCCTACCTGTTTTGGATCGTCGCGGGCAACGGGGCGATCTTCGAGCAGGGGATCACCGACTGGTCGGGGAATCATCTGAACCTCGTGCACCAGGTCGTGGCGAATTTCCTGGCCACGAAGCCCCCGTCCGACCCCTTCCAGGGCGTGCACCGGATGAGTTTCCGCAACGCCTGGCTGCGGCTGCGCAAGACGCGCCCCGCGCTTTTCACGCTTGCCTACCGGGGCTTTGGGGGAAGCACCGTAAAGCCCGAGGACGCGCCATGGGTGGAGGACGCCGTTTGGTTCCTGCGCGAGTACGCCGCGCCCAACATCGGCTACAAGGTCGACCACACCCTGCGGCCGGACTATTCGATGAGCCCGTACCCGAGCCTGCCCTGGAAACTGGACTGGCTCACGAATCCGGGGCGGCTGCAGGGGCTGTACGCCTACGCCGCCTTCCAGCGCCCGCCGGGGGGCTACGAATGGCGGGGCAGCCCGCTGCGCTACCAGGGGGGCGGGGACGAGCTGCCGTATTGCGGGGTCGACTACCTGCACGCCTATTGGGTGGCGCGCCGGTACGGTGTGATTACCGGAGAGGAGTGAGGCGGGGGCGCGGGGACTGGGCCAGGGGCACGAGGAGTGGGACGGGCCGATCGAAGACGTCCTCCAGGCACGGCAGTGCGGGATCCGTGAACAGCCGGCCGCAGCTCAGCGGGCGCACCCGCCTTGCAATCTGGCCCGACTCTGGCTAGAATCAGGCCCCATGAGGCATCAGATCATCCTCTCGCCGGAGGCGGAGGAGGACTATCGTCGGCTCAGCGCGCGCGACCGAGCCGAGGTACGCGCCGGGCTGGAAGTGCATCTGCGCCACGAACCGGAGAAGGCAAGCAAGAGTCGGATCAAGCGGCTCCGCGGCCTGAAACGCCCGCAGTTCCGCTTGCGCATCGCCGACATCAGGGTCTTCTACGACGTTGACGACGACTGCGTTCAAATTCTCGCCATCATCCCCAAGGCTGACGCGGCCGACTGGTTGGCGCGCCAAGGAGAACCTTCATGAAGCGTGTCCCTTTGACCGAAATGAAGGACCAGCTATCAAAGTACCTCGACCTCGCGGGGAAGGAGGAGGTCCTCATCACCCGCCATGGGAAGCCCGCGGGCATCCTGATCGGCTTCGCTTCGGAGGAGGACTGGTTCGAATACCGGCTCACTCACGATCGCCGGTTCCTGGCCCGCGTTGAGTCCGCGCGTCGCAGCCTTCGGGCCGGAGGTGGGACCCGGCTGGAGGAGCTTCCGAAGTCGTGAAGACCGCACGACCACACGCGCGCCACGCATGAAGGCGTGGCGAGGCAGGCGGGAGCTCGATGGCAAACATCGCTCGAACGGGCCTTGAAGCAGGCAAAAAACGGTGAGGGACGGGAAGCTGCGGCCCCTGCTTAACGGAACGCTTCCACACCAGAAGATGAGAATTCAGGTGCCTTGGGGGGATGCTCGCGGTGTCACGAGAGCCTGTGGATCTGAACCGCCAATTCCGCAGACTTCAGGGTACGGAAGAGTCCCTCGATATCGACGACCCGTTTCTGCTGGAAGTGTATCGGCACCTGGGGGACGGCCTGACATGGGAGGACCTCCTTCAGAAGCCCTGCGTCGTTGTTCTGGGTGAGGCCGGCACTGGAAAAACTGTCGAATTCCGACTGGCGACCTCGCGCCTGCGATCTCGGGGCAAGCACGCGTTCTTCGTCTCGATCGAGGATCTTGCGGAAGGAAACTGGCACAAACAGCTTACGGCGGAGGACGCTGGGCCCTTCCACGCTTGGCGCGCGCAAGAGAAGCCCGGCTACTTCTTTCTCGATGCACTTGATGAAGCCAAGCTACAGCGGCATTCTCTCGAGCACGCCCTCCGGGAGCTACGGATCAACCTGGATCGAGATCTCAGTCGGGCAAGCATTTTTCTCTCGTGTCGCGCGACTGACTGGCTACCTCACCAGGATCGTGATGCCTTGCGCCGCCTTGTCGGGGAGAAGCTGCCTGTTGAGGTGGTGGAATTGGCTCCACTCACGCGGCTTCAAGTCGTGCGACTCGCCGTCTTGTGGGGCTTACTCGAAACGGATGTCAATGATCTGGTTGGTGCTGTGGACGAAGTGGGTGCCCGCTTCCTCATCGAGAGACCCAGGGACGTGGAGTGGGCCTGCCGGTACTGGAGGAGCAACAAGAAGCTGGATCGCATCGAAACTCTGATCGAGCATAACATTGGCGAGAAGCTGACCGATTCCGCAAGAGGATCAAGTCTGTCCATCGAAAGAGCTCGGGAGGGAGCAACGACACTCGCGGGTATCATGACGCTGGCTGGCAAGTTTACGATTCGCCTGCCCGACCACCCTGCCGATGCTGTAGCCACTCCTCATGTGGTGGCCGCCAAAGCCGCGCTACTCGGCTGGTCGGATGTGGAGATCCGTGAGCTGCTTACTCTCCCCATTTTCGATGAGGCTACGTACGGACGCGCGAGGTTTCACCACAGATCTGTGCAAGAATTTCTGTCAGCGAAATGGCTCGCGACCCTACTTGACCACGGCTTGCCCATAGCGAAACTCATTGACTTGCTCTTTCGCCGTGTCGGGGGCACAAACCGCGTTCCGAAGTACCTTCAGGCAACGGCAGCTTGGTTATGCCTGCGAGAAGGAGGCCTCCGCCGTCGATGCATCGAGATCGCCCCTGAGATCTTGCTCGACGAGGCAGACCCGGTGGGACTCCCGTTGGAGGACCGCAAGGCCGTCCTATCCGGTTTTCTCCGCAAGTACCGGACAGCGGGGTCGGCGATACCGGCGTTCGATGGGGCGGGCCTCCGACGATTTGCAACTCCGGCCTTGGGTTCGCCGGTAAGCAGCTTCCTGAAACGAGAAACCGCGGATGAACTACGCTCGATCTTGCTCCGCCTGGCGGCATACGGCCGCATGGCAGGGTGCGTCGAACCCGCCCTCGACATCCTTCGAGATTCTCGAACCTCGCCACGGCTTCGTCATGCAGCGATGGCGACAATTGCTTCGGCGGGAATCGAGGAGCAGCGCCGCCAGGCCCTACGCACTGTGCAAGATTTGAGAGTCCTCGACGCGGACATGGCCGGCGTGTTCCTTCGAACCTGCTATCCGACCCTCGTGGACGAGACGGGTGTCCTCGACATTGTCTCCGCAATCCCTGAGGGAGATGATGCCACCACGTCGCTGGACGTTTTCCTTGGTTCCGAGCTCGCGACCGCATGTCCGCCGCAACGTAGATTGACACTGGCCGCACGACTCGTAGGGGCGCTCGATGCGAGCGGACCCAGTCCACCAACCAAGGGGAAGCGCTTCGGTCGACTTCTGAAGGCTCTCCTAGCCGTGCTCACAGCGGTTGTCGAGGATGCACCCGGGAGTGCGCACAACGCAACGCTCGTGCTATCCTCACTCGACACGATTTTGCGCCTTGAACAGACATGGCCGACGAGCATGTCGACACGCAAGACGCTCAGCAGAATCTCGTCCGTTTCTCCTCAGCTTCGCCGGGCGATGTTTTGGCATGTGGCAGCGCAACACCGGAGTAGCAAGGGGCGCGTACCGACGCGTTACTTTAAGATCGCTCATCGGCTCTCGACCTTCGACCCCGTCGAATCCGACTTCCATTGGCTCACGGAAGATGCCAAGCGCAAGCATGATGTTTGCGAGCGTCTGCTTGCGTTTGACACGCTACTGTGCAAGATGAGCTTCGGCGCGGCCAACAGGCACGCGATGGGCCAGCTCTCGATGGTTGCCGAACACGACCCGGCCCTCCGCAAGCGCCTCGACCGGTCGCTGATCGACCGCGGCCCCCAGCATCCCTCCCAACGGCGGTTTGAGCGCGAGCGTCGGGTGGATCAGCAACGCCAAGACCGACAGACAGCACGCTCCCGGTCTGCCCTGCTCCGAAGAATCGAACCTCTACGGCAGGGGATGGACTTGATGGCTCTCGAGCACCTGTACCAAGTCGGTTCGGAGGAAACTCACAACTTTGGCGATTTGTCCCTTGAGCGCATTGAGGAAACCTACGGGTCAGGCATCGCGAACGCTGCGGCTTCGGGCTTCCGAGCGTTCTGGAAGAGCCACTGGCCCTTGATGCCTCACGAGCGTGCTAAGCCCAACCAAACCCCCTTGGCCGATGTTATCGGGCTTGCGGGCTTGATGCTAACTGCGCGGAGCGGCCTCGAAACCGAGCAGCTTTCCGAAGACGATGTGGTTCGCGCCACCCGATACGGGACCGTGCGCTTGTCCTCGTTCCCTGAATTCGTGGATCTTCTCGCGTCTCGATTCCCCGATCTCGTCGGACAAGCCCTGCGACCTGCCTTGGAAGCGGAGCTCCACGGGACGAATTCTCAGACAAGCAACTTGGGGGTCCTATCGCTCCTGACAGAATCGACTCTAGCCGTGCGTCGCGCGTGTAGCGGGGTGCTACGAGAGCTGCTGAGCGGCGACACTTGCGTGAGCATCCTGGCTATCGATGCTGTGGCAAAGACGCTCGAACCCATCAAGGGCGAAGAGTTGTCCTGGTTGGCTTCCCTCGCACGCGGGCGTTCGGAGAAGTCCGTCGCCGAGCCGGAGGCCTACGCTCGCTGGTGGAGCATTTGGGCGGATCGGACGCCGGAGGAGGCCGTTGAGTTTCTTGAGCGAGTGGGTCGGGATTGCTCAGCTCGCGCCGAAACCCTGGTTATGGAGGTTTGCGCCCGTCTGGAGTCCCTCACCGGCTGCGGTTTGGAAAGTCATTCTGGGCTCCGGGCGCATCCCAGCGCCCTCTCCCGGTTGATCCCAATTGTCTATTCCAACGTGCGTCGGGCTGAGGACCAACCTGCTGAAGGAGCTTTCTGTCCCGGGTCAAGAGGGCGAGCCCAGCGCCTACGCGGCCAATTGGTCTCCTGGCTCACCACGGCGGCTGGGCACCGCAGCGAAGAGTTGCTCCGTTCCTTGGCCGAGGATCCGCGACTCCTGGAGATCCGCAAATATCTTTTGCAACAGGCCGACGAAAATGCGCTGGTTCTCCGGCCGTGGACTGTGCAAGAATGCCACCAGTGGAGCTCGACCGGCACTCGATCTCCAGCCTCTGCTGAGTCCTTGTTCGAGATGGTCTTGCTGCGTCTTCAGGAGATTCGACACTTCTTGGCAACGGACAGTTTCAGCCCGCGGAGCCTCTTTTCCCAGGGCGGGAAACCTGCGGCGGAGAGCGAATTTCAAAAGTGGATTGCCTGCGAGCTCGAACGGAGGTCGCACAACCACTTTTCAGTGACGAGGGAGGAGGAAGCTAATCGCAACAAGAATCCAGACATCCTCTTGCGCTCGCAGGTCTGCGCAGAGCCCGTGGTGATCGAAGTGAAGGTAGCTGAGAGATGGAGCCATACAGAACTGGAACGCGCGCTTTGCTCTCAACTGGGTGAGGACTATCTGAAAAGCTCGGGAAGATCTTTCGGCATCTTGCTGCTGTGCTCGGCGGGCGAACCGAAGAAGTGGAAGACGCGGCAGGGCTTCGTGGACTTCGCTGGGCTGGTAAGGAGCCTCGCGGATGTGGCTGCGGGACACCTGCCAGGACCCAGTACGAGCCCGAAGCTCTGCGTTTTTGGCATTGGCTTCCACTAGCCTTTCACCCGAGTCCTGCCGACTCGTTGCAGCGGACACGAGGGAGGAGCTGCGCGCCGGCGGCGTGGACTGGAACTCTCTCTCGCTCAGCGACGTGGTCCACAGTTTCGCCAATCCCGACTTGGGCGAGGATCCCCTTGGTGGCGTGCCTTGTAACTCAAATGCCGACCGCCGCTTCTCGGCCGCGATGCTCGCACCCTGAGACGAAATGTTCGGTGCCGACACGGGAGGGAACGCAGGGACGGGGCGCGGTGTCCGACGACTCGTGTCCTTCCCGGCCGTGGACCGGGCGGACGGCGAGTGGAACGGCAACCCCGATCGGCGACAATCGGGTTGTGGGGGACCCAACGGCGCGCGCTGTGGTAAGCCTTCCTCGTCGACGCGGGACTTGCCGGCGGTCTGACCGTCCGGTCTGGGGTCAGGCCTTCACTGTTCACGCTTCCAGTGCCTGTTCGTGTCGAATTCCTCGGCGCTTTCTACCACGTCATTGCCCGCGGCGTGGCTCGCATCTCCACCTATCTTGACGACAGGGACCATCAGAATTGTCTGGAGTTCCCCGCGAACATCGTTACGGCGGGCCACCTGGAATTCCACGCCTTCTGCCTCATGCCGTACCATTTCCACCTGGTGGTCGCCACTCCCCAACGAAATCGTGTTCCCCGCGGAAAGTCCGCCCTTCTCGCCACGACCCGCGGCGAGCTCTCTCGATTGGTGGGATTGAGGCACGAGCCGAGCCTCTGCCGCGTCGATGCCCCCAGCCTGCTGCATGTGAAGAGTTCGGGACTCCATTCGCCGCCCGTCTCCAGGACGCCTGCGTCGCCCCCCACCGTCCTCAGGCACCGTCTTCCTGTGAGGTTCTCTCCACCTGCGACCCGGTGTGGTCCGTGGTCTTCGTCTTGACGTCCGGCGGCGGCGCTGCTACGTTCTCGGATTCCAGCCTCAGGCTCGGCCACTACGTTCCGCTCCCTTCAGGGAGTGATCCATGCCGTACATTCGCCCACGCCTCCCCCTTCGAATCCTCCTCGCCATTGCCGTCTCTGCCCACGCCCTCCCCGCCGCCGCCCAGGACCGAGCCGGGCTTTACGCGGTGGCCGGCGACGAGCCGGGCAAGGGCCAGTAGGACGGCGTCGCCGAGCTGCGCTGGGACCACGACCACTACGCCTTTGCCCGCACGATCACGTACTCCAGCTACGCCGCGTTCGGCTTCAAAGTCGCCACCGCCTGGGAAGGGGCCGCGACCGACACGACGGCCGGCCTCTCCGTCGCCGTGCCGCTCGTCCGCGCCGGATGGATCGCGAAGGTCGGCGACCTCACGCGCACCGCCGCCGACGCGACCCCGGTCCTAGTGTCCGGGAGCTTCGTCGGCCCGCACGCAGGCCCGCTGAGCGGCAGCTTCAGCGCGCCCGGCGGCGCGGCCGCCGCGACCGAGACCTGGACGCACACGGGGCCGAGCGCGCCCGCACCGCACTTCGCATGCCGATGCACGGCCCACCCGCGCCCGCGGTCAAGTGCGGGCTCTTCACGCTCTACCACGACTACCACCTCCTCCCGGCCATGGCCCCCTACGCCGGCCGCGCGGACTTCAACGCCGCACTCCACGTGAACGTCGTCGACCACACCGACTTCGCCTTCCTCCGCGCGCACCCGGACAAGCTCCGCGTCGTGGGCGCGCCCATCGACGCGATCAGCCTCACCGAAGCGCGTGTCCGCTCGAACGCCTTTCGCCAAACGCTCGGCGCGAAGGCGGAGGCCCTGGATGCGGCCGCGCCCCTCTTCCTCAACCCGCTCGGGATGCTGGCGGACAACCGCGACCCGGCGACCGTCGCGTTGAGCGGCATCGGGTCGTCGGCGCTCTGGATCGGCGCCTACGTCGCGAGCCAGACCTTTCGCTGGCAAGTCACGCACGACCCCGCCGCGCTGGCGAACGTCGAGCACGCGCTCGACGCCCTGCTCCTCTGCGTGGACGCCCCCGGGGAGCCGGGCGTTTTCGCGCGGGCCGTCAAGCCCGCGGACGGCGACCTTTCCGGCGGCTGGAACGCGGGGACGGGTCCAATGGCCGGCGTGATTTGGAAGCCGACCGGGAACAACGACATGTCGAAGGGCCTGCTCTACGGCTTTGCGACGGCGTACGACGCCCTGCCCGCGGGCCACCCGAAGCGGGAGGCGATCAAGGCTCGCGTGCTCTCGCTGCTCGCGCACTCCTCGGTGATCCGCGACGGGCGGATGAACGAGATGATGTTGAGCCGGCTGGTGGCCTGGATCACCGGCGACCCCACGTACCAGAACCGCTACCGTCGCCTCCTGCTGAATCCCGCGTACTTGTTTTGGATCGTCGCGGGCAACGGAGCGATCTTCGAGCAGGGGATCACCGACTGGTCGGGGAATCATCTGAACCTCAGACCTCTGGACACGCTGCCCGGAAACCCTTCTGCCGTCTGAGGCCAGCTCTTCCGGGGTGCGGCATAATTTTGAGACACTTTTCAGAATTCACGCACAGCAAAACCCGGGCCCACTGGGCTGATTCGGCGGACGAGCTCTCAAAATGTCTCTGGACGGTGGGGGGGTATGTCCAGAGGTCTGAACCTCGTGCACCAGGTCGTGGCGAATTTCCTGGCCACGAAGCCCCCGTCCGACCCGTTCCAGGGCGTGCACCGGATGAGTTTCCGCAATGCCTGGCTGCGTCTCCGCAAGACCCGCCCGGCGCTTTTGACGCTCGCCTACCGCGGCTTTGGCGGCAACACCGTGAAGCCGGAGAACGCGCCGTGGGTGGAGGACGCCGTCTGGTTCCTGCGCGAGTACGCGGCGCCGAACGTCGGCTACAAGGTCGACCATACGCTGCGGCCGGACTACTCGATGAGTCCGTACCCGAGCCTGCCCTGGAAGTTTGATTGGCTCACGAATCCGGGTCGGCTGCAGGGGCTCTACGCCTACGCCGCCTTCCAACGCCCGCCGGGCGGCTACGAATGGCGGGGGAGCCCGCTGCGCTACCAAGGGGGCGGGGACGAACTGCCGTATTGCGGGGTCGACTACCTGCACGCCTATTGGGTGGCGCGGCGGTACGGGGTGGTGACGGGGGAGGAATAGGGGATTCATGTCCACTTCACCCTTAGGTCTATCCGCCCATCGTCCCAACAGACATTAGGCGGTAGTTGACATACTTCAGGTTCATCCGGAAAGTGGGAACCTGCCTTGGCGCCACCCCAATGGTGAAAGGCGCACCTGGCTTCCCCGGCCTCACGATGACTTTCGACTGTTGCAGTCGCTTCTGAAGGACCGGACGGTACGCCTCCTGGGCGAAATTGACGAAGGCAAAGCGACCGAGGTCGTGGCACAACTTCTCTTTCTCGAAGAGGAGCGCACGCGCCTTCGCGTGAAAATCGCGCTCGACGGCGGCGTCATACTGCGCCGATGTGCGCGAGTAGAGCTCCTCGACGGCATCGCTCGCCTCCCTCGTCATCGCGCGGTGAGTGGCGCGGCTGGCGACGTTCCCCTGAAAACTCCATCTTGCAGTTGGCTGCTGGCAATTTTTTACCTTTCCCGATGTTGGTGGATTCTGCTAGCATAGGTCCGCGGAGAAAAAATCCAACCAAGGCCAACGGCTGCCTTCGACCGGGACGTTGATCCGTCGATGCTTCACCCTTCCGACCCTAACCCTTCAATGGAGGCCCCCGGATCATGGGCGAAAAAACGAACAAAAAAGAGGTCAAAAAGAAGAAGACCGCGAACAAGCCAAAGCCTGAGAATCTGCCACCCCACCTTCGACCGAAATAATCTACGGCGCCATGCCGACCCGGGGCCGAGTGACTCCGTCCCCGGCGGCACGGAATTTCGCGGAATTTCGCGGACACTACATTCAACTCGCGCCCAGAGAGTTCGGAGCCCGCCCTCGTCGAACAGCGCCCAGTTCCTCGACGTGTCGCCGACGCACACCGGGGCGCGGGGGCGGCGAACCGCTCGCGGAGTTCGACCAGGATCTTCTCGACCGATGGGCGCTGGCCGCCTGGGGAGAGCTTCAGCTTGTCCCCGCTCGCCAGCTTCAGGCCCGGTCCCGCTTTCGCCGTCCGACGACGCGGACTGTGGACGCGTACCCATTTCATCCTCTCCAGTCCTCGGCCGCGGTCGTCGGAGGCCACCGAACGCCGACGCGATTCCGACACGGTGCTGGCCCGAGATCGTGCTTGCCCCGGGCATCAGATCCCCGCAAAATCGCCCGCGGAGCTTCCCGACGCGGGCGCGGACCCGTCTCGCGGCGCGGCCTACAACGCAAACGCAGACCGCCGCTCCTGGGCCGCGATGCTCGCGCTCTTCGACGAAGTGCTCGGAGCCGGCGCGGGAGGGAAATGAGGCACGCGGCGCAGCCTCGGACGACCTGATGCCTTTCCATGGCAGGGGGCAGGCTTTGCCGGTGGCCACCGATCGTGCGGCGGCGCGGCAGAAGAGTGCGGCCTTGCGACCGAAGGCGGCGGGCCTTCCTGGGCGACGGGGGACGGCGCCTGCGCTCCGACCGAAACTTCCCGCCTCCCCGCGTGTTCAAAGGCACGAGCGACGCGGGAAGCGGCCCGCCTGCGCTTCCGCTTGCCCTTCTTGATGCCGGAGCCTTTCCATGCCGGACCCTCGCCCCGCGGCCAACCGAGGCCACCGCCGCTTGAACCGGGCCTTCGTCCTCGCCTTCCTCTTCGTGGTCGGCATCGCCTACGCCACGAAACCCGTCGCGGCGCCGTCCAGCGGCGCCCCCACGCAGGTGAGCGGCGACACGTACGACACGCAACCGGCGCTTGCCCCGGTCCCGGGTCGGCCCGGCGAGGCCTGGTGCGCGTGGGTCGCGTGGGACAAGGCCGGTGGGGACCGGATCCTCGTGCGGCGACGGCGCGCCGACGGGGCCTGGGAGGAGCCGGAGACTGCGGTCAAGGGACCGGGACAATTTCTCCGTCCCTCGCTCGCCTGCACGGGGAACGAGGTCCACCTCTTTTGGACGGCCAGCAACGAAAAGGGGGTCGCCGGCGTCTGGCGATCGGAGCGTGGCAAAAACGGCTGGTCGGAGCCAGTGCTTTTCTCCGCGCCGGGGGTCGCCTCGCAGAACCAGGAACTGGCGGTCACGGGGGACGACCGGCTCCTCGTGGCCTGGCAGCAATGGGGGGCGGATAGCGCCTCCGGCCCGCGCTACGACATCGTGCTCCGCTCGCGGGGGCCGGAGGGCTGGGAGCGCTCTGTCACGGTTGCGGCGCAAGGCGACAATTGGGACCCGGCGATCGCGACAAGCCCCGATGGCGACGTCGCGTGGCTCGCCTGGAGCAGCTACGTGGAGGACGACTACGACCTGCAGGTCGTTCCCGTTACGGCCGGCAGGCCCGGACAGGCAAGGCGGCTCGGGGCGCGCGGGACCTACGATCTCCACCCGTCTCTCGCCGTGGAGCCGGGCGGGGCGGCTTGGCTGGCGTGGGACGAAATCACGATCCAAGGGCACGCGCGCTCCGGTCGGACGACGATCACCGGCGCCAACCTGGCGGCGCTCGACGGCGCGGATACGCACAAGGCGCGGCCCATCGGGCGCGTGCGGCTCGTCCGGCTGACCGAGGACAAGGAGACGTGGATCGACACGGAGGCGGTCGCGCCGCCGTCGCCGTACGTGCTCGCCCACGCCGCCCTTCCGCGCGTGGTCCTCGATGACCGCGTTCACCCGTGGCTGTTCTATCGGGCCCTTCTGCAGCCCTTGAGCGATGGGGAGGCGCAGGCCGGCGCACGGAGAGGCGCGCGTAAAGGCGCGGGGGGCGGAAAGACGTACTGGTGGGACTGCTTCGCGCAAGTCCTCGGGAAATCGTGGGGCAAGCCGGTCCCGCTCGCCTCGAGCGACGGCGCGCTCGAGGAGCCGGCAGCGGTCCCGTCGGCGGAGGGCGTCCTTGTCGCCTGGTCCACCGAGCATCGGAGGGAGCAAGGGCCTGTCCCGCGCAAGCCGGTGGCCTCGGAGGACCACCATGGCGACTACGAAAACGCGCTCGGTCGCGACGGCGACGTGTATGCGGCGGTCGTCGGCGGGGCGCGTGGGCCCGGCGGCCTGGCGGCGGCGGAGGCCGCGGCAACAAAACCGCCCGCCGACGGACCTGTACCGCAGCGAGTCGAAAGGGCGCGCGCGACGGAGGCCATCGAGGTCGGCGATAGGCGCTATCGCCTCTTCTGGGGCGACTTCCACAAGCACTCGAACGTCTCCCGTTGCTCCAGCGGGATGGAACCGGGACCCGACGACCACTACCGCTATGCGACCGACGTCTGCCGGTACGACTTCCTGGCGATGAGCGATCACAGCGAGCACACTTCGCCGTACAATTGGTGGCGCCTCCAGAAGCTCGCCGACCTGTACCACGTGCCGGGCGCCTTCGTCCCCTTCTACGGCTACGAGTGGTCGGCCCGCTGGCCGATCGGTCACCACAATGTGATCTTTCGCGGGAAGCCCGACCCCATCCTGCGCTCGAACGTCGCCGGGGCGCGAACGACGCCGGAGCTCTGGAAATCGCTCGCGGGGATTCCGGCCCTGACGATCCCGCACACGAGCGCCGACCCTGGAATGGGGACGGATTTCGCCCACCACGACCCGCAGTTCGAGCGGGTGCTGGAGATTTTCCAGGCCGCGCGAGGTTCGTACGAATACGACGGGTGTCCCCGGCAGCACGCGCGGGCGACGGCGGACGGAGGCTTCTATTGGGATGCGCTGGACAAAGGGCTGAAGCTGGGGCTGCTCTGCTCGTCGGACCACGGCTGGGGCACGGCGTACGTTGCGGCCTGGGCGGAGGAGGACACGCGGGAGTCGGTCTTCGACGCGATCTGGGCCCGTCGCTGCTACGGGTCCACGACCTACGGCCTGATCGTGGACGCGAGGGCGGACGGCCGGCCGATGGGGGAGGAATTCGCCGCGGAGGCGCCGCCGTCTTTCGAGGTGCGGGTGCGCGGGCAAGCGCCGATCCGGTCGGTCGAGATCTTGGGGCGCGGGGAGGTGTTGTTCCAAAGGGGCTCCGAGAAGCGGCCGATCGGCACGAAGGAGGTGCGGCTTTCGTGGACGGAGACCGAGGATCGTGCGGGCGAGACCTGGTACTACGTGCGGGTGATCCAGGAGGACGACGAGATGGCCTGGACGAGTCCGGTGTGGGTGACGAGGCGGTGACCGCGGCGGGCTCGGCTGCCGGGTGGCATGCCGGGGGGCCAGCGATCCGGAAGAGTCCCAGGGCCGCCCCTGGCCGCGACCACAGGGACGGGCCACCGAAAATGCCGAAGACACCGAATGACGAGACTCTGGCGAATCGACTGGCGCAGCCGATCCGCACCGCGACCCATTCGACTTGGCATTCGCGCCTCGCGCAGGGCCCGTAACGCTGGAACAAGGGGGCGCGCAGCCACCGTGAAGGGCTGGGCTGTAGGGGTAGTGACCGGGAGCCGTTCGACAGCTTCGACGGAAACAGGAGTTTCCTGAAAGACGAGTCGTCCGCCGGTCATGACATCAGGTACCGGCGGCGACTGCCGGCCAATGCCCGGATTCGCCCCGATTCGCAACGGTCCGCCGGATTTGCTCCTGGGAGTGTTGTCGATGCGGGATGGCATTTCGCGCGCCTGGCTCTTTCCCACCGAACAGGCCGCGGTCGAGGCGGAGACGGTCTACCGGGAGGCGCGCACGCCGGACACCCAACACAAGCCGGCGCGAAAACTCGCCGGCCTGCTGCGCGAGCTGACCGTCGACGGCTTCGCCATCGGGACGCCGGCGCGCACCGGGCGCGTGGTCCGCCTCGACTACAGCATGCACGATGACTGCGGGCCCGGGCCCAGGCCGGGTCCGCGGGACGCGGAGAAGGAGATCTTGCGAATCGCCTTCCGGCTGAAGGCGCAAGAGTACAAAGAGGGGGACCTGGAGCGCGAGGAGGGGCGCGCGCGCTTGGCGGCGCTGGCGCCTTCCGGCGTGCGCGGCTTCGTGCTCCGCAATCCCCTGAAGGGCGCGCCGCTCCTGGAGGACCCCGGGCAGAAGGCGGAGTGGACGACAGCCCTCGAGGTCCCCAAAGGCGCACGCCTGGAGCTCGAAGGGGTCTTCGCCATTGCCTTCGGGGCGGAAACGCGCCGGTTTCCGGGCGTGATCGCGGAAAGGCTCCTGCGTCTCCGGGAGGCGCCGGGCGACTCGCCGCGTTGGCGCGTCGGGGACGTGGTCGTGCTCGTGGAAGAGCGGGACCAGGGGCTGCTGGCGCGGCTCCGCGGGCTCTGGGCGGCATTGCCGGCCGCCCCGGTCGTCGCACCGGAACCGGACCCTGAGCCCGCGGCGTGCGCCGCGGCGTGTCACCCGGTCGCCGCCCCGCCCTCGCCGCTCGCGCCGCCCGAAGACACGCGCTGGCTGCCGCGTCCCTACGACCCCGAGACGAGCGCGCCCGACCCGGCGGCGCGGCAGGCGGCCGACACCGCGCTGGCGGCCTTCATCGACGCGGCGCGTGGGGCGGGACTCTTCGCCGGCATCGACGACGCGGCGCTGCGGCGAAGGATTTGGACGCGGACGCCTTCCTTCTCCAGCGCCACCGGAGTCGACGACCCCGAGGTCCTGATGATGATGGCCCTGGGACTGGACCGCAGGGTGGTGTCCGAGCCGGAGGGGCTGTCGCGGGGGAAGGATCGGAACGAAGGCTTGGTCCGCGCCGCCATCCAGCACCTTGGGCTCGCCGACGTCCGGGTGAGTGCCGACTACGTCATGGGGACAGGTTGGCGGTTGGACGTCGTCGCCGGCGACCGGGTCCACGCAGTGAACATGCCCACCTGCGGCGGCGGGATCGACGGCCGAATGTTGGCGGACCTGAACGCGATGGCCGCGGCGCTGGGGCGTCCGGCGGACTTCTGCTCGGTCAGCCTCGGCCCGCTCGGGGGGATGCGCCTCGCGGTCCTCACGCCGGAGGATCGACGGGCCTTCAAGGCCGCGGGGATCACCGTCCGGCTTGGGCGCGGCGCCCCCGGGTCGCGGTCCACCCGGGCGGCGGAGGCGTGAGCACCGGTCCGGCGCGTCGGCGGGACCGCTCTCCGTTACACCGCCGCCAGCGCGCCGGCCCGATCCGCCACGACGATGTCCAGATTAGGCCTTGGGGTTCCGGGGTTCCCTCAGTTCCGCGCTCATCGCCGTCGTTCCAGCTTGGCTTCCAAGTCGCCCGCCAGCTCCGCTTCGATTTCCTCGATGGTGGGCAGCGCGGTGTCGAGCGGTTGCGGGAGCGCGCGGACGAGTCGACATTCGGCGACGCCCATGGGTTTGTCGATCCCGGAAAGCGCATATTCGGCCACCAGCCGTTTCTTCGCCTTGCACAGCAGCAACCCGATGGTGGGCCGATCGTCCGGGGCCTTCACCTGGGCATCCACGGCAGCGAGGTAGAAATTGAGCTGGCCGGCATGGTCCGGCTTGAAGGCAGCCGCCTTTAGCTCGACCACGACGTAACACTTCAGCCGAGTGTGGTAGAACAGCAAGTCGATGAAGAATTCGTCGCCCTCGACTTCGAGGCGAAATTGTCGGCCCACGCAGGCGAAGCCCGCTCCCAGTTCCAGCAGGAAACGCGTGATGTGGCGGATGAGCGCGTTCTCAATGTCGCGTTCGTGGGCTTCGTCGCCGAGGCCAAGGAAATCGAAGAGGTACGGGTCTTTCAGCGCCTCATCCGCCAGTTGAGCCTGGGGTGCGGGCAGGCGACGATCAAAGTTCGTGACGGCGATTCCCTGGCGCTGGTGAAGCCGATTCTTGATGTGGGCCTCCAACGTGGACCGGGACCAGCCATGCTGGATGGAGTTGGTGGCGTACCATTCGCGCTCGGCGCCGCTGGAAAGTTGTGTCAGCAAGGTGACGAGGTGGAACCACGGCAATTGGTCAGCAGGCTGCTGACCAATTCGGATATCGGGGCACATCTGAGCGAAGTACCGCATGTACTTGAGGTTCGAGCTCGAAAACCCCTTCATCTCCGGAAAGGCTGCCTTGAGGTCGGAGGCCAATCGGTCGATGACCTTGGCCCCCCAGCCCTGCCGATTCTGGCGCTCCAAAATCTCCGTGCCGATCTGGTGATACAAACGCACCAACTCCTCGTTCGCGGCGAGAGCCGCCCGCCGACGTGCGCTGGCGATCCGGCCCTTCAGGCTCGCCAGCCAGGCCGCGTAGTCGGCCGGAATCGCGGACCCGGTCGGAGCAACGGCTTCGCCCGCCCGAGTCGGTCGACCGATTCGTTTCGCTCTCATGCCTGGAATCCCCCGAATGTCGCTCTAGCCCAAGTCACCGCACGCAAAGCTCGTTTGCCGGGCGGGCCTGGTGACCCGTTGACGAAGTTCAGTCACGATGCCTGGGGGGCGCGGGCCTCCCTCCTTCGCTCGCTCGACGCGAGCTACGGAGCGCAGGCCGGCCCGCGCGAACGGCCACATGGGTTACGACCAGCCGCGACAGAGTTGACGACTGTGTCCGAAGTTCGTCAACGGGCCTTGGCCCTTCTCTCACCGCCGCCGCGCCGCCGGGATCGCTCTCCCGCGCAACGCCGTCAGCACGCCGGCGCGGTCCGCAACGACGACGTCCACCAGACCGTCGCCGGTCAGGTCCTCAAGCGTCGGCGGACAGCGGCTCCCCCCCCCTCCTCGAGCGCGGCCCGCCAGAGCAAGGACCCGTTGCGGCCGTGCAGGGCGTAGACGAACCCGTCCATGAAAGGCGCGACCACATCCGGCAAGCCGTCGCCGTCCAAGTCGCCTGTCCCCACCGCGCCCATCGCGTAGCCGCCGACCGCGTAACGCCAGAGCAACGATCTCGTCCGCCCGTCCAGCGCGTTCACGTCCTGCTTGATCCACCGCTGAAAGGTGCGGTCCGGCACGCCGTCGCGGTCGAGGTCACCAGGTCCCGGCGTCGCGAGGAGCGACGCGCCGGCGCGGCGTGCTTAGAGCACGCGCGGCGGATGGATCACTCCCAGCCTCACCTGCGTCCCGCGGATTGCAGGACGTTCCCCGTTCCTCGCTGTTTCGGGTGGGTGCCTGTCCTCAAGGCGTTCACCCTAGCGCGTCGGCCGCAACGGGAGGGGGGGGACCCTTTCCCCCCTGACCCCCCTATCCGGGGGAGACCCCTTTCTCCCCCGGAACCCTCTCTATCC
>JACPWG010000002.1 GCA_016197205.1 Planctomycetota bacterium
GACAACGTCCGCAACGCGAACAACGACTGGAACGGCCTGAACCGCGGCAACCTGCAGCGCATCCAGGAGCAGCAGAAGAAGCAGGGGCAGGAGGGCTGCGCGGTGGAGAACTGGAAGTAGCGCGGCGCCGCGGGCGCTGCCGGCGTACGCTCCACGCGCGGCACGGCACCCGCCGCAACCGCGGCAACCGAACCGCGAGCGTGAGCGAGCGGTCCCGCGGCATGCGCGGCCCCTGCGTTTCCCGAATGAACTGAACAGCCCACGAAGCACATTGAGCCGGCAGGCGTCCACGCGGCCGGGTCCGGCGACGGGCCCGGCCGCGTTCCATTTCATCTGCGCTGTTGCGCGGGAGGGGTCCTGTTCCGCGGGCGACACCGGGTCGGGCAATGCGGGCGGGCGACAAGCCGGCCCGCTCCGCCGCGCTCCGGCATCGATACGACTTTGGCGTCGAAATCTGGAAGTTCGGCTTGCTTCCGGGTAGGGCCTGAGATAGACTCCCGGAGAGAACACCCGGCGTTCACCACCGGCGCCGAAGCGCTACGGCTCGAGCCGCTCTCCCTCGCCCGCCGACTCCACCCATTCGAGAGTTTTCATGACGACGCCCGCTTCCCAGTCCACGCAGGCTCCCGACGTGGTGGTCATCGGCGGGGGTCCCGCCGGCTCCACCGTCTCCGCCCTGATCGCACAGCAAGGCTACCGCGTCCAGCTCTTCGAACGCGAGCACTTCCCCCGCTTCCACATCGGCGAATCCCTCATTCCCGAAACGTACTGGGTGCTCAAGCGCCTGGGGATGCTCGAAAAACTCGGACAGAGCCGCTTCGTCAAGAAGTACAGCGTGCAGTTCGTGAACGCGAGCGGGAAACAGTCCGCCCCTTTTTATTTCTGGGACAACAAGCCGCACGAATGCTCGCAGACCTGGCAGGTCGTGCGGAGCGAGTTCGACCAGATGATGCTCGACAACGCCCGTGAGCACGGTGTGGAGGCCCACGAGGGGGTGCGCGTCCGCGAGCTGTGCATGGAGGGCGCCCGGGCGGTGGGCGTGAAGGTCCAGCGGGAAGACGGCTCGGAGCAGGAGGTGCGCGCGCGCGTGGTCGTGGACGCCAGTGGGCAGAGCGGTCTCTTGCAGCAAAAGTTCAAGCTCCGCATTTGGGACCCCCTGCTCGACAAGGGCGCGATCTGGACCTACTGGGAGGGGGCCTACCGCGACGTCGGCCGGGACGAGGGGGCCACGCTCGTGCTGCAAACCGCCGATCGGAAGGGTTGGTTCTGGTACATTCCGCTGCATGACGATCGGGTCAGCGTCGGCGTCGTGGCGCCGTTCGACCATCTCTTCAAGAATCGGAACGGAAACGAGCAGACCTACACGGAGGAGGTGGAGGCCTGCCCCGCCGTGAAGGAGCGCGTGTCCCGCGGCCGCCGCGTGACCGGCTATTTCGCGACCCGCGATTACTCGTACCGGGCCACCCAGGTCGCGGGGGACGGGTGGGTGCTCGTGGGCGACGCCTTCGGCTTCCTCGATCCGCTGTACTCCTCCGGAGTCCTGCTGGCGCTGCGGTCCGGAGAGATGGCGGCCGACGCGATCGTGGACGGCTTGCGGCGCGGCGACGTGTCGGCCGCGCAACTTGGGCGGTGGGGGCCGGTCTTCAATGCGGGCGTGGACCGCATGCGCCGGCTCGTTTGCGAGTATTACGAGGGCTTCAGCTTCGGCCAGTTCGTGCGCGCCCATCCGGCTCTCCGAGGCACGGTCACCGACCTCTTGATCGGGGACCTCTTCACGGACCGCGTCGATACGGTGTGGCGCCCCATGGAGGCGATGTACCCGGAAGGGAAGCGCCCGCCCGGCCCCTGGAACGAGGGAACGCCCGCGGAGCTCGCTACGAACAAGACGAACGAACTGAGACTGCCGGAGGGCTACCGGCCGTGAGCGCCGTAGCGACCGCATGCGAAGCGTGCGAGTTCCGGCCCGGGCCGCAGGCCGCCCGCCGGCAACGCGCAAGAGAGGAGCTCGTCATGACGCGCCGTTCCTGGCAACTTTTTTTCGCACTCATGCTTTCCGCAATGTGCGCCGGCCGGGCGGAGCCCCCCCGGCCGCCCGGGCCCGAGCTCGTGGCCCCGGCGACGGGGCCGCGCATCGCCTGGCACGGCACGTGGGAACGCGGACTGGCGGAGGCCCAGCGGCTGGAGAGGCCGATCTTCCTGCTCGCCGCCGCGCCCCATTGCCACGGCGTGCCGGGCATCTGGTGACCCGGCAAGCAGGAGATGGACCGAACCCTCCTCTCCGATCCCGACGTCGTCGGGGCATCGCGCAACCTGATCTGCGTCCGGCTCGCCACCTATGAAAACGCCCAGGAAGGAAAGCTGCTCGAGTCGATTTTCCTGGGCGGCTCCGGCAAACTCGAAAACACCACGTTCACGATCCTGGGGCCCGACGGCTATACGAGGCTGACCGGCGCCGGCCGCTCGGTGCGCCAGGTGTTTCCCGGCCCCGAGGAAGCGGCGGCGGAAGAGATGTCCGCGACGATGCGGGCGCTCGCCCGGCGCTACCCGGGCAAGAAGGGAGTCGATCGCCGCCTCCCCTACCCTGCCGACCTGCGGCGTGGGCTGGTCATGGCGGCCGCCGACCTTCAGCCCCTCGTCGTGGTCGCGGTCGCGGACCCGGCCCTCCGCGAGAAGACCGAGACCGCGCTCGCCGCGCTTGCTTGGAGCACCGAATTCGTCGGCCGCCTCGCCTATGCCTCCGTCCACCAATCGGAGGAACTTGCGAACGTCGAAGGGGCTTCCGGCCTGGAGGGCGTGCTCTTCGTGGAGCCCGACCCCTTCGGGCTGAAGGGCCGGGTGCTCGCCCGGAGCGCGGCGACGGAGACCGAGGGACTGGGGGCCATGCTGAGGGACGGCGCCGGTCGCTTCGTCGTCCAGGCGAAGGACTCATGGCGGCACATTCGGGAAGGGCAAGACCAGGGGGTGAAGTGGGACACCGTGATCCCCATCACCGACCCGGGCGGGCGCGGAGGACCGCCCGGCCCGGGAGGCCCGGACCGGCGGTAGCGCGTCGATCACGAGGTTTTAACCACGGGCTGGGGCACTGGGTCAGGCTGCCCCACGGGCCCGCAGCACTTCCAACCCCAGGACGGACCGTGCCTCTGTGGGCATGGGAGTCGCTCCCGGCCCCGATCTCGGGACAAATTGCCACACGGCAGTCGTCGTCGTACTTCCCCCCTCCCCTCTCGTGACTCGCACGCCCCCGTCCAACCCAGCGCAAGTGGGCCGGCCGAGCGCTTGGCGGCTTCTCGCGGCGAGTGGCATCCCGCGTGCTCCAGGGGCTCAAGGCTGGAACCCGGATCAACCTCTCGCCCGGGAAGGAGCACAACCCATGGCCGGCTCGATGATGGCGGACGGCAGCGACGAGAACCCGGTCCCGCTGAACGTGACGCCGCTGGTGGACATCATTTTCTGTCTCTGCCTTTTTTTTCTGTGCTCGTTCCACTTCAAGCAGCTCGAGGGCAGGATGGAGTCCTGGCTGCCCAAGGACGCGGGGCCGCCCGAGGGGCCCGCGATGGCGCGACCCGAACTCGAGGAGATCCGGATCGGCATGAAATGGCTGCCCGCGGCGAACCGGGTCGAACGGCGGGTGAATCAACGCGACGTGGAGAACGACCTCGAACTGCGTGCGGTCCTCGGCGAGAGGCGGGCCAACTTCGCAGCGACGGGCATGCCCCAGCCGCGGGTGACCATCGACGCGGAACCGGGCGTTCCATGGAAGGACGTGGTCGCGGTCGCGAGCCTCTGCAGACAGGTGCGCTTCGACAAGATCGAGTTCGCGGCACCGGCGCCCGAGTCCGCCGCCGGTCGCGGCGCCGCGGGGGGGACCGAAGCGCGATGAGGTGAGGGATTCGAGAGCCGGCGCGCTCGGCGACGAGGCACGCCCTCACGAGTCGCTCTCCCCGGAGCAGCTTCACGCGGACCACGTCGTAGCTCGCGGCTTCGGGTAGCGGCCGATTTCCGTTGACGGCCACCACGAACATGGGCTAGAACTCCGTTGGCGCCCCGTCCGATCCCTCAGTACCGCCCCACGGAATGGGGTGACCCGTTTCCACGGCGATTCCGGCCGCCCGCTTCCCCGCTTCCCCGCTTCCCCGCTTCCCCGCTTCGCGCTGCGGCGCTTCGGGGCGCAAGCGTTGCTCTCGCTCGCCGTAGTTCCCCGTTCCTACGCCTCGCTCGCGCGCCTCCCGGGGGGCCAAATTTGCCTTCGCCCATTGGCCACCGACTTCCGTGGAGCAGTACTCCGCGCCCCTTTCCCCTCGCACGACTTTTCGCCCCGCGGCGAGAAGGCGGGCGTGGACGCGAAGCGCGTCGTCGTGCGCTCCCGCCCCGGGGCTGGGGCCGTTTCGGGAGTCGCCCATCCCGTGGCGACCCGCGCGGGCCGGGGTCTCCACGATTTCTCCATCTCCAGAGGGTGCGTCGCGCGCCGCCACCACCCCGGCCGGCAGGAGATGGCGATGCCGCCCAATCCGGCTCCACAAACCCCGCAGCCCGATCCGGCGAGGGCACCCTTCGCCCCCAGCCGCGTCGCTCCCGCCTCGACCGACCCGACCCGCTTGGCGCAAGCTCCGACGGATCCCGCGCGCATCGGCAGGACTCCTGCCGAACCCGCCCGCGCGGCTGCCCCCGGCGCCGACCCCACCGCCATCGATCCCACCGTGCCGCCTGGCGCGGACGCTACGATCTTCATCGCAGGCAAACCCGACATCGTTTGCAAAGGCGAACGCCGGCCCCGTCAAGGCCCCGTGAGGCACGCACCAGGTCACCTTGAGACTCCCAGCGGACGCGGCGGGGGATGCCATCTTCACCACTGTCCCCGGTGAGACCGTGTCGCTTTCCAAAGCGCTCTTTCACGAGACCAGGGTGCTCGACGTGACGTGCGAACCTGCCGGGGTACGGATGACGGTCGCCGGCCAGAGCTACGCCCTCCCGGTCCAGAACCTGTACCTCCCAACGGCGTCGTACACCCTCCACTTCGAAAAGGAGAACTGCTTTTCGCGAGATCGGGAAGTGACCCTCGCGCAGGCGGCGACGCGCGCGCCGACCGTCCCGTTGGCCGCGGGGGAGACGGGCTTGACCTGGCGCCGCGACCCCGGCGTGTGCTACGGGCCCGCGCAAAAATAACTGCGCAGACTCAGACCTCGAGGCTCCTGGGGGCGCGGCCCTCTGGGCCGCGCTGCGCGGGCCGGAGGCCCGCGCCCCCAGGCATCGGTCTGTCCACGAAAATGTGAAGTAATTCTTGCGCGGACCGGCGAATACCGAGCGGCGACCGCGGATCTCGACCTGGACGGCGACGGCCATAGGGACTGCGTAGCAGCGTCGGGCCGGGGCGCTATGGCGTTTTCGGGCATGGTTCAAGCACCGGCGTTTTCGGGTAACATCCGGACGGTTGCGTTGGGTACGGTCGAGCCCCGGAGGGGCTCAAGAATGTAGCCAGGGCCGCAGGCCCTGGATCCGGCATCTACCTGGATCTAGCCCCGGAGGGGCGAGAGAAAGCTGGGCGATTCTGTCGCCCTTCCAGGGCTCCGTTTGATGCGGCCGCCAAACCAGGGCCTTCGGCCCTGGCTACATTCTTCCGCGCCTCGTGCGCTACGATACGAAGGTCGTCCGAGGAACGTGTTACCCCGGTTTGAACCATGCCCGTTTTCGGGTCGGGACGGCAGCCTGGTGTGGGCGTTCAGGCATGCTCCAGCGCGAACAGGCCGAGGTCGCGGCCCTGAGGGCGACCGCCCGCTGAAGCATCGCGGTTACTCCGTCACGCCACCGCCGGCCCGACAGCGATTGAAGCGGCGAAGCGGCAAGGGTTCCAAGTTTGTGAGAACCCCATGGAGGAAACGACGTGGCCCGAGAACCAATTCCGACCTGGTATTATGCACTGGTCGTAGTGCGGAAGGACGATCGGTTCCTCCTCATGCACGAGCGGACGCATGGCCAGCCGTGGTACCTGCCCGCGGGTCGCGTGGAGCCCGGGGAGCGTTTGGCGGACGGGGCGTGTCGGGAAGCGCTGGAGGAAACAGGGGTCCCCGTGAAACTAGACGGGATCCTGAGAGTCGAGCACTCGCCAAGCGAGGACGGGACGGCCCGGCTCCGCGTGATTTTCGCGGCTCACCCGGCCTCGGATCTCCCGCCACGCACGGTGCCGGACGCCGAGTCCCTTGGCGCCGCGTGGGTGACCGTGGATGAAATGCAACGACTCACACTTCGGGAAGCGCAGGTCCTCGAGCTTTGCCGGTACGTCGCGCGCGGAGGCGCGGTTCATCCGCTCAGTCTCCTGACCGAGGAAGGGGCGCCGCTGCCTGGGGCGTGAATCGCGAGTAGCCGTTCACCGGGTCGGCTCGCTGTATCGTCCAGTAGAGAGTGGAACTTGAGCCCCATTTGCGTGTGAGTCCGGACTTCGCTTCACTTGGTTCGCAGTCCGACCGCTACCTGGAAGGTGTGTGATGTTCCCCTTGATCTCGGCCCTGGTGACCATCGATCGTGCGATGGGCGCACGGGCGAGCTTCTGCTCGAGGTCCACCGGCTTCGCGAAGAGATCGAGCGCCTCAAGGTGGCGCTTCGCCGGCATTCGCGCAATTCCTCCCGCCCTCCCTCCACGGACGGCCCCTCCGCCCCTCCTCCGAGTCCCAAACCCTCCTCGGGCCGCAAGCCGGGCGCCCAGCTCGGCCACGCACCTCACCGGCGCAAGCCCATCCCGGCGGAGCAAGTGGACCGCGTGGTGGTCGTCAAGCCCGGCTCGTGCTTGCACTGTGGGAAGCCGCTTCAGGGAGAGAGCCAGTGTCCTCGCCGCCATCAAGTCGTTGATTCGCCTCGGATCGAGCCCGACGTCACCGAGTACGCACTCCACGAACTGGTCTGCGTCGGCTGCGGGAAGACGACCGTCCCGCCCCTTCCCGACGGCGTACCGACAGGGAACTTTGGCCCTCGCCTCCAGGCCACCGTTGCGAATTGCACGGGGGACTACCCCATGAGCAAACGAGCGGTGGAGGCCCACATCGAAGACCCTCTCGGCGTCCATGGGACGCGACCGGCGGCTCCCGACGCGCGTGCTCGGGAAGTCTCGGCCCCGCCGGCCCGCGTCGACCAAGCATGACCAACGCATCCACGCGGTGGTCATGGAACCGCCGGGCATCGCTCACTCCCCGTGACGCCAGGCCCGCGTCTCACGGGTTCAGGTTGAAATCTTCGAGGCGCGAGACGTTCAGCACCCGCTCCAGCAGCTCATCGAGACGCGACTCGTCGCGGATGGCCGTCAACCTCTGAGCCAAGTCCGCGGGGAGCGGCCCAAACTTGACCGTCAACAGACGCAGCAGCGCTTGGGCCTTTCCCTCCAGCTTGCCCTCCAGCTTGCCCTCCAGCTTGCCCTCCAGCTTGCCCTCCAATTTTCCCTCCACCTTGCCTTGGCGAATCAACTCCTCGGCCATCGACCTACCCATATTTTGCACCTCGACGCGTCGCCTCAAGTCCCCGATGCGATCCACGATCTCCTGCTGGAGGATCTTTCGCTCTGCCGGCTCTCGGTAGTAGAGCGTGATGCGCAGGATCGAGAGCACCAAACGACTCCAGCGTCGCTCGTCGCGACTCGCGAGCTCCTCCATGGCCTCCAGGAGTCGCCGAAGGAGCGCCTGCGCGTCCGACAACTCCTCATGCCGCCGTTGGAGCACCACAAGTACGGCCCCAAAACCGGGGTCGGCCCGCAGGAGTGTAGCCTCCGGGATCGTCGCCAGGCTGACCGCCAGGACTCCGGGCTGTGGTAGAAAGGCCTCGAGTTCCGGTGGGCACCGCACGATTTCCCGAAGCTCCCCGACCCGATCCCACGGTCTCTCTCCGGTGTAAAAGACAAGCGGGACGATGGGGTCCAAGCGGATTTGCGAGGCCTGCGTGCCCGAGCGCTCCTGATCGTCCCACTGTCGGTCCCAAATCCGTCCCATTCTGACCACCAGCCGCAAAGGCATCCGGAAGTCCCTTGCAGCCTGAAGTTCGAAGAGCAGGTAGACCAGAACGGAGTCTCCCTCCGGCCGAACTTCCGGTCGGTAGGGGACCTGCAGGAGAAGGTCCGCGACGGGCTCGCGCAAGTCCTCGCCTAGCAAGTCGCGTCGCACGTCCTTCGCTCGGGCGAAGTCCAGGCGGTCGGCCAGATCGGGAGCGACCATGTGCACCAAGGCTTTCTGGTGCTCTCCCCATTGAAGCAAGTCTCGGAGTTCGCGGTCCAGGAAGGTGCGCAGCACCAACGACCACTCTTCTCCTCCCGGGGCGCTCTCCATGCTTCACCTCCACCCGTCATTATACCGCGTAGGGAGCGTCTTCGCCAGAGCCGGCGGGGCGGGGAGCGGGGCCGGACGCTCGGCCAACGCGGACTCCAGGCGGGGCAGGACCTCCACGGCAGGGGTGAGAGGGGGCGGGAGCGGAGGCGGGGCAGCTCCGCTCTCGGCAGCGCGATGTTCTACCGCAGCGACAGCACGCCCGCGAGCGCCGCGTCGAGGTAGCCGCTGGGCGTGAGCCCGAGGAGGAGGACCGCCGCGGCGGTGAGGCCGATGGCGAAGTGCGTGGTCCAGTCGGCGGGGACCGCGACCGGCAGCTCGCGGCGCGCGTCCCGCATGTACATCAGGACGATCGGCCGGAGATAGTAGTACACGGACAGGAGCGTCGTCACTACGCCGAGCACGGTGAGGTAGATCCAACCGCCGTCGAAGGCCGAGCGGAAGACGTAGAGCTTGCCGACGAAGCCCACGGTCGGCGGCAGGCCGGCAAGCGACAGCAGAAAGAGCGAGAGCGCCCCGGCCGCCAAGGGCCGCCGCTGTCCGAGCCCGGCCAGGTCGTCGATGGTCTCGAAGTCTTCGCCATTCCGGCTCAGGAGCGCGATCACCAGGAACGGGCCCAGCGTCATGAACGAGTACCCGAACACGTAGAAGAGCGCGGCCGCGCTCCCCGCACCCACCCGGCCCTCCCCCGCCACGATGCCCAGGAGCGCGTAGCCCGTGTGCGCGACGCTCGACCACGCGAGCATGCGCTTCAGGTTCGTCTGCGCCAGCGCCGCCAGGTTGCCCAGGAGCATCGAGCCCGCGCTCGCCAGCCAGAGCAGGTCCGTCCAGACGACCGACACCTCCGGCGACGACGCGCCCGCGCCGAACGCCACCACGAGCACCCTCAGGAAGGCCGCGAAGCCCGCGGCCTTTACGCCCGCGGCCATGAAGCCCGTCACCGACGCCGGCGCGCCTTCGTAGGCGTCCGGCGTCCACATGTGGAACGGCGCCGCGCCCACCTTGAAGCCGAACCCGATCACGAGGAACGTGAGCCCCGCGGCCAGGAGCGAGGTGTTCGCCATGTGGTGCGCGATCCGGTCCAGCCGGATCTCTCCGGTCGCCCCATAGATCAGCGCGATGCCGTACAGGACAAAGGCCGTGGCGAATGCGCCGAGCAGAAAATACTTCATCGCGGCCTCGATCGACCGCTGCCGGGTCCGCGTGATCCCCGCGAGGGCATACACGGAGATCGACATCACCTCGATCCCGAGGAAGACGAGCAGGAGGTCGTTCGCCATCGCCAGGAGCACCATGCCGCTCGTGGCGGTCAGGAGCAGCGCGTAGTACTCGCCGCAGTCGATGCCCGCCTGGCGCGCGTACTCGGTCGTGGCAAAGACCGTGAGCGCGCCGACCGTGATAATGGCGAAAGAGAGGAAGAGGCCGAAGCGGTCGATCGCGAGCGCGCCGGACCAGGCGACGGTCCGGTCCCCCCAGAGAAACCCGAGCGACGCCCACGCGCAGAGCATGCTCGCGAGCCCGACGTAGGCCAGCGGCAGCTTCGGCCGGTCCTTCACCAGGAACGGGTCCATCAACAGCACGACGAGCGCCCCGAGGAGCGGGCACCCGAAGGGCAGGAGCGACAGCAACTCCGCTGTCCCAAAGGTCGGCATGAAGTCCCTCGATCAGACGGCGAGGTGGGCGAGCAGGAGATTCACGCTCGCGTCCATCGTCCGCAGGAATACGTTCGGGCACAGGCCCAGGACGAAGAGCAGGGTCAGAATCGGGGCGAGGATGCACAGCTCGCGCGTCGTCAGGTCCTCGAGCGGGTGTTCGGCGGCGGCCCGCGCGGGCTGCGGCCCGAAGGCCATCCGCTGGTAGAGGCCGAGCATGTAGACCGCGCCCAGCACGAGGCCCAGCGCGCCGAGCGTCGCATAGAGCCAGTTCGCTTCAAAGGCACCGAGCAGGATCAGGAACTCGCCGACGAACCCGTTCAGCCCGGGCAGACCGATCGACGAGAGGGTGACGATCATCAGAGCGACGGCGTAGAGCGGGACGGCCTTCGCCAGCCCGCCATAGGCCTTCACGTCGCGCGTGTGCGTGCGTTCGTAGATCATGCCGATGAGGAGGAAGAGCGCGCCGGTCGACAGGCCGTGGTTCAGCATCTGGTAGAGCCCGCCCTCGATGCCGCGCAGATTCAGGGCGAAGATGCCGAGCATGACGTAGCCGAGGTGGCTGACGCTCGAGTAGGCGATCAACTTCTTGATGTCCTCCTGCGCGAGGGCCATGAGCCCCCCGTAGAGGATGCCGACGACCGCCAAGATCGACACGAGGGGCATGACGGCATGGCTCGCGTCCGGGAAGAACGGGAGGCAGAAGCGCAGAAAGCCGTAGGTCCCCATCTTGAGCAGCACGCCCGCGAGGACCACGCTGCCGGCCGTCGGCGCCTCGACGTGGGCGTCCGGGAGCCAGGTGTGGAACGGGAAGACCGGGACCTTGATGGCGAAGGCGAGGCCGAAGGCAAGGAAGAGCACCATCTGCGCGCCGAAGGGCAGGCCGCGCAGGCGCATCACGAGCAGTTCCACGTCAAAGGTCCGGTCCGGCGTCCCCAGATAGATGTAGAGGTAGAGAATCGCCGCGAACATGAGGAGACTGCCGGTCATGGTGTAAATGAAGAACTTGACCGCGGCGTACACGCGGCGCGGCCCGCCCCAGACCCCGATGAGGAAATACATCGGAATCAGCATCACTTCCCAGAACACATAGAAGAGGATGAGGTCCATCGACACGAAGACCCCGATCATCCCGGTCTCGAGGAAGAGGAGGCAGGCGTAGTAGGCCTTGAGGTGACGCTCGACGGCCTTCCAGCCGCACAGGACCGCGAGCGGCATGAGGAAGGTGGTCAGCAAGACGAGGAGGAGGCTGATGCCGTCCACGCCCACTTTGTATTGTATGTTGAGCGCGGGGATCCAGGGCCTCACGTCGACGAACTGGAGCGCCGCGGTGTCGTTCCGAAAGCCGAAAAAGAGCGGCAGGGACGCAAGAAAGGTCACGCCCGAGAAGAGAAAGGCGAGCGTGCGAGTCTCGGAGTCCCCTTCGTCCCGCCGCAAGAGCAGCAGGAGCCCGCCGACGGCGGGGAGAAAGGTGATCAACGTGAGGATGGGGAAGGTCGTGGGCATGGGTGAGTCGCGAAGTCCTTATGACGGATCCAACGGATCGACAGGAACATGGGAAGGCGGCGGTATGGGCGAGAGCCGCGAGGTGGTCGAAGTCGAATCTGTTCCGCGGAAGCTCATTTCAAATTTCAAATTTCAAATCGCAAGGGCCAAGTCGCAACGGCGCCCGCGAGTCGCTGGCCGAGCAGTCGCTGGGAAGAGCAGACCCACCTGCTGTTCGATCCACGAAAGATCCTCTGCGTCTCCGCGTCTCTGTGTAAAAAAACAACAACCCGAACTGAGGCTAAACTCGACCGACGGCGGCAAATGGCTGGATCCTGGCTCTGCGTCCCAGCTAGACGCGGGCGAAATTTGAAATTTGAAATTTGACTTTTTGCAATTTGAAATTCGGCCCTGCCGTGTGGGTCGAACACGAGACTTTTACACAGAGACGCGGAGACGCAGAGGCCGGGCGATGAGTCCACCGTACTCTACCGGCGATCATCTCTGGCAACGGACGGAGAGATCGATTTTAGCTTCACTTCGGCTTGTTGTAAAAAAAGGCTCCAACCCAAGCCGGGTTTCCCACTCCCGCCAGCGAGGATTCGCCATCCAGTGAACAACCTCAGAGCGTCAAAACCACGGCCCACCCCAACATCACGATCCCCCCGACGAGCATGCTGACCGCGTAGATGCTGACCACGCCCGTCTGGGTGCGGCGCAGACTCGCGCCGACGTCCATGACCTGCCGGGCGATCCCCTCGCAGGTGCCGTCGATCCATAGCGTGTCGCACATCTCCCAGGCCCACTCGGCGCCGATGTGCAGGGGTTGCACGACATACCGGTCGTACAACTCGTCGACGTACAGTTTGTGGAACGACAACTCGTACGCCTGCCGGAGGTGGGCCGACCGCTGCAACAGCGCCGCCGGGAGGAGCGGCGACTGCACGTACAGGCGATACCCGAGCGCGATCCCGCCGAACCCCGCGCCGACCGAGAGCAGCAGGTTCAGCCATTCCGCGAGGTGGTGCTCCCCATGCCCTTGAAGCGGAGCGGGCGCGACGACCGGCTCGAGGTAGTGAACGAACTCTTCGTGCCCCAGCAGCAGGTGCGGCCAGCCGAAGATGCCCGCAGCGAAGCTGCCCCCGATGAGCGCCACGAGCGGCAGGCCCATGGCGAGCTTGGGATCGTCGGCCTTCTTCCAGGTCTCCTCCGGCCCTCGATACTCGCCGAAGAACGCCATGCCGACCAGGCGCATCGAATAGAACGCCGTCATGAACGCCGTCACGAGGCCGATGACCCACAAGAGCAGCCAGGCCGGGTTACGCGTCAGCCCCGCCTCCAGGACGCTCCACAGGATCAGGTCCTTGCTGGCGAACCCCGCGAAAGGCGGGATGCCGGACAGGGCGAGGCTTCCGACCGCCATCGCCGCAAACGTGAGCCCGAGCTTCTTCCCGAGCCCGCCCATCTTGCGCAGGTCCTGCTCGTCGTCGAGCGCGTGGATCACCGCGCCGGCGCCAAGGAAGAGGAGGGCCTTGAAAAAGGCGTGCGTGAAGAGGTGGAAGACCGCCCCGGCGTAGGCCGAGGCCCCGAGCCCGAGGAACATGTAGCCGAGTTGGCTGATCGTCGAATAGGCGAGGACCTTTTTGATGTCGTTCTGCGTCAGCGCGTAGAAGGCCGCGACGACTGCCGTAAGCGCGCCGACCACTGCGATCACGAAGAGCGTGGCCTGCGACTGGAAAAAGAGGGGCGACAGGCGGGCGACCATGTAAACGCCGGCCGTCACCATCGTGGCCGCGTGGATGAGCGCGCTGACCGGCGTCGGGCCGGCCATCGCGTCCGGCAGCCACACGTAAAGCGGGATCTGCGCGGACTTGCCCGTGGCGCCGACGAAGAGCAGGAGCGTGATCGTCAGCGCGAGTCCGCCTTCCAACTCGTGCAGCCGGAGCCAGTGGAGGATCGAGGGGATGTCCAGCGTCCCGCAGGTCCGGAAGAGCAGGAACAGCCCGAGCAGGAACCCGAAATCCCCGATGCGATTGACGAGGAAGGCCTTCTTCCCGGCGCGCGCCTTCTCGACGTCCTCGAACCAGAAGCCGATCAGGAGGTAGCTGCACAGCCCGACGCCCTCCCAGCCCACGAAGAGGAGGACCAGGTTTTCGGCCATGACGAGGAGGAGCATCGCGGAGAGGAAGAGATTCAAGTAGGCGAAGTAACGGGCGAAGCCACGATCGTGGCCCATGTACTCGATGGAGTAGATATGGATGAGGGATCCCACGCCGGTGACGACAAGGAGCATGATCGCGGAAAGCCGGTCCACGCGCAGCGCGAAGGGGATGGAGAGGTCGCCGACCGTGATCCAGTCCCCAAGCCGGCACTCGATGAAGGCGTGGGGGGAGTCGAGCTGGAGAAACGCGAGGAAGGAGAGGAGGCACGAGAGGAGCGGCCCGGCGCACGCGACCGCCGCGGAGGCGGTCCGGGGGAGGCGTCGGCCCAGCAACCCATTGACGAGGAAGCCCAGGAGCGGCAACAGAGGCACCCAGGGGAGCGCGCTGGCGAAGCGAGCGGTGTTCATCCGGTGGGGGCTCCCGAGTGATTTGGAAAATCGCGGCGTATTGTAGCAGTGGGTGAAGGCTTTTCAAGAGAAATAGGGGGCGCGGAAGTGCTTGAGGCAGCGGACCTTCGACCCGCCCTGGCGCGAGCCCTTTCGAGGTAGCCGCCCCGCCGTCTGCCCTTCCGCAAAAAGGCTGTGCACAGGTCCCTGCGGGTCGAGTCCAGCCTGTGGGGCGTGGCTTCCGCCTCCGGACGCGGCGCTTGGGTGGGCGGGTCCGCCCTGCACCCGATCGCGCAGGAAACGCCGGAATCCCCCCCTCCCCCCTTCCCCATTTCCTCCGCGACCGCACCCGCACGCCACGGGCTTGCTGACTTCCGCACGGGTCGTCCCGTCGGTGCAGGGCGGAAGCCCTGCACCACAAGGGCTCGTAGCCGGCGAAGGAGAGCGTCGGGAAGTCCGCCGCTTCCCGCGTTCGGACGTAGGGGCGGGCCTTGTGCCCGCCCTCTTGGCGACACCGCGCACTCCGACAGCTTGCAGCGAGTCGTGGGCGCCCACAAGGGGCGCCCCTACGATAGGCGACCGACCGCAGGCCGTAACCCACGTTTGAACCATGCCCCGAATTTTTTTTGGTTGCGCCCCAGGGCCGCGCTAGGATAGTCTCGCAGTCGCGAGCGATCCGTAAAAGTCAACTGTCCCTGCGCGGCCGGGCCGCCCTGCCGAGAGTCTCCTCCCGTGCCTGGCCTCGAGGACAGCGGGTTCGAGGCGACACGGCTCGCCCCGCCTGACCGCCCGGACCCGGCGGTCCCGTCCCACCCGCAGGCGGCGCCGCCCTCCGATGCCGCCGCCACCCTGCCGGCGCCGCCGACGCGCCGCCCACCTCCTGCGCCCGCGCGCACGCCCGCGGCTGCGCCCGCGCCCCCCCTCCCCACCGACCGCAGGATCCTCACCTGCCCCCGCTGCCGGCAATCGTACGACGTCACCGAGGAGGAGGCCGCCGCCGGTCTCTTCTGCTCTTCGTGTTTCTCCGCCCTCGTGTTCCCACCCCGGGATCCCACCTCGGACTCGCACGCGTCCGGCGCTACCGCATCCTCCACGGCAGGCCGGCGCCGCGACGTCGAAGACACGTCCAGCACGCTGCGGGTCTCCGGCAGGGGCAGGCCGCCCGAGCCCCCGGTGCCGGGACAGACGACCCGCATCGCCCATGGCCGCCCGACCGCGGGCAAGCCCTTCGGCCGCTACCGCCTCCTCAAAGAGTTGGGCCGCGGCGGCATGGGCGTCGTCTGGAAGGCGTGGGACACCCACCTCAACCGCGTCGTCGCCCTGAAGCAGCTCCGGGCCGAAGGGGACGGCTCCTCAGCGACCGGGGACGCCGGAGTCGTCGAGCGCTTCATGCGCGAGGCCCAGGCCGCCGCGCGTTTGAAGCACCCCCACATCGTCGCCGTGTATGACGTCGGCGTCGAGGACGCCCAGCACTACTTCACGAGCGACTACGTGGCGGGCGCGTCCCTCGACGTCCTCCTGAAGACCCGCACGCTCCCCGCCCGCGAGGCGGTCGCGCTGGTGCGCACGGTCGCCGACGCGCTGCATTACGCCCACCAGCAGGGGATCGTCCATCGGGACGTCAAGCCGGGAAACATCCTGGTCGACGAAGCCGGCCGGCCTTACGTCACGGACTTCGGCCTCGCCAAGGACGTGGAGCAGGCGTCCGGCTCGGGCCTGACCCTGAGCGGCGCCCTCCTCGGCACGCCCCGGTACATGAGCCCGGAACAGGCGAGCGGGCAGGTCGCCTCCCAAGGGCCGCCCAGCGATCAGTTCTCGCTCGGCGTGGTCCTCTACCAGCTCCTCACCGGCGTCCCGCCCTTCGACGGAGACAGCCTCCGCCAGCTCCTGAACGCGATCGCGGAGCAGGAGCCGATGCCGCCCACCCGCGTCAACCCGCGCATCCATCGCGACCTCGAGACCGTGTGCCTGCGGGCGTTGGAGAAAGCGCCCTCCGCGCGCTATGCGACCCTGGGCGATTTCGCGCTCGAGCTGGGACGCTACCTCGACGGCGAACCGATCCACGCCCGCCCGCTCTCCGCGATGGAACGCGCCTATCGCGGGGCGACCAAGCACCGGGCCGTGGTGCTGCCGGTCGCGCTGGCCACGCTCGTCGCGCTGGCGGCGGGCGGGTACACGGTCGTCGATCGCCTGCGACGGTCCCGGGAGGTCGGCGAGGCGCTGCTGCGCGGACGGGCCTTTCGCGACGCCGATCGGCCGGCCGAGGCGCGCGACGAATTCGCACGCGCGCTCAACCTCGACCCGCGCGAGGCCGCGGCCGGGGACGGCTTTCGCTGGGCGGACGCCGAGGTGAAGCGGCGGGAGGCGGCTCGGGCCGCGGAGCTCGCGGCCGCGGAGGCGGAGGCGGTCGCGGCCCGGGAAGCGATCCGGAAAAGCGGTCTCGCCGCCGAGGTCCTCGCCCGCTGGGTCGCGCTGTCCGAGCCGCTCGCCCGCATGGAGGCCGTCCTCTTCGACTCGCGGCTCACGCAGGAGGAGAAGCTGAAGAGCTGCGACACCGAGTGGACGCAGGTCGAGGAATTCATCCGCGAGACCCCGAAAGACGACGCCTCGCAGTCGACCATGCTCGCGCTCACCGGCTGGGCGCGCTGCCTCGCCGGCCATGCCGACGAAGGGCGGCGGCGGATCCTCGACGCGCAGGCGCGCGACCGCGATCTCCCGTACGGCTTCATCCTCGAAGGCATGGTGCTCTTCGAGCACTATCTGGGGAACGAGCCGATCCCGAGCGTCATCATGGGGCACGCGGGGATCGAGCTGGGCGTGCCCGCGGTGGAGACGCCCGACATGGAGAGAGTCCGCGAGCGAATCGACGCTCTTCTGGAGTTGGCCTCGAGGGCGCGGATCTGGGGAAAGGGAATGGCCGAGGATTTCCGCTCGGCCGTCGCCGCGATGAAGGCGATGCAGGCGAACCGGTATCCGGACGCGGAGGCCGCCTTCACCGCGGTGCTCGGGACGGCCGCCATGCGTTCCTTCCGGACGGAGATGCTCTTCGCCCGCGGACGCGCGCGCTACATGCAAGGGGACATGCGGGGCGGACTGGAGGACTTCCTGGAGGTCACGCGCCGGCGCCCGGGGCAATCGGAGGGCTTCATCCACCTGGGTTTCGTGCGGAGCGGCCTCGCGCTGGAGCTGGCCATGAAGGGGGCCGACCCGCGCGCGGCGTGGGACGAGGCGATCGCGGCGCTCGGCGAAGGGATCCGGCTGGCGCCGGCGAACCCCAACGGGTACGCGGACCGGGGGAACGCCTGGCTCTATCGCGGCGACGCCGAGGAGGGGCGGCGACAGGACCCGACCGCCAGCTACGACAGCGCGCTCGCCGACTATTCGGCGACGCTGTCGCACGACGCGGCCTTCGTTCCTGCGTTTGTCGGGCGCGCGAACGTCCATCTCCGCAAGGCGGTGATCGAAAACAAATGGAGGCGGGACCCCTTCAAGCTGATGGCTGAGGCCCTCGCCGATTTCGACGAGGCGCTGCGTCGCGAGCCGGGCCACTGGCCGGCATTGACGGGCCGCGGGCGCGCGTGGCTGCAGCGCGGCCAGTTCCTGGTCCAGCGCGGTGCGGACCCGCTCGAGTCCTTCGCGAACTCCGTCGCGGACCTGGACGCCGCGTTGAAGAGCCGACCCACGGACGCGACGACGCTGAACGCGCGCGGGACGGTCTTTTTCGCACGCGCTGCGTTCGAGAATTCCCAGGGACGCGACCCGGAGCCGGACGGGGTCCGCGCCATGTCGGACTTCGACGCCGCCCTGCAGGCCCGGCCGGACTACTGGCCGGCGCTCTCCAGCCGCGGGCAGCTCTTCGCGCAGATGGGGCGGCTAGAGGAGGCGGTGAAGGATTTCGAGGCCGCCCTGAAGCTGCGGCCGAACGACGTGTACTTGAAGGCGATGCTGAAGATGGCTCGGCAGGAGCAGCAGGGGAAGTAGGGCGACCTCCACGCTTCGGCACTTCCCGCGGCGCCTGCCCGCGAGCGCTCTGCGCTGGACGTGCACTTTTTTTTCGCCGGAGGCACCGCAGGAAGAGACCTCGGGACGAAGGGGGGCCGGCCCGTGGCCTCCGCCTCACCCGGGTGAGTGTTCTTGGGGAGGCCGGCGAAGCCGAGGGGCGCCGTGCATCTGCCTTTGCATTCCAGGCCGAGCCGACCGTATCATGGCGGGGACCAGGTGGAGGAAGCTCCGATGACCAAGATTACGCTGGAAGAGGCCGCTGCCCGGACCCTCGGGGACGTCGTGGCCCAGGCTTGTGCGCGGAGGGAGACGCTGGTCGTGACCGGGCCAGGGGGAGAGATTGCCCGAATCGTTCCTGCCTTGCCCCCCGCGGGCCGCTCCGAGGGGAGGACGTGGAGGGGGCATCCGGTCCGGAGTGCCGCGGACCTGGCTGGAATGAGCCCGGATGAATTGAAGGCGGCGGGTTGGAGCTACCCGGACGAATCCGGATGGGTCGAGAGTCTTGCGGAGTCGCCGGAAGCCGGTGCCGACAGGTGCGAGTGAAGCCGCAGGTTCTGGACATTTATGCGGCAACCCTGTCCCTCGGCCACAGCCGAGATCGACGCCCATGGTTGCTTGTAGAGCAGTCCGGCCCGGGGGTGTGGCTGTTGCTGCCGATTTCCGCGGCTCTTGACCTGTACGACGCGAAAATTCATCACCGGTCGTTCGGTGTTTTCGGCGAATTCGGTGGCTCGTCCCTTTCTGGTTGGCGCGCAGGGGCTCCGAAAGCTTGAACAGTTGTCGAGCAGCCGAACGGTAGGGATCCAAATTTCAAATTTCCAAATTCAGACCCCTGCGGAAACGACCACGCGAAACCCGGCGTCATCGAGGCGGACGTCGGGTAGATCGCTGACGCGACAGCCCGCGCGCACGCCCTGGGGTTCGACGTACCACGCGCCGCCGCGCAACACTCGCGCGCCGCCTGCCTTGAATTCCTCGCGACCATCCGTGGGCGAGTAAGGGTACTGCCTCTCCAAACTACTGCACCATTCCTGGACGTTTCCGGCCAGATCGAGGCATCCGGTCGGGCCGACTCCCTCGGGGAAGGCGCCGACAGGCGTTGTAGTTCGGAAGCCCGCGGTCGCGTCGTTCGCCAACCCGGGCCGGTGCTTGTCGCCCCAGGGGTACTGCCTACGATCCATGCCGCGCGCGGCCCTTTCCCACTCGGCCTCGCTCGGAAGACGGTACGGGAGGCGAGTCTCCTTTGCCAGCCACCGGCAGTAGGCCACGGCGTCATGCCAGGAGACACCGACGACCGGGTGCGTGAGGCGATCGGCCCGCGGTCGTCCGTCTCGCCAGGGGACGTAGTCACCGATCATGAAATCCGCGGCAGGTGGCCGATGTCCTGCGGCCTCGACGAAGCCGAGGTACTGCGCGTTCGTGATCGGAAACCGACCGATCCGATAGGCGGCCAGCTCGACCTCGTGCACGGGTCGCTCGTCTTCCGCATCCGACTCCCCCTTCGTCGACCCCATCCGGAACCGCCCGCCCGGCACCTCCACCAGCGGGATGTCGGCCGGCGACCGGCCAAGGCGCGGATCGCCTCCCTTCGGGTCCAGGCGCCCCAGCACCTCCAGGAAAAAGAGCCGGTCCGAGAGCGACCAGCCGGCGCCTTCGCGTTCGTAGGTGGCGGCGAAATCCACCGCCTGCGCGGCAGCGTCGAATGCGGGGAAGAGATCGCGGCTCTCGATGACCCCGGCCGCAACCAGCCCGAGCAGTCGACCGCGTCCCGGCGTTTTCTTGCCCGCCAGCCCGAGCAGCTCTTTCGCCAGTGCCTGCGCCCGCTCGCGGGTCCCGAGCACCCGCGGCAAGAGCCGAATCACGTCCTCCCAGAACGGGTCGAAGAGCCGGCGCTCTTTCGCCAGCAGCTTCACCAACTCCTTGACCTTGAGGTCCCGCTGCCCCAGCCGGCTCGCGGCCAGGAATTCCCGGAAGAGGCGGTGCCAGAAACGCACTTGCTCCGGTCCCTTCGGCGGCTGCTCGAAGCGCAGGAGTCCCGTGTGGTCGGCCGCCCATTGGAGATGACGCGCCGCGCGCTCCTTCCGCAACGTCTCGACGGCCGCGACTCCCTCCAGCGCGACTTCTCGGGCGCGCGTCTCCGGCCAGGACTGGGCCCCCTCCTCCTGCATCGCCAGGGCGATCTCCTGCAGGAGGTTGCGCTTTCCCGCGTCGTCCAGGCGCCAACCGTGCTCGCGGTCCTCGGACCACCGCGATCGACAGAGGTCGTTCACGAGCAGCTCGCAGAGCTGCGCGCGGTCCTCCGGCAGGCTCCGATACCGCTCATAGACCATGCAGATGGCGGTCAAGAGCAACGGGTTGCCGACCAGGGCCTGGTCCCCTTCGCCCCCCGCCGCGCGCTCAGCGAGACCGAAGGCGGCCGCGCGCAGGGCCTCCACGTATCGCCTGTCCTTTTGGCGGCTTTCCCCCCACTTCCCGCAAAACCGCGTCACCTCGGCGTCCCCGAAAGGCCGCACCCAGACCTCGGTGAGCGCGTCGCCGAAGTCCACGCCGCCCGTGTACCGGGAGGACCGCGTGCTCATCACCAGCCGGGTCCGGCGCTCGGCCTCGGAGGCCGCCATCCCGCGCCAGAGCGTGAGCACCTGCGACCGCGTATCGCCGTCGGCAATCTCGTCCCAGGCGTCGACGAGGAGGAGGTACCGGCCGGCCCGCAGCCCCGCTCGCACTTCACCGGCATCCGGTGCTTCGCCTCCGTCGCCCGCGACCTCGCCCTCGACGGCGCTTGCCAATGCATCTCCGCCGCGAGGGAGCGCCTCCGCGACGCGTTTGGCTTCCAGGACGATGGGCACGGGCAGCCCGCCCCGGGGCCGCCGCAGGGCGGCGAAATCGAGCGCCTCCAGTTCTGAAGGCTCGTCGAGGCACGCGTGCGCCAGGTGAGCGGCCACCCGGGTCAGAAAGACGGTCTTGCCCCCGCCGGGGGCGCCGATGAGGACGACCCGCGGGCAGTCCGCGACGCTGAGCCAGCGCCCGAGCGGAAGCCGTGCGACCGCGGCACGCTCCAGCTCGGCCTTTGGCGCTCGCGCACCGCGCTTCCGACGCGAAAGCAGCCCCTTCTTGTCGACCTCCCACGCTGGGGACTCCCCTTCCAGCGGCACGTAGAGATCCGGCCGGTAGAGCTCCGTCGCCGCATCCGGCGCAAGCAAGTAGGCTTTCCCCTCGGCGGTCCGCCCCTGCTCCCACGCCGGAAGCCTGCGCTTGAGATACGCTCGTTCCCAGGGCCGCAACGCCGGGGCGTTCGGATCGTGGACCGTGCCCGCGGCGTCGGCGGCAGCCCCGCCGCCTGCGCTCCCGCGGGCCGCCCGCTTCCCGGTGATCGCGAAGAGCAGCTCTCCAACGGGGTCAGGCTGCTCTTTCCGGAAATCCACCCAGTGGTTCCCTTGGAGCCAGAGAGGAAGCCTCGGTTTCCCCTCACCGGAGAGGACCACCGGGATGATCCGCCCCCCCGCGCGCTTCTTGATCAAGAGGAGAAGTGCCTTGATCTCCTCCTCTTGCCACGGCCCGCGGCCGTTTTCGCCCACGAAGACCGCGGCCGAGTCGATCCGCTTGATTTGCCGCTCCAATACGTCCAGGAACGAATCGCCGCCGCGCATTTCCCACGCGTCGAGCCACGGACGGAGCCCCCGCTCACGGAGCGCTGTCGCGATGCGAAGAACGGCCGGCTTGTCCCGGCTGTTGTGGCAAAGGAAGACGTCGAACCGCTCGACGGCTCGCTTGGGTGCACGTCTCCGGGTCGGCGGCATGCTCCGTCCCTTCCTGCTCTTCACACAGTGGTCGGCGGCCGAACCGCCTCCCCGCGTGCGGGGGGCAAGCGCCGGGAGTCAGGACCACGCCCGAAGGCTTAGGGCCCGTAAAAAATGACTTGCTCGTTTAACGGGCAGGGGAGCGAATTGAATTCTCAATGCTCAATTTTCAAAACTCAGACAAGGCTCAAGGTTCAATTCTCAACGACCAGCATAGAACGCAGCTCGGGCACGGAGTCGCGGACGCTGAGTACCGATCCACGGAAGTCGGTGACCCATAGGCGAAGGCAAGTTTGGCCGCCCGCTAGGCGCGCGAGC
>JACPWG010000100.1 GCA_016197205.1 Planctomycetota bacterium
CAGAAGGGGAAGTGCGCCGGCACGGCACGGCGCAGCCTCTCCGCTTCCCGTCGCAGGCTTTTCGAAGCGCGCACTTGGGCGCGCACGCGCCTCCGGAGTCTTCTTTCGAGCGCCGGAAACCCGAGCCTCACGGCGGTCCCTCCCGAAGCTGCCGGAACAGCTCCGCAAGAACGCTCCCGTCCCCCCTTCCCACGCGCTCCTTCAGGGCGGGGATGGAGGCGAAGGCCTTCAGCTCGCCTCCGTCGAGCACGAGGACCTCGTCCGAGAAGCTTTCCGCGACGTCGAGGAGCTGCGTGGCGTAGAGGATGGTCCGGCCGCGCGCGGCGGCCCGGCGCACCTCCCGCTTCAACACCGTGATGCCCTGCGGATCCATGCCCGAGGCAAACGGTTCGTCGAGCAGCCACAGCTCGGGATCGATGGTCAGGAGCGCGGACAGGGCCGCCTTGTACCGTTGGCCCCGGGACAGAATCCCCATCGGCAGTTCGGCGAGCGCCAGGAGATCCAGGGAGCGGAGAATGTCCACTACGCGCTCCTCGATGCCTGCGGTGTCCGTCTCGTAGAGACGCACGCACATGCCGATATGACGGAGGGCTGACATCTCGGCGAAGAGGAAGGGAAAATCGGGCAGGAAGGCGAAGCGTCGGCGAAGCTCCAAGCGGTCGCGACGAAAGACCTGCCCATCGTAGAGAATCGCCCCGCGGTCCGGAGCGGAGATCCCAGCGAGGCACCGGAGCAACGTCGATTTCCCCGCGCCGTTCCTGCCGACGACCGCGACGATCCGGCCCGGTTCGATGGCGAGTGAAAGGTCGTCCAGGGCGACGAGCGCGCCGTAGCGCTTGGTGAGGCTTTCGAGGAGGATCTTCACGGCCCCGCACCTCCTCCTCCGCGCGGCTGAGGCACGGGTCGCAGGCCTGCGAATCGCATGAACGGCGCACCTCTCCTCGGATCGGATCGCGGGCTGCTCCTGGGGCGCGCCTCCGGCGCGGCGCGGGTCGCCCGCTCTGGGCCGCTAATCGTCCGAAGCTTGTTTTCTTGCGACAATTTTCGGTGATGCGCGACGTAAAGAACACGAATTCCACGAACTACGCGAATTTCACGAAGGGGCTATTCGCCACCGCCGCATCGTCCTCTCTTCGTGAAATTCGGCGGCTTCGTGAAATTTGTGTTCCCGTTCGTTCGTCGGGGCGACGGGTGTTGCAGGCCACTCCTGGTTCGGCTGCGGCACCGCCGCGCTGTGATCCTCCGCGCCGAGACGCATCCCCAGGGCGAGGGCGCATGCGCAGGCCACGACGGCGATCGTGAGGAGCCTTCGGGTCGCGGCTCGTGCGACATGCATCCCTCCCGGTGAGTTCAAGCCGATCCGCCGGAGGGGACTTCGCCACGCCGTCGGCGGAGCGACGGGACGGGCCGCGAGAGAATCCGGCACCCCCTCACGGCGCGGGCACTCGAATCCTACCCCCCACGCGCTCAGAAGGCCAGGAGCCGAGGGTGCAGGCCCCGCGAGCAGGATTTCTCGATGCAGCCCCACGCGCGATGAGGATGGCATTCCCAGCGCTTGGCGCCCTCGCAGGAGACGGTCTCCTCGAAGCCCGAGGTGATCCGCCGCGTGAACGCCGAGTGCGTCCCGCTCACCCTCCGCGCGCCGCTCGTGAACGGCGCCCAGGGCGCGGGTGCCGACGCGGAGGGGCGACTGTACGCCCGCCTCAAGCGGGCGATGCTCGCCCCTCAGGGCATCGGCATCCTCTTCCCCGGCGGGTGCGTCCTCGCCTGGGTCCAGATGTTTGACGACAGCGGGAAGATCCTCCGGTTCCTCGACGACGCCCTCCCGCGCAACGCGACGATGGGCGTAGGCGCCGCGCACGCCGTCACCGAGCGCTACCTGCGGTTCACCTCCGAAAAGGTGGAGCCTTCGAGCCCAACTGGTTCGTAGTTCCGCCTTGAGGCGGGGCTGCCGATCAAGTTTCGCGGTTCTCGCCGCACGCGCCGCCTGAAGGCGGAACTACGAACAGGGGCGGAGCTTGGCAGCATCCGTCGCGGATGCCGAGGCTTTCGATTTGGCGTTGTAGGGCTAGGACTCGTGTGATACCGGGCTGCCTACGTATCGACCCGGGTCATTTTTTTCCCCCTCCGTTCTGCCCGGTCGCGTCCGCAGGCGCTCCAGGTTTCTCGCCCGGTGCCGCAGAGTGCATCTTCCACCAGTCTTCCCAACTCTTGATGACTCGCCGCTCCTCGCCGCCTCCTTTGAAGATTTCCCAGGTGAACCACTCGACTCTCCCTTCGCCGGTACCGTCAAAGTTTTGCCCTGTCAAGCGCTGGAGTCGCAGGTTCGCGTTGAACCCGCAGGGCCACGGGTGCTTCCCCATGGCGTCGATCAGGCGCGGGATCGCCGCCGGCTTGTCCAGAGCAGCAAGGTCGCAGCCCGCCTGCGCGAAACCGTCCTTCATCCATTCCTCCTCCGTCCATGCGCGATGCTGCTCCCACAGAGCGAGCCACTTGTTCACATGCTCGGCCAACTCGTTCCCTTCGAAGTAGTCTCTTCGGGCAAGGGCGTGGTTTGTGAACCGTTCCAGCGCCTTGATGGCATCCGCAAGGGCATGCTCGTCCTTCTCGACCTGTCCCCGGCTTGCCCTCAAAAAATCGAAAAGCAGGGGAACGCAGGAGAAGTCGCCGACCCGGCCGAGCGCTTCGATGGCTCCCCATTTCGCTCCACGATCCGGGTCCTCGCGCAGCACCCGCATGAGTTCCTCTCGAACCGAGGGGTCGTCGACCCATTTCAGGACGCCGATGGTGAACCAGCGCACGTCATGGTCCGGATGCCGGGCGCCCGCGAGGACCTTTTGGAGGATCGCCGGGTCGCGCAGGCGACCCGCCTTCGCGTGGTCCGTCAGCGGAACGGCGGCCATTCCACTCCTGCGGGGCTCGAGCAGATCCTTCGCGAGCCGTGCGAGTTCGGCGAGCAACAGAGCCTCACGCTTCTCCTTCGGCACCCGCCCGACCGCACCCAGTCTCTGCGCCTGGAACTCGGCCCACACCAGAAGGCCTCGGTCGACACGCGGCAACTCGAGGACGAGGCGCATGCCGGCAGCGGCGGCCGTCTCGTCCCCGATCCTTCTCCGCCACTCGGCCGCGAGGTAGGCGGCGAGGGCACGGTTCGGGTCGTCCTCGGCGGAGGACGCCAGATGGTGTTCGAGCGCCTGGGCGGCCTTGTCCAGGTAGGACCGCTCCCGCAGAATCTGCGCTTTGAGGGTGCCCAGGCGATCCGCCTCCCCGCCCGCGGGCCGGCGCTCCATGCGCCTGAACAGTGCATCCACGGCCGCCGCATCCCCGAGCCGATGTCGCCACTGGATCACTTCGAGGTCTTGTAACTGGACGGGCCCGCCCTCGCGCTCGGACTGCTTCTTTTCCATTTCGACGCAGCAGAGGCGGCGATATTCCTCGGCGTAGAGCCGCTCGACTTCCTCATTCGCTTCGAAGCCTCGCTCGGCGAGCGAGGCGCGGACCTTCTTCACGACGGAGTCATCCTGAAACGGGACCGCCATGCGCTCGAAGAGCCTATCGAGGATGGCATCCCGCACGCACCAGGCGGCATTCGAGAGATAGTGGGCCTGTAGGTCGGAGGGCGCGCCCAGGGCGCCCTGACAGGCCGCCGCCAACTCCCAGCCCAACGCCGCGTCAATCTTGACCCGTTCTTCCGCCGGCAGTTGCTCACGAAACGTCGCCAGGAGGGCGTCGAGCTGTTTCTTTTTTTCCCCGGTGAAGGTCTGCTTGAACTCCCCGGGCGTTCCCGAAAACAGGCAGGACGAGCAGGAGCTGACCGAAAAGTCGCGCGGCTGGTCGCCCCGGGCATATGGACAGAAATCGCTGTCCGCTCCCCCGAACGTATTCGTCGACCCGATCTCCCACCCGGTGACCTCGGCGCCGTCGAGCGGGCAGATAAGCTGCACCTTTTTCTTGGTGGTCGCGAGGAGGGGGGATGCACCGAGCGCCAAGCTGAAGAGCACTGCCGCAGAGACGAGCGTGAAGCGCCGCATGCACATGACCTCGAAAGGTGGGTGCGAACCCGATTCTACCCGTGCCGCCGCGAGGGACCAGGAAGAAGCCGCGGGCGCAACCCTGCGACCCCACGTGCCGCCCCACGCCATTGGGAAGCCAATTTGCTCGGCGATTTCGGGTCCCCGCTTCCCCCCTTCGCTTTGCGGCGCTTCGGGGCGCAAGCGTTGCGCTCGCTCGCCGTAGGTCTCCGTTTCTACGCCTCGCTCGCGCGCCTCGCGGGCGGCCAAACTCGCCTTCGCCTATGGGTCACCGACTTCCGTGGAACGGTACTGAAGCGCCTCCAGTTGGATCCGCGTCAGGCTGCCGCGCTCGAGCAGAGGCTGGGCAAGCGTCGTGGGAGCTTCGGCCCCCTGCGCACGTAAGAGCCGGTGCAATGACTCGCCCGAGACGTAGCCGCGCTGAACGACCTGGTTCCCCAGGGTTGCGTCGTCAAGCTGGGCCATGGCTGGCCTCCCATCGGCGGTGGGAGTCGATTCATACCCGGGAAAAGGTCCAGCGCTGTGCCTTGCCGTCTCGGTAGGGCATGACGCCGTGAAAGGTGCGCGGGTCGGCGTCGAAGACCAGCGGCAGGAAGTGGCGGTCGCCGTCCCAGAGCGGGAGCTCGGGGAGGCGGGCGAGCGGGACCCATTCGAGGGCGCCCTCCGGGTTGTGCGTGTGAGGGTCGCCGCTGAAACTTTCGACGAGGAAAAGGAAGCCGAGCCAGTCCTCCCCCTGCTTGCCGAAGCCGGGCCAACTGATCGTGCCGCGGAGGCGCAGGGAGACGCACTCGATCCCGGCCTCTTCGCGCAGTTCGCGGCGCACGCAGGCGACCACGTCTTCGCCCGGGTCCATCTTCCCGCCCAGCCCGTTGTATTTCCCGAGATGGAGGTCGCCGGGGCGGGCGTTGCGATGGATCAGGAGCACGTCCCGCCGGTCCGGGGAGAGGACGTAGGCGAGCGTGGCGACCACAGGCGTGTAGGGCATGGCGCGGGACTCCTGCCACGACTTCGAAGTGGAGAGACTACCTTCAACTGAAAGGGCCGGGCGCGCGCTCGGGAACCCGCGGAAATGGCCGCTGGACCAGGACTCGGGAAGACGCTCCCAACCGACCGAGGCGCCGGAACGACTCCTGAGAAGGTGAAGACACTTCTGCGCGGGTCCTGAGGCGGAGCGACGGTCGGTTGCGCAGGTCGAGAGCGACCGTGGCGCACTGGGCCTCTCGCGAAAGGAGGACACGATCAGCGTGGGAGAAGCTGGCAATCAAAGCCGAATGGGGCCAAAACGAAAGCGGGTAAACGGTGTCCTGATGCACCGGGCAGCGCTTGCTCGCGCGGGCGCACCAGCCTCAGACCTCTGGACATGCCCCCGGAAGACCCCCGTGGGACCGACGAGGAGTTCCCGGACCCTGCGGCAGGCGCTTGAGACACTTTTCAGAAATCCGACTCGTAGAATGGGACGTAGCAGGCCCTACGACGCATGCTGCGAGTTGGCCTCCGCAAGTCCGGCTCACGGGACGGGCCCCCGTGTCCAGAGGTCTGAGCCTACATCCAGGTCAGGCACTGTACAGGCATCTCGATAATCTCGGTCTCGGTGATGACTACCGCCGTCTCACCGCGAAAGAGCGGAGGACAAATGATTGGCCTACTTGCCGAGAGGGAGGAGACCTCCCTTCCGTCTACGAGGCTCAGGCAATGGAGCACGCCCTGTGCATCGACAACCCAGAGATGCCCGGGCGAGGTGGTCATCGATCTGAAGGTCAACCAGTTGGGATCCAAGGGCACCATGTGACTGTAGCGGATGGTACGTCGTAGAGCAAAGTGCGAGCGATGGACCCAGCGTACGGTGCCGTCCAATCCCAAGCAGACGAAGACGCCGTCTTCGGTAGCGATGAGCCAGACGGGCGCGGAGGTCCCGTCAGGAGGGACCAGCATACTCGTGGCCTGCCCGGTCGGAGAGGACAGACACGGAAGGTCGTAGGTGGACTTCGCGAGTTCAGGGTCATAGTCCAGCCACTCCTGGCTCGGCCGGATGGAGAGCGCCCATGTCCTTCGGCCGCTCTTCAGGTCCCGAGCTTCACAGACCCCTCCCTTAGACCCGGTGGAGACGTGGTATAGCTGGTCCGCATGGAAGGCCCACGCCGTGGAATGTCGTTTGGGGATGTCTTGCCACAAGAGCTCGCCCGAACCACGGTCGTACACCTGCAGACCCGCCTCTTCCCAATTGTTCGAACCGCCCTCGGTACCAATGACGAAGAATTCGCCGTAGAAGGCAGCCATGCCCGACCCTCGAGCTGGGCGAGGATACCTGGTCTCCACCAGACCAGCACGACGTGACCACCAGTGGAAACACGCATGCACTCCCGAGCAGACCCTGCCGCTTGCCCAGTAGCGGTAGTCGGAAAGCCCTGGAGACAAGTCCACGATGGGCAACTGGGGATTATCATAGACGGAGCCCAGGCGTTGCAGCCGGCTCACGGCGCTGAGTGCCTCAGGTAGCGGTCCATAGCTGTGACTTGCCAGGTTGTAGCTGATGAAGTTCCCGGGATGGTAGCCCTGCCTCAGCAGAGCCAGATGGTCGCCGTCCCGGTAAACGTAGGCGGCGCCCGAGAAGATCCGTTCAACGGCAGGCCGGGCTTGGAGCCGGTACATCTCCCTGTAGTAGTTCGAGGAACGGTAGGCCGATTCCTCGCCGCTGCATGCGGAGGCGACCCCGAGGACGAAGAGAGCGACTGTCCACCTTTGTGTCGTCATGTACCAACTCCCGGCATCAGAAGGCAACCCCCCGGCACGCGCCGATCCCAAACGGCCTGGATCTCCGCGACATGGTCCCCGGGCGGGTCGATTGGCGACCGCTTCGCCCGCCCGCGCCGCCTACTTCCGCCCAATCGGCGCGCCCAGGCACTCGTCCGGGATCGCGAAAGCCTCCACCAGCGCCGAGGCGTGCTCCCGCGCCTCGCGACACAGGCGGAGCACGAGCGTCCGCACGGCGCGCGCCTTGCCCGCCTCGAAGTAGCCCTCCTCGAGGTACCAGCCGCGCTGCTCCTCCAGGAGCGAAAGCGCGAAGAGGTCCCGCAGCAGCCTCAGCGGACCCCGCAGCTCCGCGTTCTCCACGCCGGCCAGGGCGGCGTTGAACTGTTCCAGCACGACCCGCTGGACGTGGGCCTGGGCCAGCGTCAAGAGATGGTCCTGGCACTCGTTGAAGGCCGTGAACGTCTCCATCCCACGCCGGATCTTCTCGCGCAGGCGGCCGGCGACCGAGGCGAGCAGCGCATTTTCCCGGTAGGCGAAGGCGTCGACGAGGAAGGCCGGATCGCGCAGGTGCTCCTCCGAGGTCATGCGCACGACCACCGGATTGAGCTCGGCCACGCGCGTCGCCATCTGTTCGCCGGCCCACCAGAGCATGCCGACCACGCTCATGTCCTGGAATTGCCGTTTGTAGCGGGTCAGGAGCGACTTCGCGACGAGCTGGTACAGGACCGTATTGTCCCCCTCGAACGTCGTGAACACGTCGGAATCGGCCTTGAGGGTCCCGAGGCGGTTCACCGACAGATAGCCCTGCCCGCCGCAGCACTCGCGGCAGGTCTGGAGGGTGCGCGTGCAGTGGGCGGTCGAGAACGCCTTGATGCCGGCCGCGAGCGACTCGACTTCCATCGCGTCCGCTTCCTGCCGCTCGACGAAGCGCTTCATGACGTACTTGCAGGAAAAGTCCAGGGCGTAGGTCGTCGCCAGGAGGGGCATGAGCCGGCGCTGATGGGCCTGGTAGTCGAGGAGCCGGATCTCCGCGCCGCCCTCCGGGCCGAACTGGCGGCGCCGGGCCCCGTGCCGCACGGCGATGGTGAGCGCGGTCTTGCCCGCGCTGACGGCCGCGGAGGCAACGCCGATCCGGCCGCCGACCAGCGTACTCAACATGGTGAAAAAGCGCTTGCTCGGGCTCGGAATCGCGCTTTCATACCGCCCGTCCGGAGTAACGTCGGCGAAGCGATTGAGCAGGTTCACGCGCGGAATGCGCACGTGATCGAACCAGAGGCGGCCGTTGTCGACGCCGTTGAGCCCGACCTTGTGCCCGCAATCCTCGATCGAGACGCCCTGGCAGGTCGTGCCGTCGGCGTTGCGAATCGGCACAAGGAAGGCGTGGACGCCGTGCGTGGCGCCGTCCACGAGGAGCTGGGCGAAGACGGTGGCCATCCGGCCGTCGCGCGCGGCATTGCCGATGAACTCCTTGTGCGCGGACTCGGTCGGCGTGTGGATGACGAACTCGCCGCTCGCGCGCTCGTAGACCGCGGTGGTCTCGAGGTCCCGCACGTTGGAGCCGTGTCCCAGCTCGGTCATCGCGAAGCAGCCGGGCAGCTCGAGGCGGCCGATGCGCGGCAGGTACTCTTCGTGGTGCCGGCGCGTGCCGAGGAAGTGGATGCTGCCGCCCCACAGCCCGAACTGGACGCCGAACTTGATGACCAGGCTCAGGTCGTGCAGGCCGATGGTCTCGAAGGCGGCGAGGAAGCGGCCGAAGTCTCCGCCCCCGCCGAACTCGGGGGCGAAGAACGCGGCGCCCAGGCCCATCTTCGCGAGGAGTTTGCACGCGGTCGACGTCCGTTCACGCTGGGTTTCGAGGTCGAGGCCGTAGGCGTGGGCGAACTCCGGGTCGCGCAGGCGCGCGCGCAGGGCGCGCCGGGTCTCGGCATGCCTCCCGTCGAGGAGCCGCGTCATGGCGGCGACCTCGAACGCGGAGGCCTCCCAGGGGCGCGGGAGCTCGCGGACCGCCGGTTCCCCGCGAAAAAACCGGCGAGCGGCCTCGTTGCCCGCGATGCCCAAGGCTTCCTCCATGCGGGCAAGCGCGTCCCGCTCCGCGGAGGAGACCGGGGAGTCGTCCGGGCCGTCCTCGCGATGCGCCGAGGCGATCTCGAGCCCGAGATCGGCCAGCGTCCAACGCCGCTCCCGGGGCAGCTCCGCCGCGAGCAGACGCAGCCAGGTGAGCAGGCGATGCAGCCGCAGCGGCGAGGGCGGGCGCGCGGGCTCGAGCCACGACAGCACCGCGGCCTTCGACTGTTCGCTCAGCCCCGGCTCCGCGGCGATCGCTCGCTGTACGCGGGCGAGTTCCTCGGGGGCGAGGTCGCCGTCCGCCCAGGCGATGTAGACCATCGGCATGAAGGGCAGGACCTGGCGGCGCTCGTCGGCGCTGAGGTAGGCTTCGAGGAGGTCCGGATCGTCCGGGACGAAGTCAGGCGAGTCCATGCGCCGTAGCCCCCAATCGTCGAATGCGGTTCCGCTCGCGTTCGTGTTCCTGTCGCCGTCCGCCGGCTTCGCGGGGCAAACGCCGGATACCGGCCGATGGGAACGGGGAAGGAGGATGCGCGGCCTTACGCCCCTTGCGCATTCCAGCACTGACCGAGCGCGGAGTGCCGGGCGAACCGGATGATGTCCGACGTTGCTCGCGGCGCGATGATCGTGTCCGCTGCGGGCCGTAGGCGGCACGTCGGTCGTCGCTCTCCGGCGAAGCTTGATCCGGTCGCCGAAGCCGGCGGCAGGCAGCGCGGTCATTCTAGCGAGTCGGGCGGCGGCTGGTCAATGCGGAAGAACGCTGGAGGGGCATGCGCGGGTTGATGACCCGCGGGACCAAGGGGGCGCGCGCCGTAACGTCGCCTCGAAACGAGCGAGTCAAGTGAGTTGTTCCCGGACGCTCCCGCTCCTCCGAACGAACGTAGGAGGGAGCAGACGCAAGAAGCCACAGCCACCCACACATCGATTCCCTCGACTACGCGTGCAGTTGCAAACCAGAGCCTGCTTCCCAGCAGCCCCGCATGCCCCAAAATGCGCCACCGCGCCTAGGCTCGCGTTGCGCAGTCACTTCCCAACCCCAGGCGAAAGGCCCGGTAGGTCAAGGGATCACAGGCATCGTCAGCCGAGCTCCCCGCCTCGGTCCTCGTGGGCCGGAAATTGCGGCGAGGAAAAACCGTCGTCGCCCCCCGTCGGCAACCTGTTTTCGCGTGGGTGCTGTGGAAATGAGCGTGTCAGGATCAGCGGCCCCGAACCTGCTGCGACCGGCACTCCACCACCCGGCGCCGAGCTACGCCTGGGTTTGGCGGATTCCGTCGGCGGTCGCGGCAATCGCCGCGTCCTCGCTCTACGCCGAGGCACTCCGGTGCCACTCGGACAAGCTGGCCGGGCCCTGCGCGGTCGTGGCGCTTGGTGTCGTGGCTCTGGCGACCCTGCTTGAACGGGATCGCGCGCCGACGCGGCGAAACACCCTGGCCGTCCTTGTCGCTCTGGGGTTTGGGCTGGGCATCCTCTACGCCATCGTCGGCGTTGCGCCGGGGCTGGACGCTCCGCCGAGACGAGGCTGCGGCCCTCGGTCCCCCATGGAATCGCCCACGTTCCGCTTCTTCTGCGTGCCGATGTTCGGCCTGCTGGTCCTCGTTGGGATGGCGCGCTCGATTCCGGAATTTCTCTGGCCGAGTATGGCTCTTTGTCAGGCCAACCTGCTCTGCTGCTACGCTGAAAGAACGATATTCAAGGACGCGCTCGGCGATGTCCTCTATTTCACTCTGGTCGCGGCCTGGGCCGCGCAGCTCTGGAGGGCCTCCGCCAGACGCCGTTCCTCACCGCCCCACTCCCTCCTGCGCCGCTTGCACACGGGACGGAGCGGGACAGCGGCGAGCAGCCGGGCCAAGAGCGGTCCTCACCACTGTTTCAACTGATCAGCAGCAGCCGCGGCGGCTGGCCGGGAAGGGTTGCGGGCGCGCGGTGGATGAAGGGGGGCACGGGATTGCCGGGATACGCCACGGCGATGCGCCAGAGGTTGCCGACGCCGAAGGAGAAGGGCCGGGCCTGCGGGACGGGGAGGTAATGGAGGTCGTAGCAGTTCCCGCTTAGGTATTCGAGGAAGTCGTTGTTGTCCTCTCCTCCGAAGCGCCTCAGGAGTTCGGCGCGGGTCTCGGGGATGTCGACGTGCCGTCGCGCCTCGTCGTTGCGCAAGCCCTCGCTCGCGGGCCCGCTGTACGTGCAGAGCCAGGTATCCGTCGCATCGGTGGCGCTGTCCACATGGAAGGAGTAGACGTCCGTGGGCACGGGTCCTGGAGCCTGGTCGCGGGCGTAGCCACGGACGCAGTCGAGCTCGGGGAAAAGTCCCTGCTCCCGGAGAAGCCGCTGGTCCGCGAGGAGTATGTCGATGGCGACCCTGCCCGCTGCGCTCACGGGGAGTGTCTCGAGTCGTGCGTCCTCCAGGGTGGTTGTCCCCTCGCCGACGGCGAGCTGTTCCACGACTTCGCTGAAATTGCCCGGCAGCTCGCGGTCCCAACAAAGGGCGTTGACGCCGCCGGTGAGAGGGGTCGTGAGCAGCTCGTGGAAGCTCCTCACCCTCTGGATGCGGGCGTAATCGGGAGGCAGGAGGAAGGGAGGCATGCGGGCCGCAAGAAGAGTAAGAAGAAAAGAGTGGCAGGCGGCTACACTTGTTCCGCACCTCCCAGCTCCGCTTGGGCAAGCACCGCGGGGGGATGGGAAGCGATTCGATCCCGCGGGCTCGCCCTTGGTCAACGGGAAACGTGCGGATTGGGGACCGGGTCGCCAACGGTCACCTCCGTCGTTCGGTTCCGCCGCCGCGGTCCGACGATCCGCAATATCAAGCGCACGCTCTTCGGTTGCGCATGCCCCGCTTCTGCTGCGTCGCGCGCGCACCGTGCGGAGGGGGGCGCCTGGTCCGGGCCGGGAGCTGGTTCCTCGATCGGCGCCCGACCACAACGACGGAGCCGGTCCCGCCGTCCCCTCAAGTGGACTCGGGCGGAGGCCCGTTCGGAAGATCGCACGGAGACTCGGGAGACGAATCCGGAGACGGTGCCTCGGACGGCGAGGCGTGCTTTTCCATGGGCGGACGCGGTCTCGGAAGAATCGTCGCCCTCACACCGGGCATGCCCCAATCGTCAGCGTCGTCGTCGCCGGGTCGCCATTCCCCCGGCTTGCCCTCCTCGCGCGGTGTCGGGCGCAGGTCCCGAAGGTGGTCGAGTGCCCGCTGCAGGTCTGTCGAGAGGTGCCGAACCCTGAGCAGGGACTTCACCCGAGTCAGCACTTCGAAAATGTTGATCGGTTTGTTCAGGAAATCGTCCGCGCCGTCCTGGATCCCCCGCTCCTTGTCTTCATCCGAATCCAGCGCCGTGATAAGCAACACCGGGATGTCCTTGGTCCGCTCGTCTTCCTTCAACTTGCGGCACACGTCAAAGCCGCTCAGCCCGCCCGGAAGCGCCACTTCCAAGAGGATGATGTCCGCCCCCTGGCAAAACGCAACCTCCAGGGCCTCCGCCCCGGTCGCGGCCATGTGCACTTCGTACCCGCCTCCCGTCAGACACTCCTTCAGCAACTCGGCATCCGCCGAGTAATCCTCAGCCACCAAGATCCGGATCGCACGCTGCGCCATGGTCGGCCTCTTCAAACCTCCGCCTACCCGCGCGGCGCTCCAGCGGACGAGTCCGCCCTGCACCCGCTCGCGCACGGACTGTCAGAACCACCTCCTCGCCTTCTCCCGGTGCCACTCCCGCACCCAACGGGCTCAGTAATGTTCAAGCGGGTCGCCCCGTCGGTGCAGGGCGGAAGCCCTGCACCACAAGGGCTCGCAGCCACCCGAAAAAGCAGTGGGAAGCTCGCTCATTCCCTCACCGGCATCTGCTGCTCCCTCTCCCAAGAGCCGATCCGTTCTCTGCACCCTGAAAGGGCTGGCCGGGCAGGCCATGCGCGCGGGCAGGGACGCTCGCGCCCCCAGGGGTCGTGAGGACAGCGCACGCGCGGTGTTTTTTTTGCGTAGGCCCCAACCGGGGACCCCGCACGCGGGACTCGACTCGAAACCAGAGGTCCTGCCCTGCACATGGTCGCCTATCGCCGTCATGGCGTCCCCGCGAGTCAACAGGACCTGCTCACGCCGGCCGCCTCCAGGCGGCAAGACGCGTGGCGGCGTACGCGGCGACGCCGAGATCGACCAGGGCGCAAACGACCGCGTACCAGTCGGGCACGAGGCCGGTGTTTCCGTAGTGCCAGGAATCCCAGAGCACGCCGTGCGCGGCGATGCCGGCCGGTAGCAGCACAGCGTAACGAAAAAAGCCGAGAACGGCGAGACTGCCGTAGCCGACCAGTCCCAAGACCTCCGGCCAGATCCAACCGCCGCCGCCGACCTGCCGGCATCGGCCGAGGTAGACGAGCGGCATGAGGGTCAGGAACACCGCGAGGAGCGCACGCTCCGCGCGCAGCCCGGCGGCGCCGGCATGCCGAAGCGCCGGCAATGCGACCAGGAAGGGGACCGACAGCACCACCGCCAAATAGCAGAGGTCGTCCATGTGCCGAAAGGGCAGGTCCGGCAACAGCAACACCGCCGCCCCGCAGGAAACGAGGAGCGCGACGGTGCCGAGCCGATCGGCGGCCGGACCCGGCGCCGACGGGGCGGGAGGCGACCGGCGATTCGGTCGGTCGCCGGCGTCGTGCCCCGGAGCGGAGTCGGGGCCGTCTTGCGTTGCGACGCGCATCAAGTTTTCCGTATCCATTGGGCACCCACGCGACGGCGGCCGTTTCGATGCCTCCGACGTCCTGCCTTCCGCGCCAGGGCGACATCCAAAGCACGCATCGACAACGCACGGTCGCCCCCGTTCAGGTGGCGCCCGCGCTCCGCCCGCGGCTCCCTTCATCCTTCATGGTCTCTTCGCCAATTCGCGAATGCGCCCCCTGGTTCGCGGCGCTCACTTCTCCCCCCCATCCGCCCATCCACCCGCCCGCCCGCGGGCGTCACGTGCGCCCGGGGCGGCGCGGGGGGAGGGCAGGCGGGCAAGGCCGGCTACTTCGCCGCTTCGCTCTTCTTGATCAGGCCGCACGCGATCCGCGCGCCGGCGTTCCCCGTCGGATCGGTCGTCTCGTCGTCCACCTTTTCGTGGATCATGAGGCAGGTGCCGTTCCCCTCCAGCAGGGAATTCTTCCCCGCGCCGAGGATCACCAGCGGGGCCTGCACCTCCGCCGCGCACTTGCCGTCGTCGCCCACCGTGATGTTGCCCAGGTCGCCCGCATGCGGGCCGTCCGGGTTCTTGGCGCCGTGCTTCTTCCCGAACGGGTTGAAGTGCCCGCCCGAGGACTTGAAATCGGGCGCCTCGCACTTGCCCGCTTCGTGGATGTGGAAGGCGTGCACGCCGGCGGGAAGGCCGGAGAGGTCGACCTTGATCGAGACGCCCTTCTCTCCTTGAGTGAACGTCGCCGTCCCGACCTTCTGGCCCTTGCCGTCCACCAACTCCGCCGTGGCGGTCAGGGGCTTGGGCGCGTCCTCGGCCACGGTCCGCTGCGAGAGGCCGGCCAGGCAGCCAACCGCGAGTGCGGACACGATCACGAGCATCCAACCGTACTTCATCGTCGCTCCTTTCGAGCCGAAACCACAAAACCCGGAGCCTGGGCCTCATCGGCCCGGGTCGGCCCGGGTGGGACTCTATCGTGAGCTCTCCTCCCATCGGGGGAGCATCTTTGCCCACGCAGGAACCGCGAAGAGACGCGCGAACCGAAGAGAGGGGAGGGCGAGCCATACGAGGATGGGGCGGGCGCCGAAGAGAGGGAGGTGCAGGCAGCGCAGCGTGGTCCCCCTTCGCGCGCCGGAGTCCCAGCTCCGCCGGCCTCAAACCCGATGGCCAAGGATGCGATTCTACAAGTGAGCGCGGTGTCGGGTCAACGGAGATCGCGCGCGACCTCGAAGCGGCGCGAAGGGGGCGCAAGTGCCTCACCGAACCCCGGAACGGCGCGGGCGCGGCGAGGGGGGGGGGAGGCTCCCGTCGATCCCGTCAATTCAGCTTGATGCCCTGCGGGTTTTGCGCGGCCACGAACTCGACGAGACTTCGAAAATCGCAGACTCTCTCCCAGTTCTGCTCCGGGAGCCGTAGCCCGAAGCAATCCTCGATTTCCATCATGACTTCGACAGTCTCGAGGGAATCCAGTGCGCTGCCCCCCAGCTCCGAAAGGAGATCGTCCTCCGGGCGCACCCGCGAGATGTCCAAGCCCAGTTGCTTGCCCAGGATCACAAGTAGCCGCAAGGCAATAGCGGCTCGGACCTCATCCTCGGGAAAATACCGGCGGGCGAACTCTTGCGGCGTCAGGGGTTCCCTGCCGCGGAGCTCTTTCAGGGCGCGCCGGCGGGCTACCAAGTCCGGGAGCTGCTCGCGGGCGAAGATGATGCAGAGGACAGCAATGCCCACCCAACCGGCCCAGTGCATCGTCGTTCCGCCTTCTTCGAACACACGTCAGGGGTCAGGGTCGCGGCCCGTGGCCCTCGGCACCGTTCATCCTGCACAACGCCGCAGAGGTCCCGCGCAGAAATAACTTCACATGCCGTGGAGTGGTTCAGCACACCGGCGGATGAAGAGCGTCGTGCCAACCCTCGCCGTGGCGGCCACTTGCGCGGGCGGGGACGCCCGCGCCCCCAGGAGCCGTGAGGACGAAGCATGCGCAGTTATTCTTGCGCGGGCCCAGAGCGGCGACCTGAGGCGGCGGTTGGCGCCGCAGCCCACGCCCCTGGTCAGCAGCCCTCCCTGCCCCGCCAGCGTCGTGGAGCTTCGGGACCTTGTATCAACTCTTGACGATTCGGAGCGGCGGACGGTCGGCGGTCTCGCACGCATTCGCATCGGTCGCAGGAGGTTTCGCGCGAGCCACCAGCCGGAGAACTCCCCAGGCAAAGCTCCCGCTCAAGAGGGCAACCACACCCGTGGAGACAAGGTTGAATTCGCGATAGAGTGGCCGGAAAGAGAGGCTCAGGGACACAGGCGTGATCGCCGGGAAGGCAGCGTTGATGGCGAGGAAGCTGAACCACGCCATTCCAACGAACACGCCCCAGAGCACCGAGGCCACGAACAGTGGGCCTCCAAGCCCGGAAGCTGCGATTCGCCTCTCGAAGAGCACGTCTCGCGTCCACAACCAGCCCGCGCCGCCAACCGCACTCCAGCCAATCCACCAACTGGGGATCCACTCCCAGGGGATCACGCCCTCATTCACCGGAAGCACCACAACCGCAAGACCCGCCACGAGCCGCAGTGCGAACAGGGTGCAGCCCGCGAGCACGGCGAGGAGGAGCCCCTTCGCCAACGGCGTGGCCGTCATGGACGATCCCTCGACAGGAAGACCGCACACACGCGGAGATCAGCGCGAGGAAAGGGTCGGTTTCCTGCTTCGCTGCCCCGCTCTGCATCCTCCTAGTGCCCCGTTGACGAGGTCCAGTCACGATGCCTGGGGGCGCGGGCCTCCGGCCCGCCCGAACGGCCGCATGGGTTACGACCCGCCGTGGCAGAGTTGACGACCGTGTCCGAAGTTCGTCAACGGGCCCCTCGTGTGCACAGGCGCGACCATCGACCCGTGCATTCTATCGAGGAGGACCCGGCCGGCACAACAGCAAGTCCTACTTCAGCCCTCCCTCCTCTCCGTCCTCGCGCGCGCATGGAGCGGAGGGTGGGGGGCGATGCTCGCTCGCGGGCGGGGCACCCGCTCGCGACGCCGAGCGCTCGCACAACCACGTCAGCAGGCCGACAGCTAGCGCCACAGGCACGACAGCTCCCCACAGGGACCGGGGGCTCACGTAGGACGCATCGCTCCCGTCGGTGAAGTTCAGAAACACGAGCTCGTCGAGGATCATGGCGCTGCCGATGCCGAGGAGCACCAGGGCACGTCGGCGCCAGCGGACGACATACGGCGCGAAGGCGAGCAGAGAGGCCGCCGGAAGGAGGAGGAGCGCGCCGAAGTAGAGATGATGGATGATCCGCCCCGCAAGCCATACGTGCTGCACGCGCACCAAATGGAGGTAGAGCCGCTGGCCGGCGAACGTGGCCAGCAGTGGCGCGAGGATGAGGAGCAGCGTTTCCCTGGGCGATTCCCTCGGTGGCATGAAGCACCAAATCGCGGATCCGGTCCGTGTGGGCCCTTCGAAGTGTTTGCCATTCCGCCCAGAAAAGGCGGCGCTGGAATCCTCCTCCTTCGAGAAGTTCGCAGCAACCGAACCCCGATGCGACGAGTGACGGTCGCGCTCGCAAGAGAGCGAGGTGCCATTCGCCTTCGCGCCCTCCATTCGTCGCGGCCCCGCGGCGGACAAGAAGCACGGCTCGTCCGCGAATGCTACTCCTCGCCCGCTCCGGTTCCGGTCGCGGGGCCCGCACCGCAGGTCGATGCCAGGCTCGCGCTCCCGTTCGCGCCCCCGCTCCCACTCACGCCGCCCGATTCCGTCGCCGCGGCCGGCGCCGGCCCTTCCAAAAACCAGGTCGGCAGCTCGCCTTTCCCTTTGACGACCACGAGCCCGCGCGCCTCGAGCGCGAACTGGCCGTCGAGGGCCGCGCGCACCTCCGCCGTCACCTGGATGCGGCCCGGCAGCCCGTGCGACTCCATGCGGCTCGCCGTGTTGACCGTGTCCCCCCACAGGTCGTAGGCGAATTTTCGCACGCCGATCACGCCCGCGACCGCCGGCCCGGTGTGCAGGCCGATCCGCAGGTCCACCTGCCGGCCGGTTTCCTCGACGTAGGCCCGGAGGGCGAGACGCATGTCCAGCGCCATGCGGGCGACCGCCTGGACGTGATCGTGGCGCGGCACGGGCAGGCCCCCGACGACCATGTAGGCGTCGCCGATCGTTTTTATTTTTTCGAGGCCGTGCAGATCGGCGAGCCGATCGAACCTGGAGAAGACGTCGTTCAGCATCCGGACCAGCTCCGTGGAGGATTCGCGCGAGGCCAGCGCGGTGAATCCTACGATGTCGGCGAAAAGGACGGTGACCGCCGGGAAGCTGTCGGCGATGGTGCCGGGCTCGTCCTGGAGCCGGGCCGCAATCGGAGCCGGCAGGACGTTCAGGAGCAGCCGCTCCGCTTGCGCACGCGCCCGCTCGGTCGCGGCCTCGGCGCGGTCCGTGGCCGCGGAAAAGTAAACGACCATCACCAGCAGGGAGAAGAGCGTGCCGAGCGTGTTGATGAGCGCGAACGCCTGCAGCGTCCCTGTCGGGACAACGGTCGCAGGCTCCATGTGCAGCCCCGCCCAGGCGACCGCCGCCGCGACCCCGAAGGCCAGCCCGACGCAGACGACCCGTTCCAGCCATTCGCGGGCGGTGAAGACCAGGAACGGCGCGGCCACGAGGGAAAAATAGTACCCCATGTAGCCCGCGGGCGGTCCGAAGAGGAGGGTCAGGCAGACCGCGTGCAGGGCGACTTCGGCGTACACGAGAAACATCGCCGTGCGGCCGTACCCGCGGTGGACGCCGGCCAGGATCAGGGCGAAGACGAGGACCGAGCCGCACGAGAGCAACGCGCCCGTGCGCATGCCCAGGGCGAAGAAGATCGAGAGCTGGATGACATGCAGCAGGCCGCCGAGCACGGCGGCGGTCGCGCGGAGGGTGAAGAGCCGGGCCTCGTGCGGCGGCAGGCCCGCGGGCGCCCGCAGGAAGGGCAGGTCGAGCAGGCGTGTCAACACAAGCGGCGCGCTCCGTCGAGCCAGGCCCTCACCGGGTGCACGGCCGCCCATGCCTCTTCCCGCCGCGACCACCCGCGAGGAGGCCAAAGGAAGCGCCCCCGGCCGGTGTCCAATGGGGGCGCGTGGCTCTTGGCGGCACGTCTAAAGGACTTGCTAGTGGCCCGTCTACGCCTATTCTGCTAATTCGCCGGGCGCTCGGTGGGGGTCGGCTGGCTCCCGTCAGGTAGAGCATTCAGGGAACCCGTTCGATGCGCTTGTCATCCCTTCGGCCCGGCTCAGGGCAGGCTCTGAGCGAAGCGAAGCGCCGCAGCGCGGAGCGAAGTGAAGGATCCAAACCAAGCGTAGCGACCGCTTTTCTCGACAGGGCACTGGCTGCAACTTGAAATGTCGCGCGCACAAACTATCCCTGGCCCTGGCTGCGCCGCGCTGCTGTCGCAGGCAGCAGGCGCGGCAGGCAGGCTTGGCGACCTTGTCAAATTCGTCAGGGCGTTCGAACGCAGCAGGAAGCGTGATAGAAATCACAAAGGGATGAACAGGGTCCCTTTACGGCTATGTGTTGCAATCATTCCCGGCTCCTGCTATCCTGACTGCTGTCATGAATGCAAAAAGAGCTGGCAGTCGTCCCCTTGTGCGTACGGACGGGTACGCAACTCTCTCGGCACTGGTCGACGCCTACCAAGCGTCGGGGCGCTACGTGCTGCTGCGCCGGGAGGCGCTCACCTCCCTGGGGGCTTCGGCCGAGGCCGTGAAGAAAGCGGTCCAGCGACTTGAATCCAAGCGCCGGCTCGCCGTGCCACGACGCGGATTCTTCGCGATCGTGCCCGTCGAGTATCGCGACGCGGGAGCCCCGCCGGCCAGTTGGTACATCGACCCGCTGATGAAGTTCCACGGCCGGCCGTACTACGTCGGCCTCTTGAGTGCAGCCGCCATCCATGGGGCCGCCCACGAGCAGCCCCAGGAATTCCAGGTTGTGACCCTGGGACAACTTCGCCCTGCCGTTTCCGGGCGCGCGCGCATCCGATTCTTCACCAAGCGCGGCGTCGAGCGCACGCCGACCATGGAAATGCGGACGGAGACGGGGGCCATGCGCGTGTCAACGCCCGAGGCTACCGCCCTCGACCTGCTCCGCTACCCCCTCGGCGCGGGTCATCTCGGGAACATCGCCACGGTGTTGAGTGAACTGGCCGAGAAGATGGACCCCGAGCGTCTCGCCGACGTGGCCCGATCGGAAGGGGAGCTTTCGGCGGCGCAACGGCTGGGCTACCTGCTGGAGCAGGTAGGCGCCCCTCAGGTGGCGGGCTCGCTGGAGTCCTTCGTGTCGAAGCAGCACCCACGATACGTGCGTCTTCGCCCGGATCGGTCCGCGAAAGGGGCGCCGAAGAACGCGCGCTGGCATGTTCTGGTGAATGAAGAAGTGGAGACGGAGGCATGATCCCGCGCGCGCACATCACGGCATGGCGCGCGAAGGCGCCGTGGTCCACCGATGCGCAGGTCGAACAGGACCTTGTCGTGTGCCGAGCCGTCGTGGATCTCTTCTCGAGCGACCGGCTGGCCAGGAAGTCGCTTTCCGGGGAGGAACGGCCCTTCACAAACTGTACCTGGCTCCACCGGCGCGGTACTCGGAGGACATCGACCTGGTCCAGGTCTCGGCGAGCCCGATCGGCGGCATCATGGACGCCGTGCGCGAACGACTCGACCCATGGCTCGGCAAGCCCCAGTGGAAACAGGGTCAGGGCCGCGTGACCATCGTCTACCGATTCCAGACGGAAACCTTGCCGGTCACGCCCCTGCGGCTGAAGGTCGAGATCAACACCCGGGAGCACTTCTCCGTACTGGGCTCGCCACGGCGCAGGTTCGAGGTCGCCAATCCGTGGTTCACAGGCGCCGCCGAGGTCCTCGGCTACGTGCCGGAGGAACTGCTCGGCACGAAGCTGCGGGCTCTCTACCAGCGCAAGAAGGGGCGCGACCTGTTCGACCTGTCCGAGGCCCTCGTTCGACTTCCGGCTTTGGCTCCGGATAAGATCGTGGACTGCTTCACGTGCTACTTGGAGAAGGACGGGCTCCGCGTCACGCGAACGGAGTTCGAGCAGAATCTCGCCGAGAAGATCGAGGACAAGGCCGTTCTCGCCGACGTGCCGCCGCTTCTCGCCATCGGCACTTCGTTCGATCCCCGTGCCGCCTACGACCGCGTGCGCGAGACCCTGCTTTCGCGCCTCCCGGAGGGCTCCTCGCGAAAGAAGAATCGTCGAAACCCATGAAGGGCGGGCACCCAGAACGTCCTCCGGATCGCGGCCGGTCCGTCGTCTGGTCTCTCTGCCGGAGACCTACCCTCCTTCGCGCTCCGCGCTTCGGCCGTCCGGCCGGAGGCGAGTTAGGATCGTCGGAGCCTGGGGCCCACGCCTTCGGCGGCTATTGGATGACGGCCCGTGATCGGCAGAGAGAGGGAGAGTTCGGAAGTGATGTGGCCGGGGTCCCGGGGCCGACCGGCCTTCGCCCTGCGGGCTACGGCGGACAAGCCGTGGGGGTTGGCTTCGGTCCCCAAAGCTCTCGGCTCCGAACGGAGGGTGCTCCCCGATACGGGACCGCGCGGAAGGGCATGGTGGGTTGGCCAGATACACGACGACCCCGGCGGATGGGCGACCGGGGTCGGCGTCAAACGCGGGCCGCAGTTTTTCGGCGGTTGGAAGGTTGGCTCCCCGGGCAGGACTCGAACCTGCAACACCGCGGTTAACAGCCGCGTACTCTACCATTGAGCTACCGGGGAGTGAAGAGCGGCCATTTTATCGACGGAGGGGCCGAAGTCAAGCGGTTTCCAGTTCGAGGGCCTGCGCCGGCTCGCGGACCGCCGGCGTTTCATGCGGGAAACGCTTGGGTCGGGCCAGGGGCGAGCGTGGCGAGGTAGGGCCGGGGAAGACGAAGCGAGCACAGCATCCGCGGGCCCGGGGGGGGAATACAGATGCAGGTCCCGGTGTTCGGAATGCTGTACGCGGCCCTGCGCTCGCCGGCAGATGTCCCTCGAAACCGATTCCTGCCACCTGTCCCCGCATGGCACAGGCTGACCTCCGGCTGGGACACTTGCCGGGGAGGGGATGTGGCAGCGGACGGCTCCACAGCGCGCAAGATTATCGGGAGAAAGGGGATGCGTGGCAGGCGAAAAGCACGCTGCATGTGGCCGCAGATTTGCGTTTCGACCCGGAGACCTACGAAATGTGAGTCCCCGACACGGCAACCCCTCGTAAGGAGCTCGTCATGACGAAGATGCTTGCTTCCGGACTTGTCGGACTGGTGATGGCGCTCGCCATGCCCGCCGCGAGCGCCGACCACTACTCGAACACGTACTACCCGCCTTGTGGGTCCACGACCGTCACCTACGCGCCGGCCTACTACACGCCGACGTACTACGCACCCACCTACTACACGCCGACCTACTACGCCCCGACCTACTACAGCCCTTGCACGACCACGACCTACTACACGCCCACCTACTACCAGACCACGACCTACTGCCCGCCGACCTACTACGCGCCCACCTACTACCGCAGCGGGTCCTCCTTCTCCTATCGCTACTCCAGCGGGTGCTCGTCGTTCGGCTTCTCCTACCGCCGCTAGCCGAGCACGAGCCGCAGCCTCTCGGCCCCTCGCCATACCCCCGGTGCTCCAGCGGGAGCGGCACTCGCCGCTCCCGCTTCTTTTTTTTACGCCCCAACGCGCGAGCCGTTACGAATCCGGACGGCGGGCCGTTACGACGCGTAGCGGCGGCGGAATCGAAACCAGACCGGGCCGACGGGCTGCTTCCGAAATTCATCGCAACATACCTGCCAACAGCATGTTGCAATCTCATTAGAATTCGACGCCATTGGGCACCACGCTTGCATTCTGGGTAGGGCGTCCTCAACAAGATGAGTCGCAACCAGGTTCAGAAAAAGGAGACAGGCCCCCCCGAGGGCGACAACCGAGCCCCGATCTTCTTCCCCGGGGACCGTCACCAGGTGTGTGGCCTGGTGACCCCCGGGGAAGTTACTTACGGACCGCGCGACCGGCCGCACACCGCGCCGCCGCTGGGCGGAAATCCCAAATCCCAAATCCCAAATCCCAAATCCCAAATCCCAAATCAGGCGTGCGCCCGAAACCCAAAATGGAGGAAATAGCCACCGAACACGCCGAAGACGCCGAAATGCACGACAGGCCGTTCGGTGTCTTCGGCGAGTTCGGTGGCTCGTTCCCCCGTGGGCGGAGCGCACGGCTGCCGAAATCGGGACAGGCTTTCAAGAAGCCGAACGATAGGGACCCAAATCGCACGGCGCCGAAGTAGATACGGGTAGGAAGGCTCAAGGCTCAACGCCTGGGGCTTCGACGCCCGGGGCAGACTCCGGATCGTCGGCAGGATCGAAGCCGGGGAGGCACAAGAACCTGCCGAGACCGCTCCCTCACGGTCGCGGTTCGGTGTAGGGCGGCCACACGTCGGGCGACCTTGGCGGGGCGGTGGTCGTAGGCTTGCCAAATCTCAATTCTCAATTCTCAATTCTCAAATCCCCCATCACTTTCCGCCGCCGACCGGCAGCACCACGCGGTTCGCGTAGAGGACGTCTCGCTCTCCGCGCTGACGAGAAGTCTCCAGCAAGTGCCCGACGCTCCGCGCCGGCTTCCCCTGCCACCGGATCGCGCCGTCCAGCCGGACGACGATCGGCTGGTCCAGGTCGAGCAGCCGATCCGCGAGTTGCACGGTCACTTCACGGACGTTCGACGAAACCGAAAGCAGGACCTCGTTCCCGCGGATCTCGCCGGTCACTCGTCCCGGAGTGTTCAACAGCGTCCGCTGTTCGATCGCGTCGCCGTCCGGCCCTTGCACGCTCAACACCGTCTGCCGCAGGCTCGTGAGGCCCGCCAGCTCCACCCAGCACGACCGCGAGTACTGCTCCTCACGCGTCACGAACGTCACCTTGCGCGGGTATGGGTTCCGGCGGCGCGCCTGCATCCACTCCACGACACGCTCGTTTTCGTCCGCGAAGTGCTCGTGCCCGCGGCCCGCGAACTCCCGGTACGTCACGTCGTACCCCTCGTCGCGCAGCCGCGCGCAGCCTTTGCGAGGGGCCTCCGGACTCACCATCGTGTCCTGGTCGCCGTTCATCGACAGCACCGCGACGCCGAAGAGGTTGTCGATCAAGTCCATGACCCGGAGCGGCGAGCCCGACCGCGGCACGATCCCCGCCCAGCGATCGGGAAAGGCCACTCCCAGGATCCAGCACATGTGCGCCCCCATCGACATCCCTTCGAGGAAGACGCGATCCGGATCCACATGAAACGTCCGGCGCACGTCCGCGGCGACGGCGAGGACCAGCGACTCGCTCGCGCGCGAATGGCCGAAGCCGATCCGCCGCTCGGCGGTCGGGCACGCGACCAGGAAGTCCAGCGTGCTCAGGCGCCGGCCCCAGGAGTAGACCTGCACGTCGCCCGTGGCGTGCGTCGGATGCAGCGAGATCAGCAGCGGCCAGGACTTCGCCGGGTCGTAGCCGACGGGAATCGAAAGCAGGTACTCGGTGCGGCCGCCGCCCAGGGGACAGGTCACCGGGACGCGCCGCAGACCGGTCCGTCCGTCGAAGGGCGCCGGCCGCGTGCCCGGTCCCAGGCGCACGACCGTCTCCACGGCGGCGAAAGGCGCGTGCATCGACTCGATTTCCTGCAAGGCCGTCGCGGCCGCCGGAGCGGCGGGATCGGTCGCCGACAGGTAGGTCTCGACGGCCTTCTCCAACCGCGCAAGTCCGTCCGCGCCGCCCACGGCCTGGAGCGGAAAGTCACGGCCGTAGCGGGCGAGGGCCTCGAGGCGTGAGCGCCGCGCTTCATCCTCCGCGGCAACCCCCGCTCCGCCGCCGCCCGCATGCGCGGAGCGGGCGAGCAGGTCGAGCGCCAGGGCGGCATTCCCCGACTCCTCGGCGGCCCAGCTCGCCTCCCGCGCGAAAGCCGCGTCCCCCTGCAACGACGGCGACGCGGTCCAAACGCCCAGCGCCCGCGCGGCCAGCCCCAGCTTTCGCAAGCACCGCATGCGCTCGAGCGCGCCGGCCAGGTCCCGCCCCGCGGCGCCGCCGCCCGCCTCAGGTGTTTCCCCTAGACGCTGGTACGCCCGGATCCGCTCCGGCGCACCCGCGTCCCCGACCGCCCGCGCCATGCGGATCGCCTCTTCCCAGGTCCCTTGCTCGGCGAAAGCGCGCTCCAGGCCGCGACGCGCCGGCTCCGCGCGGCCCGGGAAGCCGTCGAGCCCGCGGCCGTCGCTCCCCAGCGCGGCCGTCCACTCCCGCTCCGCCTCCGCCGCCCGCCCTTCCGCGAGATAAAGCTCCGCCAGCGCGGAGCGCGCGGCGGGGACGCAGGTCGCCTCGGGCGCATCCCGCCGCAGCGCCGACAGCTTCCCACGGGCCGCGTCAAGCCGGCCCGCGCGCCGCTCGGCCTCCGCTTCCGTCAAGAGCCGCTCCGCCCGCGGATCCAGGAGACGGCGCAGCGCGGCGAGCGCGACCGCGTGCCCCGGCTTCGAGGCGAGGGCCTCGCGCAGCAGCTCGACGCCGAGGTCCGGAAGGCCCGCCTCGACCGCGCGCGCGGCGAGCTTGACACGGCCGTCCGCGTCGTCCCTCGCGAGGAGGGCGCGCGCGGCGGCGAGTTCCTCGTCCGGCGTGGCCTTGCGCTCGATGTGGTCGACCTGAGACGCCGGGATGGTGGAGATGCCGGTCCGCACCTGAATGCGCACGACGCCGTCCTTCTCTTCGAGGACCTTCCCCTCGATCCGGCCGCCGCTCGTAAGGTACACGATGTCGGCGCGGACCGCGCGCGCGAGCGGGCCGAGGCCGATTCCGAGCGCCAGGGCGAGGCAGGCGGCGGCCCTTCGCGACCTTCGGCCGAACCGTCGGCCAGGCGAAACCGATTGATCCATGCACGCTCCGCGGCTATACTGCCGCATCCTGGCGCTGGGCGCGGTCGTACCCCTTACCCCTGCCCCATCCCGCTCCCCTCCTTCGCTCGCTGCGGCGAGCTTCGGGGCGCAGGCTGAGGAAGAGGGGGAAGGTCGGCCGACAGCGCTTGCGCTTGGCGAGCCAGGGTCGCCGAGCCTACCCTTGAGTTCAACATGTCCGCAACGCACACGAAGCCCCGCGTCGTCGTCGCCATGAGCGGCGGCGTCGATTCGTCCGTCGCCGCGCTTCTTCTCCATGAGGCCGGCTACGACGTCGTTGGGCTCTTCATGCGCAACGGCATCCACGTCGAGAATCCCCTCACGAAGACCAAGGGCTGCTGTTCGCTCCGGGACGCGGACGACGCGCGGCGGGTCGCCGATCGGCTTGGCGTTCCCTTCTACGCCGTCGACTTCTCGCGGGACTTCCAGAAGCTCATCGGCGAGTTCGTCGAGGAGTACAACGCGGGACGCACGCCGAACCCGTGCGTCCGTTGCAACCAGGACCTGAAGTTCGGGAAGCTCCTGGCCTACGCGGAGTCGCTCGGCGCGGAGGCCGTGGCGACCGGCCACTACGCCCAGGTCGCGGACCGGGACGGCCGGCGCGTGCTGCGGCGCGGTCTCGACGTCACGAAGGACCAATCGTACGTGCTCTTCCCGCTCGTGCAGGCGCAGCTCCGCAGGACGCTCCTCCCCATCGGCGGCATGACGAAGGCGGAGGTGCGCGAGCGCGCACGCGCCGCCGGGCTCTGCACCGCGGAGAAGCGCGAGAGCATGGAGATCTGCTTCGTCCCGGACGACGACTACGGCCGACTCATCGCGGAGCGCACGCCGGACCGCGTCCGCGAGGGGGAGCTCCGGGACGTCCACGGGCGCGCCCTCGGCCGCCACCCTGGCTACCAGCACTTCACGATCGGCCAGCGACACGGCCTGCGCATCGCCCTCGGCCGGCCGGCGTACGTGGTCCAGCTCCTGCCGGAGGAGAACGTCGTCGTCGTGGGCTTCGGCGAGGACCTGCTCTCGGCCGGGCTGGTGGCGACGCGCTCGAACTGGGTCTCGCGAGGCGCGCCCGAGCTCGGCGCCACGGTGCGGGTGGCCGCGAAGATCCGGTCCCACCACGACCCGACCCCCGCGACGGCGACGGTGCTGCCGGGGGGAGGCGTGCGCGTCGAGTTCGACGAGCCGCAGCGCGCGGTCACGCCGGGGCAGGCGGTGGTCCTCTACGACGGAGACGAGGTCGTTGCGGGCGGCTGGATCGATGCGGCCCTGCCCATGACGGGGGCGGCGGCCTCGCGGGCGGCGGAGCTTCGGGCTACGAATCGCTGCTGAACCACGCGCCGCACAATCGCTGCCCTCCACACACCCAACCCTTTCCAGGTGGGTGAACGGGTCGCCCCTTGCGGCAGGGAACATCGCAGGTCAGACCGCTGGAAGGGTGCGACTCCCGAGTGCCGGCCTTCGCCGGCTCAAGTGAAAAGGCTACTCGCGGCAGGCGACGGGACGGAGCCACCCCATCGAAGACGCTGACCACGCCTCCGCAGCCCCGCTCCGCGTCACCCCGCCAGGAATTTCTCCAGGTACTCCAGGAAGTTCCCCGCCCGGACCGCTGTCGTGTAGTCGAGGATGGCGAGGCCGTCCATGCGGTAGTTGGGATAGCAGGAGGTCGGGGCGGCGCCACGCGGGGCGTGCACGACGAAGTCCACGTCGCGAGCCAGGACGTCGACGCGCCCCTCGGGCAGCTCGGAGGTCGGCACGATCTCCTCGGCGCTCAAGATCGTCAGCTCGGCGAGGGCCGCGATTTCGCGGTCGATGCCGTGGTTGCCGAGGAGCACGGCGTTTCCCTCGGCGTCGGCCTTCTGCGCGTGGACGAAAGCGACCTGCGGGTGGAGCGGGGGGACGGCGAGGAACGATTCGCCGGTGTAGGGGCACTGGACGGTGCGGAGGTCGGGCCGGACGCGCGGCACGTCGCTGCCGAGGATGCCGCGGACGGGCAGGAACGGGACGCAGGAGAGGGTGGCGCGGAGGCCGGCGGCGATCGTCGCTTCGGTCTCTTCGATGAGTTCGATGGAGCCGGCGACGGCGCCGGAGGTGAGGGCGGTGAAGACGGGCGCGAGGCCGAAGCCCTCCAGGCCGAAGTAGCAGGTGCGGACGCGCGAGACCGCGCCCGCGCCGAGGAGGAGGTCGCTCTCGAGGCCGCAGGTGAGGGCGAGAAGGGTGTGTTCGGAGGTCTTGCGGCGGAGGAGGGCGCGGACGAGCGCGAGGGGGCGGCGATAGAGGGTCATGCCCCCGAGGGCCAGCATAGAGCCGCGGGGGACTTCGGCGACGGCTCGAGCCGCATCGACCAGGATGCCCATGGTCCCACTCCAGAGAACGGATGGGCTCAAGGGTGGCGACGCTTTCCCGACGCGGGGCACGGCACCGCCGTGCCCCTACAGCCAACGCGGGGCTGGGCGCCGGGAAGCGAGCAGGGGCCAGGGGGCTGACGTGCGGGTACGGCAGCGCCGCGCCCCTGCCACGAGGAGAGCGGTGACGAGAGCGGCTTCTACTTGAACTGGAACGCGGCGCCGCTCGTGTCCCACCACTCTTTCCAGCGGCGATAGCCTTCCTCCCACTCTTCGGAGCGGGTGGACCAGAGCTTGTAGCCGAAGCTATAGCCGGTCGCGCTCCGGAGGCCGGAGTAGGCGATCGCCCGCTTGGTCTCCTCGGGGGACTTCAGGTAGCTGATGAGGACCGGGATGCCGTCCTTCGACTTGAGCAGGACCAGCGCCTCGGCGGTGTAGAACTTGAGGTCGCTGTTGTCGGTCCGCACGCAATCGCGGAGCGCGGGGACGGCCGAGTTGTCGCCGACGCGACCCAGCACGCGGACGCAGGCGACCTGGAGCTGCGGGTCGACTTCGCGCTTGAGGGCGTCGCTGATGAGGGGGAGGACGTCGCGCGGCTCGAGGGTCGCCAGGACGTCGATCGCCGCCGACTGGTAGGTGAAGTCTCGCAGGTAGCCGACGAAGGTCGGCGCCACGAACCTGCTGTAGGGGCGCAACCCGGCGGCGACCGCCTTGCCGTCCTTGTCCGTCTGGAAGCGCTGCAGCAGTTGGGAGACCTTCTCCTGCGTCGCCGCGTCCGAGATCTGCGGCACCGCGGGTCCGGCGCTCTTGCCCGCGCCCACAGGAGGGACGGAGCCCCTGGCCGCGCCCGCGCCCGCGCCCGGACCGGCCGCGTCGCCGCCGCCCGTGAGGGCATTGTAGGCGGAGGAGGACCCGCCCTTGGCCCCGGGTTCATGGCCGGTCCCGGCGCCGCCGGCGGCTCCCGCCGCGGCGCCGCTCGAGCCCGCGCCCCGCGCGGTCCCGGCCGCGCCCTTCGGGCTGCCGCCGCCGGCGCCCGCTCCGGCTCCTCGTGCGCCCGGCACGGGGCCCGGCTGCGCCGCGCCTGCGGACGGCCCGGCCTCGCCGTAGCTCCCCACCGGGTCCTGGCCGGCGGTGGGCACCGACCGCGGATACGTCGTGGGGACCGTCTCCCGGCCGCCCCCCTGCGCCAGCCGGTCGCTCAGCGCCGACACCTGACGGCGCACATCCTCGATGTCCCGACGGTTCTGCTTCACGCTCTCCTCGATGAGGTCCAGCCGATTGTCCGCCGTTGCCGGCGGCCTCGGCGCGGGTTCCTCCTTCTTGCCGCCGAACATCGAACAGCCGCACAAGAGGGCCATCCCGAGAAGCGCGATCATTCCCCTTGCGAACATGACGACCTCCAACCACCGCTTGCAGGACAGGCGAATACCGGGTGCCGGCTGCCGGGTGCCCGGACGCGGGCCCCCCCGGATCACGTCGAAAATCCCAAATCCCAACTCGGGCGAAGGCCCGAAACCCAAACGGACGACGAAACCACCAAGCCACCAAGGCACGAAGACCACGAAGGACCGTCACTGAGGGGGGCGAGTTTGGCCCGGCCGAAATGCGCCTTTGTGGTCTTAGTGACTTCGAGTCTTTGTGGTTTCGTCGCCTGCGAATCTGGATACGCTTTCAAGAAGTTCACAGGTAAGTGTCGAAATCCCAAATCTCAATTCCGAAAGCGCACTTCCCGGTCGCCCGCCACCACCTTCCCGAGGACGTAGGCCCGCTCCCCCGCCTTCTCCAGCCGCCGGATCGCGACGTCCACGAAGTACGGATCCAGGAGGAGGACCATCCCGATCCCGAGGTTGAAGACGCGGCGCATCTCGGCCTCCTCGATGCCGCCCTGCTCCTGGACCCAGCCGAAGATCGGGGGCACGGGCCAGCTACCCGTCCTGACGTCCACGGCGCAGCCGGCCGGGAGCACGCGCGGGACGTTTTCGACCATCCCACCGCCCGTGATGTGGGCCATCGCCTTCACGCACCGGCGCGCATTGTGCGCGCGCGTGGCGTCGCGCAGCGCGCGCGCGTAGATCCGCGTCGGCTTGAGCAGCTCCTCGCCGAGGGTACAGCCCAGCGCCGGGACCACGGCGTCGAGCTTCACCTTCGACCGCTCCACGACCTTGCGCACGAGCGAGTAGCCGTTCGAGTGGAGCCCCGACGAGCCGATCCCCACGACCACGTCCCCGGGGACCACGGTCTTTCCGTCCAACAGCCGGCCCTTCTCGACCACGCCCACCGCGAAGCCCGCGAGATCGTACTCGCCGTCCTTGTAGAAGCCCGGCATCTCCGCCGTCTCCCCGCCGAGGAGCGCGCACCCGGACTGCTCGCACCCGGCCACGATCCCCTTCACCACGTCGAGCAGGACCCCCTCCTGGGCCTTGCCCGTCGCGATGTAGTCGAGAAAAAAAAGCGGCTCGGCCCCCGTGACCAGCAGGTCGTTCACGTTCATCGCCACCAGGTCGATCCCGACCGTGTCGTGCTTGCCCAGCTCGTGCGCGAGGCGCAGCTTCGTCCCGACGCCGTCCGCGCAGCCGACCAGGACCGGGCGGCGGTAGGTCTTCCGGAAGATCGGGCTCTCGCCGTTCAACGAGAAGAGGCCCGCGAAGCCCCACGGGTTGTCGATGACGCGCGGACCGTACGTGCGCTTCATCATGTGGAGGATCTTGTCGACGACGCCGTCCTTGCGGGACTGGTCGACGCCGGAGTCCTGATAGGTCAGGCCCTTCGCCATTTCCGGTCAGCTCCTAGCCGCAAGACGGCGCGCCGCGTTCGAAGATTTCCTTCCGCATCCCGGCCTCGACCGGGACGGGGTAGCGCCCGGAATAGCAGGCGGCGCAAAAGCGGTCCGCGGGCTGGCCGGGCGCGGCGCGCAGCATCCCCTCCAGGCTCAGGTACCCGAGGGAATCGACGCCCAGGTAGTCCCGGATCTGCGGGACGCTCCGCTCGTTCGCGATGAGCTGGCGCGGGTCCGGGAAGTCGATCCCGTAGAAGCAAGGATGCCGGATCGGCGGGCAGCTCACGCGCAGGTGGACCTCGCGGGCGCCGACCTCGCGCAGGGCCTTCACGCGCGAGCGCGCGGTGGTCCCGCGGACGATCGAGTCGTCGACGACCACGACGCGCTTCCCCTCGACGACCTCGCGGACGATGTTCAGCTTGATCTCCACCTCCTGGTCGCGCGCGCCCTGAGTCGGCTGGATGAACGTCCGGCCCACGTAGTGGTTCCGGATGAAGCCCTGCTCGAACGGGATGCCGCTCGTCGACGCGTACCCGAGCGCGGCGGAGTTGCCGGAATCCGGGACCGCCATCACGAGGTCCGCCTTCGCCGGGTGCTCGCGCGCCAGCTCGGCCCCGAGCCGCATCCGCACGATGTGCACGGTGTCGCCGAAGACCCGGCTGTCGGGCCGCGCGAAGTAGACGTGCTCGAAGACGCAGAAGCTGGACCGCGCTTCGCCGGCCTCCGTGTACCGCTCCGAGCGGACGCCGTCCTTCGTCACGTGGAGGATCTCACCCGGCTCGATGTCGCGGACGTAGTTCGCCTTGATCAAGTCGAAGGCGCAGGTCTCCGAGGCGACGACGTACGCGCCCCCGAGCCGGCCGAGGCAGAGCGGCCGGAAACCGTTCGGGTCGCGGACGGCGATGAGCTCGCGCGGCGTGAGCAGCAGGAGGGAGAAGGCCCCGCGCAGGCGGCGAAAGGTCCGCGCCAGGCCGTCCGGCTTCCCCGCGTGGTCCGGGTGGGCGAGGAGGTGGAGGACGATTTCCGAGTCCACGGTGGTCTGGAAGATGGACCCGTGGGCCTCCAGCTCGCGGCGCAACTCGCCGCTGTTCACGAGGTTGCCGTTGTGGGCGACGGCGATGGGCCCGCCGGCGCAATCGGCGACGAGGGGCTGGGCGTTGAGCAGCGTGGAGGCGCCGGTCGTCGAATAGCGCACGTGCCCCATGGCGAGCGGGCCGGCGATGCGTTCGAGAGTGGCCGGAGAGAACACGTCCGCGACGAGCCCCATGCCCTTGTGGAGCCGGAGCCGCGTCCCCTCGGAGGAGACGATCCCCGCGCTCTCCTGCCCGCGGTGCTGGAGAGAGTAGAGGCCGTAGTAGGTCTTGAGGACCGCGGCGGCGTCCCCGACGATCCCGAAGAGGCCGCACGCCTCGCGCGCTTCCCTCATCGCGCCTTCATCTCCTCCAGGGCCGTCGAAATCTCCCAGCGCCACTTCTTCGTCTCGTCGAGGGCCAGCGAGCGCTTGTAGCAGCGGCGGGCCCGCCAGCGCTTTCCCTCCCCCTGGTAGACCATGCCGAGGTAGAAGTGCGCGGTCGGGTCGTCCCGGTCCAGCCGCAGGACGCGCTTCAGACGCCGGCGCGCGCCCTCGAGGTCGTTGCGGACGTAGGCGGCGAGCGCTTCGAGGAAGAGGTGTTTCTTGCGCGTGACGACGCCGGCGCGCTCGCGCCAGTACACGAGCCGCATGGCGTCGAGCATGGAGTAGAGCCACACGAGGGCGGCGGCCGCGAAGAGGCCCGGCCGCTCGACCGGGGGCGGCCCCCCTTGCCAGAGGACGGGGGCGACGACCCAGAAATTCACGAGCACCGCGAACACGGTGAAGAGCACCAGGCCGCGGCGGCAGCGCCCGAGGAGGATGTGGCCGAGCCCCGGCAGTACCGAGAGGAGGACCGCGAAGACCTTCATGGGCGCTGCGACCGAGGGGAGAGAAGGACGGGGGACGAACCGCGAAGTACGCCAAGTACGCGAAATTCGGAGAGAGGGAGAGTATAGGACGGCCGGGCGGAAATGCAACCGAATTCCGGGCCGCGGGGGCGGACCTCGCGGCTCAGGGCCCGTAAAGAAACAACAACCCGAACTGAGGCTAAACTCGACCGACGGCGGCAAATGGCTAGATCATGGCTCCGCGTCCCAGCTAGACACGGGCGAAATTTGAGATTTGAAATTTGACTTTTTGCAATTTGAAATTCGACCCGGCCGCGTGGGGCGAATGCGAGACTTTTGCACAGAGACGCGGAGACGCAGAGGCCGGGCGCCGAGTCCACCGTCCGCTACCGGCGATGATCTCTGGCAACGCACGGAGAGATCGGTCTTAGCTTCACTTCGGCTTGTTGTAAAGACACCCGTCAGGCACTCACGCCAGTCCGTGCAGGCCGGAAGGCCTGCACCCCAAGGGCCTCTCCCCAGCCCTTTCAAGGTGGTGTCGTCACGCTTCCGCCCGCCGCAAGCAGATGGTTCACTTGATCGTGCGGCTTGAGTCCGCTTTATGGTGCAGGGCTTCCGCCCTGCACCCGCACTCGCACGGAACCTCCGAAGCACTTCCCCCGTTCCCGTCGAGCCGCCCCCGCACCCAACGGCCTGCGTCATTTCCACCCGGGTTGTCCCGTCGGTGCAGGGCGGAAGCCCTGCACCACAAGGTCTCGTGGCCGAAGGAGGAAAGCACTGGAAGCTCGCCCATTTCCGCGCACGGGCGGTTGAGGCTCCGTTTTGCGAAGATCAACTCGTTCGCCCACCTTGAAAGGGCTGGGGCCTTTTCCCTCCGACGAAGGTGCCGAGCCCGGGGTTGTTCCTGTACGGGCCCTCACCCGGGCCGGACCGAGAGGAACTGCACGACGAGGTGGTGCACCAGGTAGAAGGGGACGGCGAGGATGCCGGGGAACCAGAGGCAGGTCAGGAGGGTGAGCACCACCTTCTCGCAGCGGGAGAAGTGGGGGCTCTTCCACAGCCAGGGAAGGCCGAACTCGAAGGCGACCAGGAAGAGCAGGAGGTAGACGCCCTTCCGGTCCTGCCAGGCGGGTTCGCGGAGCTTGAAGGCGGCGCCGCAGCTCGGGCAACGGATGCTTCCGGTCGGAAGCTCGTGCTTGCAGGAGGGGCAGCGCCAGCGGGCGCCGGAGGGCGGGTCGAGGGGCCGGCTCGCGGTGTCAGACACGGCCGACGGCCGGACCCGGCGCCAGCACGGCCTCGTCCTTGACGAGGTGGTGCGTGCCCACCCGGGCAAACGAGAACTGTGAGAGCAACTCCGCGAGGCTCTCCATGCCCCCCTTGAGCGCCGAATCGCTGTGCGCGCTGCCGCCGAACACGACGACCAGGATCCGCCGCGCGTGGGAGCCCACGGTCGTCCGCGCCGAATCGGCGAGCATGGAGCCGAAGGCGCCCGGCGTGTCGGAAAGCACGGGCACCCCCGCCGCGTCGAACTTGTCCCGGGCGGCCGTGTCGAACTTCTCGTTCTCGCGCCCCAGGCGCAGCTCCACGTCGCCGCGAATCCGGGCCAGGTCGTAGCAGGAGACCGGCAGCATCGTCTCGAGCGACACGAGATTGGCGGCATCCACCACGGAGTTCACTTGCAGGACCGGCAGGCTCTTGAGCGTCTTTCGCAACAGCAGTTCCGAGGAGGTCCGGTGCCGTTCCGGGTCGAGCCCGACCGCCTTCACGAACTTTTTCACCTTGAGCAGGTCGCCGTTTTCGAGCGGGTTCTTCGTCCGTGCCGTCTCCCGGACGGACCGGGAGAGGATCTGGAACCTTCCCCAGAGGATTTCCTGGCGGCGCAGCACGCGGACCTCTTCCGCGAGGAAGACGCCGAGTCGCGCCGACGAACGCAAGTCAGGGTGAATGTGGATCTTCATCATGAGTCCCCGGCAGGATAGGGCACGTCAAGGCACAAGTCAGGCACAGCAAGCCAGTCGGCGCAGTCCGAAAGGCCGGCACCCCAGGGGCGACCTCGCTCCGGTGGAAGAGCCCGTCCTCAAGCCGTTCCTTGGCGGCCCCTTAGTACCGCCCCACGCAATTGGGTGACCAATTTTCTCGGCGATTTTGGCCGCCCGCGTCGTTGCGCTCGCTTGCCGTAGTTCTCCGTTACTACGCCTCGCTCGCGCGCCTAGCGGGCTGCCGAACTTGCCTTCGCCTATTGGTCACCGACTTCCGTGGAGCGGTACGTAGTCGCGAGGAGCCTGGACCACCCGCTCCCCCAACAAGCGGGTGTGTCCGATCACTCCGTTCAACGCATCGAGGATGTCCAGGAATACCGCGGCGGCCTCCGGCCGGCAATGACCGCTCAGGAGGCGATCCTCGTGGTCGAGCGCGAACTTCTCGATCGACACCCGAAGCGTTCCGCCCGTGTCCTGGATGTATTTGGCCAGGACGGTATTCCTCGTGAGCAGGGTGTCCTTCGCGCAGCGCAGCAGATACTGGGCGCTCTCGAAAAGGAACCCCAGTTCGTGGTTCGCCTGGTCGCTGAAGGGCACCCGGTCCCGCATCTTCGACTCGACGCAGTGGAGCGCCACGTCCAGCTCGCCGCCGATGCGGCCCAGATGGCCGACCGCGGCCACCAGTACCTTCAGGCTCGGTCGTGCCTCGGGGGTGGTCTTTGCCCGCTCCGCCAGCGCCCCGATCAGGTCCCGTTCGTCGTTCCGCACCACCGCCCCCATCTTCTCCGACATCTCCCCCAGCTCCACCTTCTCGTGCCGCAAGGCCTCGAAGGTGAGCTGAAGCATTTCCTCCGCGTGCTTCGCCATCAGACAAACGCGATTGTCGAGCTCGCGGAAGCCGTCCATGCTCCGGGAATCCTCCCACCGCCGCGCCTGGCTCAGCGCTCGAGCGGACCGGGGACCATCCCCGCCGACTCGTCCGTCCGGGGCGGCGCTTCCGCCCGCCAGAGCCGCTCCGCCGGCACGTGCTCGTAGGGCCCGAGCGAAGCCAACGGCGAGGCGAAGGACACCCACAGGTCGCGCTGCACGGGCCGGAAGAGCATCGCCTGCAGATTGATGAGCCGCAGCCCGACGCTCCCGAGCACGGCCTTCGCCCCCTCCACGTCCAGCTTCCCATAGCGTCCGCGCAGCTCCCGCTCAAGGATCGGATACCGCCAGCAGGTCGTCTTCGCCAGCGACTCCCCGATCCGGAAATGGTTCGTCGAGTAGATCGCGTCCTCCACGGGCCGGCGGACGTTGCACACCTCGGCCGAGAATTCGACGAGCGCCGCCGAGGGTCGCGCATCGCAGAGCATGAGGTTGTTGCCCACCGTCCGCCGCGCAACTTGCATCCGCGCGATCGCTTCGTCCGTCGTCCGCGCGTTTTCCAGGATCTCCCGGAAAAGCAGAGTGTAGGGCGTCCCCTTCGGCGTCTCCTTTTCCATGAAGACGTTCATCACGGCGAGCGACAGACCGTCCTCGTTCATGCCCGAGAGCACGCCGGACAGCCCCGGCCAGCCGACCGACACGAAGGCCTTCTTCCCGGTCGGGTGGTACACGGTCACGAGTCCATGGTCGCCGGCAATGCCGAGCGAGGGGAAGTCGAGGTTGCGGCCGAAGAGGACGTCGCCGTCGCGCGTGGCCGGGCCGTAGGCCACGAACGTGCTGCAGAGAGGGGAGCGCTTCAGATCGAGGAAGCAATTGCCGAGCAGCATCTCTTCGAAGCGCATCCCCGCGCCTTCGGCGACGCCGCGGATTTCCTCGAGGCTGTCGGCGGGAAGGAAGGGGACCATCTCGAGGGCCTTCGCCTGGAGGGCCTTGCGTTCCGAGGCGAAAGGGACGAAGCGGCCGAGGTAATCATTGTAGAGGAGGCGGATCTCCGCGCCCAGCACGCGTCCGACCTCGCGTCCCATCTCGCGGGGCGCGCCCCACACGTGGAGGAGGCGGGTCTTTCCGATCGTCGAGAAGGTCGAGCGCGCGACGAATGCGCCCGGGGCCTGGGCCGCGGCGGCGGACTCCGGGGGCGCAGCGGGCGCGGGCGGTGCGGCTGTCAGTAGCCAGGCCGCGAGAAGGCCGGCCCCCAGGAACAGGGTGAAGTAAGAGCGGCACGCGGAACGGTTCATGAGCACTCGTGAAGGTGTCGGCCAGACGAGGTGTGAGCGAAGACGCTTCGCGTTTCGCTGCTGGAGACGGAGGGCATTCTAGTGGAGCGCCGGGCGGATTCCAAGAGAAATCTTTGGTCCCGAAAGCCACGGACCGGCGAGGACGCCCGTCTCCTCTCGCCGAATTCTTTCCGTCCGGGAAAGGACTCGGCGCGAAGAGACCGCCCACTCCCCGGGTGACGGGGGAGGATTGGGGGAGGGAACCCCTGGGCGCGGCGCCCGCGTTCGATTTTGGTTGCGGCTCCGGCGCGTTGGGGTATACTCCCACGTCTTTCCCACCTCCCGGCGCACGCGGCCCGTCCTTGCCCGGCGGCGCCGCAAGCACGCGCCGAACCTGGAGAGTCACACCATGGGACGCGAATTCCAGGGAAACCTCATCGGCACCAAGCGGAGGTTCGCCCTCGTCGTCGCGCGGTTCAACGACTTCATCACGGGCCGCCTCCTCGAAGGAGCGCGCGACGGCCTGCGGCGGCGCGGCGTGGACGACGACGACGTGGACGTGATCTGGGTGCCGGGCTCTTTCGAGCTGCCCGTGACCGCCCTCCGCGTCGCGCGCACCGGCCGCTATGACGCCCTCATCTGCCTCGGCGCGATCATCCGCGGCGACACGCCGCACTTCGACCTCGTCGCCGCGGAGGCGTCGAAGGGCATCGCCATGGTGTCGGTCGAGACCGGGGTCCCGACGATCTTCGGCGTCGTGACCGCGGACACGCTCGAGCAGGCGATCGAGCGGGCCGGGACGAAGCAGGGGAACAAGGGGGCGGCGGCCGCGGAGTCCGCCATCGAGATGGCCGACCTCTTTTCGAAGCTCCCCGGAAAGGGCTCGCGGTGAGGAAGAGGACCCAGGCCCGGGAGCTGGCCCTCCAGCTCCTCTACGAGTCGGACGTCCGCGGTTTCGAGCCGACCGGCGACCCGGCCGAGTACCTCACGGAACAGACCTCCGACCAGGAGGTACGGGCCTTCGCGGGCGAGATCGTGCTCGGCGCGCTCGAACATCGGTCGACGCTGGACGGACAGATCCGCGAGGTGGCCGCGAACTGGGACATCGCCCGGATGGCCGTCGTGGACCGGAACATCCTCCGGATGGCGGTCTTCGAGATGACCCTGCGCGAGGACACGCCCGCCCCCGTGATCATCAACGAGGCGATCGAGCTGGCGAAAAAGTACGGAGCGAAGGAGTCCGGGGGGTTCGTGAACGGGATCCTGGACAAGATCCGGGAACGCTGGGAGCGCCGATGTTCAAAGGAGTCCTTGAAAAGCTGAAGCAGGGGCTGGCGAAGACCCGGAACGCCTTCCGGCGGGTCCGCGACCTCTTTTCCGGCAACCGGGCGATCGACGCGAAGCTCCTCGAGGAACTGGAGGAGGTCCTCATCACCTCCGACCTCGGGCTCTCGTCGACCACCATGCTCATCGCCCGCCTGCGCGAGGCCTACCAGGCCGGCCGCGTGAAGGACACGTCGCAGCTCTACGACTACCTGAAGGTCGAGCTGAAGCAGATGCTCACCCAGGGCGGGAACGTCGTGCGCATGGCGGCCGAGCCCCCCACCGTGGTGCTGGTCGTGGGCGTGAACGGGAGCGGGAAGACCACGTCGATCGCGAAGCTCGCGAGCTGGTTCACGAAGCAGGGGAAGACGGTCCTCCTCGCGGCCGGGGACACGTTCCGGGCGGCGGCCATCGAGCAGCTCGCGATCTGGAGCCAGCGCGTCGGCGTGGAGCTGATCCGGCACCAGACGGGCGCGGACCCGGCCGCCGTCGTTTTCGATGCGGCGCAGGCCGCGGCCGCGCGCAAGGTCGACCTCCTGCTCGTCGATACCGCGGGCCGGCTCCACACGAAGGCGAACCTGATGAAGGAACTGGAGAAGATGCATGCGGTGCTCGGGCGGAAGATCCCGGGCGCGCCGCACGAAGTGCTCCTCGTCCTCGACGCCACGACGGGCCAGAACGCCATCAACCAGGCCAAGATCTTCCACGAGGCGACGCGCGTGGACGGCATCTTCCTTTCGAAGCTGGACGGGACGGCCAAGGGCGGCATCGTCGTCGCGGTGAAGAACGAGATCGGGATCCCGGTGAAGTTCGTCGGCCTCGGCGAGACGCCGGAGGACGTCGAGGCCTTCGACGCAGACAAGTTCGTGGACGCGCTCTTCGCCGAGTGAGGAGGTCGGAGGGAGTCGGCGACGAGGCCGAACCACGACGAAACCACAGGTTTCACAGCGCGGCGGGGCCGCAGCCAAGCGACGACGGAACCACAGATTTCCCAGCGCAGCCGATGGCCGCAACCAAAGCTCGACGAACCACAGATTTCACAGATTACACAGATTGCGACGATTCTCATATGTGAAATCTGTGCAATCTGTGACACAAGCTCGCAAAAGCTTGTTTTTCTGGCGACGAATTCTCCGCAGAAAATTCGCGAAATCGGCGAAATGCGCGGTTCGTCTTTCGGTGTTTTCGGCGTCTTCGGTGGCTCGTCCCTTTGGTTGTGGCCAGCGGCTGCCCTGGGGTTTCGTCGACCCCGGGATCACCGAGAAAGGTTGCAAAAAAACAAGCTTTTGGGCTGTTGTGTCACAGATTCGGATGCGGTGAGATCTCGAGCAAGCCGTGGTTGCCGTGCGCTCCACTTCTTGGGCGCGGAGCAGCACCCTTTCAGGGCACCTTATGTTCCGCGAAAAGACGATTCAAGAGTTCGTGACCGCGCTTTCCGCCAAGACCCCGACGCCGGGGGGCGGCACGGCTGCCGCGGTCGCCGGCGCGTTTGGCGCCGCGCTCGGACACATGGTGGTGCAGTTCTCGGTCGGACGCACCGACCTGGCCCCGTACGAGGGGGACCTCGTGCGACGCGGCAAGGAACTGGACGGGTTGTCGAGCGATCTCCTGCGGCTCGCGGACGACGACGCCGCGGCGTACGACGCGTACACGGCTGCCGGGAAGCTCCCCCGGACCACGCCCGAGGAAAAGGAGGCGCGCCGCGCCGCGCGTGAGGCCGCGCTCCGGCGCGCGCTCGAGGTCCCATTGGAGGGGATGCGCAAGGCGCTGGCCGTGCTGCGGGCGGTGCACTTCCTCGCCGCCCGCTCGAACCCGCACCTCGCGAGCGACGTCGGCGTCGGCGGGCTCCTCGCGTTCGCGGCACTTCGCGGCTGCCGGTTCAATGTCGACACGAACCTCGCCTCGCTCGCGGACGCCTCGGGGACCGGCCCCGTGCGCGAGGAGGCCGACAAGCTGGAAGCGGACGCGGGCAAGCTGCACGAGGACCTGCTGGCTCGACTCCGGCCGAGGGCCTAGTGGCCCGTTGACGAAGTCCAGGCACGATGCCCGGGGGCGCGGGCCTCCGGCCCGCGCGAACGGCCGCATGGGTTACGACCCGCCGTGACAGAATGGACGACTGTGTCCGAAGTTCGTCAACGGGCCACCAGCAGCAAGAGGTCGCATGCCCATCGCGGAGCCGCTCCGCCTCGCGGTCCTTCTCTCGGGCTCGGGTCGCACCCTGCAAAACCTGATCGACCGGATTGCCGCCGGCCGGCTGGCGGCGCGCATCGTCCAGGTCGTTGGGTCCCGGGCCGACGCCTACGGCCTCGAGCGTGCCCGTCGCGCCGAAATTCCCGCTTCGTGCGTCCCGCGCAAGGCCCACCCCGACGACGCTTCCTTCGGCCACGCGATCGACGAGGCGCTTCGCACCAGCCCGTTCGACCTGCTCGTGCTGGCGGGCTTTCTCCACTATTACTGCGTGCCGCCCGCCCTCTCCGGTCGCGTGCTCAACATCCATCCCGCGCTGCTGCCGGCCTTCGGCGGCAAGGGCTATTACGGGGACCGCGTCCACCGGGCGGTCCTGGAGTCCGGGGCGCGCGTGAGCGGCTGCACCGTGCACTTCGTGGACGACCAGTACGACCACGGCGCGATCGTTCTGCAGAGAGTCTGCCCGGTCCTCGACGACGACAGCGTAGAGAGCCTCGGCGCACGGGTCTTCGCGGAAGAGTGCGAGGCGCTGCCGGAGGCGATCCGACTCTTCGGGGAGGGCCGGCTCCGCATCGAGGGCCGGCGCGTGCGGCTGCTCCCGGCCCGGTAATACGCGCCGCGCGAAGGTCGCGAGGACAGCCGACCCCGAAATCGTTGTTCCGACACGCGTAAGCGCGGTCCCCGCCCGGCCCGCAGGCTCGATTTTTCTTGAAAATCGAGGGGCGCTTGCTATACTCGCGCCGCCTCCGACGCAGGAGGGGGTGTCGTCTTTCCCGGGGGACAGCGGGGACCAGGCAATGGGCCGGGAGCCGTGATCCGTTGCGCGGAGGCGCAAACGTTCCCGGTCGATGGCGACGCGCTTTCCCGGTGGAGGAGACGGTCGGGCCTGCGCCCCGAAGCTCGCGGGAGCGAGCGGAGGGGGGGGTGAGGGGTGCCACGGGCGTCCGGCCCATGGCCGACTTTGGTTGCGGTTACGAGCGTTAGGAAGGAGAGACGGGTATGCTGATGCTATTTGGGAACGTGAGGGCGAGCACGATGTCCTCTGTTCTCCAAATCGCCGCCTATGCCTTCGTCATCATCGGCGCCGTGGTGCCGGCCACCTTCCTTTCGCTTTCGAAGGCCCCGCAGATCGACACGCAGGCCGAGGTCCTACTCTGCCTGTTCGGCTTCGGGTGCCTCGCCGCCGCGCTGGTCCTCTTCGGGCTGGGCGTCGGGATGCAGGAGGTCGAGCGACTGCGCGGCACCGTCGAGGGCAGTCTGGAGTCCATGTCCTCGTTCGGCGGCTCGGCGCCGGCCGCCAGCCCGCGCGCTTCCACGCCGAAGGAACGGGAAGACCTGGAGAGGCTTGAGGCGAAGCAGGCAATGGACGCCGTCAAGACCTACATCGACTTGGAAATGTGGGTCCTCGCGCTCCAGAAAGCGGAGGACCTGACCCAGAAGTTCCCGAAGAGCCCCGAGGCGGAGAAGGTCCGCAAGAACATCGACCAGATCCGCAAGCGCGTCGAGGAGACCCGGGTGCCTGCCGGCGCCAAGGCGCCCGCACCGGCGGCCCCGGCCCCGTCCGGCGGACCCAGCGGCAGCGGCGCCGCCGCGGCCATCGCGAAGATGGCCCCGAAGGTACTCGCCGCCGCGCCCAGGCCGGTGCCGGCGAAGCCCGCGCCCAAACCCGCGGCGCCGGAGAAGAAGGCCGAGCCCGCCCCTGCGCCGGCCACGCCCGCGGCCGAGTCCAAGCCTGCGGATGCAGCACCTGCTGCCACCCCCGCCGCCGAAGCCAAGAAGGAAGAGGCCCCCAAGCCGCCCGAGGCCCCGTCGACGCCGGCCCCAGCGCCGTAACGCGAACCCGGAGAGCGACACGCACCCGCGTCCTGTCCGCGGCCGCAAGCACGCTCGGAAAATCCGCGCGGGGACGCGGAGAGAGCCTCTTCGCCCCTCGAGCACGCTTCCTGGGCTCGCGGACTCTGAGCCTTGAACTTTGAGCCTTGTCTGAACATTGAGCCTTGAGCCTGTTCCCGAGGAACTCCCTGGTTTCCGAACTGCATGAGTTGATTTTTTACGGGCTCTACGTCTCCTGCCCTTTCCCGTCCCCCGCCGCCCCTTCCCATGCCTCGCACACCCCCCGTTCGTACTCGCCGTACGTCCCCTCGCGAATGGCGTCGCGCGCACCCGCCACCAGACGCTGGTAATACCGGATGTTGTGCAGGGAAGCGAGCCGAAGCCCGAGGATTTCTTCCGCACGGAAGAGGTGGTGGATGTACGCACGGCTGAAGTTCGCGCACGCGTAGCAGTCGCAGGCGGCATCGAGCGGCGCGGCGTCCTCGCGGTACTTCGCGTTCCGCAGCTTCACCGGGCCGGCCGTGGTGAAGGCCCAGCCGTTCCGCCCGTTCCGGGTCGGCAGCACGCAATCAAACATGTCCACGCCGAGGGCGATCGAGCGCACGACGTCGACGGGCATGCCCGCGCCCATCAGGTAGCGCGGGCGGTCCGCCGGCAGGCCCCCGTCCATGGCGGCGGCCAGCGTGTCGAGAAAGAGCGCACGCCCTTCGCCCAGGCACAGCCCGCCGATCGCGTAGCCCGGGAAGTCGAGCGCGCGAAGCCGCTCCGCGGCCTCGCGGCGCAGGTCGGCGTACACGCTCCCCTGGACGATCCCGAAGAGGGCCTGGTCCTCGCGGCGGTGCGCGCGTCGGCTGCGCTCCGCCCAGAGCTGGCTGCGCTCCAGCGCCGCGCGCGCCTTGTCCCGGTCGCACGGGTACGCCACGGGCTGGTCGAGCGGCATGGCGATGTCCGGGCCGAGGGCCTCCTCGATCTCCACGACGCGCTCCGGCGAAAAGAAGCACGGCGAGCCGTCGAGCGGCGACTGGAAACGCACGCCCTCGTCGCCGATGCGGGTGAGCTGGGCGAGGGAGAAGACCTGGAACCCGCCGCTATCGGTCAGGATCGGACCGTCCCAGGACATGAAGCGGTGGAGCCCACCCATGCGGCGAATCAGGTCTTCTCCGGGGCGGAGGGAGAGGTGGAACGCGTTCGCCAGCAGGATCCGCGCCCCGGCCTCGCGCAGGTCGCGTGGGGACAGGGTCTTCACCGTGGCGTGCGTGCCGACCGGCATGAACGCGGGCGTCTCGAACGCGCCGTGTGCCGTGGTGACGCGGCCGGCGCGCGCGCGGGAGCCGGCGTCGCGAGCCAGGAGTTCGAAGGAGAGCGCGGCCATCGAGCCACTCAATAGATCCGCACCAGCTCGGCGCCCGGATAGTAGTATTGCAGGATCTCCGGGGACTGGAAGCCCTGGTCGGCCATGCCCTTGGCCCCGTACTGGCAGAGCCCTACGCCGTGCCCCCAGCCGCGGCCGGCGAACTCGTACGACGCGCCGAGGTCGCGCAAGGCGAAGGCGGTGCTCCGCAGACGGTCCGGCCCGAGCGCCAGGCGGAAGTCCTTCGCATTGTAGACCAGTTCCTTGGTGGAGTCGGAGGTCGCCACCCCGATCCGCGCCGCATGCCCGCCGGGAGCGGTCTCCACGACGCGGACCTTGGTCACGACTTTTTTTCCGCCCCGCGGGAAGAGCCGCTCCGCGATTTCGCGCTTGGTGTAGGTGACCTTCCACGACGAGAGCGAGGTGTGGTCGCAGTAGCCGCATTTACGGCCCGCGAGGGGCGGGAGGTCGGCGACTTCGAAGTACAGATGGCCCGGTTCCGTGTGGCCGCCGCAATTCGAGTGATAGAGCGCCGGCACGAGCGCGCCGGCGAAAACCAAAATCTGGCCGCGCGTGTCCTCGACCAGGCGTCGCGCGCGGGCGTTCTCCCGCTCCATGCCCAGGTAGACCTGCGCCGAGACGTCGTCGAAGAAATCGACGCCGGGGGTCGCAGGCTCGGCGCGGGAACGCTTGAGTTCCCAGAGCGCGTACGTGCGCGCGGCCACGGCCTGCGTGCGGAGCGCCGCGTCCGGCCAGTCGAGCTTCATCTCGCCGGAGATCACGCCGGACAGGTAGGTCTCGAGGTCGATCAGGTTCACGACGAAAAGCCGGCCGGCGTCGCTCCGGACGAGCCGGAGCCGTCCGTGGTAGGTGCGTTTACCGACGCGGAGCGAGCCGTCCCGATCCGGCACGACCTCGACCTCGCGGGCCAGGACCTCCTCGTTTCCGAGGAAGATCCCGTAGGGGGAACAGGAGACCGGAAGGCCAGGGAGGGAGGCGCCGGCGCGGCTGGGGTCGGCCTGCCGGTCGAAGAAAATGCGGTACGGGCCATCGACGGAGACCGACGGGGGCTGCGCGCCGCTCGCCGCGGCGAGGCCGATCGCGAGGACGGGCGGGCCGGAGAGCCCGGTGAGCGCGGTCTCCGGCGCCGCGACCGGGGGCGGAGTCGGGCGGGAGACGCAGGAGTGGACCGTCACCACGAGCGTGATCGCCGCGACGACGGCGAGCACCTGCAGCACGGCCTTCACGACGATCCCGACGAATTCCTGCATGCCATGTCTCCGTGTCGGCGCGGCAACGCCGTGCCATTTCGATTCACCGCGCATCCTCCGCGTCTCTGCGCTGCGATCCCGTGAAAGTTCGTGTTCTTGCGACAATTCTGCGCTGCTCGAACGCCACGAAAAGCACGGATTTCACAGATTCAACGAGATTACCCCGATTACGAATCTGTGAAATCGTCGTCAATCCGTGACACAAGCCGGCAAAAACTTTTTTTCCGGCAACGAATTCTCCGCAGAAAATTCGCGAAATCGGCGAAATGCGCGGTTCGTCTTTCGGTGTTTTCGGCGTCTTCGGTGGCTCGTCCCTTAGGGTTGCGGTCGTCGGCTGCACTGGGAAATCCGTGGTTCCGTCGTCGCCGGGCTGCAGCCCAGCCGCGCACTGTCTCTGCGGTTACGGGGCCTCTTCTCCATCGACCCTACGCCGGTGCCTGCCCCTCGGGCGCGGGGACGATCCGGTTGCGCCCGCCCGACTTCGCGCGGTACAGGTTCCGGTCCGCGGCTTCGATCAACTCCTTCTCCCCCGAGGCGTCCTCGGGAAATGACGCGACCCCGCCGCTCACGCTCACGCGCCCGAGCGGCTGGGTCTTGCCGCCCGCGAATTCCGCGGCCTCGACCTTCTTGCGCACCGCTTCGGCGAAGTGCACGGCGTCCTCGCTGGAGGCGCCGTAGAGGAGGCCGACGAACTCCTCGCCTCCGTACCGGGCGATGATGTCGCCGCGCCGGCCTGCGCCCTTCACGAGGGAGGCCACCTTGACCAGCGCGACGTTCCCCTCTTCGTGGCCGTTCACGTCATTGTAGTGCTTGAAGTGGTCGATGTCGAAGATCACGAGGGAGACATGGTCACCGGTATGGTCCGCGCGCTCGAGCTCGAGGCGCAGGCGTTCCTTGAAGAAGCCGAAGTTGTAGAGCCGGGTCAGGGAGTCGACGATCGCCCGATCGTGGACGCGCGTCACCCGTTCCGTGAGGCTGCGGACGCGCTCGACCTGGAGGCAGAAGAGCGATTCGAGAATCTCGGGCCGGCGCCGGAAGGTCGCGCGAAACTCGGCGGCCGGGACGCGCAGCAGGCGGCATTCGGTACGCGCCCGGACGGTGGCCGACCGCGCGCGCCCGTCGAGGCTCGCCAGCTCCCCCACCACGGCGCCGGGTTCGAGGATGCGCAGCACGATGACGTCGCCGCTCTCCGTCGCATGCGTCACCTCCAGGTTCCCTTGGAGGAGGAGTACGACCTGGTCGCTCGGGTCCCCTTCCTTCCAGAGAACGACCCCGGCGGCCAGCGTCGACTCGACGCCGATGCTTGCGAACTCCGAAAAATATTCAGGCAGCCGCTCGTCACCCATGGTCCGCCATCTCTTCGTCCGGCTCAGCCTCGGAGCTTGCCTGGGAGCAAACACGCTCGCCGGCGCGGCTCACTTCTCGTGGAACGTCCACACGCCGTCCCAGTCCTCCGGCGGGGCTTCCCGGAGGAAGTGCTCACAACGGCCCACGTACAGCTTCGACACCTCGTCCCCCGGGTGGAGCCGGCCGGCGTCCGCGAAGCAGACCCGGGCGCGCGTCCAGTCCCGGGCGCGGTAGGACGCGAGCCCGGCATGGTGCGCGGCGAGAACCTCCGCCATCCGCGGAAACGACTCCTCGTCCCTGCCGTCCAGGATCTCGAAGATCCCCACCGGCTGGGTCTTCCCCTTCACGCGGATCCGGTCGATCTCGCGCGTCCGGTGGGGCTTCACGAAATCGCCGACGGTGAACTCGGTCGCGAGGATTTCCGTGCCGTAGCGCTTGTTCGCCCCTTCCAGGCGCGACGCCAGGTTCACGCCGTCCCCGACGACCGTGTATTCCATCCGCTTGGGCGAACCGATGTTCCCCGAGACCACTTCGCCCGTGTTGATCCCGATGTGGGTCACGAGCGGGGTCCTGCCCTCGGCGGCGAAAGAGCGATTCAGGGGGCGGATGGCCCGCAGCATGCCCACGGCGGCGTCGACCGCGTGGTCGGCATCCTCGGGGCCGGCGAAGGGCACGCCGAAGACCGCCATGAGCGCGTCGCCGATGTACTTGTCGAGCACGCCCCCCTTTTCGAGCACCACGTCCACCAGGCGACTGAAGTAACTGTTCAGCATGCCGACCGTCCCCTGCGGTCCGATCCGTTCGGCGATTTGCGTGAAGTCCCGGATATCGCTGAAGAGGATGGTCGCGCGCAGGACCTTCCCGCCGAGCGCGCCCTCCCCCTCGGCCAGCAGCCGATCCGCGAGTTCCTTCGACATGTACCTCGCCATGGTGCTGCGTAAGCGCTTCTCCCGGGTCAGGTCCTCGAGCAGGAGGAGGCAGCCGGCCCGCGCCTCCCGGCGCTCCCCCAGCGGCACGACGGTGAGGTTCAAGGACGCGGAGCCGACCGGCCCGTCCCCGACCTCGCGCGCCCCGCCGCCCGCCTCGCGGCCCGCGGAGGACGCGGGCGTCGAAGTCGCGCGCCGCGACCAGGAGAGCGCCAGCTCGACATCGACGGCGACCTGCGGCTCCCCTTGACGTTCCATCGCCTCGATGCTGCGGACGACCCAGGCGTTGTCCCCGTCGAAGAACTCCCGCGCCGCGCGGCCGAGCATCGCCTGCGGCGCGGATTCCAGGCCCGTGAGGCGGAGCGCCGCACGGTTCGCTTTCACGATCCGGCCGTCCGCATCGAGCGTGATGACGCCGTTCGTCATGCTCTCCAGGATCCCCTCGTTGTAGCGGTGCAGCGAGAGGAGGTCCTCGAAGTGCTGGGCGTTCTGGAGGGCGATCGAGGCCTGGGCGCAGAACCCGCGCAGCCGGTCCTCGTCCGAGGCGGTGAACACGCCCCCCTTCTTGTTCAGCACCTGGATGACCGCGGAGACCTGGTCGTCCCGATTCACGACCGGCATGGAGAGGATGCTCCTCGTCCTGCCGTGCGTGAGCTGGTCCATCTCGGGGCTGAACCGGGGGTCCAGATAGGCATCCGCGACATTGACCGTCTCCCGGCGGGCGAAGGTGCTGCCGAGGAGGCCCTGGTCCGCGGGGAAGCGCGCGTTCTGCAAGGCCGCGTCCTCGGCCACGCGGGCCCACAGCTCCTTTTTTTTCGGATCATACATGAAGAGCGTGGCCTTTTCGGCGTCGAGGATGCCCTTGACCGACTCCATGATTTTCTGGAGCAGCGGCTCGAGCTGCAGCTCGCGTGCGAGCGCGGAGGTGACCTCCAGGAGCTTGCTCTCCTCCTCGCGCGCGCGGACGACCTCCTCGTGGAGCTGGGCATTCACGAAGGCCGAGCTGGCCTGGGCGGTGAGCGCGGCGAGGACCTCCACGTCCCGATCGTCGAAGGGGCCGGACCGTTTGTTCAGGACCTGGGCGACGCCGATCACGACGCCGCCGGCCTCGGCGGAGCAGCGGATGGGGACACAGAGGATGTTGCGCGTGCGATAGCCGGTCGCGCGGTCCACGGCGGGGTTGAATCGCGGGTCCGCGTAGGCGTCGGGAATGAGGAGGGGCGTGCCGCTCGTGAAGACCGCGCCGGCGATGCCGCGGTCGCTGGGAAAGCGGATGCACGACATGAGCGGGTCCCCGGAGGCGCGCGTGTACAGTTCCCCGGTGCGCCGGTCCCGGAGGAAGATCGTGCAACGCTCCGAATCGAGGAACTCCATCACGAGCCCGGTGAGGCGGCCGAGGAGGACGTTGACGGACATGGAGTCCGAGACGTTGCGGGAGACCTCGAGGAGGGAGGACATGCGGACGAGGAGCGCGGAGAGCTTGTCCAGGAAATCGTTCTGGTCCTTGCGGACCAGCGACTCGAGCGTGCCGCGCAGGGAGTCCGCCTGGGGACGCTGCGCGACGATCCGCCCGAGGACATCCAACTCGTTCGTCAAGCTCGGCGCTCCGTTTTGGGTTCCGCACCCGAGACGTGGAGGACTTGCCGGTCCCCGCCCGTCGCTCGGGGCGCGTGCGGAGAAGGCATGGGCAGGCGGACGGGATTGTAACGCGTGCGGGCGCCGGGAGGCAAGGTGAAGTTGCGGCGCCGGGGCGGCGCCGGAGCGAGGCTTAGGGCCCGTAAAGGAACAAGTCAGGCAACTCGGAAACCGTGGACTTCCTCAGGAAAAGGCTCAAGGCTCAATGATCAATTTTCAGGCAAGGCTCAAAGTTCAAGGTTCAGAGTCCGCGATTCCGTGCCCGGGCTACGTTCCGAGGTGGTCTTTGAGAATTGAACCTTGAGCATTGAAAATTCTTGTCGTCTCCCTGCGCGTCAAACGAGCACGTTATTTTCTTCAACAAGCCGAAATGAAGCTAAAATCGATCTCTCAGTGCGTTGCCCGCGATTATCGCCGGTAGAGGAGGGTGGACTCGGCGCCCGGCCTCTGCGTCTCCGCGTCTCTGTGTAAAAGTCCCGCATTCGACCCACACGGCCGGTCCGAATTTCAAATGGCGTAGAGGTCTTCGCGGCACGGGCACTCGACGACGAGCGCGAAGGGATCGATCCGGATCTGGCCGAGCGTGCGCGCCTCGCGGCCCGGCCGCGGCGACGAGACACAGCCTCCGGCTTCGAGCGACGCGGTCCAGCGCAGGCGCACCAAGGCCTCCGACTCCGCCACCGGCTCCACCGACATCCAGTCCCGCACCGCGTCGGCGACGACCGCGGCCTCGCGGTGTTCGTAGCGCACGCGCCCGCCGCGCTCCGCTGACCCGCCCGCAGGCCACCCCGCCCCCACCGACTCCAGGTCTTCCGGACTCGGCTCGGGCATCCGCAGCCGCCCCGGCGCCCCGGCCGGCCAACGCGCCGCGCGGCCCCCATTCGCCCGCGCATAGTCGCGCATGGAGGCGATCTCCGTCCAGAGGTCCTCCTCCGTGCAGCGCCCCCGCCACTCCGACTCGTCGGAGAAGCGTACCCCGATCGCCGCTTCGAGCGCGCGCAGGTCCGGCAGGGTGCGTTCCGCGGCGAGCCCCTGCCCGAGTTCGGCGGCGGTCGCAGGGCCGGCTTCGTCGGCCCGCGCACCGGCTGCATCGGCGGACGGGAGGCTCGCGGAGGCTTTCTGGAAGAGACGCCAGTCGACCTCGGCGTCGACGAGCGGCTCGCCGGCGAAGGCGCAGACCCGCACGCGCTCTTGCGGGAGAGAGAGGCCGTGCCGTCGGGCGAGCAGGACGCCGCCCCAGAGGAGTTGGCGGGCGAGTCGGGGAGCGCAGCGTTCGAACGGGCCCGCCCCTTCGAAAGCGGCCGCCGGGCCGAGCTCGCGGAACACGCGTTTCGGGACGGGTTGCGTACGAAAGGCCTCGCGCAGGCCAAGCCCCCAGCGGTCAACCAGGTAGAAGGCGGACCAGACTTCACCGGCGAATTCGCGCGCGAAGAGGAGGAGCACCATGCCGGAGCGAGGTCCGCCGGAGAGCAGGTACGTACCGAAGAGGGGAGCGTCGTCTGGGACCACCGCCATGCGAAAGGCGATGGGGAGTGGATCCGTGTAGAGTTCCGAATCGGCGGTGATCCGGCGGGGCGGCTGTCGTAAGGGACGTCGCGTCCGCTCCCCAACCCGCGCGGTGCCGGCAGGGTCGGTCGGCTCGATGACGACGCCGGGTCCGGAGCCATGGAGAGTGATCGGCTCGCCGGCGTCCGCGCACGGAGGGTGCGTGGACGTTGTGCCGGGAGCTTGTTCCTGCGGCAAGGGTCTGCTCCTTCTCGGGTAGCCCTGCTGGATCCACCGCGTGGCCAACGCCCGATAACGAAGCGATCTTACCGCGGGTTTCGCCGCTGCGCAAGTCATATTTTATGCTTTGTAAACTGCGGAGTGCGTGCCTCGTGAGACCGGACTCCTGACCGGCAGATTGACAACCCACCGCGCCGGGTGATACGATGCGCCGCGTTCCGATAACGACCCTTGGCCCGCCGCCGCCGTCGGCCAACGGTCCGCGCAAGGGGTGCCGCAGCCCAAAGGCCCCGTAAGAAAATAACTCGCTCGTTTGACGCGCAGGAGGGCGACATGAATTCTCGTAACCGTTCACGGGGAGGTACGCGTTACCACAGAGGCACGAGGAGGTTGACATGTCGATTCGGGGATCTGGCGACTTCTTTTTGACAGGATAACGGGATCAACAGGACCTTCCAATGCGTATCCCGTTGATCCTGTGATCCTGTCAGAAAGAAATCCGACGCCATTGCGTGTGGAAAATCCGGTGGTCGCAAAGCCGGGGAAGATCCGCCGTGAGGCCTCCGTTTCCCCGTCCTCCCGTGGTGAACGGTTACGAATTCTCAATGCTCAATTTTTAAGACTCAGACAAGGCTCAAGGTTCAATTCTCAATGACCACCATGGAACGTAGCCCGGGCAAGGAATCGCGGACTCTGAGCCTTGAACTTTGAGCCTTGTCTGAAAATTGAGCATTGAGCCTTGAGCCTTTTCCTGATGAGCTCCCTGGTTTCCGAGCTGCAGGAGTTGTTTCTTTACGGGCCCTAAGGTAAACACCTGAGGCCCGCTCCTCGTCCCTCGTCCCTCGTTCCCCGTTCCCAGGAGGCGTTCGTGAGCGTGAAGCGCGAGGACTTCGTCCACCTGCACCTCCACAGCCACTACAGCCTCCTCGACGGCGCTGCGAAGGTCGACGAGATCGTTGAGACCGTGAAGAAGCACGGGATGCACGCGGTCGCGCTCACCGACCACGGGAATCTCTTCGGCGCGATCGAGTTCTACCAGAAGGCCCTCAAGGCCGGCGTCAAGCCCATCCTCGGCATCGAGGCCTACATCGCGCCCGGCAAGCATACCGACAAGCGACAACTGCCCGGGCACGAAGGCAACTACCACCTCACCCTCCTCGTCCGGAACGAGCGCGGCTACAAGAACCTGCTCAAGCTCACCACCACGGCCTACCGCGAGGGCTACTACTACAAGCCGCGCATGGACAAGGAACTCCTCGCCCGACACAGCGACGGGCTCCTCGCCCTCTCCGGCTGCCTCAACTCCGAGGTCTCCAAGGCCCTCCTCGCCGACGACGAAAAGCGCGCGACCGCGCTCGCCGAGGAGTACCGCTCGATCTTCGGGAAGGAGAACTTCTTCCTCGAGGTCATGAACCACAACATGCCCGAGCAGGACAAGGCGACGCGCGGCACGGTGAGGCTCGCCAAGCTGCTCGACATCCCGCTCGTCGCCACCAACGACAGCCACTACGTCACGCGCGCGGACGCCGAAGCACAGGACGCCCTCCTCTGCATCGCGACCGGCAAGCTGGTCTCGGACGGCGACCGGATGAAGTTCCCCACCCAAGAATTCTACATCAAGTCCGCCGACGAGATGCGCGCGGCCTTCCCCGAGTTCCCCGAGGCGATCGCGAACACGATGCGCGTGGCCGAACGCTGCCACCTCGAGCTCAAGTTCGGCGAGATGCACCTCCCCCGCTTCGAGCCGCCCCCCGGCCAGACCCCTCACGGCTACCTCACGCAACTCTGCCGCGAAGGACTCGCGCGCCGCTACAGCCCCGTGGCCGACGCCATCCTCGCCCGCCTCGCGTACGAACTGGAAGTGATCGAGAAGATGGGCTTCTCAAGCTACTTCCTCATCGTGTGGGACTTCATCCGGTTCGGGCGCGAAAGCGGCGTACCGGTCGGGCCCGGGCGCGGCTCCGCCGCCGGCAGCCTCGTCGCCTTCGCCCTCGGCATCACCAACATCGACCCGCTTCGGTACGACCTGCTGTTCGAGCGCTTCCTCAACCTCGGCCGCAAGGAAATGCCGGACATCGACATCGACTTCTGCCAGGAGAAACGCGAGCGCGTCATCGAGTACGTCCGCGACAAGTACGGCAAGGACAACGTCTCCCAGATCATCACCTTCGGCACGCTCAAGGCGCGCGCGGCCGTCCGCGACGCGGGCCGCGTGCTCGGCATCCCGCTCGCCCAGGTGGACCTGATCGCAAAAAAAATCCCGGCCGCGCTCGATATGACCGTGCAGAAGGCCCTCCACGACGAGGCCGAGCTGCGCGACATGTGCGCGAAGGAACCGGCGGTCCAGAAGCTCTTCGACATTTCGCGCAGGCTCGAGGGGCTCTGCCGCCACGCCTCGAAGCACGCGGCCGGGGTCGTCATCTCCGACCAGCCCCTGCCGGAGATCGTTCCGCTCTACGTGAACGACGGCGAAGAGACCACCCAGTACGGCATGGAGGCGCTGGGCCAGCTCGGTCTGCTCAAGATGGACTTCCTGGGGCTCAACACGCTCACGATCCTCGATCGGGCGCTCCGGCTCGTGAAGGCCGTGCGCGGAGTCGACGTGGATCTGGAAAAAATCCCGCTCGACGACAAGCGGACCTACGAGATGCTCTCCGGCGGGGAGTCGTCGGCGGTGTTCCAGCTCGAATCCGGCGGAATGCGCGACCTCCTGATGAAGATGCGGCCGAACACCTTCGAGGACATCATCGCCATCCTCGCGCTCTTCCGGCCGGGCCCGCTCCAGAGCGGCATGGTCGACAGCTACGTCCGGTGCAAGCACGGGCTGGAGAAGATCCAGTACCTGCACCCGAAGCTCGAACCGATCCTGAAGGAGACGAACGGGGTGATCCTCTACCAGGAACAGGTGATGAGGATCGCCAACGTCCTCGGCGGCTTGACGCTGACCGAGGCCGACGGGCTCCGGAAGGCGATGGGCAAAAAAAAACCCGAGATCCTCGCGAAGTACCGCGAGCAGTTCGTGAAGGGGGCCGTGAAGAACGGCGTGCCCGAGCAGATCGGCGGCGAGATCTTCACGCTCATGGAGCACTTCGCCGGCTACGGCTTCAACAAGTCCCACTCCGCGGCGTACGCGCTGGTCAGCTATCAGAACGCCTACATGAAGGCGAACTTCCCGACCGAGCTCATGGCCGCCTACATGTCCTGCGAAATGGAAAAGACGGACAAGATCGTCGAATACATGGACGAGTGCCGGCGCCTCGGGATCGCGGTCCTGCCGCCGGACGTCAACGAGAGCGACCGCGACTTCACGGTGGTCGGCGGCAAGATCCGGTTCGGCCTGGGCGCCGTCAAGGGGGTCGGCGACCGCTCGATCGAGGCGATTCGCGACGCGCGCACGAAAGTCGGGCGTTTCCGCTCGCTCTTCCAGTTCTGCGAAGAGGTGGAACTGACGTCGCTGAACAGCGGCGTGATGGAGTGCCTGGTGAAGTGCGGTGCATTCGACTCGCTGGGCGCGCGGCGGGCCCAGTTGGCGGCGGCGATCGACTCGGCGATGCGGCTTGGGTCGTCCTCGCAGGAGGACCGCCGCGTGGGGCAGGCGAGCCTCTTCGGGGCGCCGGCGCGCGGGAAGGGGGGCGCCGGGGCCGCGGTGCAGGAAGTCGAACCCGTGCTCCCTCAGGTGCCGGACTGGCCGGAGGAGGAGCAGCTCACGTACGAGAAGGAATCGCTCGGGTTCTACGTGACGGGACATCCCCTTGCGAAGCACGCGGAGTGCCTGAAGCTCTACAGCACGGTGACCATCAAGGAGCTGCCGGAGCTGGCGGAGCGGATGAAGGACCGGACCCCGGACGGCATGGACGTCACCGTGGGCGGGATGATGACCGGCGTGGTCGCCTCGATCATCAAGAACGGGGCGAGCAAGGGCCAGAAGATGTTCAAGTTCAAGGTCCGCTCCCTCGACGGCGCGATCGAGGGGGTGGTCTTCCCGAAGCAGGTCGAGGCGCTGAAGGACTACGTGAAGGAGGCGAACATCGGCTTCTTCCGCGGCAAGGTCGACTTCCGGAGGGAGGAGCCGTCGCTGCGGCTGAGCGAGTTCATCCCGATCGAGCGTGCGCGGGAGGCGCTGACCGGGACGCTGACGATCTCCATGAAGGCGATGGGGATGGACGAGGCGGTCCTGGACGCGCTGCGGGACGTCCTGCTCGAGCACCCGGGTCAGACAAGCGTGCTGCTCGAGATCACGGCGTCGAACGGGATGCGGGTGTCGCTGCGAACGGGGTCGAGCTTCCTGGTGTCGCCGTCCGACCGGTTCGTGCGGGACGTCGAGGACCTACTGGGGAAGTCGTGTCTGCGGTTCACGCGGAAGTAGGGGCCCACCGCGCGCGAACCGTCTTTGCGAGGTCGAACCTGCGGGGGTGGTTGAACGCGCGGAGACCGCTCCCTCACGGTCGCGGTTCGGATTCCGCTGCCGCGGGCCGAGCGGCGTTGTGGTGCAGGGCTTCCGCCCTGCACCGGGCCACTCACGATGCCGGCGCCAGGGGCCCACCGCGCGCGAATCGTCCTTGCGAGGTCGAAACTGCGGGGGTGTTTGAACGCGCGGAGACCGCTCCCTGACGGTCGCGGTTCGGATTCCGCTGCCGCGGGCCGAGCGGTATTGTGGTGCAGGGCTTCCGCCCTGCACCGGGCCACTCACGATGCCGGCGTAGCGCCTGTACCCGCCTCCACGGGAGATCGCCATGGACCCGCTCGACCCCACCACTGCGCTCACGCGCCGTCAGATGACCGCCGTCGACAAGCTGGCAACGGCACGCCTCGGCATGCCCTCGCTCCTCCTCATGGAGAACGCGGGGCGCGGGATCGCGGACGTGGTGCGGGCCATCGCCGGCGCGGGTCCGGGCCGGCCGCCGCTCATCCTCGTCGTGTGCGGTCACGGGAACAACGGGGGGGACGGGTACGTCGTCGCCCGCCGCTTGCTGCTCCACGGCGATAGCGTGCGCGTCCTCGTCGTCGGCCGGGAGGACGAGATCCGCGGCCGCGGTGACGCGGGCGTGAATCTCGAGATCGCGGCGCGCATAGGCGTGCCGATCGAGTTCACCGACAGGATGGACCGGCGCGACGTGGAGGCGCGGATCGCCTCCGCGTGGTTCCTCGTGGACGCGCTCTTCGGCACCGGCCTCTCGCGCCCGGTCGAGGGGATGGCGAAGGACGTGATCGGCTGGATGAACCAACGCGGCCGGTCCGTGCCGATCGTCGCGGTGGACATCCCGTCGGGCCTTGACTGCGACACGGGCGAGGTCCTCGGCGACGCCGTCCGCGCGGTCGTGACCGTCACGGTGGCCGCTCCGAAAACGGGTTTTTTCCGTGGCGAGGGGCCGCGTCTGGTCGGTGAACTGCGACTCGTCGATTTCGGCGTCCCGCTCGGCCCGCTGCGCGCCGCGCTCGCGGAGTCGCCGGAGGGGCGGGCCGACCAGAGATTTGAGATTTGAGATTTTGCAATTTGAATTTTGAGATTCGATCCGCTCCTCTCCTTCGCACTGTCCCAGCTCGATCTCGGATCGCTCGCGAGGACCGTCCAACAAGTCGCGCCCCCAGCCGGTTCCGCCCTATCCGCCTCATCCGCTAACTTCGCCCGCTCTCCCGGCTCCGCTTGTTCTCCTGGGTCGTGGACACTTCAACACTCGGCAAGGAGGGAGGCCACTCATGCCCCGCAAGCTGCTCTTGCTTTCCGCCTCGTCGGGCGCCGGCCACAACCGCGCCGCGGAGGCCCTGCGCGAGGCCGCCAAGGAGCTCTTCCCCGACGTCGAGGTCCACTATCACGACACGCTGGAATTCACCGGCAAGCTCTTCGCCAAGCTTTATCCGAAGTCCTACCTCGTCGCGGTCAACAAGATGCCGGCCCTCTGGGGCTATTTCTACGCGAAGACCGACCGGTGGTCGGACAAGGGGCTCGGAGGCCGAGCGATCGACGCCTTCGATCAGCGCAACGCGCGCAAGCTCGCGAACTTCGTCCACGACCTCAACCCCGACCACGTCATCTGCACGCACTTCCTGCCGATGGACCTGCTCTTGACCAAGCGGGGCCGGACGAAATACAACCATCCGCTCTCCGTCGTCGTCACCGACTACGACGTCCACAAGTTCTGGGTGCACGACGGCGTGGACCGGTACTTTGTGGCCACCGACGAGGTCAAGTGGCAGCTCCAGCGAAAGGGCACCCCGGAGAAGCAGATCCGCGTGTGCGGGATCCCGATCCACCCGGTCTTCTCGAAGAAGCCCGACCGGGCCGAGGTCGCCGCGCGCCTGGGCATCCGAAGCGACCTGCCGACGGTGCTCGTCCTGTCCGGCGGCTTCGGGATCGGGCACATCGAACGGGTCGTGGCGGACCTGGCGCGGCTGCCGGCGGAGCTGCAGCTCGTCGTGATCGCGGGCAGGAACGAGAAGCTGCGCCAGGAGGTCCAGGCAGTCGAGACTCCGCCGACCGTCGCGAAGAAGGTATTCGGCTTCGTGACGAACATCCAGGACTTCTACGCCTCGGCGGACCTCGCCGTCACGAAGTCCGGCGGGCTGACGGTCTCGGAGTGCCTGGCGATGGGGCTGCCGATGGTGATCTTCGCGCCGATCCCCGGGCAGGAGGAGCGAAACTGCGACTACCTGCTGGAGCAGGGGGCGGCGGTGAAGGCGAAGGATCTGGCGACGTTGGAGTGGAAAGTGCTATCGCTCCTGCGGGACCCGGCAGCGCGGTTGCGGATGGCCGAGCGCGCGGCCGCGACGGCGCGCGCGCGGGCGGCGCACGACATCTTGAAGGACGTGCTCGGAGGGTGAGCGCGGGCGGGGGCGAGAGGCGTGGTGCGCCGGCAACTTTCGAACCCCGTCGGCCCCACGGGTTGGGCGAAGCGTCGCCCGTGCGGCGGGTCGCGCGGGCCGGAGGCCCGCGCCCCCAGGCATGGTGTCTGAACTTCGTCAACGCGGCACGAGGAACGGGCCCTTGAGGGTTTGGGGGGTACCCTCGGGCGTGTGGAGCGGCGCGGACAGCCAAAGCGTTGACAGCCCCTCGCGCCTGCTGCTAGGATTCCCTTCGCTCTCTGGCCCCCGCGCGCGCGGAGAGTCCCCCTCTCCCGCGAAGCGGGTGAGGGCTGGGGTGAGGGCCCAAACCAGAGCAGCCCCACCCCTCTCTCGACGGACCTCGTTCCCCGCAGGCATCGGAGACACGCGCCTCTTGTTCCGAACGATCCTTGATCGCCTGCGGGGTCGGTGGCACGGCTCGGACGTCGCGGTCCTTCTCGGACTTGTCGCGTTCGTTGCGAGCGCGCTCCTGGTCGCGTGCCGCTGGTTCGCCGACTACACGCCGGCCGTCGAGATCCGGCTCTCCCCGCTTGCCCTCCCCGGCTACGCGCTTCTCTCCCTCAGCCGGGCCCTGGTCTCCTACGTCATCTGCATCGGCTTCGCGCTCCTCACGGCCTACGCGTCGGCCCACAGCGCGCGTGTGGAGCGGATCCTGATCCCGCTCCTCGACGTGGGGCAGTCCCTGCCGATCCTCGCCTTCATGCCTGGCTTCGTGCTCGCGCTCATCGCCCTCTTCCCCCATTCAAACGTCGGGCTCGAGCTGACGAGCGTCCTCATGCTCTTCACCTGCCAGGCGTGGAACCTCTGCTTCGGCTTCTACTATTCGCTCCGGGCCGTTCCGCACGAGCTGCGCGAAGTCGCGGACGTGTATCGCGCGGGTAGGTGGCGCACGTTCAGGTGCCTCGAGCTGCCGTCCGGCGTGCTGCCACTGGTGTGGAACAGCGTCCTCTCGGTCGCCGGCGGCTGGTTCTTCCTCGAGGTCTGCGAGAACTTCAAACTGGGCTCGCGACATTTCCGGCTGCCGGGCCTCGGGGCCTATCTCGGCGAGGCGGAGCGGAGGAAGGACGTGGCCGCGGTCCTGCTCGCGATCGGCGCGATGGGGCTGATCGTGCTCGCGCTCGACCTGCTCCTCTGGCGCCCGCTCATCGTGTGGGCCCAGCGCTTCAAGCTGGAGGAGTCGGGGGCGGAGGACCTGCCGCGGTCGAAGGTCCTGGATTGGTTCCGCGAATCGAAGGTGATGTTGCCGGCGGTCGTGGCGGCCGTCCGCGGGCTCGTGGGGGCCGTGGACGCGGCATTCGTGCGCGCCTCGCACGCGGCGGCCGCGGCGACCGCAGCGGCCCGGCTGGACGAGCACGCGGCGGCGCTCACCAAGCTGCTCGACCGCTTCGGCGCGGCCGCGACGTCGGTGGCCGGCGCGCTCGTAACGCACCGTGCGATCGCGCCCGCGGCCCGACGGCTCTCGCTCGCGGTGACGCGCCTGGCCGCGCCCGGAGGCGGGCAGCGCCTGCTCCTGGCCGCGCGCGGGACCCTTCGCCGCACGGTCTTCGGCGGCGCCGCCGCCGTCGGACTCGCGGCCGGCGCCTGGCTGCTCGCTCTGCTCTGCCGGCTGGAGCTGGCGGACTGGGGGCGGGTCATCCTTTATTCGCTGTACACCCTCGGGCGGGTGCTGGCGGCCGTCGGGGTCGCAACGCTTTGGACGGTCCCGGTCGGCGTCGCGATCGGTTCGAGCCCGCGACTCGCGCGCGTGCTGCAGCCGATGGTGCAGTTCCTCACCTCGTTCCCCGCCTCCATGCTCTTCCCCTTGGCGAGCGCCCTCTTCCTGGAGGCCGGTGGGAGCCTGAACATCCTGTCGGTCCTCCTCATGATCCTCGGCGGCCAGTGGTACATCCTCTTCAACATCGTCTCAGGCGCCATGGCGATCCCCGCGGACCTGCGGGTCGCGGCCGACGTCTACCGCCTGCAAGGGTGGCGGCGATGGAAAGCGCTCATCCTCCCCGCGATCTTCCCGAGCCTCGTCACCGGCTGGGTCACGGCCGCGGGCGGTTCCTGGAACGCGTCGATCATCACGGAGTACTTCGAGTACGGAAACGAAGTGCACAAGACGAAGGGACTCGGCGCGCTCATCACGCAATCGGCGACCGAGGCGAACTACCCCCTCCTCGCCGCCAGTTCCCTCACCATGGCGCTGGTCGTGGTCGCCATGAACCGCGTCTTCTGGCTGCGCGTCACGCAGTACGCCGAGAGGCGGTACTCGCTTACCGCCTGACGCGCTCGAAAACAAAACAACAACCCGAACTGAGGCTCAACTTGACCGACGGCGGCAAATGGCTAGATCATGGCACCGCGTCCCAGCTAGACGCGGGCGAAATTTGAGATTTGAAATTTGACTTTTTGCAATTTGAAATTCGACCCGGCCGCGTGGGGCGAATGCGAGACTTTTACACAGAGACGCGGAGACGCAGAGGCCGGGCGCTGAGTCCACCGCGCCAGCTCCGCATCCACCACGAGCACCGCCGCCCCCTGGTGCTTTCCCCTGCGCAAGGAGTCGAGCGCCTCATTGGCCGCCTCCAACGCGAAGGGAGTCACTTGCGTGCGCACCGGGATCCGCGGCGCGAGCGCAAGGAAGTCCTCCGCGTCCCGCCGCGTGAGGTTGGCGACGGAGCGGAGGACGCGTTCCCCCCAGAGCAGTTCATAAGGGAAGGCGGGGATCTCGCTCATGTGGATCCCGCCGCAGACCACGACCCCGCCCTTGGCGACCGAGCGGAGGGCGGCGGGTACCAGTGCGCCGACCGGAGCGAGGACGATGGCGGCGTCCAGCTCCTCGGGCGGCCGGACGTCGGAGGCGCCCGCCCATTCGGCGCCGAGCGAACGGGCGAAGGCCTGCCCCGCGTCGTCGCCCGCGCGCGTGAAGGCGAAGACCCGGCGGCCTTGATGGCGCGCGACCTGAAGGAGGATGTGGGCCGCGGCGCCGAAGCCGTAGAGGCCGAGGCGACGGGCGTCTCCGGCCATGACGAGCGACCGGTAGCCGATGAGGCCGGCGCAGAGAAGCGGGGCGGCTTCGAGATCGCCGTAGCCGTCCGGGATCGAAAAACAAAACCGCGCGTCGGCCGCACAGAATTCGGCGAAGCCGCCGTCGAGCTGGTAGCCCGTGAAGCGCGGTTCGTCGCAGAGATTTTCTCGGCCGCCGGCGCAGAAGCGGCAGGTGCCGCAGGTGGACCCGAGCCACGGCACGCCGACGCGGTCGCCCACCTTCCAGCGCTTCCTCGTTGGCCCAGACCCCGCCCCAGCCATTGCCAAGCTGCTGCCCGTGGTCGCGGTAGCGCCTGCGCTCCCCCCGTCACCGCCGACCTCGACCACGCTCCCGACGATCTGGTGGCCGGGGATCACCGGGGACTTCGCCGGCGGCAACTCGCCATCGACCACGTGCAGGTCGGTCCGGCACACCGCGCACGCATGGACGCGGAGCAGGAGCTGCCCGGGCGCGGGCCGCGGCGTGGGGACGTCGGCGGCCCGGAGCGGCGTGCGCGGGGCGTCGAGGAGCATGGCGCGCATCGCAGCCTCCACCTGCCCGGGCCTGAAGGGTTAGGGCCCGTAAGAAAATAACTTGCTCGTTTAACGGGCAGGGGAGCAACAGGAATTCTCAATGCTCAATTTTCAAGACTCAGACAAGGTTCAAGGTTCAATTCTCAATGACCACCATGGAACGCAGCCCGGGCACGGACTCGCGGACTCTGAGCCTTGAAATTTGAGCCTGGTCTGGAAATTGATCATTAAGCCTTGAACCTTATCATGAAAAGCTCCCTGGTTTCCGAATTGAATGGGTTGTTTCTTGACACGCCCTTGCCGTCCTCGGCCGCGAAGGCGAGTCGCAAGCTTGTCCCGCGGCCGCCCCTCACTTCTCCCCGGGGGTCTCCCCGGGAGCGGAGCCGGCCGGCGGCTGCCCGTCGCCTGCGCCGGCCGGAGGCGCCTCTTTGGGCTTGTTCCGTTCGTCGAGCTCCCGAAGCCGCCGTTCGTAGAAATCCACCATGCGCTCCACCGACTCGGCGGAGGGCTTCCCGTGTGGCGTGACGAGGACGAGGGACTTCCCACGCGGCCACATGCCGCCCGCGGAACGACCCTTCCCCTGGAAGCGAGCGGCAAGCTTGCCGCGTTCGAGGGCGCAGAGCTGTTTGGACAGGAATTCGAACACATACACATCGATCCAGTCCGCTCCGTCCGGCGGGACCGCGCTCCCGCACAGCCGCAGGTACCAAACCGAGTTGACATTCTGAGGACCGATCCCCTGGAAGAATTCGGCTTGCCGGGTGACGGTCCAGACTTTGGTGCGGGGCACGTCCGCGGGATTGCCCGGGCTGCCGGGGGCGACAGGCGCGGGCAGCGTGGCAACGACCAGTCCCTCGGGAAGCTCCTCGGGATCCAACGTGAGAGAATCGCCGGTTGCGGAGACGGACTTTTTCGCGGCGGCCAGTGCATCCGCGATGACCTTGAGGGGGGGCGAGAGCATGCCCTTCAGCACGTCGGCGTCGTACCCCTCGCCCGGCAGGGAGAGGTCCGCGGGAACGGGCGAGTTCCGGGCCTTGAAGGTCCTCTCGCCGTAATACCGCCGAAGGTCCTCCACCCGAAACAGGACCTCCCGGACGCTGGTCTGCATCAACTCGGGCCAATACGTCACGAGGTATTTCCTCTGGTATTCGTCGTGACCGGCGGAGAGCGCCGCGATCTGCGAACGGTATTCGGCGAGCTTTCGCGCCCACGCCTGGGGGGAGTACCTTGGACGCGAGGGATCCCCGCCATCGGCCGCCCACTCTTCGGCCTGCGCGCTCATCTCCTTCGCGAGCCGCTCGATCGTCGCGAGCAGCCGGCGGACGTAGGCGAGAAACTCCTGCCAGTCCCGACGCTCCTCTTCGTGGGTGCCGCAGCGGACACGAGTGCGGGCGACGAGGGGCACGGGCACCAAGTCCTGGAGCGGAGCGGGCTGGTCGCCGGCATCGATCGTCGCGGTCACTTCGTAGACGCCGGCGAGGAAGCGGCGCCCCTCGATCGGGGGGAGCCGCCCCTCGAATTTCCCCTGCGCATCGAGCGAGAGGGGAAACACGGCCTGGGAGACGAGGCCGCCCGAGAAGGAGGTCGTGATGAGGACGGAGGCGCTCTCGGGGAGGGGGGCTCCGCCGGAAACGACGAGGGAAATTCCGCCTTCTTCCGCAAGGAACTCCGCGCTCACGCTGAGTTCGGTGAAGGGCTTGGGTGCGGTGGAGGGTGGATCTTGCCCGCACACCAGACGCATCGGAAGGGAGAGGCCCAGCAACAGGAGGAGAGGTATCGGTACGGCCCGTGTGTGGAGAAGCCGGCGGAAGCGCCTTACAAGGCAGGAGCGAGCAGAGGCTGGGCCGCTCCCCGCGTCCGGGGGAGAGAGTACCGGCTCGGACCGGCTACACGACGGGGGCAGCCGTCCCGAACTGACGACTCGAGGGCAGAGGCCGGGGAAAGGAGGGGTCCCGCGGGCTCCGCCGAGGCCGCCCTCGCGCAGGGGTCCTCTCTCCCGACCTGGGCGCACATCGGCGTGGTTGGACGAGGCCACTCTACTCGCTGGTCGGGGACTCCAGCACAAGGAGGGCGGGGACGGGGTTGGCTTGGGGTGAGGCATTGGCGGTGACCCCCGGGGTGACGTTGTTGGGCACGTACGCATAGACCAGTGTCACGTCATCGAGGTAGGCCGAGATGTTACGGGGATTCGATCCGCCGGTCTGCCAGTAGGCCCTGTAAAAAAAATTCGCGCCGGCGGCGGCCGTGTTGACCAGGAGCTGGGTGCCCGTGACGGAGGGCGTGAGCGAGATTTCACCATGCACGAAGTTGGTTCTCGACAAATTCGGCGCCGTGGTCAGGGACGCTGGGGATGGCGACAAGGCCGGCACTTGGCCGGCGACTCCGGTCGTCGACGCAGGGAAAAAGCTTGTCTGGAGGGCGCCGAGCGGGACGTACGAGTACCGCACGTCGATGAAGGGCCGAGGCACGGCGACGGCGCTGCCGTCGGAGTTGAACCGTGGCCGGTGGGCCGTGAACAAGAGATGGAGGGGACGCGCGAGCGTGGCGGCCGTGGGACGGGTGGGGGTGGGTTGGTTCTGCTGCCCGACGGGCGCCGCGAGCTGAAACTGGCCCTGGTAATACCCGGTGGCCCCGCCCGGGGGCGTGACCGCGGTGGAAATGTTGACCGCGGCGTAGTTGTTGTAGCGGTGGACCGCGGGGGCGGCAAGGAGGTTGGCGATGCCAGGTGTGAAATAGGGCGGATTGGTATAGGCCCTGACGGAATCCACGGTCCCCTCGGCCTGCCGGTTCTGAAGGACGTTGCCCGTGGTGAGAGTCACGGAACTGCCGGCCTGGAGGTTGGGCCGAATCTGGTTGACGTTGAAGTTTCCGGCCGCCGGGAAGGACGTTCCAACAAATCTCCTGCCATCGATGTAGATGGACAGGGTTGTGAAGGCAGACCACGCGAGGAGGAAATGGTGCCACTCCCCCGGTTGCAGGCCTTGTCCGAGGGGGAAGATCGCGAGGCTTGTCGGCTGAATGAAGTTTTGGACGTCACGCCATTGAAAGAAGGAGGGCTGGGGATTATTGAAGAACAGGTTAGGGGGATTGGGGGCGTTCACTCCCCCGAAGGCACCGGTGTAGTGTGCGCCATCGAGGAAGAGGGACCCTGCGGGCACGGCACCGCCGGAGGGCGCGGCATTTCTCCGAAGCGTGAGCACGAATCCGCGCGTGGTGGCAGGTGCCGCGGGAGGGATCGGAAAGCGATAGGGGATGACGAACTGGGCGATCCCCATGGGAAGGGCCGTGCTGGGATACACCACCAGATTCGGCCGATACCAGAATTCGATCGCCCCCTGGTTTGGGCTTGTGTTCCTTGGCGGGTTGGTGGTGGCGGCCACGTTGGGATTGTGGGCGCTGAACTGGTTGACCTTGAAGCGCATCGACGTGTGGAGGAGCCCCTCCGGCAGCAGATCACTCGCCGCGGCATTGGTCGCGCCGAAGACCGTGACGCCTTCCCTTACATCCGTCATCGCAGGTGGAGCGGGGAGAGGGTAGGTCCCGTCGCCGGTCCCAGTGACGCTCGGCGTGCGCTGAGCAAGGTAGTCGGCCGCAAGCTGCGCCGTGCCGAGGCCGGCGACCGGGCGGGTCGGGTTCTCCTGGAGCACAAGCTGCCCGTCGAGGTCCGTGCGCAGGTTCGTGTCGGCGAGCGATTCGGGGAGGGTCAGGGTCTGCGTCGGCGGAGGGAGGCCCCCCGTCCGGTTGTTTTCGAAGTCGAACTGGGTCGTGTGGCGGAGGATTTCGTAGAGCTTCGCGACCGCGCGCAGCCGCGCGTCGGCCCGCAGCCGTGGGATGTCCGCTCCGGCCGGACCGCGAGTCTGATCCACGACGCGGCCATAGGATTGAATTTCGTAGTAGCCCATCGAGGAGAAGCAGAACTCGGTCGTGAAAGAGACGAGGTCGCTCTTATCGATCGTGAGGTAGACTACCCGGGCGGGGTTGAACTTGTTCAGCAGCGAGTTGGGATTCGCATTCGCCTTGATGCAGCTCCGCTGGCTTGCCGTCAGCCCGCTTGCAATGACGACGTTGTCGGCCCAATCGAAGAAGTCCTCCCAGTTCCGGAAGGGGAGATTCCTACGGCGCACGAGGACCTGCAGGGCCAGTTCTCGAGCCTGGGTCTGCGTGAGAGGCGTACTGTCCACGCGCAAGAAGTTGCCGGCCAGATTGACCTGAAGCTCGCGACCGCTCAACCCCTGGAAGACCATCATGAGCACGGGCACGCTCGCCGTGTTGACGTTGATCGGCGCGCGGCCCTGGCCGAGCGGGCTGTTCACGGCGCGGAGGAACGCCAGGTTCTCGGCGATCGGCGGAGCGGATGCGGCCAGGGCCGCCTGGGGCTGCGGGAGGAGGACGGTCCGGTCGACCCATGCCTCCTCGGTCACGAAATGGCGGAGGACGCGGAAGCGGTCGTTGGCCCGCTGGTAGGAGGCCACGCTCGCTCCGAAGGTCGCGGTTTCCGCGGCCAGCATTGCCTCGAAGAGTTCCCCCTTGTTCATGAAGAGCTGGTTCGGACGGGCACCCCGGTTCGCAATGATGCTGTTCGCATAAGCGGAGCTCGGGACGGGGTTGATGACCTTTAGACCGCCCGCCTGAGTGTAGCTGACAATGGCGGCCGCTAGGTTCACGAGCATCGTGTTCAGGCTCGCGTGGCGCATGTTGATGTAGAGCTGGCTCGCGCAGTCCATGACGCGCAGGGTGTAGGTGTCGCCGCGACGATTGACCTGGGGGAGGCCGGCCAGATTCTCCGTGTAGAGGTAGGTGCCGCCGAGCGCACCGGAATAGGCCCAGTCGTAGGGTCGGCCTGTGAGCGGATCATTGCCGCCCCAGGTCGTGAAGCCGGCGTAGAAGGAGGGCGTAGCGGTGATCCCGCGCACGCCCGCCGCGCGCACGCTCGGCGGTGGCACCTCGTTCAGCTCCATCAGCCGCAGGCCGGTCGTGGGAGGAACCGCCGTGTTGTCCGCCGCGACATTTGGGTCGTTGAGGGTCAGCGTAGGCTCGTAGGCCGGCCAGGACTGCGACATGCTCCACTGGAACGGCGGCACCTGGGGCAGGGGATTCGGGGGGACGGGACTCGCGGTCGCTCCAGGAGGGGCCCAGGGAAAAGGCACGACGCCCGGCGGAGCGCTGAAATCATTGTAATTGAGGGCGTCGAAGGCGTACTTCGTCACCGCCACGGAGAGCTCGGTGAGGGCATGCTGGAGGCCGGCCTGGGCCAACATCCGCGCCCGCGCCTGGTCATTGTAGTTGACGATGCTGCTCCTCTCCGCCTGCGAGGTTGACAGGAACGCGATGCCCAGGATGGCCATGAGGGCGAGCATGCCCATCGCGAAGATGAGCACGAAGCCGCGACGAGAGGCCATGAATTTCACGTGCGGTCGGCGGATGCGGAGCATGGCGGTCACCTCGATGCGGTAGGGCCCGCGCGCGCAGTGGCCGGCCCGCAGGCCGGTCTCCCCCGCGCAAAGGCCGCAAGCACAAAGCTCGCCCCTCGTCCCCACGCCACCCGGGAGCATGCACGCACAAGTCAACGGGACGTCAGTAAGGGCTTTGCGGAAGAAAAAAGACCCGGGAGAGGATGCGCTCTTGACGCTCCGGCGCTCCGTCCGTCATCCGGAAAGTAAACCGGAGCGCATAGGGGAGCGTCTCATTCTGCGGATCATCAATGGGGCTGGAGTAGCCTGGAGGGAGGAAGTTCGCCACTCGAAAGACCGGCTCATTGCCGCCAACGCCGCCCGTCGGCCGTGCCCAGAGGGCCTCGATGTTCATGGAGAGGATGTACTGGCCGATGTCTCCGCTGTCGAGCACGAGGAGGTTGGGATCCTGGGGCCCGGTCGTCAGGAGGCCGTCATTCGCCGTGACCGTCACGTTCGGCGGGGGATTGCCCGGGCCCGGCACCAGCGGAGGCGGCACGAACGGGGCGAAGCCGTTCGCGTAGCCCGCCAGCGTGGGTTGAAAATTGGGGTTGACCTGCGGGATCCGATAGACGAGGCGGCGAAGAACGAACAGCCACCGGAGGCGGGGGTTGCCGGTATTGTTGTCGAAACCCACCGTGCGCGAAGTCGCGAAGTTTGTCGCCACCTCGTTCACGGCTGGATCGGAATCGGGCACGAGCCGGTACAGGATGTGGACCTTCTGGATCCACCGGTTGTCCATGCGATCCGGGGCGCCGACCCCCAGCGGGTCATGAATGGGAATGTTGGCGCGGAACTGCAGACGGTCTCCCGCCGGGCTGCGCCAGGACAACCCTTCCGTGTTCGGCAGCGGCTGTGTCGTATCGCCGTCAAAATTCTCCAGAATGAACCTCTGCCCTTGGGTGAGCGGGGCGACACCGGCCAGATCGCGCTCGATGATCTCGATCAGGGTCCGTGCGTTTGCGTAGATCGAGAGCCGTGCGCTCGCCGTCTCGGCGATCTGGGAGGAGCCCGTGAGAATCAACGCCACGGTCCCGACCATGAGGGTCGACAAGCCGATGGAGACCATGAGTTCGATGAGGGTGAACGCACCAACGCGGCGAGGCGAGTGGGGACTTGGGCCGCGCAGCCAGGTGCGGGCAGGGCTCGGCACCGGGAGAGGGCGCGCAGGCAACGCCGCCGAATCGGGAGGCAAACCGTTTTCCCGCGCGTCGGCCGCGGGACGGCTCGGGATCATGAGCGACTCCTCTACTGTCCTACCGTCGCCTGGAAGGTGTATACGTGCACCGGAGGCTGGTTGGGATCGTTCCACTGCCCGGCCGTGAGGAGATCATAGTTCCGGAAGATGCGCACCCGGAATTCCCAGCGATTCACGAGCACCGGGGGATTGACATTGGGACGGTTTAGGTTCGGATTGGGGTTCGGCACCCGCTCAACGATGAAGTCGTAGAAGTACTGCATCGAGTCGACCGTCACGTCAGTGGCCAAGAGGACGTTCGGTACATCGGGTGGCGTGGGCGCCACCGAGCCGTTGACGTCCCGCACCAGGCGGACGAGGGGGTTCGGGGACAGGCCCACCTGAGGCGTCCCGCCGATGCGGAAGATCTCGTTGCCGAGGGGATTGACTCCCGCGACGGTCGCGGGCACCCATGCGCCGACCGGCGTGACGCCGAAAGTGAAGGTGTTGAAGTTCGACGTCGAGGCCGGCGAGGGCGTGGGGGCGGCTTCGATGGTGTTGGGGAGCTGGGGGTACAACCGGCCGCCGGGGTGGTGCCGCTTGTCCCCCGACTCATACGGCAGCGGAAAGGGATACTGGGGCATGGTGGTGTTGGGCAAGGCGACCATGGAGCTCGTACCCGTGCCGACGCCGTCATGAATGAAATTCACCCAGAGGATGGGGCCCTGGTTGTTGGCGACCGGATTCGCCTGCGCCCGTGGAGCGGACATCGCAACCTGAAGGGCTGCGGCCACGGACTGGGCGAGCATGGAGGCGTTGAATTCTTCCGAGGTCTCCTTTGTCTGGCGGATGCCGAGGACGAGGAGCGACATCACGCCCGTGATGCCGATGAGGAGGATGACCAGTGCGACGAGGATTTCGATCAGCGTGAAAGCCGAGCGAGGCGTCGAATCGCCTCGCCGGCTGAGAGGCGAGTCCATGCGCGCGGATCTCCGGCGTGGAACCGGGGCCAGGGAAGGAATGAAGATGAGCCTGAAAGCGAGTATAGCGAGCGCGGGGAGAGCGAGGCAAGGGAAAAACGCTGGAACGAGCGTATGCGCCGAAAGCAGATCGGGCATCCGCGGTGACCGGCAGAGGACTGACGAGCAGGGCCCGAGGGTCCCCAACCGCCGCTCCCGCCCGCCCGCCAAAATCCCCCCTGCTCCGTACCCGCCCTGCGGTAGCATTGCCGACGTGCGCACGCCACGAGTCGCGGCTCGCCTGCTCACCTTCGCCGCCCTCGCGCTCGCAGCGCTTCTGATCCTGCGCCCCAGCGCCGGAAGACCTCGCCGCCGAGCAACCCGGACGCCGCCGCCTTGACCCGGCACCGAACGCCCGCGTATAATGCGCGTGTGGCGTCAGCAAAAAGAGCGAGAAGCTCCACCCCAGTCGAGCTGCTGCCGAGGGCACAGACATGCCGAGCCCCTTCCCGGGCATGGACCCCTACCTTGAAGACCCGAGCCTCTTCGCGGGCTTCCACGAGGGTCTGGCGGTCGAGATGCGCCGCCGGTTGAACAGCCTCCTGCCACGCCCGTACGCGGCCGACGTCGGCTATCGGTTGGTCACCGACTCGATGGACGACGAGGAAGTCCGCGTCTTTCTTCCCGATGTCGCCGTGCCCCGCGAACCCGCCTCCCCTCTTCGGGAGGAACGCTCAGCCGCAGGCACCGGCTCCAGGACCGCCCCCGTCTCCCTCCTCATGCCCCTTCCCGTGCCCGCGAAGCAGTGTTACGTGGAAGTGCGTAGCCTTGCGCCGGAGCGCCTCGTGACCGCGATCGAGATCGTTTCCCGGAGCAACAAAAGGCCCGGAAGCGAAGACCAGGAGGCCTTCGCACGGAAGCGCCTGCGGTATCTGGCCTCGACGATTCACTATCTTGAAATCGATCTGCTCCGAGATGGGGAACGGTGGCCGGCTGCGGCCGACGAGCCGCGCGCGGCCTACCGAGTGCTCCTGAGTCGAGCCGACCGCCGCCCCCGTGGGGAGGTCTGGCCGATCCACCTCCCCGATCCCTTGCCCGAGCTGCCGGTCCCCCTCCTGAGGCCGGACGCTGACGCGATCCTCCCGCTTGCCGCCTGCATGGCCTCCGTCTACGAGGACAGCGCCTACAGCCGGCGGATCGACTATCGTAGACCCGTGCCACGACCGCCCCTGGAGGAAGAGGCGCAGCGCTTCGTCGACCGACTGTTGGCAAGGTGACTCGACGACGAACTGCCACACTTCGCGGATCGATGACCGGGGAACCGGCTCTTTCAATGTCTCGCCCGCAACGGGGCGTCCCGCCTCCCGAAGTCCGCCTTGCTTCCCGTACCCGCCCCGCGGTATCATCGCCGACATGCGCATCCCACGCCCGAGGGCTCGCCCCCTCCCCCTCGTCGCCGCCACGCTCGCAGCGCTGCTGATGACGCGATCCGGCCGGGCCCCTGCACAAGAGGACCCCTCCGCCCCGCCGCCCGGCCCCCACCTCCCCCTCCGGGACGCGAGCGCACTCCCCGCTTCCCTCAGTCTCCGCGGCCGGACGGTCGCGGCCTACTACTTCTACTGGTACGACGACGCGACGCAGGCACACGTCGTCGACCCGGACGGCACCGACGCGCTCCAGGACCACCCCGCGCGCAGGAAAGGGTTCTCCTACGCGGACCCCGCTTGGCATTTCCGCGAGCTCAGCGACCTGCGCGAGGCAGGGATCGATCTCGTCCTGCCCGTCTTCTGGGGCGTCCCCGGCCGCCACGACGACTGGAACTTCGTCGGCCTCCGCGCCCTCGTCGCCGCGCTTGATCGTCTCGCGGACCCGCCGCGGGTCGGGCTCTTCTACGACACGACGACGCTCCAGGGGATCGACTTGACAGCGGAGGACGGACGGCTCCGGTTCTACCGGACCGTCCGCGACTTCTACTCCATGATCCCGCCCGCCCACTGGGCACGCCTCGACGGAAAGCCGCTGGTCTGGCTGTACTCCTCCCATTTCCCGAAGGCCGTGGACGCCGGCGCGTTCGCACGCCTCCGCGAGGCGCTGAAGACCGACTTCGCCGGGCTGGACGTTTTCGTGATCGGCGATCCGGGCTGGGCTCGGCGCGCGCGTGCGTCGGTCCTCGACGCGACCTACGACTGGGGCGCCGCGCTCGGCGGGCCGCGGATTCACCCGGTCGTGGCGGCCGTCGGCCCGGGCTACGACGACTCCGCGGTGCCCGGACGGCGCACGCCGAAGCGGGACCGCGAGGGCGGCCGCTTCTACGAACGCGGCTGGCGCCGCGTGCTCCGCTCGGACGCGGCGATCGCCGTGGTGGAAACCTGGAACGAATTCCACGAAGGGACGGACGTCTGCGAGAGCCGGGAGTACGGCCGCGCTTACATCGAGGCGACCGCGCGCTTCGCCGACCTCTTCCGGCGGCGAGAGCGTCCGCCGCGCCCCCAGGGGGAGTACGCGGACGCGCGGGAAACGACGTGGCGACCCGGCGAGGCACGCGGCCTCCGCGCGGTCGATTGGGAGGACGGCCTGTTCGACCTGGCCGAAGGCGTTCTCCGCACCCGGGAGAACCGCTTCAGCCCCTACCGCTATGCATACTTTGACGTCGACGACGATTTCGCGCCGGAGGAACCGGCGGACCTCGAGGTCTCCGCCGAGGTGTTGGACGACGGGACCGGCATCGTCCAGCTCTCCTACAACGGGGCCGACGACGTCTACGTCCGCGGCCCGCGCATCAGGCTCACGGACACAAGGGCGTGGCGGAAGCTGGTATTCCCGCTACGGGGCGCGCTGCTCCGGAACGCGCAAAACGGCGGCGCCGACTTCCGGTTCGCGATCGGGGAGCAGGACCTGTCGATCCGGCGCGTCGTCGTCCGCCGCCGGGAGTGAGGACGGACCGAAGGCGTCTCGTCGCGGGAGGGTGGAGGCAAGGAGAGAGGGGCGGGCGGGCGGAGGGAGTGGCCCGGCGAGCACCGGTCGCGCCCGAACGGCGCCGGCGGGAGACCGAGGGGAGCCCCCGGCGGCGGACGGGGGCGGGGACGGAGGGCTTCGGGGGGGGGTCGCAGGGCCACTCAGGCCCCGGTCGGGCCACCTCGCTTCACCGCTCGGCGTTTCGCAGCCCTTCGCCTGGCAACCTCGGCCCGCCGCTTCCTGGAATAGAGACGGAGGGGTGGGAAGGGCGCGGGTCGGACCTGGAAAACCTGACGACCTCCGCTTTCGAAGGCCTCCACGAACATATCGAGGATCTCCTCGTGGGAAACTGGGCGCGGGATCGGTTTCTTCATGGTTTTCTCCCTTCCGGGGATGTCAGCCATACTCCGTTCAATATACAACCGACCGCCTCCTGGTTCAAGGCCCGCCCCATTCCAGCCAAAGTTCGCCGCAAGCCTCGAAGCCCACGCAGCAGGTGTGGCGAGCTGGGGTCGATCCAAGACTCGATCACGGTCACCCAGTCCCAGTGCGTTCGAGCGCCGGGTCCCCGCCCATCGCGCCATTCACCGACGCCGCGACCGTAGGCGGTCGCGCCGCCGAAGAGCTCGGCGAGAAGTCGGAGCAGCCGAAGGATCCACCGATTTTGGAGGTCCACGGGGACATGCTTCGAGGTACGATCTCCCTCCGGCACGAAGACCCAGAGGCAGTGGTGGAACGGAAAACTCGGGGGGCCTGCAAGGGCAAGCCGATTTGCCTGCTTCCTCTTCATCGCCATCCTCTCCATGCCCATGCCCAGCACTACAACGCTACAGCCAAAAGTTCGCCACCTGCGACGGACTCTGCCAAGCTCCGCCCCTGTTCGTAGTTCCGCCTTCAGGCGGCGCGTGCGGCGAGAACTGCGACACGTGGTTGGCAGCCCCGCCTAAAGGCGGAACTACGAACCAGTTGGGCTCGAAGGCTCCACTTCTTTAGCGTTGTAGTGCTAGGCGACTCCGCCTTCGAGTTCGACTTGTTCGACGAGACTCAGCCAGGGCCGGCTGGAGGTTGCGTGATGCGTGAAGCCAGGAAGCGCAGTCCTCCACGCCGAAACGAGGGAGCTCGCAGGACACGGCACTGTCCCGGACCCGCACGCCGTGCACGCGCCGGCGATTCGTCGTTGCGAACTCGAAGCGCGACTGCCCGCACGTCGGGGCAGAGGCCCGGGGCCGCCGACCGGCAGCCCCGGGCCCCGCAACCATGCTCCGCCTGCGTCCATCGCCCCTTCCGCGGCGCTCCCCTATTCCGCGCGCAGGAGGTGGTCCGCCACGTCGAGCCCGCGCCGGTTCGCCATCCACAGCTCCGGGGCCTCGCGCCGCGCCGGGCCAAAGAGCGTCATCACGACCCAGGCCTTGCCGTTGGAGCGGATCAGAATCACGGCCTCGCACTCCACGCCGTCCTTCAGGCAGGCGAAGACGCAGAACCGGCCCGGACCGGGGAATTGTCCCGTGGGCTGGGTGTCGCGCTCGGCGCGCAGGTCTTCGACGGTCGCGCCGAACTCGCCGAGCCGCTGGAGCTGCTCATAGACGAGGACCTCTTCGTTGTGGGCAGGGAAGGCGGCCTTGTCGAGTACCAGGAACTCGAGGTAGCCCGCGAAGCGCGGATCGCCCAGGCCGCGCAGCCGCAGGCGGGTGCGGCCGCCGGTCTGCGCATCCGCCTCGTCCGAGCGGAAGGAGACGGGCACTTCGGTCGAAATCGCCATGGGGCCGGGGAGGGTGAAGCGGGACAGGTCCTCCGCATACGGTCGCGCCGTGGGGTTGAGGAGCGCGGACGAACCCGCCACCCGCTCCATGATTTCCCGGCGGGCGGCATAGGTCGCCTCCGGCGCGGAAACTTCGACAAGGAAGAGGTATTCGCCGTCCTTGAACGCGCGGAGGCGAAAGAGCTGGGGCTGGGGGCCGGACCGTCCGCGCGCGATGAGGTCCATGGAGGTGGCGGGGCCGAACCGTGGCGGCCCGCAGCGATCCAGGATCGTGAGCTGCCGCACTTCCGTTTCGCGAAGCAGGACTTCGAAGAGCGAGACTTCCCGGGGCAGCACGCTCCCGCGGACCACGGCCGCCGCGCCCGCGTCCGCCGGTTCGGTCCCGCGCGCGACGCCGAGCCGCTGCCAACGCGGGAAGGCGGGCCGCGGATCCGCCTCCGACGGGGTCCAAGTCCAGGACGCCGGTACTTCGAGACGCACGCCGGGTCCGTTTTCGCGGTAGGGTGCACACCTGATCTCGCGCGCCGTCGCGGGCTCCCAGGCCTCGACCTCGGCCCGTGCCGGGAGGCGCTGGGCCGCGAAGACCGAGGCGGGTTTCGGCACGCACCGCGGGGGCGGGCTGCCGTCCTTTCCGTAGACGCTGAGTGCGAGGACGAAGCCTGCCAACGAGCCGCCCGTGGCCGCCATCCATTTCCAGCTCATGCCCGACCTCCCTTGCTTGGGGGAACGGCGCAAGCCGGGGCCTGCGCGACCGCGCGGGCGCAATCGCCCGACGTCCGGCCGCCGTCGCTCCGGTCTCCTCGTTCCCCCGAGTCCTTGCCGTTCGTGCGCGCCTCCGCGCCACAGGGACACTCACAAGACTCATTCGGTACAATTGAATAGCATGAAAGCAAGAACTGTTCCGTCCGGGTAGCGAGCGCACGGACCCGCGCCGGTGCTGGCTTTTTGGGTGAACGCGCGGCGGGCGCGGCGCGGGCGCGTTTCGGGAAGTAACACGGCGAGGGGTAGAGCGGTGTTCCCTTTTCGGACAGGCGGAGTGCGCCAGGGCTTGCCGCGCGCGGGCGGCGTGTGGTAGACTCGCGGGTAGGGCCGGCGAAGGAAGGACTCATGGATCGGCACTTTCGTCGGAGGGAAGGGGCCGTTGTGGTGCAGGCCTTCCGGCCTGCACGGACTGGCGTGAGTGCCTGATTTGTTCCTTTACGGGCCCTTCGCGGTCGGTCAGTCGCGCGGCGCGCCTGATCCAGGTGGGCCGAGGACTTGGATCCCGAGCGTCGGGAGGTGTTTGCATGGCCACATTGACGTTTCAGGTGGAGATCCAGAAGGGCATCCCGCAATGCGCCGTGGTGGCGCTCACGGGAGGCGTGGCGGTCGACACCCTGAGTCGCTTCCAGGAACAACTGAACGTGCTCCGGAAGCAGGGGATCATCCGGTTCGTGCTGGACATGGCGGGCGTGCGCTTCGTGAACAGCACGGGGCTGGGGTTCCTGGTCGAGCTGTCGGACCACGTGTCGGGGCAGGGCGGGGCGGTTGCGCTCGTGCAGGTCCAGCAGCAAGTTCAGGTCGCGATGGACATGCTCGGGCTGAACGTCTTCTTCCAGGCGTTCGCGACGCGGGAAGCCGCGCTCGCGGCGCTCCGGCCCGCCGCGGGCTCGACGCCACCCGCGCCTGCGCCCGCGCCACCCGCGGCCCCCGCGCCGACCGCGCCAGGAACACGGATCATTTCCTCCGGCCCACCGAGGCCCGCGCCCGGCCCCGCGGCCCCCATACCGCTTCGTCCAATGCCGACGCCGCAGGCGCACCCGGCGGCCGCCGCTCCGCCAAGGCCGCTCGTGCTGACCGGTCACCCCCAGCCGGCTCCCGCCACCGTACCCGCCCCGCCGCGACCGATGCCGCCCCCCCAACAGCCGCTCGCCGCGTCCGCCCCGCCCCGGCCCATGCCGACTCCACAGGCCCCTCCGCCGTCGGCCGCTCCGCTCCGGCCAATGACGATGCCGCTGCAGCCTGGCCATCCGGCCGCACCCGCTCCTCTCAGGCCCGTGCCCGGGCCGCAGCAGCCGCCGGCAGCCGCGCTCCCGCCCAGGCCATTGCCCGCGCCCGCCCAGCCGGCCCCACCCATGAACGCATCCCCCAGACCCTTGCCCACACCGCAGCCGGCACCGCCCTTTCCCGTACCGCCAAGGCAGATGCCGCCGCCCCAGCCGGCCATGCCCTCCGCGGCTCCCCCGAGGGCCCTTCCGACTCCGCTCCCGCCGCCCCGGCCCCTCGCTCCAACACAGGCACCCCAACCGCCCGCGATGCAACAAAGGCCGCTCGGTCCGCCCCAGCCCCTTCCAGCCCCAAAACCTCAGCCCCCGCGCCCGCCCTCGACCTTCCCCCCTCCGAAACCTCCCCCTCCACCCGCTCCGCCTCCACCACCCCAGGCACCGCCCGGCAAGTAGTACGCGGCATGGCGAGCTGGAACCCCAAGGCGACGAAGGCTGGTGGGGCTTCACCATCGATCCTGTGGGTGCGTCGCGGATTCAAATGTTCAAGGCTCAATGAACAAGGCTCAAACAAGACTCAATGTTCAAGGCTCAGCGAGGCCGGAGCCCCCAACGCCGATCTTCCCAGACCTGGTTCGTCAGCGGATTTCCGGAGATTCGGTCACACTCGCGAATGAGGCGTTGAGCATTGAGTCTTGAGCCTTGCTTGAACCTTGATCATTGAGAACTGAGCCTTCGTTCTCCCCCCCCAGGCTTTCGAGGCGGGTCGGGGCCGCGAGAACCACCAAGAACCCACAGAACCTAGATTGAAGTCCCACTAGTCCGAGGCCGCTCCCTCGCCATCGAGTACCCGAGCGCGGCCTTCGCCCCGAAGAGGAACGCCCTCCGGATCATGTCCTGGTTCGGGTCCTTCCGGAGCCGGTTGGAGAGGACCACGATGTGCAGGCAGTTCAGAAGCTGCCGCTTGTACTCGTGCAGGCGCCTCACCTGCACGTCGAAGAGCGCGTCCGGGTCGAGCCCGGGTCCCCCGTGCGCCTCCAGGGAGGCGGAGAGCCGCACTTTGTTCGCGCGCTTGACCGAAGCGAAGCGGGCCCGGAAGGCCGAATCCTCGGCGAAGGGCTCTAGCTTCCGGAGCAGCGACAGGTCCGCGACCCAGCCTGCGCCTCAACGAAAAGCCCCCAGATCTGCTCTGTCGACTCTCCCACGACAGCCTCCGCGTCTTCCGCCTCGATCCGAAACTGAAGGTCGGGGATGGCCTCCCTCCCGCACTCGTACTCCCGTGACGACTTCGAACACCATGGCCCTCGAGGCTGCCCTACCCGCCCCCTTGAGTGAAGCGACTTGCGCGCACCGGCATCCGCTGATCCGAGCTCGCGGGAAGGAATTCGGGCGCGGGGTCGTGGTCGCGCGGGACCGGCGCCGTGCTGGATCTAAGAAGCGTGCCCGCCCTTGCGGCGTACCTCCTCGATGAGGGGCGCCAACTTTCGCGCATCGTCGTTTCGCCCGAGCTGTTGAAAAGCTGCGCTGGTGCGTTCGAGTACGCGGAGCGCCCGATCACGGTGGGCAGTTTGGGCGAGGATCCGGCCCAGAACCGACCCGACGGTGGCAATGCCTTCCGCTTGCCCGATTCTCTCAAGGATCTGGTAGCTCCGGGCCAGGTCCTCGATCGCGCCAGGGTCGTTCCGTCGGAGCTTGATCTGCGCCCGGTCCCACAAGGTGTTGGCTTGACCCTCCTGATCGCCGATGACCTCAAGGACGCGCAGCATCTCCTCGTGCAGCTTCAGCGCCTCGTCTACTTGGCCGCGGGCGACCTGGATTCGGGCGATGTCCCCCAACGTGACCGCACGCGAGCGTGCGTCCCCGAGGGCCTCAAAGACGCGCAGGCTCTCCTCGTGCAGCTTCAGCGCGCCGTCGTGCTGGCCGCGGGCGACCTGGATCCGGGCGATGTCCCCCAACGTGAGCGCGCGCTCGCGGGCGTCCCCGAGGGCCTCGAAGACGCGCAGGCTCTCCTCGTGCAGCCTCATCGCCTCGTCCACATTGCCGCGGGCGACCTGGATCCGGGCGATGTCCCCCAAAGTGACGGCGCGCGAGCGTGCGTCGCCGAGGGCATCGAATACACGCAGCATCTCCTCGTGCAGCTTCAGCGCCTCGTCCACATGGCCGCGAGCGAGCAGGATCCGGGCGATGTCCCCCAGAGTGACCGCGCGCGAGCGTGCGTCGCCAAGGGCCTCGAAGACACGCAGCATCTCTTGGTGCAGCTTCAGCGCCTCGTCCACATGGCCGCGGACGACCTGGATCCGGGCGATGCGCCCCAGCGTGACCGCGCGCGCCCCCACATCGCCCAGCCTCTCGAAGACCGGAAGCTCCTCCTCCCTTCGGATCCGTAATGCCTCGTCGATCTCCCCTCGCAACTCCAGAATGTCCGCAATTCGCCTCTGAGTCAAGGCGCGCGACCGGTCGTCCTGCAATTCCTCCCAGATTGCCAAGGCAGCTCTCAGGGCCACGGACGCTCGATCCGACTCCCCCCTCATGTGCCAAGCCGCCGCGGCTTTCACCAGCAGCCGCCCTCGTGCCGCTTTCTCGGAAGGTCGGGGGCTGGCTGCTAGCGCGGCGGCGAGGTCTGCATATTCGTCACCGTCTCTAAGCTCGTGGGCCACCGGGAGCCAAGGCTCGGGGAGTTCGGGCCTGAGAGAGAGTGTCCGGTTCGCTTCCGGCGGCGGGTCGGGAAAGAGGAACACGCTCGCCCGCACGGACCACAGGTCCGGGGCCACGTCGTGAGCGAGCTTCGGCAGCCAGGCGGGACCGGCCATGAGAATGGCGTGAGGGCACTGTCGGATCAGGCTGTTGCGGTGTTCGTTGAGGCGGCCGAGGCCGAACGCCCAACTCGCGCGCTGCTCGTCGGAGGAGCCACGCCCACAGACCCAGATCGCGCTTCTACTACTGCCGGAAGGGGGCTGCCCGAGCAGGTCTTCCGCCAGTCGCGAGAGCTGTTCGGCCGTGTCATGGTGCCGCGGCACAACCGCCAGGCCGGGAACCGAGCCGCCTTCCAGACGGCGCTCCAACTCGTCGAGGACGTAAGCCGAGTCGGCGGCGAGGAAAAACAGCTCGAAGCCGTCCCCGAGTTCGAGGGCCGCCCGCAGGCGGTCGAACTGCTCCTCTCCCTCCAGCCCGAGTGCGAGCGGATCACGCACCCGGGACGACCTTTCGTCGCTGAGCATCGCGATCTCGGAGTAAGCGGCTCATCTTACGCGTTCGGCGGACGAGAGGATGAAGGTCAAACCACATCCCGCCGTTGCGATACGAGAGAACAAAGTGATGATCGAAGAGTTCCGCGAGCCGCTGCAACTGGGTCCGCGTGTGGTTGACCACCGAGCGACTCTCCCCGACTTCCGCGAGCAGGTCTAGGTCCTCATCGACCAGCGAGTTCTCGTAGCTCTCGGTGAAGTCGCCCAGGACTCTGTCGAGGAACTTTTGAGTGGTTGCCACAGGAATCGGAAGGGAGGCCCCGTCCATGATCGCCCGGAGGAGGATCTCGCGCGCCATCCTCAGGAGGTCTCGCGGATAGCCGCCGCTGGCCTCCGCAAGCGGCCTGAGGAGGTTGGGATCCGCAAAGAGTTCGTTCAGGGGTATCCGGCGCCGGAGGATTTCCATCATCGCCTGGATTCCAGCCTCATGAGGCTCCTTCTGTACGGGGTCGAAGACCTTGCACATCGGCAGGATGTGCAGGCGCCCGCCCTGCGTGCCGGCGCCGGCTTCCGCTCCCGCTTCCATGAAAGCCAGCCACGGAGGAACGGTGAAGATGGCATGGCAGGGTAGATCCAAGTGCTTTCGATCCCGAATGAAAACGGTTTCGACGCTCTGACGCACCTCCTCGGCGCTCTTCGGATCCGTCCCACGCAGCTTCTCGAAGCTGTCCAAAATGATCACGGCGCCGGGAGAATCCGGCTTGCGCTTCGCGAGGAGGCTGACTGCCTCATCCACGAAGTCGTGACAGAGTCGCACCATTTCCGGAGCTCGACTCTCGAGTGCGTCGTACAGTCTCTTTTTGAAGTTGACGTCTTTCTTGAAGCCCAACTCGAATTCGGCGACGCCGGGGATTGCGGTCAACTTCATGTTTTCGACGCTGATGCGCGACTTTGCAAACTCGAAGAGCCGTGACCAGAAGCCCTGGAAGGGAACGGCGGCGTTGGGCGCGGAACCTCCGAGGAAGCGATCCATGCCGGCGGCGATCGTTATCAACAGGTCTTCGACGCGGGCAGGGACTCGCAGGTTGAGGTAGTCCTCGGTATCCACGAAGATGACGCTGTGGCCGGCCCCCTCCAGACTGCGGGCGAGGCGCTTCAACTCAGTCGATTTTCCGCTGCCTCGAAAACCGGAGTATATCTGGTGAGTCGCGGTATCGCTGGTGAGGATCCGGGCCAGAAGAAAATCATTGCAGCTCTTGTCGTCCCCCCGAACCCGGAGGCTGTCCACGTCCACATAGCGATCGTCGCCGACTTCCAGAGGTTCCTCGACCTTGCATCGGTTATAGGCCTGCCGGATCGGGTTCTTCAGTTCGGGCATGCTTAGGATTCTCCGAGCAAGCGTCAAGCGGAGCGCCTTGGGACACCGGCCGACCACCCGAGCATCCGGCCGATCGAGGCTTCACCGGTGAGTGGCTCAGCCGGAGAGTCGGGCGGGCGGACGTGGCGGTGAGCGCCCATCGGCAAGCCCCCCGGTTCATGATAACCCAAAATCGCGGCAGGTCAAGCTCCGGAGCAGAAATCCAGCGGTTCCGCACCCCCCGCCGGGCGACTCGCGATTTCCTGAAACTAGTGGACCAGAGCAAGCGCACAACGCATTCGAACCCGAAGGCTTGCGAGCCCGCCACCCCGTCCCTACCCCGTCCCCGCCCCGCCCTCGCGCGCCATCCGCGCCTGCACGATCGTGTCCGTCCGCTTGTCGCTCAGGCTCACCGGCGTCGGCCGCACGTCCCAGATCTCCCGCGCGTACTCCTGGATCGTGCGGTCGCTTGAGAATTTCCCCACCCGCGCCACGTTCAGGATCGCCTTCCGGTTCCAGGCGTCCGCGTCCCGGTACAGCTCCGCCAGCCGCCCGTGGCAGTCCACGTACGCCCGCAGGTCCGCCAAGTGCAGGAAGTAGTCCCCCCGCTCCAAGAGCGCCTCCCGGATCGGGTCGAAGAGCCCCGGCTCCTTCTCGTTGAACCGCCCCGAGAAGAGCAGTTCGAGGGCCTCCCGCAGCTCCGCGTCCGCGTCCAGCACCGCGCGCGGGCTGTACCCGCCCGGCCGCCGCCGCGCCTCCACCTCCTCCGCCGTCAGCCCGAAAATAAAAATATTCTCGGCCCCCACCTCGTCCCTGATCTCGATGTTCGCTCCGTCCAGCGTCCCGATCGT